>CAYQND010000024.1:0-3084 GCA_964418895.1 uncultured Lentimicrobiaceae bacterium | reverse complement strand
CAACTCGTAGAAGACGGCATTGAGAAAAACGGCATTAATGCAAATCTGGATTACATAGACGTTTCCAAAGTGTATAATATGTATAAAATGTTTTCTGATTCAAACTTTAACGGCGACATTTCCAAGTGCGACGTTTCCAAAGTATAAGACTCAGAAGACATCTTCAAGAATTGTCCATTGAAGAAAGCCACAAGCCTGAGAAGTTCAGATAATTATAAAACAACACTAACAATATGACACCAGTAATAAGCATCATCATGGGAAGCACGTCAGACCTTCCCGTATTGGAGAAAGCGGCACAGTTCCTCGACGACATGGAAATACCATTCGAGATGAACGCCTTGAGCGCGCACCGCACTCCTGAACAAGTGGAGGCCTTCGCCAAAGGCGCCAAGGACAGAGGCGTGAAAGTCATCATTGCCGCTGCTGGCATGGCGGCGGCACTGCCTGGCGTTATCGCCGCCAACACCTCGTTGCCGGTGATCGGTTTGCCGGTGAAAGGCATGCTCGACGGTCTGGACGCCATGTTTTCCATCATTCAGATGCCTCCTGGAATCCCTGTCGCCACAGTGGGCGTCAACGCTTCGCTGAACGCTGCCATCCTTGCCGCGCAGATTCTCGCCGTAGCGGATCCTGACGTGGCAAGCAAGGTGGATGCTTATAAGTCTGGTCTCAAGGATAAGATAGCAAAGGCAAACGTGGAGCTGAAAGAAGTGAAGTACAAGTTCAAGACCAACTGAGCCCGCGCTATTTTTTCCTGATCATCATCAGGCCGTCGCGGATGGGCAGCAGCACGTTTTCCACTCTGTCGTCTTGCATCACCATGTCGTTGAATGCCTTGATGGCTTGGGTGTCGTGCTGCTTCGTGTGCGCGTCAAGCACTTTGTTCTCCCACAGCACGTTGTCGGCCAGTATGTAGCCGTCTTTCGCTACTTTGTCGAAAACCAGTCCGTAATAGGCCGGGTAACTGATTTTGTCGGCATCGATGAAAACCAGATCGAAAGCCATGTCAAGTGTGGGAATAATCTGCTTGGCGTCGCCAATGATGAGCGTCACCTTGTCATCGAGTCTGGCTTCGTGCAGGTGTTTTCTGATGATGGCTTCGTATTCTTCGTTGGCTTCAATGGTGGTCAGTGTGCTGCCGTCGGGCAGGCCGCTGGCCATGCTGATGGCCGAATAGCCTGTGAACGTGCCGATTTCCAGCACATGGCGCGGCTTCAGCATGCGGCAGACAAACTCAAGAAACTTGCCTTGCACTTGTCCCGACATCATGCGGGGATTCATCACGTGCAGGTTCGTGTATCGGTACAGGCTTTGCAGCACTGCATCAGGCTTGGTGGAGTGCTCCTCGATATACTCGTTTATCCTGTGCTGTTCGTCGTCCATCATTCTTTTCCCTTGAAGGTCAGCATGCTCATCTGGTCGCGGTCGAAGACTTTGTTGGCCATGTCCATGATGTCGTCGGCACTCACGGCTTCGACTTTTGCGATGATGTCGGGGATGTATTCCAACGGCTCTTTCAGCAGCACCGACCTGACGATGGACTGCAGTTCGTTCATGCCCGACTCGTAGCCCAGCACCAGTTGCCCGATGATTTGCTGCTTGGCATGAAAGAGCTGCATGGTGCCGAGTTTTTGTGTGCGCAGCTTGTCAAGTTCCTTGTGGACGAGTTCGATGGCCTTGTCGAGCGAATTCGGGTCCACACCCATGTAAACGCTGACCAGTCCCACATCGGAATAGGCGTTGTATTGTGACTCGATGGTGTAGGCGAAGCCGTATTTCTCGCGGATGTTGAGGCTGAGGCGCGAGTTCATCGCCGGACCGCCCAGGATGTTGTTCAGCAGGATGATGGGCATCTTCTGCGGATGGTTGTATTCGGGCGCTATTCCGCCTATCATGCAGTGGCTGAGATGGCTGTTCCTTTCAGCGGTGATGTTTTTGGGCTTATAGGTGCTGAAAGGGATTCTGGCCTTTTCCACGCCTTGATTCGGCCGGGTGCCGAAATAGGTTTCCGCCAGCCGCTTGAAGTCATTGAAGCTGATGTCGCCTATCGTGGCCAAAATCATCTGTTGCGTGCTGTAGTGTTGCGCCATAAAGCGCAGGATGTCTTCGCGTTTGATGGATTTTACCAGTTCCGTGGTGCCCAGAATGTTGCGCCCTAAGGGATGATTCTCGAACAGCATGTCTTCGAACATGTCGTAGATCTCGTCGGCAGGCGAGTCCAGGTAGGAATTGATTTCGTCGATGATGACTTCCTTTTCCTTTTCAAGTTCGTTTTCAGGGAAAACGGAATGGAAGGCGAGGTCGGCAAACAGGTCGAGACTGCGTTGGTAGTATTGCTTCAGGAACGATGCCTGAATGCAGGTCTCTTCCTTGGTGGTGAAGGCGTTCAGGTCGCCGCCCACATTGTCGAGGCAGCTCAGGATGTGATAGGCTTTCCTTTTCTCCGTGCCTTTGAATATCATGTGCTCCACGCAATGCGCCAGGCCGTTCTCGCTGTCTTCTTCGTCTCTCGATCCGGTTTCCACCATCAGGACCAGATGGGCGATTTCGCCCTTCCGTTCCTTGTGAAGCAGCCTGATGCCGTTTGGCAACGTGTATTCCTTGTATTTGTCTTCTTCATTCATCTCAGTCAGTGAAAGAAAGGGCAAAAGTAAGCTTTTCTCCCTTATCGTGTTCCAAAGCAAGCCGAAGAAGTGCCGAATCGCGGCGTGCCGACGCATTTCGCTCCTCTTTTCCATTTCCTTTTGTATCTTTGCGACTGAATTGCAATAATGCAAAGTCTGTTGCGTTTTTGAAATACAGAATATGTCACTATGAGAAACACGTTACTACTGATTGTCCTTCTAGCCATTACCTCGGCTGAGGCATTCTCTCAAAGCAAGATCAAGAGCCCCAAGAACGAGGCCATCTCCGTCTATATGTTCGATGCCACCTACGCTTTCCAGCTTCCTGCGCTCGACACCAAGCTCGATTATGGCGTGAACAATACCATTGGCGGCAGCTTCGGATACAAGACCGACCAGAATTGGCTGTTCAAGTTCAACGGCAACTTCATCTTTGGCAGTAAAATGAAAGGCGACC
>CAYQND010000023.1:0-4499 GCA_964418895.1 uncultured Lentimicrobiaceae bacterium | reverse complement strand
ATTGCTGATGGACAATCTATTAATAGCGTGTGGCTCTATGGCTGCACGCTATTTTTTTGTTTGAATTTCATCCTGTAAAAAATGGTACGAAAATCCGTAATCAGAGTAAGCCCATTTTGGAGAACTTACCTCTGATTTTTTAACGCCTGTATTGACTTGGCGTAATACCTTCGTATTTCTTGAAGAAGCGGATAAAATGCTGTGGATATTGAAAACCCAACGTATCCGCAATCTGGGAAACGGATTTTTCCTTGTCCATCAGTCTTTCCTTGGATACGTCGAACAGTTTGAGCAGGATGTATTCTTTGGCCGACTTGCCGGTTTCCTTTTTCACCAGGTCGCCGAAATAATTGGGCGACAGACAAATTTTATCGGCGAAGTATTTCACCGTAGGAAAGCCTTGCTGAGACGCAAGTCCGGAATCGAGGTAGCCATCGAGAAATTTCTCAAAACGCGCCAACACATCCCGATTCATGTCGCTACGAGAGACAAACTGACGTTCGTAAAAACGCATGCAATAATCTAACAACAATTCGATGTTGGCGCAAATCAAACTGCGCGAATGCTTGTCGATAGGATGATTCAGTTCCGTTTCGATGACGGACAGCAGATTATTCAAAACCGGAAGTTCTTCGTCTGAAAGATGCAACGCCTCGTTGGATTCATAGGAGAAAAACGAATATTGCTTGATTTTAGGCCCCAAAGACGTCCCCCGTATAAAATCGGGATGAAAAAACAACCCAACGGTTTTGGGCGGTATAATCGAGTCGTTGGCATAACCGACAGTCTGTCCGGGAGCAATGGCCATCACTGTCTGAGCGTCAAAATCGTACTTGGATTGCCCATAGGTCATTTCGCAACCTTTTGTTTCTTTCAGAAAAACGGAATAAAAACCGACAGTCATGCGAAATGAATGGCGTGTTTCAGGCGTATTCAGATGGACAACATCCACCAACGGATTACGCGTCTTGATGCCATACAAGTCATTGTATTGCGAGATAGTATCTATTTTGAGAATATCACTCATGGCATGATTTTTTATCCTCACAAAGTTAATGAACTTTCCGTTAATAAGTTTCAAAAAGTAATAATGGTTGAACAATCCGTAATTTTGGTATGCCCAAAGCCATTATCTTATCTCACTTTTGCATTAAAGAAACAATATAATCGAAAAGCGATGAGCAATAAAATTTTGAACGAAAAATTTACGCTTTCAAACGGAGTGAAAATTCCGAAACTGGGACTGGGAACATGGATGATTGACGACGACAAGGCGGCGCAGTCTGTACGCGAAGCCGTCAAAATCGGTTATCGACATATCGACACGGCACAGGGATATTTCAACGAACGCGGCGTTGGCGAAGGCGTGCGCACTTGCGGGCTTACACGCAAAGACATTTTCGTGACTACCAAACTGGACGCGGCAATCAAGACTTACGACGGAACTGCCGACGCCATTGACGGCTCGCTGCAAAAGATGGGACTCGAATATATTGACATGATGATTATTCACAGTCCGCAGCCATGGACGGATTTCCGCGCAGGAGAACATTTCTTTGAGGGTAATCGCGAAGCTTGGCGCGCGCTCGAAGATGCTTACAAAGCCGGCAAACTGCGTGCTATTGGTGTTTCAAACTTTGAGCAGGTCGATTTGGACAACATTCTCAACAATTGCACCATCAAGCCGATGGTCAATCAAATTCTTGCACATATTAGCAATACGCCTTTCGACGTAATTGAATACACACAGAGCAAGGGCATTCTAGTAGAAGCCTATTCGCCCGTAGCACATGGCGAAGCACTGAAAAACGAAGAAATTGCTGCAATGGCAAAACGCTACGATGTAAGCATTCCGCAACTGTGCATCCGTTATTGCCTGCAACTGAACACACTGCCTTTGCCCAAGACAGCAAATCCCGAGCACATGCGCAACAACGCCGAAGTGGATTTCGAGATTTCGACTGACGACATGGAAACACTGAAGTCTATCAAGCATATCGCCAACTATGGTGAAAGCAGTATTTTTCCTGTTTATGGAGGAAAACTTAAGACTAATGGAGAATATGAAGTATAACATCTCAACAAAATTAACATGAAAAGAATTTTTATTAAAATGATGGCTATGGTACTAACAACATCGGCAATGGCATGTCCTTCTTGTTCTAATGAGGACGAAAACAATATTAACGCAAGTGAGACAGTAAGCGAACAAGACACAATCTCAATTGGTGCTGACAAGTCGCGCACATTCACCATCAAAAGTGCAACATTCAAGATGATATTTGTTGAACACGGCACATTCACAATGGGATCCTCCGACACCAATGTTGAATTCAGCGAATCGCCCGCACACAAGGTAACACTCACCAAAGATTATCTTATCGGCGAGACAGAAGTAACCCAAGCCTTGTGGAATGCAGTAATGGGAAATGGTGGAGGAAGCGTTGTTCTCCCAAAGACATCGGTTACGTGGAGTAATGTACACACGTTTATCAGCAAACTCAACGAAATAGTGCACAAACAAAATCTTATCGGCAGTGATGAGAACTTCGCTCTGCCCACCGAAGCACAATGGGAATTTGCGGCCAAGGGTGGAAACAAAAGCAAGGGCTACAAGTACTCGGGCAGCAACAACATCAATGATGTGGCAGTGACGCGAGAAAATTCAGGAAGTGATGCGCCTATCAACGTTAAGACCAAGGCGCCTAACGAATTGGGCATCTACGATATGAGTGGCAATGCCTACGAATGGGTGGACGACTATGGAGGTAATTATAATTCCGGTGACCAAACCGACCCTCAGCAAACCAATGGTTCGCAATATGTTAAACGAGGCGGAAGCAATTATCATTCGTTTTCGTCGGAACCATACCTTTTTACCACGACCGGCCGTTACTTCTACGCAAGCACAGACTGGACCATCGGTTTCCGTATAGCACTGATCGGGCTTGATACAAAATGATAGTATTGACAACGCAAAAACAGCACGACATTCCGTAAAATTGGTAGAAAAATCAGAAATCGGGGTAATTTTTTTGGGGAACTTACCATATTCTGCATCGGAAAATAATTGACTGAAAAAGACTTAATACAACTTTGAGTAATTTATAATAGGTCCCTATAAATTAAGGACTTTTCTGTTTTTACACTTCAAGTCCCATATTTGGTATTCACAAAATAAAAGCATCACCGAAGAAGATATCCTTCGATGATGCTTATTCTTTGTATAAAACAATGAAAGTGGTCCAACACCAAGCATTCGCAGGTGTTGTTGTGTGAACCATCTTATTTATCTGCTCACCACACACCCTGCGGCGTAGCCCTCGATGAGAACGGCGTTTGCCCGAAATGCGGATACAGAAAGAAGTAAGATTTCCTGACCATCAGCCAAAGTCAATGAAATTGCTGATGGACAATCTATTAATAGCGTGTGGCTCTATGGCTGCACGCTATTTTGTTTTGGGTTTCATCCCATTGAATTGCAGAGAAATCCGCAAACACATTTCTTCTCATCTTCGCTTCCAATATTTTGCAAAAACCGCCTTCGAGACAATGGATTTCTGTAACTTTGTCATCATTAAAAACAACCTGTCATTAAACAGATAGAACAATGAAGAAGATATTGGTAATCAGCACAAGTCCACGCAAGGACGGCAATTCCGACATGCTGGCGCAGGAGTTCATGCGCGGCGCAAATGAAGCCGGCAATCAAGTTGAATATGTAAGCCTTATCGGCAAGAATATCGCGTTCTGCCGTGGATGCCTGGCTTGTCAGAAGACGCTGCGTTGCGTGATCCACGACGATGCCGACATCATCCGCGAGCAGATGCTGAATGCCGAAGTCATCGTATGGGCTACACCGGTATATTACTTTAGCGTCAGTGGCCAGATGAAGACGATGATAGACCGCGCCAATGCGCTCTATTCTTCAGATTACAAGTTCCGTGACGTTTATCTGCTTGCCGCGGCTGCGGAAGACGATCCAAGTACCGTGGAAGGCGCTGTGAAGGCGACACAAGGCTGGGTTGACTGCTTGGGAAAAACCACGCTGAAAGGTGTGGTATTCGCTGGCGGCGTAAACAACAAGGGCGATATCGCCGGTCACAAGGCCTTGACTGAAGCCTACGAGTTAGGGAAAAGCGTCTAAAGACTATCTTGATTATCAGGAACATACCTGAAGATACTTCGGAACAAAGTGAAGACTGACAGCGCATCAACGGATGGCGTATGATAATCTGTAAGCCATACAGGAAATTTCAATTCCACTTTGGTACGATTAAAAGCTGAATGATGCTGTAGCCATCGACATGATCTACAACATTTCAATTCCACTTTGGTACGATTAAAAGCTGGGTTCTCTGTTTCCATCCAGAATTTCAGTGGTTATTTCAATTCCACTTTGGTACGATTAAAAGGATGTATCAGTCATTGCAGCAGGAACAAGAATCCAAATTTCAATTCCACTTTGGTACGATTAAAAGCCCTTACACGAAGAAGAA
>CAYQND010000022.1:0-8121 GCA_964418895.1 uncultured Lentimicrobiaceae bacterium | reverse complement strand
GGTTGATAGGAACACAGCCCGCTCTCCCAAACGTTTCATACCGCAAAACCGTTGATGGGGTCGCCGGTACGCCCCCAGTGAACGGGCGGGTTGCGGTGTCCGGTCTGCGCCACCGAACCGATGTAGCAGACCCTGATGTCGTCGGCGTTGGGCTGCGCCAACACCGCTTTCACTATGTTTTGTGCGGCCGTCACATTGACGGACATGGTCTTCTTTGGGAAATAATCTGCGGCAGGCGATACCATGCCGCCGACATGAAGCACGTAGTCGGCACCTTTTACGGCTTTCGCCACGTCGTCGTAACAGGCCAAGTCGCCCCAAACGATTCGGATTCTGTCGTCCAGACCTTTTAACTTCAACTGGCTGCGATTGTCGTCGAGAGACAAAACCGTGATATCGAACCGTTCGTCACGCTTCAGCAGTTCGTGTAAGGCAGCGTTGCCCATGGTGCCTGTGGCGCCAGTGAGTAAAATCTTTTTTCTGGTCATTTATGGTGCAATGAACATGAAGAGCCTGCACAGTGTTGTCTGTCAAGTCTTTCTGTTGATCACTTCTTCTTGACGTAGTCATTCATCTTGTCGGCGCCCCAAATCACCTCCATGATTCTTAACGATTCATCTACATCCATGTTGCCGCGTGCTTCCAGATTGCGTTGGATGAAGATGCAGTCGGTGAGTTCGGCATCGTGACAGACGATATCCTGAGCCAGGGCGTCGCAAGTCGGTGCGCCGCAGACACCGCAGTCGGTCTGTGGCAGCAGCACCCTAATGTCGTTGATTTTCTTCATCTTTTCAAGAGCCTGCGTGATGTCTTCGTCGAGGATTAACATGGAACGGGGCTTGATTTCGCCCACTTTCATGTTGCGCATCAAGTAGTTGCGTTCCAAATCGACTTCATGGTCTTTGGTCTGCTCTCCTTTGCGTTCACGTGAGGCTATTTTGCGTCCGCGTGCGAAGATGCGCTCGCAAATCAGGAAACGGTTGTCGCAGGTGAGGATGCCGCCAGGACAGCCTTGGTCGCAGGCGCGCAACTCAAGGAAATCCACATTCTCCACTTCGTCGTCTTCCACTTTTTCGAGAAACTCGATGACATTATGTATCTCGTCGATGGAATAGGAGTGTAGTTCTGACGAGAGGCGCCGTTCGCCGTTGGTGAGCGAGGTGAGCACGCTGTCGCTTGAAAGTTGCGCTACGGGCAATTTCTGCTCGTTATAGTCTTTGCCCTGCTCCTTGTATTTTTTATACACCCTGTTGTAGAGCGAGTCCATGTTGATCACGCCGTCGACGCTCGATTTCTCTTCGCCCACAGGACTTTTCACTGCTGCGATTTTCGCCGCACATGGCGTGATGTAGAACAAGCCTATTTCACTGCTTTTCCAGTTTCCTTCCGATTCCAGTTTGCGCCTTATGTACATTGCGGTGATGTCGATTGGCGCTTTTATCGGAATCAGATTCTCTACCAGTCCGGGGAATTTCACTTGGATAAGCCGCACTATGGCAGGACAGAAGGTCGATATCAGCGGCCTTATGTTTGGATGTTCTTCGGCATATCTGTTTTTCGCCGCAGTATATATCGGAATGGCGGCCTCGGTCTCAATGACGTGCGTGAAGCCTATCTCTTTCAGTATCTGGTATATCCTCGACACGGAGATGTCGTGTTGGAACTGCCCCATGAAGACGGCGGGAACCAGTGCCACGCGGCATGGAAAGTTGAAGATGTCGTCAAAGTCATCTTGTTTCACGAAGATGGCGTGAACAGGGCAGACCTTGAAGCAATCTCCGCAGTCGATGCAACGGTCGGAGAAGATCACGGCTTTGCCGTTTCTGACCCGTAATGCTTCTGTGGGACAGGTTTTCATGCAGTGCGAGCAGCCAATGCATGTGTCTGTGTCGATGCTTAACGCGTGGAAGAAAGGTGTTTTTCCCATACTGCTGTGTTTGTTTGAGTCGGTTATGCGAAGTTGACGGTCATTTCCACCGTGGTGCCAACGCCGACCTTGGAAGTGACTGAAAGTTTGTCAACGTTTTTCTTGATGTTGGGGAGTCCCATGCCCGCTCCGAATCCCATGTCGCGGACTTCAGGCGAGGCCGTGGAGTTGCCTTCCTTCATGGCCCATTCGATATCCGGAATGCCAGGCCCCGTGTCGACCACGCGCATCGTGATCTTGTCAGGGTCGATGTCCGCAAAGATGGTGCCGCCGTAAGCGTGAGCTATGGCGTTGACTTCGGCTTCGTAAAGGGCTACGACGACGCGCTTCACTATGGACGGATTGATGTTGAGCTGCTTTAAGGTTTTCTTTATCGCGCTCGAGGCAGATCCGGCATTCACAAAGTCGGCTTCGTAAACTTGATATTCGAAATGCATGTCGTTCTGTTTTAGTTGATGACCTAGTAAAGCGGTTTAAGACCGGCTTCGTACAGCAAGCCGCACGATTTGAACAGAGAATAGTCGCATTCCATCACGACCATGTCGTTGTCCTCAGCCATTTCTATCATTTCCTCGGTGGCTTTCTTCCGGCGCACGATGCAGACCACGTCGAGGTTGCCCATTTCGCACGTGCGAATGGTCTGCATGTTGCAGAGTCCTGTTAAGATGACAGGATTGCTGTCGCCCAAAGTAAGTATGTCGCTCATCAGATCTGAGGCAAAGGCGAAGTCGAAACTCTCGTCCAACCTGCTTTGCCCGCAAAGGATCTTAGCGTTTAGAATCTCTGAAATCTGTCTGATAGTCATAATGTCGATAATCAGTTAATATGTTGGTTTCTTGTTAGTTTAATCGTTGTAATGTATCTCGTTCAGGTTTTCCTGAATCATTTCTTTCAGATATTGCATGATGTGGATGTCTTTCATCGACATGCCGTCCAGGGCGTCCTTGATTTCATCGGTGTCGAAGACGTATTCGCCGTCATCGGTGACGTGCTTGTAGATGAAATGGATGTCTTCGTGTGCCGAAAACAGCATGACAAGTGAACCGGCGATGTCGCCCATGGGCGGACGGTCGAGATGGTCGTGCTGAAACCAGAAGTCGAGGACGGTGCCGACACCTACTTCGCTCGTTATCTTCATGCCGCCTCCGGCGTTCTCGGTGTTCATCTTGATGAGGGGAAGCCCGAGACCCACTTTGCGTGTCGTGCGTGTCGTGGTCCAGGGGTCGGTGACCTTAGCCAGAAACTCCGGCGACATGCCCTTGCCATTGTCTTTGATGGTGAAGGCGTAGATGTTGTCTTTCAGGCTGTCGCGCACCGTGAGCTCCACCAGAGTGGCGTTGGCGGCGGTCGAGTTTTCCATCAGGTCATATACGTGTAACGATAACTCTTTCATCTTCAATTAGTTTTTATCCTTTATCCGAATAGAAGTTGCAGTTTCTCTTTCGGCTCCGTGTCGATGAATCGCCCATCTTCACCATGAAGTGTCTTCCGAAACTCGTCGAAAGTCGTGTCGTACATGTGAAGCACGCAGTGCACCTCGCCAATGATGTGGAGGAAATGCGCGTCGGAACTCTTCGTGAAGTTGAACCGTTTCAGATAGGCGTATTTCTTCAGAAAATCCTCTTTTTTCACATGTTTGGAGATTTCCAGCGCGTCGGCTTTCAGGTCGGGTGGGATGAAACCGAGCTGGCTGATGAGGCTGTTTCCTGCCTTGTTGACGTGTGCCGGGACAAACAGCCCTCCGATTTCGTGCACTTTCTCGTACAAGGTGTCGAGATCGGCATCCAAAGCCGACCACAACAGCCATTCCTCTTCTCCGGTGACGTTCTCTTCCTCATCCACGATGAGCTGATAGCCGAACTTTTCTTCGTCGAGGGGAATGTGGGGGAGATGCTCGTCAAGGAAAGCCTGAAAGGCATCCAGTTGCTCGTCATTCTCGAAGTAGGCCAGCGCATGGGCTTCTTCCTGTGTGGTGATTTCCACGCCGCCGATGACGAAGATGCCGTTTTCACGGCCAATCTTCTGGGCCGTCTTGACCTGTCGCGTCGTGTTGTGGTCGGTGATGGCGATGACGTCGAGATGGAGCTTCTTGGACTGTTCAATGATGGCGCTTGGACTCATATAGATATCGCCGCACGGAGAAAGAACCGTGTGTATGTGCAAATCTGCTCTATATGCCTTCAAATCCATCTCTCGCAATTAAGATTGATAATGCCGTTCCCGCAACCGGAAGATTGCCGCATCAATGGAGCAAGTTGTACACCAGTCCGGCGATTTCGTAGGTGGGAAGGTTTGTCTGAAGCATCGGAAGATTCTCGTCGTTGCTCTGTTCTATGGTTTCGTCGTTCGGAACCAGATTTTTCACGAGGATGATGCAGGAAAGCTCTTTCAGCGAAGCGACTGCCATGACGTTTTTGTGCGTCTGCAGCGTAATCCAGACGTTGCCTTCCATGGCGTTGCCCATCACGTCGCTCAGCAAATCGGAGATGTAGCATCCGTCAATTTCTCTGTCTAGACCTTTCTCTCCGGCCAAAACCTTCAGCCCGAGTTTTTCAACTAATTCTTGTACTTTCATTTGTCAATGATGATTGAATCGAAATAATAATATGCAAAGATAATAAATCATAGCACAAGAGATTCATGTGCAATGCGATTTTGTGCAGACAATAAAACGCAGGCCGCCGTCATCCTCATGACGCCGATTCCTGACAGAAGGAAAGATGATGGTGCATTGGAGGCTTCCTTCAATGCACCTATCTCAAATTTATTTCATTATTTCCAATTCGATGCCAACGCCCCATCTTGAAGGGTTATTCGCTGCACTGCCGAGGAAGATGTCGTCGCCGGTGATGATGTCCGACAAGCGGTAGTTGACGACAAGGCCGAGGTTGATGAGGTTTTCGAAAGTGTAGCTGAAACGTGTCGTAGCGCCATATTGGAGGCGGTTCATATTATCGCAGCCGTAATAGACCGACTTCACCCTCTCGTTGTAGCCGTCAATAGCCATGTTCTTCACTTCCGTGACTTTCCGCGTCGCCGCATAGGTGCCGTAGGCGCCAAGATCCCAGTTGACTCCCCACATGCGGTTGACGACACGTTGGAACACCTCGCCGCCTACGATGAGCGAACTCATCTTGATGCGGGTGTCGTTTGCGGTCACGACGTTGCTGCTCTTGAAGTGCTGGCCGCCGATGTTGAGACCGTAACCGAGTTTGTATGTCTTTCCATAGTACTTGCGGAATCCGAAGTTGAATTTGCTGGCATATCCGTTCCATGTCGCGTTGGGCAGATTGAAGATGTAATCGAAATAGTTTGACGACTGGATCTTTTCTTTCTTGATTTTCGGGAAAGTGCCGTTCTGCTCAATGTTGAAGAAGGATTTTGCTATGTCGGGCGATGCGACTTTTTCTGACGTGCCGTTGATGTTGATGAAGTTGTAATAGCCGTTGTACCAGACGTTTATCTTCTTTCCTTTGCCAAGACTGTTATCGCTGAAACTGATGTTGCTGCTGTCGGTGGCTGCATGATTGAACTGATAATAGCCAAGCAGCACGCCGTTGTCGCCTTCGATGTTGACAAACACAGGTCCTTCACCACCTTCGAGGCTGATGAGCACGCCGTCATTGGTTTTCGAAAGAGCGAAGGTCTTGGCGCTTGGCTTCAACTCGTTGGTGAAGTAGGCTGCTTGTGGCACGCCGTAGCCGAAAGCGTAATCGTAGTAAGGATAAAGGTCTGCCGATTTTTCAATCTCTGATTTCATCTCCAAGGCGGTCAGGTCGCGTCGTGTCTGCCAAGCGCAGGCGCAGAAGCCTGCAGTCAGAGGGCTTGAGAATGACGTTCCGGCGGCGACGGTGTAGCCTCCTTTGGGACTTGCCACGTTGGCTTGTCCGAAGGCGCAGACGTTGGGTTTGAGCCTCTTGTCGGCCGATGGGCCGTAGGAACTGAAGTTGATGTGCCTGTAGGTGTTGAGGTTGTCGTCGATGCCGCCTATGCAAAGCACGTTTTCGGCATCGCTGGGCGTGATGATGGTCATCCAGTGGCTGTCATCGCCTTCGTTGCCGGCGGAGTTGCACACCAGAATGCCTTTTTCCACGGCTTTGTTGGCGGCCTTGGCCACATACGACTCGCCGTTCATGTCGCGTGTGTAGTGGCGGTCTTTTCCATATCCCAGCGAACTGTTGATGATGTCGGCGCCGTTTTTGTCGGCCCATTCGGCAGCCTCAGCCCACCAAATTTCTTCCTTGAAAGGTTCCGGATCAATCTCGGTGCGTGCCAGCAGGAACTCGGCTCCGGTGGCAAGGCCTAACTTCTGGCCGTCTTTCATGCCGGCGATACAGCTCAACACCATGGTGCCGTGCGAGCCCCATCCATAGACGTTTTCGCACTTCTTCGGGAAGTTGTATGTCTTCAGGATGCGGTTGTCGTCGCGGAGATGCTTGAAGGCCGGATGTTTGTCAACGCCGGGGAAGCCCGCGTCAAGAACAGCGATGCGCATGCCCTTGCCGTCAATGCCATGGTCGATGAAGTGCTGTCCGCCGAATCGGATGAGTTGGTCGGAAAGTATTGCCGATGTTGTGGAGTCGGGAACCGCCACAGCCAATTCGCGACCGGCAATCGTTCCCGTGGACTCGATTTCTTGGACGTAGCTGACGAAAGGCAGTTGCCTGATGGCGTTGATGTTTGCATCGCTTGCCATGACGCCTGCAGCATTCAGCCAGCGTGATGTGCCCACAACCTCGTCGGAGAGCGCGTCGACGGTGCTGACATACTCTTGGTTCAAAGGAAAGTTGCTGATGTCGTAAAGGTTGGCGCCGCAATTGTTATAGCGTTCGATGGCCTTTGCATCGAAGTAGGCGTAAGGGTCGAATTCCGTGCCGTTTTTATCGGTGAAGAACACCCAGTAGCAACGCTGTTGGGCCATTCCGTAGAAAGACATAAAAACAAGTAAAAAAGTGATAAGATGTTTCTTCATTATTGTAATAATTTGCCTGCAAAAATAACAACTATTGATTACTTTTGCATCAAACATAACGCTATAAATCTTAATCGATATGAACACTGAATTTGAGAAACATCTTACCAAGGAAAAGTTCGAGGTCTTCATGCTGCTCTGCGCCGCTGGCATCGACGGCATCATCAAGATGTCGGAGTTGGAGAAGATTATGGAAAAGTATGGCCTTGAGACGTATAACGAGGTGTTCGAGGTCTTCAAGAAGATGACGAATCCCGACTGGCTGAGCTTCTTCAAAAACCATGTGGCTGAGTTCCTTCCACATGCCGAAGACAAGCGGGCCTTTCTTCAGGATTTGCTCGCAGTCATCTCTGCCGATGAACATTGCGCCGTCAAGGAATGCAATTTCTATAAAGTGGTCGAGATGCTCTGCAACGACGAGTTGTAATTTCGTATTAGACTGATTGTCGGGGCGATCTTTCTTGCCGGGGTTCGGCTTGAGAGGACGCTCCGCTTTGTTTCTGCCGCCAATAATTGTTTGGAATGATTCTAATTTACGGCCAATCATGCGATAGTCGATTTAACATATTGAAACATAATATGTTGCAAACTCGTCAATTCAAAATAAATTATGTGTCAAAAGTGACTTCGAGTGTTATTAATTCGTAAATTTGCAGCGTTTCTAAGAAAAGCGAATTTATTCATAAATAATAGTATCAAATTCAATAATCACTCAAAAAGGAGTAAAGAAAATGGCAAAAGTTAAATCTTTAGCAGAACTGAAAGCTATGAGAGACAAGCTTCAGTCGAACCTTGACTTGCGCGAGAAGAGCAACGACCCCGACTCTTTGGTGCAGATAAAGGTTGCAATGGCTACCTGCGGCATCGCTGCTGGCGCCAAGCAAGTCATGGAACACATGATGGAGAAAGCTGACGAGTTGAAACTCTCTATTGTTTTCACCCAGACAGGTTGCATGGGATACTGCCACGCTGAACCTACCATCGAAGTGAAACTGCCGGGTAAGGATCCTATCGTCTTCGGCCATGTGGATAATGCAAAGGCAGACGAAATCCTCACCAAGTACGTCATGAACAACGAACTGGTGGAGGGTATCATTCCGGTAAACTACGAAACGATTGATTAATTTTAATTGGAGGATTTCAAATGACAAAAATCATGATGCACGTGCTTGTCTGCGGTGGTACCGGTTGTCAAGCATCTGCGAGTTCTGAGATTATCAAG
>CAYQND010000021.1:0-13095 GCA_964418895.1 uncultured Lentimicrobiaceae bacterium | reverse complement strand
AAAAGTCGAAGCGCACAAGGCTAACCTCAAGGAAGACTACAACACGATACAAGGATGGGCGCTTCAGAACAAGCAGAAGAAAGCCATCGAACACTGGATCGCTGAAAAATCACGGAAAGCCTATATCCAGATTGACGAAAACTGCAAGGACTGTGACTTCAAATTCAACTGGGAAACCTCAGCCGAATAAAACTTTTCGTAAAAAGACACTGAAATAATGAAGATGTTTAATTCTGATGTTGAAGGTGCTGAGGCACTGGTTGACAAATACGACAAATTGCGCACCGAAATCGGCAAGGTCATTGTTGGTCAGCACGACATCATCCACGACACGATACTTTCGATCTTCTGTCAAGGTCACGTGCTTCTTGTGGGCGTTCCCGGTCTGGCAAAGACATTGCTCGTCAATACCATTGGCCAGGCTTTGGGATTGTCGTTCAGCAGGATACAGTTCACGCCCGACCTGATGCCTTCTGACATCGTCGGCACTGAAATCCTTGACGAGAACCGGCAATTCAGATTCATCAAAGGCCCTGTGTTTTCCAATATCGTCTTGGCTGACGAAATCAACCGTACGCCTCCCAAGACGCAGGCTGCCTTGCTCGAAGCCATGCAGGAGAAGAATGTCACGGTCTCTGGAAAGACATACAAACTGGAAGAACCTTTCTTTGTGCTTGCAACCCAGAACCCGATAGAGCAGGAGGGAACCTATCCGTTGCCCGAAGCGCAACTGGACCGTTTCATGTTTAACCTTTCTCTTGATTACCCGTCATTCGACGAGGAGATTGACATCTTGAAAAACACTACCGTAGGCAAGGATGTGCAGGTCAATGCCGTTCTCCTTCCTGAAGAGATAGTGTATTTTCAGCAGTTAGTGCGCCGTGTCCCCGTCCCTGACAATGTCTATGAATATGCCGTCAGACTGGTGGCCATGACACGTCCTGGGCTTCAAGGGTCTCATGATTGGACGAACCGTTATCTCAGTTGGGGTGCAGGTCCAAGAGCCTCCCAATATCTCATCATCGGTGCCAAAGCGAATGCGCTGCTTGCCGGAAAGTATTCGCCTGACATTGAAGATGTGCAGAAAGTGGCAATTCCGGTCTTGCGCCATCGCATCATCCGCAACTATTCTGCCGAGGCTGAAGGTGTCGGCATAGAGGATATCATCAACAAACTGATGGAATGACGCCATTCCTATCCGTTATCTGATAAATGAAAAAGGCTGGATCGATTGATTCAGCCTTTCTTTTTCATGATTCGTCGATGTCATTCATCGAGCAGCAAGACGGCGATTTGTCTTGCCCCGCTGACACCCGTGACCTCGATTTGTTCGATGTCGGATGTGCAACTCGGGCCGGTGATGATGACAATCTGTGACGGATTTTCGTCAGCATATTTTCCCCTGATCTTCAGAAATGCTTCTTTCATGCTGTCCACAATTTGTTCGGACGTGGCAAGCACGAGGTGTATGTCGGGTGTGGCGTAGGCCTTGCGTGACTTGGTGAGCGCATCAGACACGATGACACTGCCTGTTTTTGCCACAAGGCATTCGCAACCGGTGATGCTGGCGAGTTTATGATTGGCCGGACGTGTCGGATCTTCGGTGTACGGGATGCCGCGTCTGTCCAGAATCTTCTGAATGTCGGGACTTGTGCACCACAAAGGCTCCCAGCCGTTTTCTGGCACCAGTTGCTTAAGGCATTCGGCGAACTCTGATTCGCTCTCCAGATAGATGAAGATGCCTCCGCTTTCCTTGAAGTGCTGCGCAAAGGTCACGAATGGTCCGTATTCCTCGCTGATGGGCACTCCCGTGTCGGAGATGTGGTCGATATCCTCGAACAGAGCCTCAGGCTTCTCGATGATGGCGTTGCGCACCTTCGAGAGTATCTGTTCCTTGTTGGTTATGCCTTTAGGGTCGCCGTTATTGCTCCAAGCCATATCATCCTTTGTTTTCGTCGCTATTCTTATCTCCCTCGATGACTTTAGCCTCGCCATCGACAGTGGTGATTTCGTCTTTCTTGCTTTCTTCTGCGTCCCAAGGGCGTTTTCCGAAAATTAGTTCAAGGTCATCGCCGAAAATCACTTCTTTTTCTATCAGTTTTTCCGCCAACTTTGTAAGTCCTTCCTTATTGTTGGTCAGTATCGTGATGGCTTCCTGGTAGGCTTTTTCCACGAGTTTGCTGATCTCCTTGTCGATGACCTCTGCGGTCTTTTCGCTGAAAGGCTTTGTGAGGGTGAAGTCTTGCTGTCCTGTGGAGTCGTAGTAACTCAAGTTTCCTATCACTTCGTTCAGGCCGTAGTAGGTGACCATGGCGAAGGCTTGTTTTGTGACCTTTTCCAGATCGGACAGCGCACCAGTCGAAATTTGTCCGAAGACAACCTGTTCGGCAGCACGGCCGCCAAGCGTGGCGATCATCTCATGATACATCTGCTCCTTCGTGGTGATTTGTCTTTCTTCAGGAAGATACCATGCCGCACCCAGCGACTTGCCGCGCGGGACGATGGTCACTTTCACCAGAGGATGGGCGTATTGCAGCAGCCAACTCGTCGTTGCGTGGCCGGCTTCGTGGAATGCTATCACCTTTTTCTCGTCAGCGGTGATGATCTTGTTTTTCTTCTCCAGACCACCGATGATGCGGTCTATGGCATCGAGGAAGTCTTGTTTGCCGATTTCATCCTTGCCTTTACGGGCGGCCATCAGGGCTGCTTCGTTGCAGACGTTGGCGATGTCGGCACCCGAGAAACCGGGAGTCTGTTTGGCAAGGAATTCGCGGTCGACATCCGGGCCGAGTTTCAGGTTGCGCATGTGCACCTCGAAGATTTCGCGACGTCCGATGAGGTCGGGGAGTTCGATGTAAATCTGTCGGTCGAAGCGGCCGGCACGCATCAGAGCCTTGTCGAGGATGTCGGCACGGTTGGTGGCTGCCAGCACGATGACGCCCGAGTTGGTGCCGAAGCCGTCCATCTCAGTGAGCAACTGGTTCAGCGTGCTCTCCCTCTCGTCGTTTCCGCCGTTCATGGGGTTTTTGCCCCTTGCACGACCTATGGCGTCGATTTCGTCAATAAAGATGATGCACGGCGCTTTGTCTTTCGCATTCTTGAACAGGTCACGGACACGGGAGGCTCCCACGCCCACGAACATCTCCACGAAATCGGATCCCGAGATGCTGATGCCCTTTTTTCAGTAAGGATAGTAATTTCGGCTTCTCCGGCAACGGATTTCGCCAGCAAGGTCTTGCCTGTGCCAGGAGGGCCTACAAGGAGCACGCCCTTCGGTATCTTGCCGCCCAAACGCGTATATTTGTCTGGATGTTTCAGGAAATCGACGATTTCCATGATTTCCACCTTTGCTTCTTCCAACCCCGCAACATCCTTGAAAGTGACGTTGACAGGAACGTTGTCCTTGTCGAAAAGTTGCGCCTTCGACTTGCCGATGTTGAAGATCTGGCCTCCGCCACCGCCGCCGCGACCCATCTGCCGCATAATGACAACCCAGAATACAATAAGAATAATGAAAGGAAGCCATCCTATAAGGAAATCCCTTCCCCAGTTGTTCTTATCGACATTGGAGATGTAAACCGGATTTGGCAGGTCGGTCTGCGCTTTCTCGACATCGTCCTCGAAATGTTCAAGTGAACCTATCGTATAGGTGTAACTCGCTGTATTTGTGGTGCCTTTCGAGTTGGCTTTCACATCGGGAAAGTATTTTGCAAGTCCACGTTGGTTCAGATAGAGCAAAGCCTCTTTCTGGTTGACTAACTCGATTTTGTAAACATCCTGGTCCTTCAGCAAAGTGATTACCTTGCCTTTGTCGATCTCTTCCTGTGTGTTGCTCGGAACGTTGACGAACTGAATCGCAATGAAGATAAGCGCCAGTATTGCGTATATCCAGAAGAAATTGAATACTTTCTTGCGATTGGGTTTGTTGCCTTTGCCGAATGGATTGCCGTTATTGTTGCTGTTAGGCTGATGATCCGATCCGTTAGGGCTTTTTTCTTTATCTTCCATACCGTGATAATCTGTTGAATAGGTTAGCAATCATTGATCTTCGTCTTTCACAATGCGCTCCGCATCAGCCCAGAGTTCCTCCAATTGATAAAAACTGCGTTTTGACTGCAAGAAAACATGAACGACGACATCGACAAAGTCAATCAAAATCCATTCCGTATTATCACGCCCCTCGACATGATAAGGTTTCGCTTTGTTTTTCTCCCACACCAAATCAATCACCTTGTCGGCAATGGCGTCAACTTGCGTTTTGGAATTGGCGTGGCATATCACGAAGTAATCCGTCACTGCTGTCCCGATTTCTCTAAGGTCCATCGTAACGATTTCTTTTCCTTTCAATGCGTCCATGGCCTCAACTGTTGTGGCCACTATTTGCTCTGCGTTGTCAGACTGATGTCTTACTCTCATTATTGTTGATCTATGTCAGATTGTTAAAGTTACAAAATTAGTCATTTTTATCGAATCACAGCCTTTTTCAATTAATTTATCTTCCGTTTCATCTCTATCCTTTACTGACAAGTTGTCATTCTTCATCAGGAAATGAATTAGTTTTGAGGCTTGATCCGAATTGTGGTGCTCAGTTCTGAAAAATTGCTTATTTTCGTGCTTGGTTTTCCTTAAGGAAGCCAATTATTATGGAGTCTTAATGTTATTGGTGTTTAATTCAGAACGATAAATGAGTAATTTCAGAGCATTGCTTTCGGAGGTGACGACTTTCGTTTTCGACTATGATGGCGTGATGACGGACGGCACCGTTTACATGGATGCTAATGGCGAGCCATTGAGGACGTCGAACGTGAAAGACGGCTACGCTCTTCAGTTGGCTGGCAAACTGGGCTATAATATGGCTGTCATCTCTGGAGCGTTCTGTCCTTCCGTGATCAGGCGTTTGAACGCCTTAGGCGTTTCCGATGTATTTATCGGCGTTCCCGACAAGGTCAGGAAACTTCAGGAGTATATGGATGAGAAAAGGCTGAAGCCAGAACAAATCGTGTATGTTGGCGACGATATTCCCGATCTCCGCGTGATGCAGATGGTTGGCATTCCGGTCTGTCCGGCCGATGCGGCCCATGAAATCAAGGAGATTTCCGTCTATATCAGCCATGCTTGCGGCGGCCGTGGATGCGTGCGCGACATCATCGAACAAACCCTCAAGGTTCAAGGCCGCTGGCTGACCGACGAGGCTCATATCTGGTAATATCATGTTCGAACATCTCGATAAATACGAAGTGATTTTGGCTTCAAAATCGCCACGGCGTCAGGAACTGCTGCGCGGCATGGGTGTTCGTTTCACGACGTGCGTGAAAGAAACGCCCGAAGTCTTTCCCGAGAAGACGCCACCTGACGAAGTCCCCGCTTTTCTCAGCCACGAGAAGTCGATGGCTTTCTCCGCCGACGAACTTCCTGCCAATTTCCTCCTCATCACCGCCGACACGCTGGTCATTGCCGACGATGTGATTCTGGGCAAGCCCATTGATCGTGACGATGCCGTCAGGATGCTCGAAATCCTTTCAGGGAAGACCCATCACGTTGTGACGGGCGTGACGGTCAGGTCGGCCACCAGGACCGAATCGTTCTCGGTAAAGTCAAACGTGAGTTTTGCCACACTCGATGCCGATGAGATTGCTTACTACGTCGACACCTTCAGGCCTTACGACAAGGCGGGCGCATACGGCATCCAGGAATGGATAGGCTATGTCGGCATCTCGGGTCTGGAAGGCTCCTTCTACAATGTCATGGGACTGCCAACAAGAAGGCTTTATCAGGTGTTGAAAGACTTCTGACTTCTCTGCATCCGCTGAATGTGTGGACGCTTTTCATGGCCGTGCCTTGAATTTCTTATCTTTGCAACCAAATAGTCACAATGCGAAATACAAACATACATATACTTGTCACCAACGATGACGGTTTTCAAGCCAAAGGCTATCGCAAACTCATCTCCTTGATGAAAACGCTGGGCGACGTGACCGCCATCTCCACCGAGGAAGTGATGTCGGCCAAAGGCCATTCCATCACCACCCACCAGCCTCTGCATTTCCGTCTTGTTGAATCATCGGAAGGCTTCCGCGAATATGTCTGCGACGGCACTCCTGTCGATTGCGTGAAAGTCGGTTATCAGCGGATTCTTGAGCGCATTCCCGATATTGTCGTCTCAGGCATCAACCATGGTTCTAACGCTTCCATCAACGTGATTTATTCCGGCACTATGGGAGCGGTTGTCGAAGCCTGTATGGATGATATTCCAGCCGTTGGTTTCAGCCTCGAATGCTATGACGCCGATGCCGATTTCGATCATCTCGACAAGTTCATTCTGGCCATCACAAAGAAAGTGCTTGCCGATGGTCTGCCCGAAGGGTTATGCCTCAACGTGAACTTTCCCAAACGTTGCGATGAGCCAATAAAAGGTGTCAAAATATGCCGCCAGGCTAAGGCGCGTTGGGCTGAGGCTTATATGGAACACTTCGACGCTGACGGCAAACCTTATTATGACCTCGCCGGCGAATTTGTCGTTCAGGACGATGGCGATGACACGGATTTGGCCGCCTTGCAACAGAATTACGCTTCCTTAGTCCCCACGCATTTCGACTGGACGGCGAAGGAACTGCTTGAATCATTCAAAACTTTTGAGAATCTCTAAAATATGGAATCCAAGATAAAAGACAGTTTTTGGTTAGGTCTGCTCGTTGCTGCGGCATCTTATGGCCTTTTCTTTCTCCTGCTGAAACTCATCCCTTGGGGTGAATCTTATTTCAGAGCGCCCTATCTGCTGGCTTTCATTCCCGGCATCATCCTTTTCAGGATGCTGATGGTGAAATGGAAGTATGACAAAATGGCAAAGGGCATCCTGATAGTCACTTTTGTCGGCATGCTGCTGGTGTTTTTTCTGGTCTGATAACTTTCTCCGTCACTATAGTCCGCTCACATGAAGTACTACATCATAGCAGGAGAAGCATCGGGCGATTTGCATGCCGCCAATCTCATCGCTGAAATAAAGAGGAAAGACCCTCAGGCTGAGATTCGTGCATGGGGCGGCGATCGCATGAAGGAACAAGGAGTCACCTTGGTGAAACACATCCGTTTCATGGCTTTTATGGGTTTCGTGGAGGTCGTCGTGAACTTGCGCAGCGTGCTGAACAACATCAAGGAGTGTAAGAAAGACATACTTTCCTTTCGTCCCGATGCTGTCATTCTTGTCGATTACCCGGGTTTTAACCTCCGTATCGCCAAGTTCGCCCATGCGAAAAAATTCAAGGTCTTCTACTACATATCGCCACAAATCTGGGCTTGGAAACGGGGACGCGTTCGCAAAATAAGGAACACGGTCAACAAGATGCTGGTCATCCTGCCTTTCGAAGAGGCATTCTATAAGAAATACGGTGTCAATGTCACTTTTGTCGGCAACCCTTTGCTGGATGAACTCTCAAACCAACGCATTGTTGACCGAAAGGAGTTCGTCAAACGCAACCGCCTTGACGAGAAAAAGGAGATTATCGCTTTGTTGCCTGGAAGCCGCTCTCAGGAGGTGCGGCGCACTTTGCCTATAATGCTCGAAGTGGTAAAGCATTATCCTGATTACCAGTTTGTTATTGCCGGAGTCCCTTCTCTTGACAAGGAAATCTATGCCCGCATCATTGGCGACGTCAAGGTGCCATGCATTTGTAACCAGACTTATGCACTGCTTCATAACGCAAGTGCCGCTTTGGTGACGTCAGGAACAGCAACGCTGGAAACCGCACTGCTGTCGGTGCCTCAGGTGGTCTGCTACAAGTCGTCGCAACTCTCTTACCTGATTGCGAAAAAACTGATTAAAGTCAACCATATTTCGTTGGTGAATCTCGTGATGAATGCAGATATCGTCAAAGAATTGATACAGAATGATTTGACGGCAGATAACATTATCAGGGAACTGGATCAGTTGCTGAAAAATCCGAGAAGGCAACGCATGATGCTTGAAGCGTACGATTCGTTAAGGTCGTCGCTTGGCAATTCAGGCGCCTCTGAAAAGGCCGCTTCTGTAATCGTCTCTTCCATCAGCCGGTAATTTTTTTATCAAAGTTTCCGACATTTCGGTGGCTTTGATTTCGAATTGTTATTTTTCTTAAATTGCACCCGTAATTCTCTGCGCGGTGGTCAATTGGAACAAATACCCGTTTCTGCGCCTCCTTTGGCCTTTTGCACTGGGCATCTGGTGCTGCGCCTCCATTGACGTTTTCAAGATTTCGTTTCCTGTGCTTCATCTGACGATGATTGCGCTTTTCGCCATATCGGGGGCGGCATCGGCATTGTTGAAGGATTACAGGCTTAACTGGCTTTTCGGGTTGGTGATGTGCTGCTATCTGTTTTTTGCAGGTTACGCCCTTGTGCATGTGCACGATGCATCCGTGCAGAAAAACTATTTCCGCAACGTTGAAGCAAACACTTCGTACTACGTCGCCCGTGTGTACGATTGTCCGACAGATAAGGAGAAATCATACAAGACGATTCTGAGCATGGCGTATGCTTGTAACGATTCGCTTCCACCCCAAGCCGTTTCAGGCAAGATCATCTGTTATTTCCAGAAGACGGATTCCGTCTTCCCTTTGCGCTACGGCGACATGATCATTTTCCCTGCGCCAGTGCCCGAAGTGCCGCTTCCCACAAATCCTGATGCGTTCAACTATCACGACTATCTTTTCAGGAAGGGCATCTCGGGACAACTGTATCTGAAAGACACCGACTGGTCGGCCATCGGCGAGAGCAAGGCAAACCCGATATACGTGTTCTCGTATCGGATCCGTGATGTGCTGCTCGATGCCCTGCAACGTTGCGGCTTGCACGATGATGAATTTGGCGTTGCGGCTGCCATTCTGCTCGGTTACGACGATAGCCTCTCCGACGAAATGCGTCAGAACTATATCGCTGCAGGCTCCATGCACGTCTTGTGCGTGTCGGGCATGCACGTTGGCATCATTTATCTGATCGCATCTTTCCTGTTGAGTTTCCTCAATCGTAAAAGGTGGCAAAAGATGCTGAAACATCTGCTGCTGCTGTCCCTGATATGGTTCTATGCGCTGATTGCCGGTCTGTCCCCGTCAATACTGCGGTCGTCGCTCATGATTTCTTTCGTGATTATCGGCGAGATGCTGCATCGAAAAGGTTTCGCGCTCAATTCCATCGCTGCGTCGGCTTTCATTCTGCTGTGCATCAACCCGAACAATCTGTTCGAGATTGGCTTCCTGCTGTCGTACATCGCCGTCGTCGGCATCGTCGTCCTGCAAAAACCGATTTACGGCCTCATCTATATTCCCAATAAACGGCTCGACAAAGTGTGGGAGATCACTTCCGTAGCGCTTGCTGCGCAGATAGCCACAAGTCCCATCACGATTTACTATTTTCATCAGTTTTCAACTTATTTCTGGCTTAGCAATCTCTTCATGACTCCGATTTCCTTTGTCGTGATCCTTGGCGGCATGATTTTGCTTGCGGTATCGTGGATTCCTTATGTCAATGTCATTTTTGGCTATGCCGTCTGGGGCACTTTGTTTGTGATGAACAAGGGAATAGCCTGGATAGAAAGCCTGCCGATGTCCATTATCAAAGGATTATATATCAATGGGTTGGAGTTTACGTTCGCTATGCTTTTCTTGCTGATTCTTTTGCTATTTGTGTGCAACCGGAAAAAACGTTACGTTTTCGAGATGTCAGGTCTGGCCTTGTTTTTCATGATTTCCTTCACTGTTCGACATTTCGATGCCATCAAGAACGACAGCATGACGGTGTATGACTTGAAATCTCATACGGTTGTCGATTTTGTTCACGGTCGGGAGCATGTGATGCTGGCTGATACAGCCTTGATTGCCGACCAGTCTGCATTGAGTTACAGTGTCGCAGGCAACTGGCTCAGACGTGGTTTGTCGTCAACTCCGGAAACGATAGGTCTTGAGGATGATTTTGAAGGTGATTTTGTGTTGAAGCAGGATGACCTGATATCCTTTGATGGCAAACTTTTGGCTTTGTGGTCCGACGATTATCGCGTTGCTGATTCGCTTGAGTATCGCGCCAAGATTGACTATCTTCTCGTTACAGGAAAACAAAAACCTGATATCCAGTCAATTGTAAACTGCTATAAAGTCGGATTGCTCTTGATAGACGGCTCCGTTCCATCTTATCTGGCCGAGAAGTGGATTGCTCAGGCTGAGACGTATGGAATTGCATGTCACAATGTCGCTGACGGCGCCTTCATCTGTAATTCCGATTGATTTCGTGTCTTCAAACTGCCAATTTTTCTATAATTATCAATTTTGTTGAAAGAAAGGATCGTTTTGCATCTATTTAAAAATCAATAGTTTGATAAAAATTTTTGGTTTCGGAAATATTTTTTTTCAAAAACTCTTGTTCGTAAAGAAAAAAGAAGTAGTTTTGCATCCGCAAAGAAAGCAAAAGAGTTCTTTTCAATGTTGGTCCGGTAGTTCAGTTTGGTTTAGAATGCCTGCCTGTCACGCAGGAGGTCGCGAGTTCGAGCCTCGTCCGGACCGCTCAAGATGAGCAATCCACATGGTGGGTTGCTTTTTTTGTAAGTGCAAATCGCATGGACGCTACATTAATTAACGACATTTTTTGAAAAAGCACGACGCATGACTTTTATTGATGAAATCAACAGACGAAGGACGTTTGCCATAGTCAGTCACCCCGATGCCGGAAAGACGACCTTGACCGAGAAACTGCTGCTTTTTGGCGGCGCCATTCAAATCGCAGGGGCTGTCAAATCGAATAAGATTCGCAAAACCGCAACTTCCGACTGGATGGAAATCGAAAGGCAAAGAGGCATTTCGGTCGCCACTTCCGTCATGGGATTCGACTATCAGGGAATCAAAATCAACATTCTTGACACGCCAGGTCACAAGGACTTTGCTGAGGACACTTTCCGTACCTTGACGGCGGTTGACAGCGTCATCGTTGTCATCGACGCTGCTAAAGGTGTGGAGTCGCAGACGGAGAAATTGGTGGAGGTGTGCCGCATGCATAACACGCCTATCATCGTGTTCGTCAACAAGATGGACCGTCCCGGCAAGGATGCCTTCGAACTTCTCGATGAGATTGAACAGAAATTGTCGCTGAGCCTTTCTCCTTTGAGTTGGCCAATCAATATGGGCCCGAAGTTCAAAGGCGTTTACAGCATCTATAACAAAAGCCTTTATCTCTTCGATGCCGGACGTCAGCGTATTGTCGAAGGCATCGCTTTCGATGACCTGAATAATCCCGAATTGGATAAAATCCTTGGCGAAGATGCAGTCACGCTGCGTAGCGAGATTGACCTCGTGCAGGGCGTTTATCCTCAGTTCCAGCGCTCCGATTATCTCGATGGCTCGGTCTGTCCCGTGTTCTTCGGCAGTGCCTTGAACAATTTCGGCGTGAAGGAACTCCTCGATTGTTTCATCCAAATCGCTCCTACACCAATCGGCCGTGACACCGTGGAACGCCGGGTCGAGCCGACGGAAAAGGGATTCACGGGTTTCGTGTTCAAGATTCATGCGAACATGGATCCGAATCACCGCGACAGGATTGCTTTCGTGCGTGTCGTTTCCGGCAGGTTTGAACGCAATAAGCCATACTTCCACGTCAGGCAGAAACGGGAACTGAAATTTGCGAACCCTACTGCTTTCATGGCCCAGAAGAAATCTGTCCTCGACGAAGCCTATCCCGGCGACATCGTCGGTTTGTACGATGCGGGGAATTTTAAAATAGGTGACACGCTGACAGAGGGCGAGACCTTGACTTATAAAGGTATTCCAAGTTTCTCCCCCGAGCAGTTCCGCTACGTGGAGAATGCCGACCCGATGAAGTCCAAGCAACTTGCAAAAGGCCTCGAACAACTTACCGACGAAGGTGTGGCGCAATTGTTCACAGGCAAGATGACGGGGCGTAAGATCATCGGCACTGTAGGCGAACTTCAGTTTGAGGTGATTCAATACCGCTTGCTCCATGAATATGGTGCCAGTTGCCGCTACGAGCCTATCTCACTCTACAAGACGGCCTGGATTACTAGCGACAATGCCGCTCAGATGGCTGACTTCAAAAATCACAAGATGCTCAATCTCGCTTCCGACAAGGATGGGAGGGACGTGTTCCTCGCGGAATCGCCTTACGCATTGCAGATTGCTATGGAAAAATATCCCGAAATTGTTTTTCATTTCACTTCAGAATTTTAATTTTGCATTCAGAGAAGTCTTTAGTATTAACACATTAATAACAAAACAATGAGTAAATTTATCAAAGAATTCAAGGAGTTTGCTTTAAAAGGCAATGTCATGGACATGGCTATCGGCGTTGTAATCGGCGCTGCATTCGGCAAAATCGTGACATCCTTGGTCTCCGACATCATCATGCCTTGCGTCGGCGCTCTTTGTGGCGGACTGAACTTCGGCGACTGGAAGTGGGTCATCTCACAGGCCGTCATGAATGGAGAAGAGGTCGTCAAGCCTGAAGTCGCTGTCACATGGGGCAATTTCATCCAAGTGCTTCTCGATTTCATCATCATCGCATTCTCGATTTTCCTGGTTATTCGTGGAATTAACAGGTTAAGAGAAAAGATTGAGAGGAAAAACGAACCCGTTGCAACTGAAACTCCGGCAGAACCGGTTGTTCCCGAAGATGTCAAGTTGCTTTCCGAAATCCGTGATCTGTTGAAAAAAGACAAGTAATCTTTCAGATTGCGTTTTATTGAATGACGTCAGACGGCTATCGTCTGACGTTTTTTTGTTTCTAATCGCCTAATATATTATAGGTGTGTCGCGCTTGCCGCAATGAAACCATTAAGTTACAGTACGAAAATTGTCTCCTGAAACATGCCGTTTTCCTACCATTTTGGTTGGTTTTTGTGTTGGTGATGCTGAATTTCTTCAAAAAAATGCTTGTATATCTTGCTGATGTTCAGGATGAAGAAAAATAATTGAAAAAAAACCGCTATTAGGTGGAACAACGTATGGAAAAAGATTGTACTTTTGCACCCGCAATCCGAACGAAAGAGGGGTTGAAAGAGGGGATGGGTTGCAAGTTCTTTGAAAGCTTGAGGCCAGCACAATTAGGAAAGACAGAGCGAAGGTAAGC
>CAYQND010000020.1:0-16394 GCA_964418895.1 uncultured Lentimicrobiaceae bacterium | reverse complement strand
ACGCAACTTTTTTCCCTCTTTTTTCAAAGTTTTTCGCATCACGCTGAAAATCAATATATAAATAACGGGAAACTACTTTCAAAAACTAACATTTTCCTGCATATTTTGACCTATTCCTTGCAAAACCGGTCACGCTTGCAATCGTATATAAACGAAAAAAGGCCGAGATAACTCTCGGCCTTCATGATCAACAGATAGAACCTTATTCCTTATCCTTAGGTTCGGAAGTAGGATTCTCGTCTTTAGGAGTGCTAGGTTCAACCTCAGGAGCAACTTCTTTAGGAGCCGCAGCGGTCTTTCCTGCTTTAGGAGCGGTTTCTTCGGCCTTAACGGCTTTCTTTCCACCTCTACGAGTTGTCTTGGCCTTGGCGACTTTCTTTTCAGTGCCTGAATAAACATCGTTAAAGTCGACAAGTTCCATCATGCACATATCAGCACCGTCACCAACACGGGTGTTGGCGAGTTTGATGATTCTGGTATAGCCGCCTGGACGACTTGCAACCTTCACGCTGATTTCACGGAAAAGTTCGGTGACAGCAAACTTGTTTTGAAGGTAGCTGAAAACCAAACGACGTGAAGCGGTATTGTCGTCCTTTGATTTGGTGATCAATGGTTCGACATATACCCTCAGGGCTTTAGCCTTTGCAACAGTTGTTATGATTCGTTTGTTAAGAATCAGCGATGCAGCCATGTTTGAAAGCATTGCCTTGCGGTGAGCGCTTTTTCTTCCTAGGTGATTGAATTTCTTATTGTGTCTCATCTTTAATTATTCCTTATCTAATTTATACTTGCTGACATTCATACCGAACTCAAGGCCTCTACTTCTAACCAACTCGTCCAATTCTGTCAGGGATTTCTTACCGAAATTACGGAATTTGAGCAAATCGGCCTTGTTAAAGGCGACCAGTTCACCAAGCGTTTCTACTTCGGCTGCTTTCAAACAATTCAAAGCGCGAACGGACAGGTCCAGATCGACGAGTTTGGTCTTAAGCAGTTGACGGATGTGCAGTGAATTCTCATCAAACTCTTCCGTGACATTTTTCTCATCAGGGATAAGCGTGATCTTCTCATCGGAGAAGAGCATGAAGTGGTAGATGAGTATCTTGGCTGCTTCTTTAAGAGCATCCTTTGGAGTTATTGAGCCGTCAGTCTCGATTTCGATGACGAGTTTCTCATAATCGGTCTTTTGCTCGACGCGCCAGTTTTCCACTTTGTAACTCACGTTACGTATAGGTGCGTAGATGGAATCTATGGCGATGGTGTCAACGGGGGCACCAACGACTTTATTCTCATCAGCAGGAACGTAGCCTCTGCCTTTGCCGATGTTAAGTTCGACATTCAGCTTGACTGACGGGTCCATATTGCAGATGACGAGATCCGGATTAAGCACTTGGAAGACCGAAAGGGACTTGTTGATATCGCCGGCACGGAACTGTTCTTTACCGCTGATGACCACATTGACCTTTTCGTGAGTCTCTGTAGGGATCAGTTGCTTGAACCGCACCTGTTTGAAATTCAGCACGACATCAGTGACATCCTCGATGACGCCATCAATCGAAGCAAACTCGTGGCTGATACCGTCGATGCGAATGGAAGTGATCGCGAAGCCTTCAAGAGAAGACAGCAGGATTCTTCTCAGCGCATTGCCGATAGTAATACCGAAACCTGGTTCAAGTGGGCGAAACTCGAAAATACCTTTAGTATCGGTGGATTCGACCATTATCACCTCTTCAGGTTTTTGAAACGCTAATATTGCCATTTTAAATAATTTACCAGGTTAAAAATCAAAATCACTTAGAATACAATTCGACGATCAGCTGTTCGTTGATGTTTTCTGGAATCTCTTCACGAGATGGGTAGTTCAGGAATTTGCCGCACATTTTCTCGGCATCCCATTCGAGCCAAGGGAATCTGCTGGTATTGCCTTCAACCGAATTGGTAATGACTTCCAAGCTCTTTGATTTTTCACGGACGCCGACGACATCGCCAATCTTTACAAGATATGAAGGAATATTGAGGGTTTCGCCGTTGACGACGATGTGGCAATGGCTCACCAGTTGGCGGGCTGCTGCACGTGTCGGGGCGATTCCGAGGCGGTAAACGACGTTATCGAGTCGTGACTCTATAAGCTGAAGCAGGATGAGACCTGTTACGCCTTCTTTTCTTCTGGCAAGTTCGAAAGTCTTTCTGAATTGTCTTTCGAGGATGCCATAAGTATATTTAGCTTTTTGCTTTTCCTGAAGCTGCGTGCCGTATTCGGAGACTTTCTTTCTTCTCTTCATTGCACCGTGCATCCCAGGAGGATAATTTCTTTTTTCGAAGTATTTGTCCGAGCCGAATATCGGTTCGCCAAACTTACGAGCAATTCTTGTCTTAGGACCTGTATATCTAGCCATAATACTCTATTTTAATTGTTCAACTATTATACTCTTCTACGTTTTGGTGGACGGCATCCATTGTGCGGCAATGGTGTGACGTCAACGATTTCGGTCACTTCAACGCCTGAGGAATGGATGGCACGAATTGCGGATTCGCGTCCTGAACCAGGTCCCTTCACATAAACTTTTACTTTACGTAATCCCAAGTCATAGGCAGTCTTGGAGCACTGTTCAGCGGCCATTTGTGCGGCATAAGGGGTGTTTTTCTTAGATCCCTTAAAGCCCATCTTACCTGCTGATGCCCAAGATATGACTTGTCCATCATTGTTAGTCAAAGAAATGATGATGTTGTTGAAGCTGGCCTTGATGAAAGCTTTGCCAGTGGCTTCAATCTTAACAACACGTTTCTTGGTTACTTTACCGGTCTTTGCCATGAGTCAATTAATGTTTGTATTAAATATGATCCGACTACCTATTATTTAGTAGCCTTCTTTTTGTTAGCGACGGTCTTCTTGCGGCCCTTGCGCGTACGAGCATTGTTCTTTGTGCTCTGTCCACGCACTGGTAAGCCAGAACGATGACGAATGCCACGATAGCAGCCGATGTCCATCAAACGCTTGATGTTCATCTGGACTTCACCGCGAAGTTCGCCTTCCGTCTTATACTCTTCAGCGATAATGTTACGGACATTGTTCTGTTCTTCGTCGGTCCAATCCTGTACTTTCTTCACAGGATCAACACCTGCTTTGTTCAGGATCTCCTTCGACAGTGATCTGCCAATGCCGAAAATGTAGGTTAATGAGATTTCTCCAGCCTTATTGCTCGGAATATCTACACCAGCGATTCTTGCCATGTTTTATAATGCTTAATTAATTATCAGGTTGATCAGCCTTGACGCTGTTTTTCCTTTGGGTTTTTCTTGTTGATGACATACACTCTGCCCTTGCGTTTGACAATCTTGCAATCAGCAGATCTTCTCTTTACAGATGCTCTTACTTTCATATCTATTCTTTTTTACTATTTGCTGTAACTTTTGTATCTGAATGTGATACGGCCCTTTGTCAAATCGTAAGGCGACATTTCAAGTTTCACCTTGTCACCGGGCAATATCTTAATGTAATGCATACGCATCTTGCCAGAGATATGGGCGATAATGACAAGGCCATTCTCCAACTCGACGCGAAACATCGCGTTTCCCAGCGATTCGATCACTGTCCCTTCCTGTTCTATTGACAACTGTTTAGCCATACAAATCTATATTCTTATTAATAGTTTCCAAGATGTAAAACGCTCATTGAGATGGTGTATTCCTGATTCCCAGAAAGAGCGACTCTAACAAGCGTCAACCTGTAAGTCCTACTCCATCAGGGAGTTAAGAAACAAGCAGAACACCTTAGGCCGCTTCCAAATCAACTTTTCGCGGCGCAAAAGTAATGATTCTTTTCGAATTAAAGTCATGTTTCTCAATATTTTTGAAAACAGGACACGTTGGAATCATCAACTTATTTGAAAGAGCAGGAAATCCGGAAAATCAAAACTGTCGTGCATCGACCAGCGGACTTCCTGCTATTTCATTAAGGCAAACTGCCTTTATACCATTATCAAAGAACAGCGTTAACTTCCATCATCACATTCTTCCAACACGTCCCTTGATACGGCCGGACTTGGTGAGACCGTCATAGTGGCGCATCAAAAGATGGCTTTCGATTTGCTGCATGGTGTCGAGGATAACTCCGACAAGAATCAGCAAGGAAGTGCCACCATAGAAGTGCGAGAATGACGAACTGACTCCCATGAGGGAGACGATAGCCGGCATAATAGCGACGATAGCAAGGAAGATGGATCCTGGCAAAGTGATTCTCGACATGATGCCATCCAGAAATTCAGCGGTTTTCTTACCGGGTTTAACACCGGCGATAAAGCCACCGTTCTTCTTGATGTCCTCGGCCATCTGGTTAGGATTGATCGTAACAGCCGTATAGAAATACGTGAAGGCAATGATGAGGAGGAAGAAAACCATATTGTACCAGAAACCGTTGATGTTGGTGAAAGCGGATGCAAATCCTGTCATGGTTTCACTCTGTCTAAAACCGGCTATGGTAATAGGCAGGAACATGATAGCCTGAGCGAAGATGATTGGCATAACGCCAGCAGCGTTCACTTTCAGCGGGATGAATTGGCGGGTGCCACCATACTGGCGGTTTCCGACAACACGTTTGGCATATTGGACCGGCACTCTTCTGACGCCTTGTACCAAGGCAATCGTACCGAACATAACCACAACAAGAACGATAAGTTCAATGATGAGAACAAGCAGTCCGGTGCCGCCTTGAGCGAAACGGGCTGCGCACTCACCGATGAAAGCACCGGGAAGTCGGGCGATGATACCGATCATAATGATCAGAGAGATACCGTTTCCGATTCCTTTGTCAGTGATCTTCTCGCCCAGCCACATTACGAACAATGTACCGGCTGTAAGAAGGATGACTGAAGAGAACCAGAAGAAGAATCCCGGATTCGAGACATAAGGATCGAAAGGGGTCACAGCCTCGTTAGGCAGCTGGACAAGCACGTTCTTGACGTAGCCAGGAGCCTGGACGATGACGATGAGGACGGTAAGATAACGCATGATCTGATTGAGCTTCTTACGTCCGCTTTCACCTTCACGTTGCAGGCGCTGGAAGTACGGGACTGCCATGCCGAGCAATTGGATGATGATGGATGCGGTGATGTAAGGCATGATGCCCAAAGCAAAGAGAGATGCGTTTCCGAAAGCGCCGCCGGAGAACATGTTCAGCAGACCGAGAAGACCTTGGTTACTGCTGTTCTGCAGTTGCGACAGCATGTTCGGATCGACTCCAGGAATGACTATGAAGGAGCCGAATCTGTAGATCAAGATGATGAGCAGCGTAAACAGGATGCGTTTGCGCAGCTCTTCGATCTTGAAGATGTTTTTTAAAGTTTCGATTAATCTCTTCATCGGGGTCAGTATTTTTCGCAAGTCCCGCCTAGAGCCTCAATCATTTGTTGAGCCTTGGCAGAGAAAGCGTGAGCTTTAACTTCCATTTTTGCAGTCAGCACGCCCTTGGCGAGGATCTTAACGAGTTCCTTGCTGTGGACGACGCCGTTTTCAACGAGCACTTCAGGTGTGATGACCGAAATGCCCTTATCAGCGAGTTTCTGCAAAGTGGAGAGGTTAACGGAACAATACTCGACACGATTGAAATTAGTGAAGCCGAACTTAGGCACCACACGGGTGAGAGGCATCTGGCCGCCCTGGAATCCGATCTTGCGCTTTGCGCCAGAACGAGCCTGAGCACCCTTGTTGCCACGCGTTGATGTGCCGCCTTTGCCCGAACCTTGTCCGCGGCCTAATCTTTTCTTGTTCTTTACAGAACCTTTTGCTGGTTTGAGATTACTTAAATCCATAATATTGCAGATTTCTTTAAGTTCAACAATTAAATTTCTTCGATCTTAAGCAGGTGCGCCACCTTCTTAACCATACCTGCCAGACATGGGTTGTCCATATCGACTTCTGCAGACTGGTGCATTTTTCTCAGGCCTAATGACTTCAATGTGTCCTTTTGATCCTGAGGTCTGCCTATACCGCTTCTGATCTGGGTGATTTTTATTTTTTTCATCTTTTCAAAGATTATCCGTTAAACACAGTGTCGAGATCCACGCCTCTCAGTTGGGCGATGGTATAGGCGTCACGCATTCTTGTCAGGGCGTCGAAAGTGGCTTTGACAACCGAGTGAGGGTTGGATGAGCCTTTCGATTTGGCCAAGACGTTTCTCACGCCGGCGCTCTCAAGGACGGCGCGCATGGCACCGCCTGCGATGACTCCCGTACCGGGAGTTGCTGGCTGGATGTAAACGTATGCACCGCTATACTTGCCGTATTGTTCGTGAGGCAATGTGCCGTTCAGCACTGGCACTTTCACAAGATTCTTCTTTGCATCATCCACGCCTTTAGCGATGGCGGCTGTAGCTTCCTTGGCTTTACCAAGGCCATAGCCGACTACGCCATTCTCGTTGCCGACAACGACGATAGCGGAAAAGGTGAATGTACGACCGCCCTTTGTCACCTTGGTGACGCGGTTAATGCTAACGAGGCGTTCTTTGAACTCTATTTCGCTAGACTTTACTCTTTTTACGTTAACTTCTGCCATAACAACTAGAATTTAAGTCCTCCATTACGAGCTGCGTCGGCAAGCGACTTCACTCTACCATGATACAAATATCCATTACGGTCGAACACGACGGTCTCGATGCCTACGGTCTTCGCTTTTTCAGCGATGAGGGCGCCAACTTTCGCGGCCTGCTCTATTTTCGTAATCTTTTCGTTTTCAATGCCGTTCTCACGAGAACTGGCTGCAGCCAATGTCCTACCTGCTTGGTCGTCTATCAGCTGTACATAAATCTGCTTGTTGCTTCTGAAGACAGACATCCGCGGTCTTTCGGCCGTGCCAGAGATCACTCTTCTGATTCTCTTCTTGATGCTGAGTCTTCTTTCTTCTTTCTTATTTGCCATCTTTACTGAGGTATTATAAGTAATAATCGTTTAAACTTAATTATTTACCAGCAGCTTTACCTGCTTTACGTCTCAGGACTTCGCCCTGGAACTTGATACCCTTACCCTTATAAGGTTCAGGCTTACGCATCGAACGGATCTTTGCAGCCACCTGACCAAGAAGTTGTTTGTCGTATGAGCGCATCTTCAAAACAGGATTCTTTCCTCTTTCGTTGACGGTTTCAATTTTGATTTCCTCTGGCATTTCCATGATGATGTTGTGCGAGTAGCCGAGAGCCATTTCAAGGATTTGTCCCTTGGCTTCAGCCTTGTAGCCTACGCCGACAAATTCCTGGACAACTTCGAATCCTTCGCTCACACCTTTGACCATGTTGTGGATCAGGGCGCGATAGAGGCCATGTTTAGCATTAGCTCCGTCGGTGTTTTCATTGACGAGCACATTGATGTGGCCATCTTTGATTTCAACGTTGACGTGGTCGTTCAATTTCTGGGAAAGTTCTCCGAGTTTGCCTTTCACTACGATGGCGCCGTCTTTCACTTCCACATTGACGCCATCGGGAATGGCGATCGGCATTTTACCTATTCTTGACATGTTCCTAATCTCCTTTCCGTTTAGCTAACGTAACATAACACCTCGCCTCCGACATGGAGTTTGCGAGCTTCCTTATCAGTCATTACTCCCTGTGATGTGGAGATGATGGCAATGCCAAGACCGTTCATCACTCTAGGAAGATTGTCACTGTCGGCGTATTTTCTCAAACCGGGGCGCGAGACGCGGTCGATTGTTGTAATAGCCGGCACTTTGGTCACGGGATGGTATTTCAAGGCAATCTTGATGACATTCTGTGACTTTTTCTCACCTTCTTCGAACTTGTAGTTGAGAATGTAGCCTTTTTCGAACAGTATTTTCGTCATGGCCTTCTTGAGGTTCGAGGATGGTATTTCGACGATTCTATGCTTTGCACTGACGGCATTGCGGATACGCGTCAAATAATCTGCTATAGGGTCTGTATTCATCTTTATTCTGATCTAAATTTTACCAACTTGCTTTCTTTACACCTGGAATCAAACCTTTCAAAGCCATCTCGCGGAAATTGATACGTGAGATGCCGAACTGTCTCATGTAGCCTTTTGGACGGCCAGTGAGCTGGCAGCGGTTGTGAAGGCGAACCGGAGAGGCGTTCTTTGGAAGTTTCTGCAGGGCTTCGTAATCGCCTGCTGCTTTCAAGGCTGCACGTTTTTCGGCGTATTTGGCGACCATTTGTGCTCTTTTGCGCTCACGCGCTTTCATTGACTCTTTTGCCATGGTTTACTTGTTTTGATTTTTAAACGGAATGCCGAAATGCTTCAGCAATGCCAAAGCCTCTTTATCAGTCTTGGCCGATGTGACGAAGGTGATGTCCATGCCATTGATATGGTTGACCTTTTCGAGATCGATTTCCGGGAAGATGATCTGTTCGGTAATGCCGAAGCTGTAGTTTCCGCGGCCATCGAAGCCTTTGTCGCTGATACCCCTAAAGTCACGCACACGTGGCAGAGCTACGCAGACAAGGCGTTCGAGGAACTCGTACATCTTGTCGCCGCGCAATGTGACGCGCACGCCAATGGGGTTGCCACGACGCAACTTGAAGTTTGACACGTCGTGTTTGGATATTGTCGGGACGGCTTTCTGACCGGTGATAGCAGACATTTCCTCTACACCATAGTCTATCAGTTTCTTATCGGCTAAAGCAGCGCCGATGCCCTGATTGAGTGAAATTTTCAAAAGCCGTGGAACCTGCATCACAGTCTTGTACTGAAATTCTTGCATTAATGCAGGCACGATCTCACTCTTGTATTGACCTCTAAGTCTGGGTTGATAGTTCATTTTACTTAATTATTTCTCCAGTTTTCTTGAAATAACGGACCGATTTGCCATTTTCGTCTTTCTTGCGTCCGACTCTTGAAGGTTTGCCGTTTTTGTCGACGACCATCAGGTTCGAAATGTGTATGGGGGCCTCTTGTTTGATGATGCCGCCTTGGGGATGTTCGGTGTTAGGACGCGTGTGCTTGGACATGATCCTGACGCCTTCGACAATGGCTCTCTGGTTCTTGACGTCAACCATCATAACCTTTCCTTGTTTGCCCTTGTCATTACCTGAAAGGACTTGAACGTTGTCGCCTTTCTTTACATGCAATTTACTCATAGTTGATTCGTATTTAGTTACAGCACTTCTGGAGCTAATGAAACAATTTTCATGAATTGTTTTTCACGCAACTCTCTGGCGACTGGTCCAAAGATACGGGTTCCGACGAGTTCGCCGGTGCTGTTGAGCAGCACGCAAGCGTTGTCATCGAAACGGATGTAGGATCCGTCAGCGCGACGGGTCTCTTTTTTGGTACGGACTACGACTGCCTTCGAAACGGTTCCTTTCTTGATGTTACCGCTTGGAATGGCGCTTTTCACGGTGACGACAATGACGTCGCCAGTGTGGGCGTAACGTCTTTTGGTACCGCCTAACACTCTGATGCAAAGAACTTCTTTAGCACCGCTATTGTCAGCTACTGCAAGTCTGGTTTCCTGTTGTATCATATTACTTAGCCCTTTCGATAATTTCTACTAATCTCCAACATTTATTCTTGCTCAACGGACGAGTCTCCATGATACGCACGGTATCGCCGATGTTGCATTCGTTTTTCTCGTCATGAGCCATAAAACGGTTGGTTTTCTTGATAAACTTTCCGTAGATGGGGTGCTTTTCACGACGTTCGATTTCCACGACTATGGATTTGTCCATCTTGTTGCTGACAACCACGCCGATTCTCTCTTTTCTGAGATTTCTTTTGACTTTAACTTCTTCCATTTTATACGTCGTCGTTAGTTATTTCTTTTCTTCTTCGATTTCACGTCTTCTTAATTCAGTCAGAATACGTGCGATCTGTTTGCGTGTTGTGCGGATCGTGTTAGGGTTTTCAAGCGGCGATACGGCGTGGTTGATTTTCATCTTCACCAGCTGGATGCGAGCCTGGTCCAAACGGTCGTTCAGATCGCCAACGCTTAATTCTCTCAATGATTCTCGTTTCATAGTCTAGACTTAATTATTCAACGTAATCTCTTCTTACAACAAACTTAGTGCTAACTGGCAACTTCTGGGCTGCGAGGCGCAGAGCTTCCTTAGCGACTGCCAACGGCACACCTTCTGCTTCGAAAAGCATGTGGCCTGGAGTGACACGTGCGACAAAGTACTCGGGATCGCCCTTACCTTTACCCATACGTACATCAAGAGGTTTCTTGGTGATGGGTTTGTCGGGGAATATGCGGATCCAGATCTGTCCTTCACGTTTCATATAACGAGTGACGGCTTGACGGGCGGCTTCTATCTGACGCGCCGTGAGCAGAGCCTCTTCGAGTGTCTTGATTCCAAAAGATCCAAAGGCTAATTCATGGCCGCGGAAAGCGTTGCCTTTCATTTTGCCTTTCTGGGGTCTTCTGTACTTAGTTCTTTTCGGCTGTAACATTGTTACTTGACTTTAATAGTTTACAAAATCATTTACGTTTTCCATTAGGGTTGCGACGTGGCGCACCTGCTGGTCTCGGATTCATCGGCTTTTTGGCCGCATTGTTCACGTTTGTAGGAACCAGTTCGGGTTTGCCATAAATCTCACCTTTGCAGATCCACACCTTGATGCCGAGACGGCCGTAGGATGTGTGAGCTTCAACCAGGGAATAGTCAATGTCCGCACGCAGCGTGTGCAACGGAATACGACCTTCCTTGTAGGATTCTGTACGAGCCATTTCGGCACCGCCGACACGGCCGGAGATCAGGATCTTGATTCCTTCTGCACCGATTCTCATTGTGCCGGCAACGGCAGTCTTGATGGCACGGCGGAATGAAACACGTCCTTCAATTTGTTTTGCAATCGTACTTGCAACGATGTATGCATCGAGTTCCGGTCTCTTGATTTCGCTGATGTAAATCTGCACTTCCTTTCCGGTGAGCTTCTTAAGCTCTTCCTTCAGCTTGTCAACTTCCTGGCCGCCTTTGCCGATAATCATGCCCGGACGTGCGGTGAAGATGGTGACCGTGACGAATTTCAAGGAACGTTCGATGGCGATCTTTGAGATGCCAGCTTTGCCGAAACGAGCATTCAGATACTTGCGGATCTTGTCGTCTTCAACAAGTTTAGCTGAGAAATCTTTTCCGCCATACCAATTGGAATCCCATCCTTTGATGATTCCCAATCTTAGACCTATAGGATTTGTTTTCTGTCCCATTATTTAACTTTATTTATTCTCCGTTTTATCTTCGTTAGCGACTCTGCTGTCAACAATTATAGTGACATGGTTCGAGCGTTTGCGGATATGAAATGCACGACCGTGAGGAGCTGCCTGGATGCGCTTCAAGGTGCGTCCTTCGTCAACCCAAACTTCTTTCACGTACAGATTGCTGTCCTCAATACGCTTTCCAGCGTTCTTCGCTTCCCAGTTAACAATTGCCGAACGAAGCAGTTTGTACAGCTTGTTCGATGCTTCCTTGGATGAATATTGCAAGGCGTGCAGTGCAAGCTCAACTTTCTGGCCTCTGATCATGTCAGCGACAAGACGCATCTTGTAAGGTGACGTCGGAATGTCGTTGTAGTGAGCGATGGCCACAGATTTGCGAGCCTCTTTTATAGCTTCGGCTCTGTTATGTTTTCTAGCTCCCATTGTTACCTCCTAATATTACTTGTTAGCTTTATCTTTGTTACCTGCATGACCTCTGAAGATTCTAGTGGGGGCGAACTCGCCGAGCTTATGGCCGACCATGTTCTCCGTCACGTAGACGGGGATGAACTTGTTGCCATTGTGGACAGCGATTGTCTGTCCCACGAAATCAGGAGAAATCATTGATGCTCTTGACCATGTCTTGATAACGGTCTTCTTGCCGCTTGTGACATTCTCCATGACTCTCTGTTGGAGTTTGTAATGGATGTATGGACCTTTTTTTAATGAACGACTCATAACTATGATATTTTCCTGATTAGATTACTTCTTTCTTCTTTCGATGATGTACTTGCTTGAAGCAGCTTTTGGAGAACGAGTCTTGTAGCCCTTTGCCGGCAAGCCTTTGCGTGAACGTGGGTGACCACCTGATGCACGACCTTCACCACCACCCATCGGGTGATCGACAGGGTTCATAACAACACCGCGGACGCGAGGACGACGGCCAAGCCAACGGCTACGGCCAGCCTTACCTGACTTCTCGAGGTTGTGGTCTTCGTTGGAGACAACACCGATGGTGGCTTTGCATGACTGAAGGATCATACGGGTTTCACCGGAAGGCATTCTCAGAATGGCGTACTTGTCGTCACGCGACATAAGCTGTGCGAACGAGCCGGCGCTTCTTGCCATCTTGGCGCCCTGACCTGGACGCAACTCGATGTTGTGGATGAGTGTTCCGAAAGGAACTTCGCTAAGGTAGAGCGCGTTGCCGATGTTCGGCTGCACACCCTTGCCAGAGATGATTTCCTGACCGACTTGGAGTCCTTTAGGAGCGATGATGTAACGTTTCTCGCCGTCCTTGTAGAACACCAAGGCAATGCGTGCCGTGCGGTTCGGATCGTATTCTATTGTCTTCACAACGCCCGGAATACCTTCCTTGTCGCGCTTGAAGTCAATGATTCTGTATCTTTGTTTGTGTCCGCCACCAATGTTGCGAACGGTCATTTTTCCGCTTGAATTACGGCCACCTGAGCTTTTCATAGGAGCAAGCAATGACTTCTCCGGCTTGCTGGTCGTGATTTCGTCGAATGCGCTCAAGACTTTGAAGCGCTGACCTGGTGTCGTTGGTTTATATTTCTTTAAAGCCATTTTCAGATATTGCTAAAAAAGTCAATTGTTTCACCCTCGGCCAATGTCACAACAGCCTTCTTAAAGTCGCTGGCCTTACCTGTGATAACGCCTGACTTAGAGAAACGCGATTTTGACTTGCCTGTATAATTCATCGTATTGACAGCGGCTACTTTCACACCGTAAAGCTCTTCGATGGCTTTCTTGATCTGAAACTTATTGGCGCTTTTGTCAACAATAAATGCGTAGCGATTCAGTTTCTCGCTGATTGCTGTCATCTTTTCCGTAATCAACGGTTTCTTTATGATAATCATCTTTCTTCGTGTTTTAAAGGTTAAACATTATCCAAGGATTTCATCGATTGGTTTGAGCGCGCTCTCGCAAACGAAGAGTTTCTTGGTATTCAGAATATCATAAGTGTTCAGGTTACGAGCCAGGACAACATTGGTGCGCTGGATGTTCCTCGTTGAGAGGATGACGTTCATGTCGACTTCCGAGAACACGAAAGTGATTCTTTCGCCATTGACGTTGAGGTTGTTCAGAACGTTGATCATCTGCTTGGTTTTGACTGCGTCGAAAGTGAAGTCTTCGATGACTACCAGTTCCTGATCCTTCACTTTGGCAGAGAGGGCGGATTTACGGGCCAACACCTTGATCTTCTTATTCAACTTGAAACTATAATCGCGAGGTTTGGGACCGAAGACACGGCCGCCGCCTCTGAGCACTGGAGAATTGATGTCGCCACGACGAGCGCCGCCCGTACCTTTCTGACGGAAGAGCTTGCGTGTGCTACCAGAAATCTCGCTACGTTCCTTTGACTTGTGAGTGCCTTGGCGCTGATCGGCCAGATACTGCCTCACTGCAAGATACATGACGTGTTCGTTCGGCTCGACACCGTAGATGTCGTCGCTGAGCTGAACCTTGCGGCCAGTATCTTCTCCATTGATCTTATATACACTTAGCTCCATCTCTCAATTTTTAAGTATCCATTAATGTGGCCCGGAACTGAGCCTTTAACGACTAACAAGTTCTTCTCTGCGTTGATCTTCATGATCTGCAGATTAGTCACTTTCACATTACGGTTGCCCATGTGGCCGCCCATACGCAATCCCTTGAAAACTCTCGAAGGATATGCGCAAGCGCCGACAGAACCCGGTTTTCTCAAACGGTTGCTCTGACCGTGTGTTGATTGTCCGACACCATTGAAATGGTAACGTTTCACTACGCCCTGGAAGCCTTTACCTTTGCTGACGCCTGAGACATCAACAAACTCGCCTTCCATGAACACATCGACGGTAATCGTTTCGCCTAATTGTTTTCTGTGGCCTTGTTCGAAACGGGAAAATTCGCGAACCATCTTTTTGGGTGTCGTGTTCGACTTAGCAAAGTGACCTTGCTCAGCCTTAGAAGTGTTTTTCATCTTCTTCTCATCAAAACCCATTTGGATCGCATCATAACCGTCTTTCTCTACTGTTCTGACTTGAGTGACGACACAAGGACCTGCCTCAATGACGGTCACAGGAATCATCTTCCCGCTCTCGTCATAGATGTTCGTCATCCCAATCTTTTTTCCTAGTAATCCTGACATGCTACTTTAGCTTTAATTTGTTTGTACTAGATAGGTATTACAATTTGATTTCTACTTCCACACCACTGGGGAGTTCCAGTTTCATCAGTGCGTCAATCGTCTGTGAAGTCGAGTTGTAGATGTCGAGCACCCTGTTGTAGGTTGAAAGCTCGAACTGCTCTCTCGATTTCTTGTTGACGAAAGTCGAACGAAGAACGGTGTAGATCTTCTTGTTTGTTGGGAGCGGAATAGGACCGCTGACAACTGCTCCAGTCAATTTGATAGTTTTCACGATCTTCTCGGCTGACTTGTCAACCAAGTTATGGTCGTGTGACTTAAGTTTGATTCTAATTCTCTGGCTCACAATAATTAATATTTACTTGATTATCTATCTTATTTAAATTATCAGTCCTTTTGCTCTTTTAATCACCACATCGGCAATGGCATCGGGAACCTGGGCGTAATGGCTTATTTCCATGTTGAACGTGGCGCGGCCTGACGAAAGGGTACGTAACGTTGTTATGTATCCAAACATCTCGGCCAACGGGACATCCGCTCTGACTTCCTGATAACCTATGTTTGCGATGACTTCGCGAACTATGGATCTTTTCTTGTTTAAATCGCCCGTGACATCACCTATATACTGGTCAGGGCAATTGATATCGACTTTCATGATTGGTTCCATCAGGACTGCGCCAGCTTTCAATCCGGCTTCCTTGAACCCGATGCAAGCGGCGGTTTCGAATGAAAGGGCGTCGCTATCAACCGGATGGAACGAACCGTCGATGACGGTCACCTTAAGGTTCTCGACAGGATAACCTGCCAAAATGCCATTTGTCATGGCGCCCTTAAAGCCTTTCTCTATGGATGAAATGTATTCGCGGGGGATGGCTCCGTTCTTAACCTGATTGACGAACTGCAGTCCGGTCACGCCGTCTTCGGCAGGACCCATGATGAATTCGATATCGGCAAACTTACCCTTGCCACCGGTCTGTTTTTTGTAAACCTCGTGATGCTGAATAGTTTGTGAAAAGGCTTCCTTGTAAGCGACCTGGGGACGACCGGAGTTGACTTCAACGCCAAACTCTCTTTTAAGTCTGTCCATGATGATATCAAGGTGTAATTCGCCCATGCCGGACATGATGGTCTGGCCCGAATTTTCATCGATGTGTACGAAGAGTGTAGGATCTTCCTCCATGAGTTTGGCGAGAGAAGCCTCCATCTTGTCGATGTCTGCAGTAGTTTTAGGTTCAATAGCGATGTTGACCACCGGTTCAGGGAAGTTGATGCTTTCCAGAAGCAATGGTTTGTCTTCGCTGGTCAAGGTGTCACCCGTCCTGATAAGCTTGAATCCGACAGCGGCTCCGATGTCGCCAGCGGAAATCTCTTCGAGAGGATTCTGCTTGTTGGCGTGCATCTGAACGATTTTTGCAATGCGTTCCTTTTTGCCTGTGGATGCGTTCAAGACATACGAACCTGATTTCAAAGTCCCTGAATAGACGCGGAAGAAAGCGAGACGGCCGACGAAAGGATCGGTGGCGATTTTGAATGCCAAAGCGCAGAACGGACCTTTCGGGTCTGCCTTGCGCACCTCTTCTTCTTCGGTCTTCGGGTTGATTCCTGTCACATGGTCAACATCCAGCGGACTGGGCAGGTAGTTGACAATGCCGTCGAGGAGCATCTGGACGCCCTTGTTCTTGAAAGAAGCGCCGCACATGACGGGGCAGATTCTCAAGTCGAGGGTTTCCTTGCGGATCTGAGCGATCAGTTCCGCTTCGGTGATGCTGTCAGGGTCTTGCATGTATTTGTCCAACAGTTCCTCATTGTCTTCGGCAGCCCCTTCGATGAGTTTGGCGCGGTATTCCGCAACCATGTCCTTCATGTCTTCGGGGATCTCAACCTCGTCAATGGTAGAGCCGTTGTCTTCCTCCCACACGTAAGCTTTGTTGCTGATCAAGTCAACGACACCGGCAAAGGTGTCTTCGACTCCGATAGGCAGTTGGATTGGCACCGGATTGGCTTTAAGGCGATCATGAATCTGGTCGATGACCTTAAAGTAGTCGGCTCCAGCACGATCCATCTTGTTCACGAAGCAGATTCGTGGGAC
>CAYQND010000019.1:0-22477 GCA_964418895.1 uncultured Lentimicrobiaceae bacterium | reverse complement strand
AAAGCTGCTTCGGCAGCTTTTTTTTTGCCTTGCGTCAGGATAATTCATACTTTTACCGCAAATTTGCCAATGATGAAGCAGATCAACGATTTCACGCTTGTCGATAAGGTCGCTTACGGACGTTCGGTATGGCAACGCTACCGTTGCGAGACGTCATTGCCGACTGTCGAGGCGGGGCAGTTCCTTCAGGTGCGTGTGGACGATTCCCCGTCAACCTACCTGCGGCGCCCATTGTCCATTCACGATGTCGATGCAAGTAACAATACCATAGACCTGCTGGTTCAGACTGTGGGAGAGGGGACACGCCATCTGGCTTCCTTGCCCGTAGGCGCAGTCGTGAACATGATTCTGCCATTGGGCAACGGATTTACCATCCCGGAACGCTCTGATGAGAAAACGCTGTTGGTCGGCGGTGGCATCGGCATGGCGCCCTTGCTGCTGCTCGGCAAGACCTTGAGTCAGAAAGGCTTCAAACCGACATTTCTGTTCGGAGGGAAAAACGTGAAAGACCTTGTCCGTCTCGCCGAATACGAGAAGTTTGGCGAAGTCATGACGACGACCGAAGACGGCAGTTTCGGACAGACTGGCCTTGTCACGCAGCACGAGGTTTGGGACAAACGCCATTTCGACAAAGTATATGTCTGCGGCCCCAAGCCGATGATGAAAGCCGTGGCGGCTCTGGCAAAGCAAAAGGACGTATGGTGCGAGGTGTCGCTCGAGAACATGATGGCTTGTGGCCTTGGCGCTTGCCTGTGTTGCGTCGAAAACACCGTTGAAGGCAATCTGTGCGTCTGCAAGGAAGGTCCGGTATTTAACACAAGGAGGCTGCTATGGTGAACTTAACTGTGGATTTAGGTCGTGGTCTGGTGCTTCGCAATCCTGTGATGACGGCATCGGGCACTTTCGGATATGGCGAAGAATACGCCGAGTTTATCGATTTGGCCAGACTGGGCGGCATCATCGTGAAAGGCACCACGTTGCATCCGCGGCAGGGCAATCCCTATCCGAGAATGGCGGAAACCGCTTCAGGCATGCTGAATTGCGTCGGGCTTCAGAACAAAGGCATGGATTATTTCGTGAATGAAATCTATCCCCAGATCGGCGATTACGATACCAATGTGATTCTCAATCTCTCAGGCTCCACCATCGAAGATTATGTGACGGGCGCTGCCATGGCGAACGACCTTGAAAAGATTCCCGCCATCGAGTTGAACGTGTCGTGTCCTAACGTGCGCCAAGGCGGCATGGCTTTCGGCGTGTCTTGTTCGGGCATCGCGCAGGTCGTGACGGCAGTGCGTAAGGTATATGGAAAACATCTGATGGTCAAGTTGTCGCCTAACGTCACCGACATCGCCGAGATTGCCAAAGCGGCTCAGGATGCAGGCGCGGACTCCGTGTCGCTGATTAATACGCTGTTGGGCATGGCCATTGACGCTGAACGCCGTCGTCCCAAACTTTCCATGGTGACGGGCGGACTTTCAGGATCTTGCGTCAAGCCAGTGGCACTCCGCATGGTATGGCAGGTGGCCAAGGCGGTCAGCATTCCCGTTGTAGGATTGGGTGGCATCGCCACGGCAACAGACGCGGTGGAGTTCATGCTTGCCGGCGCTTCGGCCATAGAGATCGGCACGGCGAATTTCATCGATCCTTGCGTCTCTGTGAAAGTGGCCGATGGCATAGCGGACTACTGCCAGCGTCATGGCTACGACAAGGTCACCGACATCGTCGGCGGACTGCTTTGCGACTGAGTCTTATTCTCTGTTCCGGATTCTTTTCTTATAGGTCATCATGCGCCAGATCCATTCCATTGGACCGAAGCGGAAGTTCTTCAACCATAATTTGCTGAGCAGGATTTCGATGACGAAAAAGCCGATTGCCATCAGGATGAGAAGCCACGGGCAGAAGGATCCGAAATAGCCTAATCCCCACGAATACATGATGAAGGTGAACACCACCGATTGCAGCAGGTAGTTGGTCAGCGCCATGCGCCCCGCATATTTCAAGGGCCGCAGAATCCTTCCGAAGACGCCAATCTTCGACAAAATCAATACCAATAATATGTAACTGAATCCCAACAGAATGTTGTCCGTTTCGTAAATCGCCATATATACCGCGTTGCCGAAAGGACTTGTATCACAGACCATCAATCCTATAAGTTTGCCGGTATAGTTGCTGAGCAGGATGCCGGAAACGAGCAGCAGCACGGCAATGACGATGCTATGGACTTTCTTGCCATTGATTTTCGATAAAATATCCTTGACTTTGCACCAATATCCGAAAAAGAACAGCCCGAGGACCTTCGGCATATAGTAGAACAGGTTGATGTAACGCATCGAGAAGTATTCGTAAAGTCTTAGCCTGATGGTCTCCCAAAGGCTTCCATCCCGGTAAGTCGAGATTACCGAAGCAAAATCGATGCTGGCGGTGGATTTGGTCGAATCGGGAAGTGCGGGGACGACAGCCTGCACGGCGATGTAGATGACGCCAAAGAAATAGAAGAATATGCTTAACGTAAGCAGTTGCCAAGGCTTGGCTTTGCGAAGCGACAGCAGAATGAAGCCGCAAAGTGCGTACATCAGCAGGATGTCGCCAGCCCAAAACAGCAGGATGTGCAACGCGCCGAATAGCAGTAACGCCAATAAGCGGCGGGAGTACAACGCGGCGAACGCCTTTTCATCGCCCACGTGCTTGTCGTGCATCATCGCAAGCCCGAACCCGAAAAGGAGCGAGAAGATAAAGATGAACTTGTCGGAAAAGAAATTGACGACAGAATTGAAAATGGTCAGGTTGAGCGGATCGGTGAAGTTGCTTCTGTAAAAGCCGCTCCAGTCGAAGAATGATGCGTTGTAGCCGAAGACGTTGACGATGAGTATCCCAAAGAGAGCGAAGCCCCTGAGGATGTCGATTTGTGCAATTCTTTCTTTTGGCAGTGTGGGGTTTCCTTGTGTCATGGTTGCTTGCTTAACGTTTGTTATTCTGAATGTTGAATCTTGCCGACAAATATATTCATTTTTCCGAGAGGGTCTGTATTTTGAAAAAAATAATGGCACTAACAGGCAACAATATCCTGTTGAGCGGAGAGAACTGGTTTTCAGTTTGTTTCAGCCGAGTTGGAGATTATTTTTTGCGTGGTTTCCCGATTTTCATCTTCTCCCACAAGCAGTTGGGTACCATGCGCCAGACGTTGACGATGGCGGCGAAGCGCCAATCGATGATTTTGACGCGTTTATGCGAACAGATGGCGGCATAAGCGGCGGCGCCGACGGGCTCTTTCTGCATCGTTATTGGGTAATGGTTCTGAAGCAATTCCGTGGCGACAAATCCCGGACGGATGTCGGTGACACTGATGCCGAGATTGCGGATGCGTGACAACTGCGAAAGACATTGCAGGTAATGGCTCTGGTAGCGTTTCGTGGCGGAGTAGGATGGAGCCACGCCAAGACCTTTGGTGCCGGCAATGGAAGTCACGGCGGCAATATGTCCGCCACCGTTTTGGGCAAGATGATTGAACGCCGCAGTGACCATGCGCGTGAAGCCCATGCAGTTGGTGTTCACCGTGTTCATCTCTTGTCCACTCTCAAGGGCCAGATTCTGTGAGCCGATGCCCGAAACGTGGATGTACACGTCCATGCCACCCATTTCGTTCACCAGTTCCATAAGCATCTCTGATGCGTTTTCGGCAGTGACGTCAATGGCTTTCGTGAAAACCCGCTCGCCACCAAGCGCTTTCAAATCATCCAGCAACTGGCTTCGGCGGCCGGCCACACCTACGATGTTGCCGTCTTCGATGCAATGTCTTGCTATTTCTTTGCCTATCCCTGATGTGGCGCCGCAAATGACGATTCTTTTCATCTTCGCTTGTGTTTAGTTTTTTTTTCTTGGAATTGACCTACATGGCCGTTTTCGGTTGTCCCGTAGCGCAAAAGTACAATTTTAGTGGGTTCCTATTATTTTTATTGCAATGGTCTTTGTTTCGACGGTCGCGGCATTTTCAGAATTCTTTCCTGTATTTTGCAGGGGAGATGTGCGTTACGGACGCAAATTGCCTTGTGAAATGGTAACGGTTCGAGAAACCCGTCTCGGCCGCAATCGCTTCAATGCTTTTGTCGGTATGATGCAACAGTTTGCAAGCCAGTTCGATGCGTTTTTTCAGGATATAGTTTTGCGGCGAGTCGCCCGTGTTCTCCTTGAAAAGTCGTGCAAACGAATTGGTGGCCAGGAACACCCTTTTGGCCAGGAACGTGTTGCCGATTTTGTTCTGTATGTTTTGCCCGATGTAGTTTATCGTGTTCATTATCCGGCTGTCTTTGACGATGCTGGTCCAGTAGTTGTCGGGGATGACGGAGAGCATCTTGTTCACCAACATATTGATTAAGAACGTGGTATGTGAAGAGATGTTCTCGCTGTCCCTGATGAGGGCTTTCTCGATTTCTTCCGTCGCCATCAGCATTTCCGACGTGCATTCCGTTTCGTACACCGTTTCGGGAAACCTTGCGAGTGTCGCGTTGATGTCGAAATGGATGAACAGATGTCGCACGGTGTGTTTCGCGTCGCGATTAGCGTCAGTTGTGACTTTTGAGCCTTTGCAACTGTTGGCTTCGGGATTGACGGGATAGTCGAACAGATGCGAAGAAAACGAGGTGTATGATGGAATAATATACATCTTGCGAGGCGAGATGGGAATCTGTTTTCCGTTGCAGGTGATGAAGGCGCCCGGGTCGTCGTTGTGGTAGATTCTCCAGTAAGGAAACGACAATTCGGCATGCTCCCAATGCTCCATTGTCCAATATCTGCAGCATAACAGTTCATATTCGTATCTGTAGAAATGTTGCAACGACCTTGAAGGATCCTTGTCCAGTGTGACATTAGCCATAATCTGACCTATTTGTATGTTAGAATTAGATACAAAAATACACAAAACAGATATTTGCAGGTCATTATCGCCGTGCTATTTTTGCTATCAATAGAACATTAAAAAACAAGATGAATATGAGTAGAAATCCTAAGATTGGCATCCGTCCGATAATAGACGGAAGGTGGGGAGGCGTCCGTGAAAGCCTTGAAGAGAAGACCATGTCGATGGCAAAAGCCGCCGCAAGTCTTATCAGCAGCACATTGCGTTATGCTGACGGCACGCCGGTGCAGTGTGTCATCTCGAACACCACTATTGGCAGTGGTGCTGAGGCGGCCGCCTGCGCGGAACAGTTTTCCACCGAGAACGTCATTGCCACGCTGAGCGTCACGCCATGCTGGTGCTATGGCATGGAGACATTTGACATGAATCCCAACACCATCAAAGCGGTATGGGGCTTCAACGGTATTGAACGCCCTGGAGCCGTGTATTTGGCGGCTGTCATGGCGGCCCACGCTCAAAGGGGACTGCCGGCATTCTCCATCTACGGTCACGATGTGCAGGATCTCGCCGACGCATCCATTCCCGCCGACGTGGCGCAGAAAATACTCCGTTTTGCCAGATGCGCCGTGGCCGTTGGCCAGATGCAGAACAAGGCTTATGTCAACCTTGGTGGCGTCAGCATGGGAATTGCCGGCTCTTACTGCGAAGCGAAAATATTCCAGAAGTATTTCGGTCTGCGTGCCGAGTTCGTCGATCTTACCGAGATTTTGCGCCGCATCACGCTGGAGATATACGACCACGATGAATATGCCAAAGCGCTGTCATGGATTAAGGCCAACTGCCCTGAAGGCTTCGATGTGAACAAAGGCAAGAACCTTCCCGAAGTGATCAGGAAATCGAAGGTTGTCGCTGCCGACAAGGATTGGGAGTTTATCACCAAGTTCTCGCTGATTGTCAAGGACATCTGTTTCGGCAATCCCAAACTCGCCGAGATGGGCTGGAAAGAAGAAGCCTTGGGCAGAAACGCCGTTGCGGCGGGCTTCCAAGGTCAGCGCATGTGGACCGACTGGCTGCCAAACGCCGATTTCACCGAGTCCATCATGGCATCGTCTTTCGACTGGAACGGCAAGAAACGTCCTATGGCTTTTGCTACTGAAAACGACACCTGCAACTGCATGGCGATGCTGTTTGCCACGCTGCTGACGGGCAAAGCGCCTGGCTTCCATGATGTCAGGACGTATTGGAGTCCCGAAGCTGTGGAGCGTGTGACGGGCAAGAAACTGACGGGCATGGCTTCCAACGGCATCATCCACTTGCTCAACTCGGGCGCCACGGCACTCGACTGCACCGGCGCTGTCAAAGACGCCGACGGCAAGGGAACGATGAAGGAATGGTGGAACATGACCGATGACGACATCAAGGCTTGCCTGAAAGCGACCGACTGGTGCCGTGCAAACTACGAATACTTCAGAGGCGGCGGATTCTCTGCACATTTCAGAACACGTGCCGAGATGCCTGTCACGATGCTCAGAGTGAATGTCGTCGATGGCATAGGACCTGTCCTACAGATTGCCGAAGGCTACACCTGCGACATTCCTGACGAAGTGCATAAGGCTATCGACTTGCGTACCGACCCGACATGGCCTACGATGTGGTTCGCTCCACGTCTTACCGGCAAAGGGGCGTTCAAGGATGTTTACAGCGTCATGGCAAACTGGGGCGCAAACCACGGCGCGTCAGTGCATGGCCACGTCGGCGCCGAACTCATCACATTGGCTTCCATGCTTCGCGTACCCGTCACCATGCACAACGTCTCCGACGACGACATCTTCCGCCCGCATTGCTGGAGCGCTTTCGGTGTCGATGACAGTCAGGCTGCGGACTATGAAGCCTGCAAGACTTATGGCCCGATGTTCGTATGATGCTTGTAAAAACTGGAAGTCTCTCTTGAGATAATTTCCGATATCAGCATCTGACTTTTCGAATCGCTTTCGGCGGTTTCAGAAATGTCGGGTGCTGATGTCTTTTTGTGTCAGCGCAAGTCGAACAACTTGTTCTGGAAGTCTTCTTGAATCGGCATCTATGCCGCCGTTCGTTTAGAACTGGGGAATCACTTCGTGTATTTCTGCGACTGCTGGCGGATCAGTTCGGCATCGTCGAAATAATCGATCTGCATGGCGTGGCGCACCTCGCTCATGGTGCTGGCAGCCGTTTCGCGGGCTTTTTCGGTGCCTTTTTTCAGCATGTTGAATATTTCGGGGATGTCCTGCTCGAATTCATGACGGCGCAGGCGCATCGGATCCAGCATCTGGTTGATAACGGCATTGAGGAACTTCTTGCATTTCATGTCGCCCAAGCCGCCGCGACGGTAATGGTCTTTCAACTCGTCGAGGTTCTTGTATTCCGGCAGGAACTGTGCGAAGTCGTCGTCGGTGCAGAATGCGTCGAGATAGGTGAACACGGCATTGCCTTCCACCTTTCCGGGGTCGCTGACGTTGAGATGGTCGGGGTCGGTGAACATGGAACGCACTTTCTGCCATGTTTCGTCGGCAGTGTCGCTCAGATAGATGCAGTTGCCGAGGCTCTTGCTCATCTTTTCCTTTCCGTCAGTGCCTGGCAGACGGCGGGAGATGGCGTTTTCAGGGAGCAGTATCTCAGGCTCGACAAGGACGTTGCCATACACCTGATTGAAGCGGCGCACCAACTCGCGCGTCACCTCGATCATCGGCTCCTGGTCTTCGCCGACGGGAACCGTCGTGGCCTTGAAAAGCGTGATGTCGGCAGCCTGACTCACAGGATAACAGAAAAAGCCGAGCGGTATGTTTGCCTCGAAGTTGCGCATCTTGATTTCCGTCTTCACGGTGGGATTGCGCTGCACCCTCGACACGGTGACGAGGTTCATCAGGTAGGTCGTGAGTTCCGCAAGTTCCGGTATCTGACTCTGGATGAAAATCGTGCATTTCTCAGGGTCCAAGCCTGCCGAGAGGTAGTCGAGCGCCACCTCGATGATGTTTTGCCTGATCTTGTCAGGGTTGTCGGCGTTGTCGGTGAGCGCCTGCACATCGGCCATGAAGACGAACATGCGGTCGAAGTTGCCTTCGTTCTGAAGTTGCACGCGTCTGCGCAGCGATCCGACATAATGTCCCAGATGAAGTCTGCCTGTCGGCCGGTCTCCGGTCAGTATTACTTTTCCCATAACTGTATCTAATATATCCCGCAAAAATACTGAATTGTGTTGAAATACGGGCGCGCTTTTTCGGGCTTTCGAAAATCGTTGGCCTGATGCAACCTTATATTTCTCTTGCTACTTGCCGCTAACATTCACCGAATGGTGTCCGTGACGACGGCGGATTGTCGCGTGTCGAAAATCAGGAAATCGGCGTTCTCAAACGCTTTGCCGTAGGGCAGAGCCAACTTCCCGCAATCGACTTCAAAATGCTTGTTGATGACGATGAACTTGCAATTGCGACTGACGACATCATCGATGTAGGTTTGGTCATTCAGTTTGTCGTCGCCGCACATCCATCCCTTGCGATGCGATAGGTAAATCATCTGCGGATTGGCGTTGCCGTTGATGAGTATCAGATCGTCTCTGCTGGAAATGTTGTCCATGATTGGCTCAAGGCTCATCTTGTATTTTTCTGAATCCTTGATGAAGAAGTCGTGTTGCTGGTTTGCGATGCTTTCGCCGACGCCGCAGAGCAACAAGGTCAGATAAAGCCATTTCTTCCGGATGAGCGAAATCGTGTATCCCGCGACAAGCGCCATGACAGGGACGAAGGGGATGATGTAGTAGTTGTGGTGGTAAAAATAATATCCCGACTTGAAGATGTAGACGACGAAAACCAGGAATGGCAGGAAGAATGCCAGTATCATTTTGCGATCTTTCTTCACGAACATCAGGACGAGCCCGATGATGAACAGCGAGAAGACGATGTAACTTGCGAAGGAGTTGAAATAGAAATTCCTCAAGGCCTGGTCAAGATGCTGGATGGTGTCGGTGAAGCCGGCTTTCAAGGGCATGCCGATGTTGTACCAAACGCCGTATGTCTTTGACAGATAAGGGTTCCAGACGAAATACCAGACGAAAGTCAGTCCCAACGGGATTAGTGCGGAAAGCGACAAGACGACTTTTTGCCGGATGAGGATGCTCTTGTCCAGGATGAACGGCAGCAGAATGATGAAATAGATGCCTGCCGGTATCTTCGACAGGATTCCCAACGAGCAGAGCAGGATGAAGGCGATGATTTGGTAGGCCTTGCTTTCCTTCAGATACCTTAACCCGTAGTACAAGCCGATGAACATGATGGAGATGCAATAGGTGTCGGGCATCATCTTCCTTGAAAACGGGAACCAAATTGACGTGGCGAGAAAGATGGTGGAGTAGAAGGCGTTGCGCTCCTTGAAGCCGCACAGGCAGATCAGTTTGTAGAAGAACAGCAGTCCCAACGACGACACAATCAGGTTGATGAGCCGGCCGTACCAATGCGTGTATCCGAACAGTTTCGCAATCAGGAAATAGATGTAGTTCATCGACGGAAACTCCATCCCGATGATGCCTGTCGAGCCGCAGTTGTCGTCAACTCGTGGATACAGGATGTTGTCGTCGACTTCAAGATAGTTTCTGGCGACCATCAGGCCGGTGGCTTGTCTCCAACTGTGGCCTATCTCCAAAGGCGGCTCGGTGATGCCTATCAGCCTGATTAGGAACAGGATGGCTATCCAGAACTCGATTCTGTTGTAAAACTTCTTCTTGTTGATTTCCATATCCGGTGATGCTGAAAGGCTCATTGTGGATTTGTATTGCGCTTAAATGGTCAATTCGATCAGGTTGCCTTCGGGACCTTCCACGCAACTTTCATAATAGCCGTCGCCGGTAGTGCGCGGGCCGCTCAGGATGGCGTATCCGTCGTTTTTCAGCCTTGCGGTGAGCAAATCGACGTTTTCCTTGCTTCCGAGATTGAAGGAAAGGTGGATGAATCCCGTCCGGAAAATGCTGTCCGAAGTGTCGGTCATGTCAGGTCGCGTCATCAGTTCCAGACGTGCCTCTCCGTCGAAGGAAAGGATGTAGGTCTTCAATCCCGTCTTCGGATTGTGATACATGGCGTTCGATTTGGCCGCGAAATAGGTCTCGAAGAACGTTTTCGTTCCTTCCAAATCGCGTACATACACTGCCACATGGTCTATTTTGCTCATGATTGTCGGTTTCTTTAACGAACAGGTTGATAATCGATTTCCGATGTTTCTTCGGTTGCTTCCAACTTGAAAATCACAGGTCGCAAGCCATCGTTGCAGCAGCAAATCGCCACGCCGGGCTTGCGTATCCAGTCGCCGTAGTAGAAAAGTTCCTTGTCGGCGCCATGTGCCAAGGCGAAGACATACTGGTAGATGGCTTTCCACGCCTCGTCGCAGAATCCGTCAGGCTTGGCGTAGTCGGCATAGAACACCTGTCCTTCCTTCATCATCGGACACGCCGTGAAGCCTTCGATGCCGTATTCCTTGGCAAGGTCTTCGTTGAGCGTCGTCCGCAAAACGGTAATCTTCACCTTCTTCATTGACGTTCGTGTTGGTTCATTTCTTGGCAAAGATACGTTTTTAGCCAATGGTAACTCCGAAGCCGGTGTTTTTCATCACGGCATGGCGGAAAATCGATGATGAAATTTCTCGTGGAAATGCTTCCGCGTCAGGCGCGCAGACGCCAGTTGTTAGGCGACATGCCGACTTGTTTCTTGAATAGGCGGCTGAAATGCTGCGGATACTGGAATCCCAATTCGTAAGCCACTTCGCTGATGGACTTTCCGGTGTCGAGAATGCGTTCCTTGGCGATGTCAATCAGTTTCAGTTGGATGTGTTCCTGAGCGGTTTTCCCGGTCTCTTTCTTCACAAGGTCGCCGAAATAGTTGGCCGACAGGTTCAGCGAATCGGCGCAATACTTCACCGATGGGAAACCCTGTCGTTGCGCCATGCCCGACTGGAAGTAGTTGTCGAGCAACTGCTCAAACTCAGCCAGGATGTCCTTGTTCGAATCCTCGCGCATGATGAACTGGCGGTCGTAGAAACGTGTGCAGTAGTTCAGCAGCAGTTCCAGATGCGACACGATCAGGCTTCGCGTGTGCTTGTCGATGGCGTGGTGCAACTCCGTCAGAATGTTGTGGAAGCACTCCAGCACAAGGTGGCGTTCCTGTTCCGAGAGGTGAAGCGCCTCGTTCGACGCATACGAGAAGAACGAGTAGTTCTTGATGTTCCTGCCGAGTTCGGTGCCGCGTATCAGGTCGGGATGAAAGACCAGAGCGTAGCCCTTGGCCTTGAAATCGGGACTTTGTCCGTTCACGCCATACACTTGTCCGGGCGCGATAAACACCATCGTGCCTTCCTTATAGTCGTATTTGCTTTGCCCGTAGATCATGTCGCCGCAGAAAGCGTCCTTCAGAAATATGCAGTAGAAGCCGTAGATGTAGCGTTCCGGCTTCAGATGCGGCACGAAGTCGCAATCCTCGAAGTTCACCATGCTTACTAAAGGATGCAGCGTTTCGACCCCCATGCGGTCGTTGTAGGATTGTACGGAATCAAGGCGTGTGATGTTGTCCATGATGTGTGAATCTGATTTCGGCACAAAAGTAATGCATTTCCGATGCTATGAATCGCATTTCGATGGCAATCAGTAAAAATGGTAAGACAATCCGTAAAACGGGTATATCGTACTTGTGACTTGTGCAATACTTTTGCTGCATGAATCGTGAAGATTCGAAATCGCAGTATCATGAGAACAATCATCATTCTATGCGCATTGGTATTGGCAACGGCCAGCGCATGCAGTCAAACATCAAAACACAATTCCATGGAAAACAAAACATTAGTGGTCTATTATTCGCGTCCCGGGAAAAACTATGTGGACGGCGATATCGTTGACCTGAAAGTCGGCAACACTCAGGTTGTTGCGGAGAAGATTCAGCGTCTTGTCCATTCCGACATCTTCCGCATCGTTCCCGAAACCGCCTATCCGGCCGATTATACCGAATGTACCAACGTGGCCAAAACGGAGAAGAACGCCAACGCGCGTCCCAAATACAAAGGCGAAGTCGAAAACTTCGGCGATTACGACGTGATCTTTCTCGGCTATCCCAATTGGTGGGGAACGATGCCCATGGTGGTGTTCACCTTCCTCGAATCCCACGACTTCGCTGGGAAGACAATCATTCCGTTCTGCACCAACGAAGGTAGCGGCATGGGCAGCAGCGAGAGCGACCTCCGCCGTCTTTGCCCTAAGGCGACACTCGTCAAGGGACTGCCGATAAAAGGAAGCACCGTAAACGATGCCGCCGCGGACAAGACCTTGTCGGATTGGATTAAACGAGTCATGCCTTGAACATCATGAAAAATGACATTATTCATAGCCGCCGCAAGGGCTTGTGCTCTTGGCTGCTGACAATTCTAATATTCTCTACTATCATGGCAAACGCACAAAATGTGAAACAGACGGCAGGCCGCAACCAGTTGGGCGACTTCGCTCCAAAATTTGCGGAACTCAACGACGACGTCCTCTTTGGCGAAGTGTGGAGCCGCACCGACCAACTCAGCCTGCGCGACCGCTCACTGGTGACCGTAGTGGCGCTTATGTCGCAAGGCATCACAGACGAATCGCTCAGATTCCATCTCATCTCGGCAAAGAACAACGGCATCACAAAGACGGAAATCGCCGAGATTCTCACGCACGCCGCCTTCTATGCCGGCTGGCCCAAGGCATGGGCGGCATTCCGCCTCGCAAAAGAAGTGTGGAACGACAGCACCGCCACCGCCGACGCCAAGTCGCAGTTCGAGCGGGAGATGATTTTCCCCATCGGAAGTCCCAACGACGCTTTCGCTAAATATTTCATCGGACAAAGTTATCTCGCCCCATTGTCGGTGTCGCAGATAGGCATCTACAATGTGACCTTCCAGCCGAAATGCCGCAACAATTGGCACGTCCATCACGCTACCAAAGGCGGCGGACAGATTCTTGTGTGCGTGGCAGGCGAGGGGTGGTATCAGGAGTGGGGGAAACCCGCACAACGACTTCACGCAGGCGATGTGGTGAACATCCCCGCAAACGTGAGACACTGGCACGGGGCTACCAAAGACAGCTGGTTCGCCCATCTGGCAGTGGAAGTGCCGGGCGACGACGCCTCCACCGAATGGCTCGAAGCCGTCGACGACACGGAATACTTGAAACTGGAGTAATCCGGAACCCTGTTCTTAGAGATTTTGAGAATTGCATCTTGGCGAAAGCTGGGGTGCAATTTTTTTTTGTTGGTGGCAAATTTAATTTTGAAAATATACTTGCAAAGTCGAAGGTCTTTAATTATATTTGCAGTCAAATACAGCCAAGTTTATGAGATTCAAATTAACCTTAGAAGTCAATAAGCGGGCGTTTGGCGATGTTTTGCCCATCAATTACCAATACGAGCAGTCGGCAGTCATCTACCGGATCCTGTCGCGAGCAAGCGAAGACTTTGCATCGTGGCTTCACGACAATGGCTTCACGCTCGAAAACGGCAAGCAGTTCAAGTTATTTTGCTTTTCCCGGTTGAAGATTGAGAAGCGACAGTTGCTGCCAAAGGAAGAACGCTTACGTATCTTGTCCGATGTGGTGGAGTGGCAGATTTCGTTTTTGCCCGAAAAGAGTACCGAGAAATTCATTCAAGGCATCTTTTCCAATCAGACGTTTGAGATTGGCGACAAAATATCCGTTGTGCAATTTCATGTGCGTAATGTGGAAGTGCTTCCTGCACCTGATTACACGGAAGAAATGGAGTTCTCGACCATGTCGCCGATGTGCCTGCGTTGTAGGCAGGACGATGGCGGAGTCGAATACCTCTCTCCTTTAGATGCTCGGGCATCGCAAGCCATACTAAGCAGCCTGCTGTCGCGCTACGAAGCCTTTTATGGTCATCCATTCGGCGGTGCGCCCGATTTTCAGTTCACCCTACTCAACGAACCGAAGTCTGTACTGGTAAAAATAAAAGCCGGCACCCTCGAGCAAACGAAAGTCCGTGGCTTTATGTGCCAGTTCCGTATGAAGGCACCGATAGAGCTGATGAAGATTATGTATGAGAGCGGGATCGGCGAGGAGAGTGCGCAGGGCTTCGGGTGCGTAAGGGGAATGAAAAGCCCTCAATTACAATGAATTGAGGGCCGTGGTACGATTAAAAGATATAGACAATCATTCTATTTCAAATCCAAGTTCTATTTAAATTTTACAAAGTTAGCGAGTTTTATATACAATTATTCTTGATTTGTAATTTTATTTATGTAAGTTTGGCGCATTAAATAAAAAATATGACTGAAATAACAATTGAAAAAGTAAATAATTTCTGGATAGACAATGGGATTGTTGGCTTGTACAAGATTCTACGTCCAATCATTCCTGAGAGTTCCTATATTGAGCTTATGTCTGATAAACTATCAATAAAGTTATCGGATGATAACCTGAGCATTGTGGAAATTATGAATCTTGCTAAAACCAAGGCCGTGTCAGAATATCTTAAGAAAACGGAGGGTGCAGGTTGGATTTATAGAAATGATTCTTACGAAGTATATCAAAAGACAGATTTCAAAATGCACCTTAAACCTTTTTTTACAGGAAAAACACCATCAACAGAAGGTACTTTATTGATACCGACTGCAAAGGATTCTGAATTAGGAGGAAAAGGGCGCAGAATGACAAATGAGGAATATGACAATTTCGTGCAATTTAAAGAAAAGAATGCCGAACTTAACATAAATGGAAAGAAATGCAGTTTAAAGGGAAAGGGCTTCATTGGTTCTGCGCCAAAATATGAAATTGGAGAAGAATTCGTGATGGATTTTTTCGAGAAAGGCTCAAAATTATGCTTATTTAGTGGAAAAAAATATAAAAAAGCCGATGTCATTACAGGCATGAATTATCCATTCTTGACGGGGAAAAGTGGTGAACTTAATTTTGTCTCACAATTAAATGCTAAACCATTAATATCTTCACTGTATTCATTTATTGGTTTATTTGCTTTTTACAATCTACATTATTTGTTACAAGATGATTTAAAACACTATTTTATTCTTTATGATGCAAATTTGAAAGAATTGTCAAACTTTTGTAATACAATAGAGGGAAGTGTAGAACAAATAACTAAACCTGATTATTGTAATTTTAAGACTGAAATTATCGGAACAACTTATGAAATGGAATCCTTTTTTAATTTTCTATTTTCTATATATCAACAAATAAAACTCAAATTAAATAAAGATGAAAGGATCGGGATATTATTTTCTAAAAGCGTATATTCAATGTCAAATGATAGCAATATTTTCAGGAATGTAAAAGAATACACATCTATTAGCGAATTATTTGAATTATTTGACGATTTTGAAAATTATAAGGGGGAAAATCATTTAAAGGATTTTGCAAATGTTATTCGTTATTTTAGCAAACGTTTAGATAGTGGAAAGTATGATACAACTTGGCGGAATAGATTATGCGATGATATCTTATCGTTTAGAAGCATTCACAAAACTATTGAGTGGTTTATGGGCGAAGTTAAATTAAAAGAAGAAAAAGGTGGCATTGCATATTTAGATAAAATAATTGAAATATATAACAATAAAATTAATAAGAACATGAAAGTAGAAATGGTTGATATTTGTAAAACAGTAGGCAATCGTATAGGTGCATACTGTAGAGAAAAAGATGACAAAGGAATTCTTTTTTCAATTAGAAATGCCAAAAGCAGAACAGAATTTATAAATGTACTGGCTGAAACACAATTTAGGACAGGCGTTTCATATAGTGATACATTCTTTAAAGAACTACCTGATAATGCTCAATGGGAAGAATACAAAGCACTTGTTAGCATCTTCGCTATGAATAGTTTTCTATATAAAGATAAAGAACAAACTAAATAATATAATATAATTATGGAATCTCAAAAAGTTAATTGTGTAAACATCGCCTATATATTTAAAACATCATTAGGCAGTATTAACGGTAGTTGGACGGAAGGGAATGTTAGTACCGTGAAAAAAATAACATTACCCAATGGGCAACAGATACCTTATGTGTCTGGGCAGAGTTTGAAATATCAGATACGTAAGGCTTGGAAAGAAATGGGATTATCTGACGTTCTATCCGAAGTGAAACAAGCGGAAAAGAAAGCAGGAGTCGATTTTACAGCAGGTGCTCCTGACAAATACATGGATGATGATTTATTAGGCTATATGATAGCGTCGAGTCAAGAAAATCGTAGGAGAACAGCTGTTGTACGTTCTTCTGCGGCTATAGGCTTGTTCCCTTTCAGAAATGACAGAGATTTAGGAACAAAATCAAAAGAAACAACAGGTGGCGATATGGCTGCTGGTGGAAATATTTTTGAGACAGAAATATATTATAATTATTTTAGAGTTAATTTTTTAGTTGAGCTTGACAGATTGGGCGTTTTCCAAGATTTTGAATTATCTAAGGCGGATAATCAAGTAAAGAGATTACCAATAGAGGAAAGACGCAAAAGATTAAATCTCTTTTTTTCTGCGCTTGAAAATATATGGGGTGGTGGAAAACAATCTCGATTGCTGACAGATATGTCACCAAAGTTTTTGTCAATAACATTCCAAACAGTGAAATCGCCTATTTTCCTTGAAACATTAGCTGTATCAGAAAGTGAGGAATTGAATTCAACGGCAATTAAAGAAGTATTAGACGGAAATGGGAAAATAATCAAAGGTAAATTTTTGGGTGTACAATCTGGAATATTTAAAAATGACATATCGGACATAACAGGAGATACTATTCAAAAGGCATTTTCATCTGCTCAAGAATATATCAATAAATTAGTTTTTTAAAGTATGAAATTCATTCGAATCCAAGCAAAAGGTTGTCTAAATTCATTTCGTCGTCCGGATTTTCAAACTTATCATAAAACATTCCCTCTACCGTTAAAAACAACGGTTGGGGGAATGCTGGGAAGCGCATTGGGTGTACCTCCTGAAAAGGTTAATTCAGATTGGCTGACAAATAACCGCTTTATGATGGGAATCATAGGAAAAAACGGCGGAGAAGCAAAAGATTTATGGCAAATAAGAAAATATGAAGGTAAACAAATTAAAGCATATAATGACCGCAAAGAGAATGCGCCTTATAAGACAGCTGTGATTGTACGTGAATTATTGTATGCGATGAATTTTACTATCTATTTTTCCTTTAAGGATGACGCTGATTATGATTTTGTTTTAAAAAAGATAGAAAATCCTGCATGGGCCATCTCTCTTGGAAGAGAAGATGAATTAATCAAACTCATTGCGGTAAAAATAATTGATTTGGAAGAAAAAGATGGCCTCTTTTATAAAAACACTGTATTGCCTGTCGATTTATCAACATCTAAATATGAAATTAAATTGAATGAAAACGAACTTGAATCATGTGATATATTAAAAGATGCTCCACGGATTGTAAAAGTGCCGATTTCATTTATTTATAACGAGGACACGTTAGAACGTAACGCTTTGAATTTTTCCATTTTTTCTTTTGTTGGAAATATTCCTGTGAAAGCAGAAGGATATGGATACAATGATGAAGAACTAAATTATTCATTTCAGACTTTTTGAGCATATGAATGATTCTGAAATTTTAGCTAAAAGTAATCCCCAAAAATCACTTGTGGAACACACCACGGATTGTTTGCAATGGTTTAAGCAGACATTAGTATGGAATGAATGTTTCATAAACAAAATTTCAGAACGATATGCAATACACAAAAGTTTTTTGATACAAAGGTTATTTTTCACTGTTGCTTTCCATGATGTTGGGAAAGCGACCATAAACTTCCAAAATAAAGTCAGAAATAATTCTACTAATTTAGAGTCGCATGCTTTGTCTTCCGTCCCTATTATTTATGGGCTAATTAAAGATCATCCGATTCTGGAGTTTGAGGATGCCCCTTTTTATCCTGAAATTCTATCAATAGCAAGCCATCATAGTAAATTAAAGAAAAATATGTTTGACAGCTTTAACAATATGGCTGTTGAATATGTGAATGACAGTTTTTTTCAATGTTTTTTTGAATGTATAAATCGTCAAGCAGAAAATCTTCAACTTAAAGATTGGACAGATATTACATTTAATAAGAATCTTCTTTTAGGCAATCCTTTGGATGTGTTTAGGGATAATGTATTATTAAATCTTGAAGAAGACGGGTTTCGTTATGAGAAAAAGGATATAGTTAGAGATGTATTTTTATTATTTAAATCCATCTTACATTATTGTGATTGGCTTGCTTCTTCTGAGAAAAAAAACTACAACTTTTCCACGAAAGATACGGATGCAACACTTACAGAAAGAACAAAACAAAAAATAAAAGATTTTAAAGAATGGCAACCGTTTCAACTTCATGCGGCAGAAAGTGGCAATGCCAATATATTTGTTCAAATTCCAACAGGACAAGGTAAAACAGAAGCTGCCGCTCTATGGGCGGTAAATAACAATGATAATCAAAAAATCATATTTTTATTACCAACAATGGTTACTACCAATAAAATGTGGAAAAGGATGCGTTTCCTTTTTGGAGGAGATGAAAATGTCGGATTATCGCATAGTACAGCTCAGTATGTTTTGAAAGAAAAAGACGCAGAAATAGAGCCGGAATTTTTACGACAACATTTTTTATACAATCGGACATTTTTCAAACCAGTAACAGTAGCAACAGTAGACCAGTTAATTTATACTTTTTTCAATTGGGGACATTGGGTCTTAACAAATTTGGCATGTGATAATGCAAAAATTATCATTGATGAAATACACGTTTATGACGCTTATACATTCGGAATACTTCTCGAAGTTATACATTGTATCATTCCCTATCATTCTAAATTTGCCATAATGAGTGCATCTTTACCTGATGTTTTGGTGAATGAAGTAAAAAAAGTGATTCCAGATTTCGAGTTGATTTCGGATCCTTCTTTTGATAAAAAGCAACGACATGTTTTAAATATATCAGAACAATACATAGAACACCATATTATAGATATTAAAAAAGATTACAATGCAGGATGTAAAGTCCTTGTCGTTTGTAATACAATTAAAAAAGCGCGTGAACTATATGACGAAATTATAAAATCAACGCCTATAATACCTATAAATGATGTAATGTTATATCATTCACAATTTATTCTAATTGATAAAATCAGCAAAGAGGATTTTTTAGAAAGTATAGAAAATTTAGAGGGTGGCTTTATTGCAATTTGCACTCAGATAGTAGAGGTCAGCCTTGACATTGATTTTGACGTATTGTATACTGAAAATGCTCCTATAGACGCGATTATCCAACGACTTGGACGTGTTAACAGAAAAGGATTGATAGGAAAAAGACAGCCAGGCATGAACTATGCGAAAGTACTTATAGCCAAAGAGTCTGAAAATAGTCGTAAATATGTTTATAAGGATTTACAGAAAATTTTAGACAATACATATATCCAACTAAAAAAGAGATCTTCAGAAGTGAATGGTAATTTGACGGAATGTGACTTTAAACAATTAGTTGATGTTATATACACAAGAGAAAATCTTGGTGCCGAATATTATGTAACGCTACAAGAAGGTCGTAACTTAATACATAAATTATGGAATGAATATTTAAATAAAATATACACGTTGAATATTGAAGAAGCAAAATTGCAAAACATATCATCAAGAAAAAGTGACTATATAACAGTTGAATCCGTTTTATTAAAACACTATAGAGAATTCAATTTTGATGAAGCAGTAGCTAATAATAATTTTGAATTACTACGAAAATATACCATAAAAGTTCCTATACATATAGCAAAGAAATATGCTGAAAAGAAACTAAATGATTCTGACATTTATTTATTAGATATGAAGTATGATGCTTGTCAAGGACTTTCGTTAGAACCTAACGACGAAAACATGATATGATCTATGCATATCAACGCTACTCTTATCAATTTATATAACGTTTGTAAACGCGAAATGTGGTTGCACGCCAACGGTATTCGTTTCGAAAGTACTTCCGACCTCGTTTATGAAGGCAAACTCATTCATGAGGAGAGTTATCCGCAGCGGTCGGAGAAGTACGAGGAAATTGAGGTGGACGGCATTAAGGTCGATTTTTATGATGCGAAAAACAAGGTGATTCACGAAATCAAGAAATCGAACAAGGTGGAACGGGCGCACGAGTGGCAGTTGAAATACTACATTTATGTGTTCGAACATAATGGGATTGAGGGCGTTACGGGCATTTTGGAATATCCTACATTGCGCAAGACTGAACAGGTGGTGCTCAGTGATGTGGACAGGGATATGATTCGCGAGATGGAAACCGACATTCAGCGGATTATCGACAGCGACGAGTGCCCGCCGTTGGAACGAAAGGGAATATGCAAGAATTGCAGCTACTTTGAGTTTTGTTACACTAACGATGATAATGTGCCATGAAAAAAACCTATTATCTTTTCAATCCTGGGATTTTGGAACGTAAGGACAATACTCTGAAATTTACGCCTTACGAGGATGATGGGAATGGTGAAATCTCGCGTCATGGACAGCCACGCTATTTGCCGGTGGAGGATGTTTCGGAATTGTATGTTTTCGGTTCGCTCAAAGTAAATAGTGCGTTGCTTAATTTTTTGGGACAGAAAGATATATCCGTGCATTTCTTTGACTATTACGAGAATTACACCGGTTCGTTCATGCCTCGCGATTCGCTATTGTCTGGCAAGATGTTACTGGCGCAAACGTCTTGTTACCAGAACAAGAAGATGCGTTTGGAGATTGCACGCAAGTTTATTGATGGCGCAGCCTTCAACATGATGAAAAACCTACAGTATTACAATCGTCGTGGGCGTGACATGGAGCAGTTGCTGGAAACCATTAAGTCGTTGTCTGACAAGATTGGACAAACGGAATCGGTTTCCGAACTTATGGGCATTGAAGGGAACATCCGCCAAACGTATTACGATGCTTTTGATTTGATACTCGACGATTTCGATATGGACGGACGTAGCAAACAGCCGCCGCAGAACGAGATTAATGCGCTGATATCGTTTGGCAACATGATGTGCTACTCGCAATGTCTGCGGGCCATTCATCAAACGCAACTCAATCCGACGATCAGTTATTTGCATACGCCAGGTGAACGCCGTTATTCGCTGGCATTGGATGTTTCCGAAATCTTTAAACCCATTATCGTGGATAGAACCATCTTTAAAGTGTTGAATAAAAAAGAGATACAAGAAAAGCATTTTAACAAGCAACTGAATCGCTGTCTGCTCAATGAAACAGGCAAGAAGATTTTTGTGAAAGCGTTTGAAGACCGTTTGCAGGAAACAATCCAGCATCGTTCACTGAACCGTAGTGTAAGCTATCGGCACCTGATTAAACTGGAGTGTTATAAACTGTCGAAGCAATTACTTGGGATCGAAGAATATGAACCATTCAAAATGTACTGGTGATGTATGTGGTTCTGGTATATGACTGTGGCGAGAAACGGGTAGGGAAGATGTTGAAACTCTGCCGAAAGTATCTGAATTGGGTACAGAACTCTGTTTTTGAAGGCGATATTTCGGATGTGAAGTTGTTGGAATTGAAGAATCATGCGAAGAAGATTATGGATGTCAGGACTGACAGTTTGATTGTTTTTTCAAGTCGCGATAATCATTGGTTGGATAAGGAAATCGTTGGTAGAGAGCGGAGTAGTACTGATGTTTTTCTTTGATACTGTTGTCGATGAGCCTTGTTGAACCGGGAATTAGATATTAATAACATCGTTAAATACAGTATATCGTTCTTTGACATGCTGATAATAAGAAATTTACGAATGAGTGTCGAAGCCCTGGCAATTTTGTAGGATTGCACATCGACATAGATTTTGCGTATATTTGCACCAAATAGTGAGATGGAACGGATTCATTCTCAGCAACGTCCTTATTATAAAGGGACGACTTTTAATCGTACCAAAGTGGAATTGAAATTCATATCCCAACAGCGGTATCTCCCGCGTATCTCTCTTTTAATCGTACCAAAGTGGAATTGAAATCCCGATTACCAAGTGCTTTCAAAGTACGACCTCACCTTTTAATCGTACCAAAGTGGAATTGAAATTCAACGACAAGCTCGACAAGATGACCGAACTACAACCTTTTAATCGTACCAAAGTGGAATTGAAATTATTATGCTGTTGCCGCGTGGGATGAAGTTCGAGACGCTTTTAATCGTACCAAAGTGGAATTGAAATATGTACTTTACGCCACTTTCTTTAATTCGTTCTATCTTTTAATCGTACCAAAGTGGAATTGAAATTCGTCACAACGATGTCGCCGCCGTTTTCGTTTTCGTTCTTTTAATCGTACCAAAGTGGAATTGAAATATGCTATCGAGCGCGGCGTGAACGCGAAGATACAACCTTTTAATCGTACCAAAGTGGAATTGAAATCGTTGAAGTTTTTCGTCGACTGGTTTGGGAGCAAGGCTTTTAATCGTACCAAAGTGGAATTGAAATAATATAATGTACAACCCGAGAAGCGGAAAAGGCATTCTTTTAATCGTACCAAAGTGGAATTGAAATTACGCTCACCGTTGGGCGCAATATTAAAGACCGCAAC
>CAYQND010000018.1:0-22873 GCA_964418895.1 uncultured Lentimicrobiaceae bacterium | reverse complement strand
CTCGCGACCCCGACCTTGGCAAGGTCGTGCTCTACCAACTGAGCTACTTCCGCGTGCTTTTCGCGTGGCAAAAGTACAACTTTTTCATTTCAACCATGCAAATTCAACCTTATTTTTTCAAAATTCTTTCAAATACCTGAAAAACATACATATACAGGCGACAATTCTTGCCCATCATTTTCCGCCTATCAATTTCTTGATTTCGTTCAGTTTCATCAACGCTTCCACAGGCGTAAGCGTGTCGATGTTGGTATTCAGAATGTCGTCTTTGATTTGGAGCAACAACGGGTCATCCAACTGTATGAAACTCAACTGCATGCCGTCATCAGTCGCCGCCGTGGCCGCCTTACCGGTTTCATCGGCAGCGTGCGTCTTTTCGAAGATGGCCAATAATGCTTCAGCCCTGTCAATCACCTTCTTTGGCATGCCCGCCATGGCCGCGACATGGATGCCGAAACTATGGGCGCTGCCGCCTTTTTTCAACTTGCGCAGAAATATCACCTGATTGCCCACTTCCTTCACAGTGACATGGTAATTCTTGATCCGCGCATAAGACGATTCCATTTCGTTAAGTTCGTGATAATGAGTGGCAAACATCACTTTGGCGCGACTTGTCGGATGGTCATGCAGATATTCGGTGATGGCCCATGCGATACTAATACCGTCGTAGGTGCTGGTTCCACGCCCTATCTCGTCAAGCAGGATGAGGCTTCGCGACGATACGTTATTCAGGATGCTCGCCGTCTCGTTCATCTCCACCATGAAGGTGGATTCGCCGGACGAAATGTTGTCGCTGGCTCCCACTCTGGTGAAAATCTTGTCAACCAAGCCAAGATGCGCCGATGATGCGGGAACGAAGCAACCCATCTGAGCCATCAGCACAATCAAGGCGGTCTGGCGCAGCAATGCCGATTTGCCTGACATGTTAGGGCCAGTGATGATGATGATTTGCTGTCGGTCACGATCAAGAAACACATCGTTGGCGATATAAGGCTCGCCAGCCGGCATCATCTGTTCGATGACGGGATGCCGTCCATCCTTTATGTCGATGACGTAAGAATCATCGATGACAGGTCGCACATAGTTGAAATTGAGCGAGATAAACGAGAAACTCACCAGACAGTCGATGCGTGCAACAAGCGAGGCGTCAAGCTGTATCGGCTCAACGAACTCCGAAACGGCCACCACCAGCTCATTGAAGAGGCGTTGCTCGATGTCCATGATCTTCTCTTCGGCACCCAATATCTTCTGTTCGTATTCCTTCAGCTCTTCGGTAATATAGCGTTCTGCATTAGCCAAAGTCTGCTTGCGGATCCACTCCTGTGGCACCTTTTCCTTATGCGTGTTGGTCACTTCGAGATAATAACCAAAGACGTTATTGTAGCCGACTTTAAGCGAAGATATTCCGGTGGCTTCCATCTCGCGTTTCTGAATTCCCATCAGGTATTCCTTGCCTGAACGGGAAAGGTTGCGCAAGTCGTCAAGTTCCGCATCGACGCTATCGGCGATAACACCGCCTTTCGACAGCATGGCGGGAGGATCGGCAGTCAGACTCTTCTTTATTCTTTCACTTATCGAGATGCAGGGATTGATCTGTTCGGCGAATTTCTTCAATGCGTCGTAATCGCTTTCAGCGCACATTTTCTTCAGCAGCTCCACCTGATTCAAAGCCCGTCCCACCTGCAGAAGTTCCCTTGGATTCACCTTGGAAAGCGACACCTTCGAGATGAGGCGTTCCAGGTCTCCTATCTGACGAATACAATCCTGGAACTTAGGAATATAGTCGCGATGACTGATGAAAAACTCCACCACATCGTAGCGGGCATTGATCTGTTCCTTGTTTTTCAGTGGAAGGGCAATCCATCGACGCATCAAGCGGCCACCCATAGGCGACACCGTCTTGTCGATGACGTCAATCAAAGTCTTGGCATTGGGATTTACAGTATGCAGCAGCTCCAGATTGCGGATGGTGAATTTGTCGAGCCACACATATTGTCCTTGGTCGATGCGCGACAAGGAAGTGATGTGGTTGAGTCTCTCGTGATGCGTTTCGATAAGGTAATGAATCGCCGCACCGGCAGCGATGATGCCGAGCGGGAAATCATCGACGCCGAAACCTTTCAACGAGGCGGTATGGAAGTGCTTGTTCAGAATGTCGATGGCATAATCGTCGGTGAAAACCCAGTCATCGAAAACCGTCAGGTAGTACTTGGGGCCGAAAGCGTCCATGAAAGCCTTGCGCTTGTTCCGCTGAAGCAGCACTTCCGAAGGGTTGAAACTTTGCAGGAGCTTGTCAACGTATTCGTTGGTGCCTTGGGTGAGGTAGAATTCGCCGGTCGACACATCCAGAAAAGCCACTCCAGTGACGGCATCGCCAAGGTGAACGGAAGCGAGGAAGTTGTTCTCCTTCTGTTCCAGCACGCTGTCATTATAAGTCACACCTGGCGTCACGAGTTCGATGATGCCGCGTTTCACGAGTTTCTTGGCCAGTTTCGGATCTTCAAGTTGCTCACAAACAGCCACTTTCAGTCCGGCGCGCACCAACTTTGGAAGATATGTATCCAAAGCGTGATATGGGAAGCCCGCCAATTCGACATCGGCGGCAGAGCCGTTGGAACGGTGCGTCAGGACAATGCCAAGAATCTGGGAAGCCTTGACGGCGTCTGAGCCATAGGTCTCGTAAAAGTCGCCGACCCGAAACAGCAACATGGCTTCAGGATATTTCGCCTTGAAGGAATTATACTGTTTCATCAAAGGGGTTTCTTCTCCCGTCTTTTCTGCCATTCTTCTGCTATTTACGACTACAAAAATACTAAAATCGAGCGTCGCCTTGCAACATCCTCCCAAAATTATGTGTGCAGAAACAAGGTAGGAAAAAACAATCGACATAAAGACTGGGACAAGGATATGCAGACATTGTCATTGAAAACAGTTGTCCGTTTGGAATGAGAAATGATGTACTTTTGCAGAAAAACAGAAAAGATGCACAAGTTGAGCATGGAGGAACTGCACAGGCCGTCGAAAGAAGAATACGAAAAAACCGACAAACTGCCGGTAATCTTTGTGCTGGACAACATCCGGTCGCTCAGCAATGTCGGTTCTATCTTTCGCACCGCTGACGCTTTCAGAATCGGCGAGTTGTTCCTTTGCGGCATCACGGCATGTCCGCCACACCGCGAGATTCACAAGACCGCATTGGGCGCCGACGAGACCGTCAAATGGCGCTATTTCAAGACTACGGAAGAAGCGTGTGAGACATTGAAGAAGATGAACTATGAGCTGTTTGCTGTGGAGCAAGTGGAAGACAGCATCAAATTGCAGGATTTCGTGGCGAAAGAAAACTCCGCATACGTCATGGGCAATGAGGTTGAAGGCGTCGGAGAAGAGGTCGTGAAACGCTGCGACCATGCTTTGGAACTTCCCCAGGAAGGGACAAAACACTCCCTGAACGTTTCGGTCTGCGCCGGCATCGTTGCCTGGGATATTTTCAGGCAATTATCTATCGAAAAGGCATATTCATAAACATGAAATGATAAAAAAACAGCGATTTTTAGAAAAAAAATAAGAAAAAATGTTCAACGAATAAAGATAATACTTACTTTTGTTCGCTTTTATGTGTTTAGCATAGCGGATTCGGATTGGTCCGGAGAAGCAAAACAAAGCCATAATTGCGATGTAAATAATTGTAAACAAACTAATTAAATAACACATTACAAACTTAACACATTACGTTATGAAGAAAAATTTGACGTTCTCAAAGCTGGTGATGCTCGTAGTCATCGCTTTACTTCCTCTGACATTCTATGCTCAGGAAAGTAACAATTCAAAGCCCGTCGAAAAGTATTTCTACTTGTTTGGCGAAGGTGGTTTCTCAATCAACCACAGTGACTTGGCCAACTATGAAGGCTGGGTTTTCGAAGATTTCAAAACCGAATATTTCCTGCACAATTTTGACGGCCAGCTCGGTCTCGGCTATCAGTTTGGCGGCGTTGTCGGCATGAATGCAAAATTCGGCTACGGAACCCTGTCAGGATACAAACACGGACAGCAACTGAAATTCATCGGTTCAGAAACCTTAGGAGAAACTCCATTCTACGATCTCCAACTGGACCACACCAAGTATTTTGAAGGCAACTTGAACCTGACATTCAACCTCTTCAACCTCTTCTTCGGTTACAACCCAGACAGAGTTTTCAGCCTGATTCCTCACGTCGGTGTCGGTGGCATCTACTACACAGCAGGTGCTGTCAACCAACTCACGGCTGATGATCAACCCGTCGCTGAAAACGCTCAGCTTGCTGCTGCCAAAGACAAAGGCGAACTGACCTACACTCTTCCTGTTGGTGGTGAACTCAACTTCAACCTCAGCAAGAAACTCGACCTGTTCATCGACTACACTTACCTGTTCGCTGGCAAAGACAACCTCGACCAGGTCATGAAGTCATTTACAGATGACATCCAGTACATCAACGATATGTACAGCCAACTGAACCTCGGTCTCCGTTACAAGTTCAACAATCCTTGCGAGACTGAAGCTATGGCTACCGGCGTCACCATGAAGGCTAACCCAGATCCATTGGTTGAAAAAGACGGCAAAGTTGACTTTGATGTCGTCGTTACCGTTGCCAAGAACTGCTTCGAAAAGAAAGCCGTCATGAACCTGACTCCTTACATTGAATACAAAGGTGGCCAAATCAACCTCGATCCTATCATCCTCGTTGGTGAAAAAGTCGAAAGCGAAGAAGGCACAAAGGTCAGCTATGCTGATGGTGGCGAATACACATACCACTACTCCATCGACTACACAGAAGATCTCAACAACTGTGAGCTGAAGGGCAACTCCATGTTCTACTGCTACGGCTGCAACAACGATAAGGTTTACACTTCACAGGACGACATCGCCAAGAACGCTTACTACACCGAGACTGGTGACAAGAAACTGGCCGATGGTACCGTTGTGACCACGAAACCTGTTGAACCAGAACCGGAACCAGAACCGGAACCGGAACCTGTCATTGTAGTTGAAGAACCTGCTTTGATTTACTACTTCCCGAAGAACTCCACCAAGATCAACAATGCCAAAGAAGCTGACGAAGCTCTGAAGACCATCATTGCTGCAGGTGAAGAAAAATCATTCGGCGTTGAAGCTTGGGCTTCTCCAGAAGGAACCAACAGCCACAACTTCGAACTGACTGACGGCCGTGCCAATGCTGCCAAGACTGAAATGACAAAGGTGATGAAGAACGCAAAAGCAAAAGTTGCTGACTACACCATCAACACCAACAGCAATGGTCCAGACTGGAACAAGTTCCTTGAACTGATCAAGAACTCCAACATCGCCGACAAGGATGCCATCCTCAATGTCATCAACAATGCTAAGACAAACGACGAAAAAGAACAGGAAATCAAGAACATGATCAATGTTTATCCTGAACTCGAGAAGGAAATCTTCCCGCTGCTCCGTCGTTCCGAAATCTGGCTGAAATAATACAGCACAGACCAATGACTAAAAAGGCCGCCAATTGGCGGCCTTTTTTATTTTATATCCAAAAAAAATGATTTAGAAGATGATGCGATGCACCCCGATGTCGTAAGACTGGCTGATGGCATCAACAACCAATCTGTAGTCGGGCTCGTTCTCAACAAAGTCAAGACGGTTCATGTCGAGAATCAGAATGCGCATCTCGTCCTGCTGCTGACGAATAAAATCGAAATAGCCCTGCTGGATGCCTTCGAGATAGTCGCTCGAAATGTCCTGCTCATAACTTCTGCCACGCTTGCGGATGTTGTATTGAAGATGTTCGACATCGAGATAGAGATAAACCAGCAACTCCGGTTTGGGCATATTGGCGAAGATGATGTTGAAGAAACGGGAAAACAACTGATACTCGTCAGCCTGCAAATTGTTGCGCGAAAAAATCAATGACTTGGCGACATAATAGTCGGAAATGATGAAATCGTGAAAAAGGTCGAGGTTGTTCAGCTTGTCCTTAAGCTGCTGGAAACGCAAGGCGAGGAAAGTCATCTCCACCTGAAAGGCGTATTTGTCAGGTTCCTTGTAAAACTTCGGCAGAAAAGGATTCTTGTCGGCCTCGAACTCTTCGAGAACGAGCTTCCCGTTGAAATCTTCGGCAATTTTGGTTGCCAGTGTGGTCTTGCCCGCTCCAACCGTTCCTTCTATGGCTACGAAATTGTACTTCATATCATCGCAAAGATACTCAAAAGACAAATGCCAGCGGCAAAATCGAAATTAAAGAAGCAATTTGACTTCAGACTTGTCGGGGCAAGATTCGAGCAACTCCGTCTGTGTCAGATGAAACACGGGATGGACGAAATCGGGAGCCACCTCGCACATCGGAAGCAAGACGAAACGGCGCAGATGCAGACGCGGATGCGGAGCGATGACCTTGTCATCATTGACAATCTCGTCGCCATAATACAAAATGTCGAGATCTATCTTGCGGGAAGCATAGCCTTTGCTCTCAGGATGGCGGACACGGCCCAGCAAACTCTCAATGTCAAGCAGGACATCCATGATGTAATCAGGAGACAATTCCGTACGCACGATCATGAGACGGTTCAAAAACCATTCGTCGGCGTCAAAACCCCATGGCTCCGATTCGTATGTCGACGACAGCGCGACCACGTCGCCACACCTATTATTAATAAGGCAAAAGGCTTGGTCGAATATTTCCGACTTGTTGCCGACATTGGACCCGTAAAGAACATAGCAATCGACCATGGACGCATAATATTTCCACAAAGATACGAATCTCGCCAAGCGGCACACCATATCGTCAAAAAAAGGTTGCAACCTTTCAGCCATTTCACACATGATTATTATTGCTACTTTTGCACATTGAAAACAAAACAATTATGAAATTTTATAAAATCGTGCTTGGCGCCTTTTTAGGCACACTGATAGCACTTGTCATCACCTTCTTCATTAAAGTGGGTGTGATTTCATCCATGGTAACGCGTCTCTCCAAAACCGAGGCCACCGCGGAGAAACTGAAGCCCAATTCCGTCCTTTACATGAAACTCGACTACGAGATTCCCGACAGGACAAGCGCCAACGAGTTCGGCGGCTTTGATTATTCCACAATGCAGAACAATGACGTCACAGGCATGAACGACATTCTGCGTAACATTGAACATGCCGCAATCGACGACCAAATCAAGGGTATCTATCTCGACCTAAGCAGCATCCCGACATCGCCTGCCATCCTGCAAGAGATCCGGAACAAACTGGTGGAGTTCAAGGAATCAGGTAAGTTCATCGTGAGTTATGCCGAGACCTACAGCCAGACAGCGTATTACCTCGCCAGCGTTTCGGACAAGATCTACATGAATCCAGGCGGCATGCTCGACCTTCACGGCATGGCATCACAGATTATGTTCTACAAACATCTGTTGGAAAAACTCGACATCGAGATGCAGATCGTCAGAGGACCGGACAACAAATACAAGAGCGCAGTGGAACCTTATTTCCTCGACAAAATGAGCGAGGCGAACCGCGAACAGATGGACACCCTCCTCGGTTCGATATGGGGACAGATCATCGGTTCCATCAGCGAAAGCCGGAACATCAGCGTCGCACAACTTAACCAGATTGCCGACAGCCTCGGTACCGTCTTCGATGCCGAAAAGGCCATGGAATACGGACTTGTTGACAGCCTCTATTACAAAGACCAACTCATCACGGAACTGAAAAACCTGACTTCTTCCTCAGACGATGTGAACATCATTGGCAACAGCAAGTATGCTAAGACATATCACAATACAAGCAGTTCAACCAACGAGTTGGCCGTGATATTTGCCGAAGGGCAGATCAACAGCGGCAAAGGTGCCGAAGGAACCATAGGATCCGAGACCTTGTCGAAGACCATCCGAGAAGCGCGTGAAGACAAGGACATCAAAGCCATCGTCCTGCGCGTCAACTCACCTGGCGGCAGCGCCCTGGCATCGGAAGTCATTGGCCGCGAAGTAGAACTTGCCGCAAAGGAAAAGCCAGTCATCATCTCCATGGGCAACTACGCAGCATCAGGCGGATACTGGATCTCGGCCAACGGAAACTACATCTTCGCCGACCCCACCACTTTGACAGGCTCCATCGGCGTGTTCGGCACTTTCCCGAACATGCAGGGATTCTTCAACGACAAGTTGGGACTGACATTCGATGTGGCAAAGACCAACGAGAATGCCGACTTCGGCAGCGTCGCCCAGCCACTTACGGAATTCCAATACAACAAGTTGCAACAAAGCGTAATCAAGACCTACAACGACTTCACTTCGTTAGTGGCAGGCGCAAGAGGCTTGAGACAGACTTATGTTGACAGCATCGGACAAGGTCGCGTGTGGTCAGGCGCTGACGCCATCGGCATCGGACTTGTCGACCAACTCGGCGGCATCGAAGACGCCATCAATTATGCAGCAGAAAAAGCCGGCATCAAGGACAATTACAAAATAAAGGAGATGCCTTCACAGAAAGACTTCATGACCACACTGATGGAGCAATTCTCCGGCACCAGTGACGACAAGGTGAAAACAGCCATGAAAAACGAATTAGGCGAATACTACCGCTATTTCGAAGGACTGAAGAACCTTTCCAATGCCACGGGCATCCAAGCCAGAATCCCATTCGACATGGTGATAGAATAAGCATCACTCGGACAAATCCATGAACAAAAGGGCGCGAATGCGCCCTTTTGTTATTTCAGTATCCGTCTCACTCAAAACCTTTCAAGCAACTTTTAAGATACTCTATGGTGTCGGCGCCTTCGGGCTTGCCTTTCATGATGATGTCAAACCATTTCCCGTAAACAGGATTCGGCAGGACTATCCATTTGTCGCCGAACTCCGAACGGAATCGCTCTACGGCAACTTCACGATTGTGCGAATCGTCCGATTCGAAAACCGTGGCGAAATCAGCAAGGTTATCGCCGCAAAGCAACACAATTTCATAATGTTCCAGGATGAGATCACGACGCGGCTGCTTGGCGGCGTCACCGACTTCAAGCAATACATGCAGTGAATCGGCATCTGGGAAACCTTTTCTATTCAAGTTCAGAACGGTCATCTCCATGTCGGACTGACTCCGGTTGCTGACATAGAATACGGCGACATGGTTGCTGGAAGCGTATTTCAGGAACTCCACTGATCCCGGGACAGCATCGGCATTGGCGAGATTCACCCAGTCTTGCCAATAGACTGCAAAAGAAGAATCGTTCTTCACCGCCTGCGCATCACAAGGAAAGTTGTTCAGCACGGTCTCGTCGATGTCAACAACGACAGCGAGAGGCTTGGCGTGAGGTGATTCCAAAGCCTTATCCAGCCGCAGACGGGCGACATTGTAGGCTTGCAGACACAACGCCTTGTATTCAGCCGCTTGCTGCACGAACACTGTCGGAAGCAACAAGGGATCTGCAGAACGCTGCATGCCAGACTGCATCTTGCACGACACAACGCCCAACAGAAGCAGCACCGCCAATAAAGGTCTAACACTTGTTTTGCTTATTTGCCTCTTCTCTCTCAATCTGTTTTTCCTCCCATTTATCCATCAGCGCCTGAAGTTCTTCCTTCTTCTTACCGTAGGCCCAGTACCAATCGTTATCGATACTGACTTCAGGATGCGCCGCCGGATTGGCCATGATGGCGTCCTGCTCAGCCAGTTGCGCCTCAAGTTTGCCGATTTCCTCCTCGAACTTCTGGATTTCCTTGTCAATCTTTCTTAACTGAGCGTCAATCTGCTTCTTACGCTCAAAATTGAGTTTGTTCTGCGACTGACCTGAATCCACAACGGTTTTGTTCTGAAGTTTGGATATTTCAAGTTCCTTGAGATGCGACAGGTTCTTCTCGCGCAGAAAATCGTAGATGTCACCGATATATTCCTTGATGTTGGGCTTGCGAAATTCATAGACCTTATTGGTCAGTCCTTGCAGGAAGTCACGGTCGTGCGAGACGATAATCAGCGTGCCGTCGTATTGTATCAAAGCGTTCTTCAGGATGTCTTTCGAAAGCATGTCAAGATGGTTTGTCGGCTCATCGAGCACGAGCAGATTGGTTGGAAAAAGCAGCATCTTTGCAAGAGACAGCCTTGCCTTCTCGCCACCCGACAGCACCTTTACTTTTTTGTCGATATCGTCGCCACGGAACAAGAATGCGCCAAGCAATGCTTTGGTTTTCAGACGCATCTCTCCCACTGCCACATCGTCGAGCGTTTCAAAGACCGTCTTATCCATATTCAGCATATCCTGTTGGTTCTGAGCATAATAGCCGATCTTCACCTCGTGGCCGAGTTTCACTTCACCCTCATAGTCGATGATGCCACAAATGATTTTCGACAAGGTGGACTTGCCTTCTCCGTTTCGACCGACAAAGGCAATCTTTTCTCCTCTGGGAATCAGCAGGTTGACGTCTTTCAAAATCTGTTTGTCGTCGTATGACTTGGACACGTGATTCAGTTCCAGCGTGACTGCGCCTGAATGCGGCGCAGGAGGAAACCTGAAATGGATGGCGGTTTTGTCGATGTCGTCAACGACAATCTCATCCATCTTCTCAAGACGTTTCACCCTCGACTGCACCTGTTTCGCTTTTGTCGCCTTATACCTGAACCGTTCTATAAACGATTCGATTTCCTTAATCTCACGTTGCTGGTTGTTGTATGCCGACCTTTGCATGTCGACACGCTCCTCACGCAACTCGAGATAATCCGAATAGGAAGCCTTATAATCGTAGATCTTGCTGCCTGAGATTTCAATCGTCCGGATGGTGATGTTGTCGAGGAAAGCGCGGTCGTGCGACACCATCAGTATCGCGCCATAGTAAGACTTTAGAAAAGACTCGAGCCATTGTATCGACTCGATGTCGAGATGGTTGGTGGGTTCGTCGAGAAGCAAAAGGTTGGGCTTGCGAAGGAGGATCTTGGCCAACTCGACGCGCATTTGCCAGCCGTTGCTGAACTCACGCATCGGACGTACCATATCCTCGTGATCAAAACCCAAGCCGACCAGAATGCGTTCGGCTTCGCCTTCTATCGAATTGCCTCCAAGCAGGACAAGGCGATCGTTTAAAGTAGCAAGTCTTTCTATAAGTTTATGATACTGAGGACTTTCATAATCATCACGCTCGGAGAGTTCCTGCTGAAGACGTTCAACATCACTTTCTATGCGATGGTATTCATCGAAAGCCGATAAGGCTTCGTCGAGAATGGTTTTTTCGCTTTGGACGTTTTTCTCCTGAGGCAGATATCCCAACGTAGTACCTTGAGGGACAACGACATCGCCTTTTGACGGCTGTTCCAATCCACATATCAGTTTCAGCAAAGTAGTCTTACCGGCTCCGTTTTTACCGACAAGACCTATCCTGTCCTTCTCACGAATAAGAAAGGAAATGTCGGTGAAGAGGTCTTCACCCGTAAACTGCATGCTTAGATTTTGTATAGAAACCATGCCGCTGGATTTTCAGGCTGCAAAAGTAGGCATTTTAGTCGGATGCCCGTCATCTCGCCACCATTACCTTCTCGAAGGAATCGGAATGGGCGGTGACGATGTGAAGCAAATACAACCCGTTGGCAAATCCGGAAAGGTCAAGGGTCAACGCATCGGTGTCAACAATGACATCCGTAATGGTCTGTCCCATGGCGTTCATAACCGTCAGGCGTTTCATGCCCTGCATCTTGACATTCAGCAAACCTGTTGTCGGATTCGGTGTCAAAGATGCCTTTTCGGACAACAATCCATTGTCAGACAGTACATTATAAACATGAACATAATCCTGTGCAGGATTCTGTTCGGACAATGCCGGATCCGACTCGCATGTATTGCCGTAGGAATCAGCATAATACGCCGTGACCTTATAATAGATATGGTTTTGGGGTTCGTTCAAGAAACTGTCGAAATACTCATAATACTCGACGCCTCCTATGGTATCAATCTGTGCATACAACTGATAATCAATATTATCGTAAGACTTGTACAGATTATAATGGTCAAGGACATAATCCTGTCCGTTGCGATGGCCGAGTTCGGACTTGGACGATTTGTCGCGATTGCTGACAAAACCACGAAGCATCCATGTGAAATGCAAGTCGTATGCAGCCAGGTCATTCCATGTGCTGCCGTTGAGCGACACCCAGCGTCCGTTGGAATCGCCGGTATCAGATGATGCGGCGGCAGGATTTCTGATTCCCGTCTGTGACACCACAATCCATATCGGGCGAGAAACGTCGACGGACACAGGGAATGTAAGTTCCTCCGTATGCCAGCCGTTTGCGCCCGTAAGCGTCATGTTTTGCGAAAGAGCCAAGGTCTGTGGCGCATAGTTTCCGTCGAGATAGACCGACAAGACGTAATTGCCTGCACTGGCATCGTAGATGGAGACTTGAGTGAGCGAGCAGCCTTCATAATCGGCCAAATCATCCGTATCGAACTTGACGCCCCAGTATAATAATCCCTCGGCGCCTAATGACAGTTGATAAATTCCATTGTCATAATAAAGCCATTCATTGACAGGTGCTGGTCTTGGGCCCCACGACACCAACGCTCCGTAATCATTGCCTTCCTGATGTTCCTCGCCATTAAGCGCCACAGGGGCTTCGCAGGAAACAGGCAACTGCAATGTAACGGATTCTTCACAAGACATGGAATAATACGTGCCATCCAATGGCCCGCCATGAATGATACGGATGCCATATTCAATAGACAAAAGTCCAGCAGGGAAAATCTCTGTGAATGTGCTGTCGGTAGTGAATCCCAAGCGTTCGCCATCGCGGTAAAGCAAGGCGCCGACAATAGGATCTGCTTCAGAATATGTCCAGGAAAGCACGACATGGTCGTCATTCACAACGCCTTGAAGCCCATCATGGGTTCCAGCATAGGCATCGCAGGAATGATACGTCCACGGGCGGCTTATCCAAGCGCTGGTTCCAGAAAGATAGACGGCGCGGACTGACGTCAGATATTGCTGTCCCTCGACAAGATTAGCGACGTTGTGCTGAAAACAAGTGTCAGTCACGCTTCCGACCGAAACGCTATCGAGCATGATATCGTAACTCACGACATCTTTTGATTCATCAAGACGCCATATAGCCCATCCCGTATTTGACACATAGAGGCTGTCAAGACCGTTGATAACCTCAACGAGTTCACAATTAATCACAACGGGATCATAAATCGGGACAATACTATCGGAAGCATAGGTCTGGTATCCGTCAAGCGCCACACTGACAAAATAGCCAGCACGTCTCACTTCATTGAAGACATAATGGCCAGTCTGATCCACAATAGCAGTGTAATTCGTGCCGTTTCCTTCGGAATTGGTCAAAGTAATCAAGGCGCCAGCCGGAGATGCTCCTGAATTGGTTGTGACATTGAATTCAGCAGTAGTGGTCAGGTTCCTGCCGATTCCTCCAGACCACACAATCGGTGATTCAGCGCGATTGCCTTCGTAGTCGCAACTGACACCCCAATGGTAGGTTCCCCATTGAAGGCCGTTCCACGACAAGTCCATATAAGCCGAATCGGACAGATGCGATGCCAGAAGCACGGGATTTTCATTCATGCGGCGTCGCCACACGTTGAAATATTGGAAAGAACGGTCATGACCATTCTTTGAAATAGTTGTCTCACAGCCTTTTGCATCTGTGACAAAAGCCTTTGTCATCCATGCCCCGTTGCTCGATTGCGACCAAGTTGTTCCGGTGCCCCACCATGTGCCGTTTCGACCAGGATCAGCCTCGGAACACGCCGTGGCGGGATATGCAATGCCCGGCGCCGACCATACAAGCCAAAGATTCCTTGTCCCGTCTATCGGGACGGTGGTATTCAGTTCAAACTCAGCGTAATCGCCAAGAGAATCTGGGATCGTCACAATTTGTTCGGAGACAAGACTATCGGGATAGGAATCACCGCCAAGATAGAGTTTCACCGTGAAGTCGCCTCCGGCATAACCGGCGGCATCGGAAAAATACGAGACCTTGCTCACCGAAGCGCCGATATAGCGCGACAACTCTGCAGCGGGCCAAAGGCATCCCCAACTGGTATGATGCTCGTCACAACTGACGTTGGTGTAATAGTCATCGTTAGAATATGTTATCCATTCCTCTCCTGTGAACGGCGTTTCCTTGTAATAGAAACGGATATAATCCACGTAGAAGCAATCGTCGTTGGCGTTGGTGGAAGCGTCCTTGACGTATTCCCAACGGAAGAGATGCCGACCTTGGGTGACATTGAAAATCCGCTCTTGCCAGATGCCGTTCCCTTGATAGGTACCCATCAAGGCGCCATCGATGTAGAACGAACCGTAATCCCAAGTCTGTTCGCAAGATATCTTCCCGAAGAAACTCATCTTGCCGTCTTTCGGCACGTCAATCATGACCTGAATGGCTGATGTTGACGACTGTATGCCTTCGTTGGTGGATTTCATGCAATAACTGCCTTGGTAAGGCTCGTGTCCCGACACCGCCCAAGGATGACCTGAGACGGCGTTATCCCATTCGTAGGTGCCGAAGTCGCCAGTTTCGAAATCTTCCAGCAAGACAGGTTCGCCCATGCCCCACGACACTTTCACCATGGAATTGTCAATGACATTGGCCATCGCGTAATTGACTGGGAGATAATCCTCATGCAGTACCACATTAACATTGGTCGTCGAGTTCGCCACGATGACAACCTGATTCGGCAGCACCGTTTCGGCATACCCCGTAGCATCGGCCTTGACCGTATAGGGACCTGCCGTCAGCGAGCCGGAAAAAGCGCCTGACACGTCGCTGACATACTGATATATGATTGTGTCGCCGAAGATATTCGTGCCAATAAACGATACCGTCGCATCGTCAATTGGCGTTATGCCATCTTGCTCATAGACATGACCTGTGACATTCCCTAATTCGCGAAAGCCGTCAGCCGATGCAAGAAAAGGAGCCGACACCATCATGAGCACCATGATGAGTCTCCCCCAAGTCTTCGGATTATATATAGCCTTCAGTTTCATCATTTTCAAAGAATAACGTCAATTTTTCACAAACCGCTCAATGCTCGTCACGCCATTGGCTTCCATGACAAGCAGATACAAACCCCTTTCCAAGAAGGAAACGTCAATCGTGACAAGGCCTAACATCCTGCTCGGCTGAGAAATAGCCTTCATTTCAACACCCTGACAGTCGATAATGCGATACGAATAAGCCCCATCATCTGGAAGTCCGGCGACAAACAGGGTCTCTTCGACAGGATTCGGGAATAGCACGCACGGCGTCGCAGTCCCATTGGAATAAGGGGAAATGCCCTTTGCTTCAACCTTTCCTCCTTCGTCGATAAACAAATGAACATCATCAACGTTCTGATTATCAGGAGATAGAACGATAGTCCTCGACGTCCCAATGCCATAACGTGGCACGTCGGACATCAGCAGATAAGTGCCGTAAGGAAGGTTGCTGAAACAGAAATTTCCATTTTGGTCCGTAATAGTATATGCCAGCAAATGGCTCTGATCCATGTTCATCAGCGAAACGGAGACGTTCGAAAGGCCGCCGTCGCAATATACCACATCGCCAGCATCGCGAATCCACGATTTGCAGTAAAAGTTGAATGCCTTGAAGTCACCCGAAGGCGTATCGAAAGTCCCGCTGATGCGGGCTGTGCCTTCAGGAAACGTTGTGGCTACGGGCGGCAAGGCGATGTCGATATCGAAAGCGTTGCCGTTAAGGTTGATGGACGTGGCATTCTGCCACTGCAATTTGTTCAGATAATATGATCCTCCCGACTGATTTTCAAGTGTGTCGGTGAAAGCATACAGGACATACTGCCCTGCGATGAGTCTGTTAAATTTGAAATAGCCCTCGGAGTCGGCAACAGTGCGATAAAAGCCGCTCAGATATGGAACCTCCGAATCGGTGAGCGACACTGCAATCACCTGAGCGTCACCGGCTGGCACACCGTCAATCCAGGTCTTTCCTTCCAAGGAATATTCCTCGACGAGTTGATAGGTCACCGTATCACTCACCAAGTCGCAGTACGAAGCGGCGAAAAGCACCAGCGATACAAAACCGTTTTCCAAATCACGCTGGCCCGGATAGTACTCCGTATGAAGCAGCGACGAATCGGCAAAAGAACCATCGCCAAGACTTCTCCAGTAAACCGAATCATAGGAAGAAGCCTCTGCATCGGTCAATTCAAGCGGACGCAATATGCCGCTGAAATAGTCGTCTCCGGCAAAGACCGATGGGGACTCACGCAAGACGAGCCGCAAGGACGATGTCAAGATGCCGTCTTCGGTCACGACATTCAAAGTCAACTTGACTTGTCCCGCATCAAAGTCTTCGGTAGAAGGGATATACTCCGTATTCAACGAATGGCTGTTTTCAAAATGACCGGAACCGCTTGTGCTCCAGTACAATGATTCATACTGGAAAGGAATGGTGGCTTCGTCAAGCACAAGACTTCCCTCGTTCATGCAAAGTATGGCATCTGCACCCGCAAAAGGCGATAACATGGCGAAGGCATAAGCGCTCTTCCCATTGAGAACATACGTCCCAAGATCGTGATAACCGTCAAGTGCAACAACTGCAACATTGTCAATATTTTGAATATCAAGCGGATAAGACTGCTCAAAGATCGAATCCACATGATTTCCGAATCGGTAGTATTCAAAATCGCCATAAAACAAGGCGTAATGATGTATATCGGCTTCAGGATTGGCATCCCATGAAACGATCCATTCTCCGTCGATATATTGTTTCCTGACATCGTGTGGAGGAGATACCGGAGCAGTCGTATCGCAACCGGACAAAAAGTCATCGTAAACGATTGGACCGAGATGAACATTGTCATTATCGTCAACAATCAGTCTTTCAATGGAATCCGCCGTATGCACCTGCCAGTAATTCTCGCGGAAATCTATGGAAGAGGAGCAGTTGTTTTTGAACAGCGTGACATCGCTGCCAAAGTTGAGGAAGTTGTTGTGATGAAACGTGACGAGGTCTGACGGAATCTCCATGATCAGGCCTTTGGTCTCGCTAAAGACGTTCTCTTCGAAAAGAATCGAGCATTGATCCTGAGCGTCGGTCAGGCAGTTGCCGTTGCGGTAGAAGGTGTTGCCGACGGCAAACAGGTCGCAGGATTCTATCATGTTGATGGCCTCGTCATTGTCCCAGAAGATGTTATTCTGAATCATCAGCGAGTCCATCGAAGTCTTGATGCCGTAGGAATGGTATCCCAGATTGTTATCCGGGATGTCAGAAGTGATGATGTTATTTTGGATGAAATTCTTCCTGTTCCTAAACGACAGGCCGCCATAAGCCTCGAAATACATGGCCGTCGAAGCACCCTGAAAGCAATTCCCGACGATATGGTAGTCATAGCAGTGATAAGCGGTGCTCAGATTCGAAACTGCCAGATTGATTTGTCCCTGTGAGAACACATTGTCAGAGATGCGGATTCCGGTACTATTGGCTTGTCGCGAATGCAGTTCGACACCAGTCAGACATTGCAGGAAACGGCAATGGGAAATGATGCTGTTGCTGCAGTCGGTGAGAGAGATGCCTATGCCGCCATAATAGTTATAAAATTCGCAGTTGGAGATGCTGATGCTGGCGGAACCAATGACGCTGATGGCCGACACGGCACCACTAAACTCGGTATAGTTCATGGTAAGGCGGCAATGGTCGGAACTGCTCTTCACCTGAACGCCAGGCCAGTCGCGCGAAAGTTCGTAACAGAGCAGGTAGATTGAATCGTTGGCATTGCCGTTCATGACAAGGCTGCCGTCGCTGACATTCAGCGCGGAATTCTGCATGAAATAAGCCACAACGCCAGGTTCAAAGGTGAGCGTGACCCCGTTCGGAACGCTGAGAGACTGCGTGACAAGGTATGCAGAGTCGCCGCCAAGGCAACGCAACTCCGTATCTTCCGTAATCATCCCGCCTATGATGACGTAATGCTGCGCATACGACGACGTCAGTCCGCCTAAAAAAAGGAGAACGAACGCTAACCTCAATATGACAGGATTACTTTTCATCTATTTAGAAATAATAGTTCAAGCCAAATTTGACACCCCATTGATACTGGTGCAGGTTGACGGGATAATCGTTCCTGTACAACGAGCCAAGACGGGTGCGGAAAGAAAACTCAGGCAGCAGTTCCACGCGGCGTGAGACTTTGAACCCAGCGCCTACGCCTAAATATAGCGAGCATTTGATTGGAGCAATCTCATTACCCAAGTCCTTGTTGTAATAAGGCGCTTCGGCCGAGAAGACGGAACCCGATGCCGAGACAAGGAAATCTGTTGTCGCTCCTACTGTGGCAAAAAGCCGCCAGACATTGTGTGAAACGATGTCGTACGAAGCATAAACATCAAGACCGAGATAACTAAGACGATTCAGGTCACGATACGAATAGATTGTCCATTGTTCGGGCTGATAGGTCGAATCAATCACATAAAAATAAGCGGTATCCGTCCCGCTCGGATTGATGACGTAATAGGTGTCAAGCGTATCCTGAAGGTAGTAGGCCTGATGGCCGATGGCACGATCCATGGCAAACCGGTATTTCACCGACTTGTATGAAAGGGATGCTCCAACCGTGAATCTGTCATTCTTTCGCCCGGCTCCAAAATACATGCCGAAAACTGAGAATGGATGGAGATTGACCGCACTATCTTGAAGCGCATAGAGCGCATCGTAGGAAGGATCGCTTGAACTGGTAGAGAAATGGCCGTTGCCGCTCTCCACGGAGCCGTTCAGAAACCATCCGTTGGCTTTGTAGTTTTTACCCTGATTCCAGAAACGCTTGACGAAGAAAACGGTATCGTGACGCACAATGGTTTCGTAATTCACGATGGTGTCGTGCTTCAACACAGTCTTTATCTTGACGACCGTATCGACAACCCTGAAGGTGTCAACCTGTCTTTGCAGCGGTTCCTTCTCTTCAGGATCCTCCTCTACGGGCACCGTTTTTTTACTTTTTCTGACGACATACTGGTTGCCGATTCTCTTGTAGGTATAGCCGCTTTCTTCGAGCAACTCGCCGAGTATCACATCAATGGACTTGTTTTTTGCCGAATAATGATCGATGTCGATTTTGGACAGTTCGGCTTTGCTGAAAGCGACATTCACCTGGAAATCGGTGTAAAGTTTCTCCAGAGCGCGGTCGAGAGTGGTGTTGCGAACCGAGAAAGAAATCGGTTCGGAAACATTCTGACATAGCAACTTTGCCGGCATGAATGAAATCATGCAGACGACAAACAAAGTCAGAATTGCAACTTTGTTGACCGATTTGAACTGACAATCAGCAGTATGAACTACATTAAGGCTCATCTTACGCTTTTTTGGCTGTGTAAATAGGCCGCTAATTTACAAAAAAACCACAAAAGCGGGTGATTTTTCAGGAAAGAAAATGATGTGGAATGAGATGTCAGCGAATGACGTAGGTGGAATCGGATGTTGACAGTTGAAGGTCGAAAACGGTCGTGATGGTTTCAAGGACGTGATCGACGCTCTCATTTGTGAAACGTGCTGTAAGTTTGTAGTTTTCACAGTTTTCAGCCAAATCGACATTGATGCCGTAGATGTATTCGAGTGTGCCTATGATTGTCTTGAGATCGACGTTGTCGAAATCGAGAATATGGTCGTTGAGTGCGCTTTCCTTGATGACGTCAAGACTGCTCAGATGTTCGAGTTTGTTAGCGTTGACGAAGAACACGCCGCGTTCGCCAGGAAGGACATCGATCTGATTTGCGACGTTGCCTTTGGCATCGAATGTGTTCATCTTCACCTTACCTGAAACAAGGTCAAGGACATATTTCTCCGCATCGCGTTTTGCATTAAGATGGAACACCGTGCCCACGACTTCGACATTCATGTCGCCGCAACGGATGATAAACGGAACGCAAGTGTCCTTGGCGACAGAGAAGTCGGCATCGCCTTCAAAGTTGACCACCCTCTCGTCGGATGCGAAATGTTCAGGATAGGATATCAGGGACGAGTCGCTGAACGACACCGAGGTGCCGTCAGGAAGGACTATAGACGTCTGGGGGTAAAGCTTGTAGGACGCCAGTGTCACGATATCGGAAGGAGCGTTATGTTTCAGGAAGAACGTCACGGCAAACACCACTACGATAGCAGCAGCGGCTGCAGCGACTCTGACATAATTCCTCCGGAACCACGAGAGTTTCACAATCGGGGCTTCGGATTCTGAGGCGTCGATGCGGGCGTTAACGGCGCTCAAGGCAGCCTCAACGTCGATATTCATATCCTCAATACCAAAATCAGTAATCTCCCAAATGCGTTTCTCTTGCTCGAAATAATCGGAATTTTCCTCGGATTCAGCCATCCATGAAGACAACTCACGAGCCTCCTCTTCGGAACATTCGCCCCGCAGGAAGCTCAGAATCAATTCTTCATATTTCTCTTGTACTGAATCCATTATTTTATTTCAATCTTTACGACTTTATGACTATCAAGTTTCAATTCACCCTTAGTTCAAAATGAAAAATATCTAAATTTTGTCACAAATAATCCTTTAGACCTGTCCTGAGTTGTTTCAGCGCCATGCTCATGTGGGCTTCAACGGTCTTCACCGACAAACCGAGTTTTTCGGAAATTTCTGCATATTTCAGACCATCAAAACGGCTCATGACAAACACTTGGCGGCGTTTTTCAGGCATCTCTGCAATCACTTTCTGATAAGAAGCTTCGAGGTTGTTTCCTTGCATTTCTTCGGAAGGATCGGCGGATTCCCCTTCTTCGGAATAGATTCTCATGTTGGTTTCGGCATGAGCGCGCTCTTTATTAATATAGGTGATGGAAAGATTCTGAACGGCTCTATATAGGTAAGCGTCGAGTGATGTGTTGATGCTCAGGGTTTCGTGCCCCGCCCAAAGTTTCACAAAAAGGTCCTGAACAATCTCTGCAGCATTGTCGGCATCAGCGACATAACGCATGCAGTACCTCATCAGAGGCGCATAGAAGCTGCGGAAAATCTTGTTGAAAGATTCCCTGTCACCTTTATGCAACCCTTCCAGTAATATGCGGCGTTCGTTATCGTCCATGCTAAAAACAAATATTCTTTCCGGATGAATCACCCGGAAAAGCGGTGCAAAAATAACACTTTTGGATAGACTTGCAATAAGGTCGGGAAAACCTGTCTTCGAAAAATTTTGAAAAAAATCAAAGAAAGGGTTGCAGGTCAGGAAAAAATTGTATTTTTGCAGTCCGAAATAGAAAATACAACTGTATTAAGTCAAAACAAGACACGAGATATGTACGCAATCGTAGAAATAGCAGGACAGCAGTTCAAAGTGACCCAAGGTCAGGAGTTGTTTGTCAACAGACTGGAAGGCGAAGAAGGAAGCAAGGTTTCTTTCGACAAAGTAATGCTGATCGACAATGACGGCCAGACCGTCGTCGGCACACCTACCGTCAGCGGCGCTAATGTTGAAGCGACGATCAAGGAACATTGCAAAGGCAAGAAAGTCATCATTTTCAAAAAGAAGAGAAGAAAAGGATACCAGACCTCCAACGGTCATCGTCAATACCTCAGCAAGGTCGTCATTGACAGTATCACAGAGTAATAACCCGAAAAATCATAAGATATGGCACACAAAAAAGGAGTTGGTAGTTCCGAGAACGGTCGCGAGTCAGCTAGTAAGCGACTTGGAGTTAAGATTTTCGGCGGTCAGGCTGTTATAGCCGGCAACATTATCGTCCGCCAGCGTGGGACGAAGCACTACCCGGGAAAGAATGTCGGCATGGGCAAAGACCATACCCTTTATGCAAAATGCGACGGCGTAGTCGAATTTGTCAGAAAAAAGGACGACAAGTCTTTCGTATCTGTTAGCCCTGTTGAGGGAACCATAGAATAAGCATATTCATAACATACGTTTTTTTATCCGGCTATCTTCCAAGATAGTCGGTTTTTTTGTTAGTAATGTCAAGGAATTGGAGACGACCATAAGGCATAAAAGAAAGCCGCAGACACAGCGAGTGTCAAAAATGGTTATCTTTGCGCAAAGTTTACAAGACCATGTTAGTATTATCTTACATAAGAGACCATAAGGAAGAGGTAATAGAGCGCCTGTCCATCAAGAATTTCAACAATGTAACCTTGATAGACGAAGTCTTGAGGCTCGACGATGAACGCCGCGCCGCACAACAGAAGAATGACGAGGCTCTCGCCACGATAAACAGCAACGCACGCATCATCGGCGATCTGTACAAGCAAGGCAAATCGGCCGAAGCCGACAAACTGAAAGAGCAGAACAACAATCTGAAGGAAACGGTGAAAGCCCTGACCGACAAGCTGGAGACGCTCAAGAACGACATTCAAGTCAAACTCGTCGAGATTCCTAACACGCCGAACATGCTGGTGCCAAGAGGCACATCGGCAGCCGACAACCTCAACGTGCATCAGGAAGGCGACATGCCCGAACTCTTTGAAGGCGCCCTCCCTCATTGGGAGATCCTCAACAAATACGGTCTTGCCGACTTCGAACTTGGCAACAAGGTGACGGGAGCAGGATTCCCATTCTACAAAGGACAAGGCGCCAAACTGCAACGCGCCCTCATCAACTTCTTCCTCGACGAAGCCACCGCTGACGGATACAACGAGGTGCAACCTCCTATTGTCGTCAACGAGGCGTCGGCTTATGCCACGGGACAACTTCCCGACAAGGAAGCGCAGATGTATGCCGTTCCGTTGGACGGATTTTACCTCATCCCCACCGCCGAAGTGCCGCTGACCAACATGTTCCGCGACACCATCGTCAAGGAGTCGCAGCTGCCTATCAAGACGGCGGGTTACTCGAGCTGCTTCCGCAGAGAAGCGGGCTCGTACGGCAAGAACGTCCGCGGCTTGAACCGTCTGCATCAGTTCGACAAGGT
>CAYQND010000017.1:0-29967 GCA_964418895.1 uncultured Lentimicrobiaceae bacterium | reverse complement strand
TTCTTCGGCGAAATGCTGAACTCTCCCGGAACCTATTCCGGAACGACCACCAACCACTGGGGATGCGACAGTATTGTGACACTGATTCTTTCGTTCAAAGACTACTATGAAACAGAATTCAACGTTGATCTTTGTGGCGGGTCATACAATTGGGCTGGCACCGAATACTCCAATCTGGACACAACAGGAACCTACCACTGGACTTTTGAGAGCCTTGCCGGATGCGACAGCATCGTGACGCTGCACCTAGCTTTCCATCCAGAAGAAGATTACGACTACTACGTCGAGACCTGCGACTCCTATCAATGGACGGGAGAGACTGGAGAGACCTATCACACTTCAGGGCTTTACACCAAAGAATACACCTCGATGTGGGGCTGCGAGTACGAACACCGTCTCCATCTGACCATCAATTACAGTAAAACCACGAATCTCAACCTCCACGAATGCGACTCATACGAATGGACTGCCGCCAACATGTTGATTGAAACTGATGGCGTCTTCACAAATCATTTCCAGACCGCTCATGACTGCGACAGTTTGGTGACCATCAACATGGACATGGAATACACACCTGAATTCCATCTCCAAGGCGATTGGTGGCCTGTTGGCGGCAGCCTCACACATTTCACAATCCAGGAATACCAAGTCGGAGGCTTCCCGCGTGACGCCGAATTCAACACTACTTGGGAACTTAACTGCCCCAACTGGCAATTCGAAACTTATGGCGAACACAATGCATGCTGCAAGATCATCATTTCCACCTTCGAAAATGACTCCATCGAACTCAAAGCCACAACGGCAAACCGTTGCGACACCATCACCAAGTCGCAGTGGATACATTGCACCTATTTTAATACGGACGATTATCAAGACTTGTGCACAGTTGACATCGTCCCGAACCCGAACAACGGCAACATGACACTGAAATTCGAGAATATGCTCGGCGAAGTCAACGTGAAAGTGTACAACGCAACAGGGGCATTGGTTGACAACTTCGGCTGCAACAACAATTTCAGCACCATGTCGATGCAATACGCCATGAAGACCTATGTCACCGGAATGTATTACTTCGTCATTTCTAGCAAAGACAGAATGATTGCGAAAAAAGTGATTGTCAAGTAATCTATCTCTTCCCCATTAACTATCTTTTCCAATATGGCAATCGAGGCTGTCAAGGCTGTCTCGATTGTTTTTTATCTTCGGAGAATGTCATTAATGATGCGGGGCGCAAAATATTGGTGAACAATTATACAAAAAAGAAAAAAAAGTGCGTTTTCTCAAAAAACTAATTCTATTCTTCTTATATTTGCACCAATGATTTGGTTTTCCTACCACACTGGACGTCGGATTGAATACGGAAAGATGAAGGATGAGATATGATGATATAGTTTGAGTCAAACTAAGCAAATGACAATGAACAAGATAAAGAAACCGATTGTCGGTTTCATGATTTCGGCACTTATCACCATGATACTGATGTCATGTACCTATAAGGAGGGAGAAGATGATTACCCTATCGTGTTCAATGATTTGCAAAACATCACCTACACCACAAAATACATTGACCAGAACCTTCTGGAATTTTTCGGTGAAGAAAACATCAACTTTGGCGACACCCCACCCAACATCGAAGCTGAATTCGTGGCAAACAAGAATGTTTATGACACAGCAATCAGCGTGATATCATGGGGGGATCAAGACACGACACTGGTCGGTTATCCGCCAAGCGGTCTCCCACAAGCAACGGATTTCTATCATAAGTTCTACGACCAAGAAAGCGGTCTATCCAAGTACATCTGCATGACTATAGACAAGACAACGGGCGACACCATCATCAGGAATATCGACACGATATTCATCATCGGTCACGATTCCCTATTCACCGCCTATTATCACGAGACAACATGCGACCCCGGTACTCCTACGAACCAGATCATAATTTCAGGAAGGAAAACAGCGAATGGCATAGCGGATTACAAATATGGAATTAAGATCGTCAGGCATGAGCATCCCGAGCTGGTCACAGGTTTTAAAGCCGGTACCTTGTTTGTGTTTACTCAAAAAGACAACATCATAGCCCCATACTACGATTGGTACGATGATTCTCAACTTTATCAAGGCGTCGGAATCAGCATGTTCGACTTGCCGCACTCACCAGTCAACAAGAAACGATAAATCCATCGCCACCACTTTTCAATGAGACACTCCACCGTTTTTGTCATAATCGCACTACTATCCATTACGCTGCCAGCACATTCGCAACGTCAATGGAATAAACCGTTAAGGTCTAGCAATTACGTAGCTGCAGGAGTCGGCAGCCTGCAGTTCGGCATCAAGCTTGGTGGTCTTTGGAATTATTTCGACTATCCTTCTCTCAATGGTAATCAATGGAATCATATCGTGGGGAATCCGGCGAAATACACGCATTACGACGGCAAGTTCGGCCCCATCGCTGGAGTTGCGATAGAATACAAGCCAAACGACTTGTTCTCGGTCGGCCTTGAAGGCCATTATGCCAAACGAGGAACCAAAATGCACCATAACAAGGAGTACCTCGTCAGTTATACCATGACTGACACTACCAACACCATATTTGACTGCAACCTCGACGCCTTGGAGGTTCGTATCCCCTTCACTTTCTACATCAAGACGATTCTGTTTTCCGATCCTCAGTCAAGAGGTCTCTACGCCAGCATCTCGCCTGAGGTGTCCTATCTTCTGGGCGGCACTATGGAAATGACGAAAACCAGAGTGAGCAACGACAGCATCATGGAGCACGTCCTCGACACCGTTGGCAGCAGCAACATGCAAAGGATTAATTACGGCGTGAACTGTGGAGTCGGGTACTGGTCGAAGCACGACATGCAAGGCTATTCCGTCATTATGAAATACGAGTTGAGCTTTGACATCGGTGTGAACAACACCTTTTCAAACAGCGAACAGGCTGCCAGCCCGAATAACAAACGTTTCCATCGTGCCGTGGAAGCGTCGGTATCCATCATGATGCCTATGAAGAAACGCCTTAGAGGCGCCTGCATAAGATGGGGCGATTATTAAAGGTGAGAACACATAATAACTAGAACACAATAAAAAATTTACAAACACAAACAATAATGAAAACTGTACTCAAACTGATTGCCGTCGTCATCCTGACCATAACGTCATGCTTTGCGACCGCCCAGACGTACACCTACCCTACCGACGGACCTAAGGGCTACACCCTGAGTTCGAAAACCACGGATGGTGTTGCGGTGAACTACTCTCTTGGAAGATTTTCATTAAGTCAGCTTACCTACAAAGGCGAGGTGATGTCGGAAATCTCCATGTCTTCCATTGTTCTTCCGAACGACTACGGATGCCCGAACCTTCCGACAGAAAGCCGTTTCATCGCCATACCGCAAGGCGCCAAAGCCGTTTTGAACGTGGTGAGCTTCGACAAGGAAGTCGTGAAAAATGTCAATATCGCTCCGACACTGAGGATTCAGGCTGAAGCCGAAGATCCTGACATGAACTATGTCAAGGACAAAAAAGTGTATGAGACAAACGCATTCTACCCTGCCAACCCCTTCACGGTTTCAGAGAAGACTTCTCTCCGTGGCGTTGATGCGGTGGTGCTGTCCATCACTCCATTCCAATACAATCCTGTTACCAAGGAACTTGTCGTTTATTCCAACATCCACCTCTCGGTGGAATTTGAAGGCGGCAACGGACATTTCGGTGAAGACCGTCTGCGTTCGCCCTACTGGGATCCAATCTTGGCCACAGAGATTCTGAATTACGACCAACTTCCCGTCATCAACTACGCTAATCGTATGCAAAAATGGGTTGCCGATGGTCTTACCAGAGATGAAGGCGCCGAATATGTCATCATCGTTCCTAACAACGCAACCTACGTCGAATATGCGAACCAGCTCAAGGATCTCCGCACACGTCAAGGCATCATCACCGAAGTCTATAGACTTGACGAGATGCAAGCCACAACGCCGGCCCAGATCAAGACATGGATTCACAACGCATACAACACATGGGACATCGCGCCCGTCGCATTCTGCCTCATGGCTGACCATGGCACCAACCTTAGCCAGAACATCCCTGCCATGTCAGCATCGCACCCCTACAGCGGCACCTGCATCACCGACAATCCTTATGCCGATGTCACAGGCGACAACCTGCCCGACATGTGCTTCTCACGTCTGATTGCACAAAACGAATCGGAACTCCCGATCTTCGTGAACAAACAGCTTGACTATGAGAACAATCCTGTCATGGATGCAAGTTACTACAACAACCCCATCACGGCTTTGGGATGGCAGACGGAACGCTGGTTCCAGATTTGCTCTGAAGCCGTCGGAGGCTATTGGAGAGATCATGGCAAAACTCCAGTCCGTATCAACGCCGTCTATTCAGGTTCCCCAGGATCACAATGGTCGTCAGCGACAAACACAGGTGACGTGGTCACCTACTTTGGACCAGACGGCATGGATTATATTCCTGCCACTCCGGCTGAGTTAGGCGGATGGACAGGTGGCACTGCTGCTCAAGTCGTGACTGCCGTCAACAACGGAGCTTTCATCCTTCAGCACCGCGACCATGGTTACGAACAAGGTTGGGGCGAACCTGATTTCAGCACCAGCAACGTCAGCCAGATGACAAACGTCGGCAAACTGCCCTTCGTGATGACCATCAATTGCCAGACCGGCAAATTCGATGCTTCTTCAGACTGTCTGGTTGAGGCTTTCATGCGCAGAACTTCAAACGGAGAGAATGCAGGCGCCGTAGGATGCATCGCACCTACCGAAGTATCCTATTCCTTTGTCAACGACACCTATGTATGGGGCATGTATGACTTGTACGATCCCCAGTTCATGCCTGATTACGGTCCTTATGCAAGCTATTCCGGAAACTGGATGCCTGCTTTCGGCAACGTGGCCGGAAAATATTTCCTGTATCAGAGCTCATGGCCATACAATGTTACTGACAAGGATATCACCTACACGATGTTCACAGCCCACTGCGACGCATTCCTGAAACTGAACACGGATGTGCCACAGGAAATGGTTGTCACTCACCCTGAAGTCATCATTGCCGGAATGACGGAAGTCAGCGTCTCAGCTCCAGCAGGATGCACCATCAGCCTTGTCACCGCAAACAACGAAGGCGGTTGGAACATTATCGCCGTCGCTCAAGCCACTGGCGATGTCCAGACCATCACCATCCCTGCACAGGTTCCTCCAACAGAAGTCAACATCGTCTGCACTGGTCAGAACTACCTGCGCTATGAAGGTGTCATGACAGTCGTCCCTGCCGATGGACCATACATCGTCTTCGACTCCAAGACCATACACGATGCCAACAACAATGGCCAACTCGACTTTGGCGAGACCGTCACGCTTGACGTCACGCTGAAAAACGTCGGTTCCGAGCCTATGGACGCTTTCGATGCAATCTTCAACACGACATCGGAATACATCACCATCACTAACGGCACGGCTCATTATAACACAATCCCTGCTAACGGAACCCTTACCGTTGAGAACGCTTTCTCATTCACTGTTTCTAACAGCGTTCCCGACAATACCAACAACGCATTCACCATTGTAGTACATAATGGTGACGACGATTTCACAAGCAATCTGAGCATGAAGGCTTTTGCTCCTGCATTCACGATTGGCAGCATGTCGATCGACGACAGCCAAGGCAACAACAACGGACGCCTTGACGCCGGTGACCATGCCCAACTCAACTTTGTCATCGAGAACGAAGGTCACAGCGATGCCGCACAGACGATCGCCAATCTCGTGATGCTCTCGCCTTACATCACCATCGATGAAAGCAGCATCACATACGATAACTTTGCCGCAGGCAACACCATGACAGCGTCATTTGCCATCGCCGTTGACGAAAGCACGCCAAACGGATACACATCGCCGATGGTGCTCAACGTGACATCAGGCAACTACAATGCATCGAAAGATTTCAGTGTCAAAGTCGGCCTCATCGTTGAAGACTTCGAGTCAGGCACACTTAGCGAAGGATGGACCAATGATGCCACTTATCCTTGGACATTCGACACTTCGGACCCTTACGAAGGCACCAAATGCATGAAGTCAGGAGCCATCTCCTCCAACGGGATAACGACGTTGCTGCTCCAGCACGAAGCGGGTTCGGCAGACACCATCTCGTTCTACTACAAGGTTTCATCTGAGGCCAATTACGACAAACTTCACTTCTACATCGACAATGTCGAAAAAGGAACATGGTCGGGCACAGCAGGCTGGACAAGGACTTCCTATCCTGTCGCAGAAGGAAACCACACCTACAAATGGACTTACACAAAGGATGGTTCCGTGAACAGCGGCAGTGACTGCGGCTGGATCGACTACATCTCGCTGCCAGCAGAACGCATCATGGCAGGAACAGCAGGTCCCGACGTGAATGTCTGCGAAGGCAACGACGCACAAATCATCGGCTATGCCATCCATCACGCATCACTTACATGGACGACGGCAGGCGACGGCACATTCAGCGATAACAGCATTGCTCAACCGCTCTATACTCCTGGCACACAGGATATCGTCAACCGTTCCGTTGTACTCACCATCACCATCACAGGTAGCGACGGCGCCACCATCACGGACAACATGACCGTCAACATCTTCGACAACATCACGATTAGCAACAGCGTCGTCGGAGCCGTTTACTGCGCTCAATCCGAGCCACAGGATGTCGGCGTCACCATCGAAGGCGACTACCTCTCACTGCTTTGGACGACCAACGGCGACGGCACATTCGCAGACGCCACAGCCCTCAGCACAACCTACACTCCTGGTGCCAGCGACATCGCCAACGGTAACGTGACTTTGACCGTCATAGCAAAGACATCAGGCTGCGGCGATGTTCCATACGACGTGCCGTTTGAAATGAATCCTACAGCCGTACTGACACTCGAAAGCAGCCAGATCAGCAGTTGCGCCGGCGAAGACATCGCCCTCGGCATCGCCATTACTGGCAACACCAGTGTCACACCTGGCGCTCCTGACTACATCGTCACCATCAATGGCATTGAATACGAAATCGAAGATGGCGCAACGACAATCACGCTGCCAGCCGTCAACGAAGCCGGTCAGTACACCTATAATGTTAACAGCGTCGCCAATCAAAGTTGCACCACCGAATACGGCGAAGGCGAATTCACCTTCACTGTGACGGTGAACGACAATCCAACCCTCACAGCAGCAAATGCCGAACAAAGCATCTGCCTCGGCGAGACAACGACGGTCGTCCTGACACTTACCGGTGCTGCACCATTCGCTATCGAAGCAACAGGAATCGAAGGCTTTACCTCAGAAGGCAACGAGTACACACTAACGTTTACACCTGAAGAAAGCATCCACGCCATGCTGACCAACATCACTGATGCCAACGGCTGCCACGCGGCTCTTGAAACCGCCATCAACATCATCGTCATCGGCGGCTCACCGCTCGACGTCACCGGTCCTAACGACCTTGATGTCTATGTGACACCTACATCAGAATACACCGTGGAAGGCGTCAGCAACATCGACTGGGCCATCAATCCTGCTGAAGCGGGCACCCTGACCGAAAACGGCGACGTGCTGACCATCACTTGGGCTCAACAGTTCAAGGGATCGGTTGTCCTGACAGCCACACCTACCGATTGCCCCAACGCAACCGGAACAGAGTACAACATCAATGTTCGTAACTCATACAGCATCAACGAAATCACCAACCAAGCCAACATCTATCCTAACCCTGCCAGCAATATGCTGAACATCAAGGCTGAAGGACTGAACGGCAAGACCGCCATCGAGATGTTCAACATCCTTGGTGACAAGGTGATCTCCAAAGAAGTGAAGGCTGATAACGGATTGGACATCCAACTCGACCTCAGCAGCCTTACCAACGGAACTTATGTCATCAACATCCGCAACAGCCAGAATGTCTGGACCAAGCGAATCGTTGTCGAGAAGTAATTTCCGCTTTCGTTACGATAAAGGCCATCAGAAATGATGGCCTTTATTTTTTTACCCACCAACGACTTCTGTCATCGGTCAGTGTTTCTTGTTAATGATTAATAGATTGTCTTACTGCACGATGAATATTTCGGGCTTTCGTCAAATAGCGAAGCAAGAAAAGTATTCTATCCGCCGTCTGTATTATACCGTAATGAATAGATTCCTGCTGATCAACCATCGTCAATGATTCACTTTCCGTCAATCTGCCGAAGGACTCTCCATTCTTGCCAATACAGACGCTTCCCCCTATCTCTTTAGGCCAATCCACGACCTTTCAAGACAAGTCTGTCCAGTTGTTGTGTCTTTGATTCGCCATGTTTCGGAATGCATCTCAGATGACATTTCGCATATTTGATGAACAAAAAAAAAGGCGACCCTTTCGGATCGCCTTCATGTATCGTGAAGCAAAATTATTTGCCACCCAAATCGTAAGTCAGATTGAAACGCAAGGTGTCTTCCAACGGGTTGGAACCTATTGTTCCATTAACTGGAATCAGGTAAGAGACATCGAGACCGAAGACGTTGTATTTCAAAGCGGCACCCAAGGTGACGTATTTGCGGTTGCCTTTGATTCTGGTTTCATTGAAGTAACCGGCACGAACTGCAAAAACATTGTTGTACCAATATTCCGCACCAATGCCGAAATTGACTTCCTGAATCTCTTCAGAGAAACCGCCTGGAGCATCGTAGAACGACTGAATCATGCCCATGACCGTAGAAACGTCGTCGCTCATGCCCGATTGGATGACATAGTTGCCGTTTGCATCGAGAATATAGCCGCCGCTAATGGAATCACGCGCATAGATGGGAGGTGAAGGAACCAGCAATTTTGAGAAATCAATGCTGAAAGCCAGCGTGTTATATTCGTCAAGTTCCATCTTCAGATTGGGACCAAAACGCAAGGTCGTCGGAATGAAGTCTTTCTTAATGCTGGTGGTATTGTAACTGACTTTGCTGCCAATGTTGGAAATGGCGGCACCGAAAGCGAAGTCAGCATCCATGTTGCTGAACCATTCCACAGGACGTTTGTAATACAAAGCCACGTCAGCGGCAACAGACCACCCCACCGAAGCACCGTCTCCTTGTCCCTGAGTAAGGTTTGAATAGATGAAACGGCCTGCAACGGCGCCTGACAGATAATCGCCCAGCATTCTGGAATAAGTTGCGTCAAAAGCCCACTCGTTAGGCTTGTAAGTGCCAAGAGACTGATTGTTTTCGTCGGTAAATGTGATATCGCCGCAACTGAAATAACGTAACGTGGTTGCTATTGCGGAACTCTCGTTTATTTTTTTAGCAAAAGCCAGGTAGGCAAGATTCATGTCCGGGACAAGGTTGTGGAGCCAAGGGCTATAGCCGAGTCCGATGCTCATGTCCTGATCCATGAAAGTGTATTTGGCAGGATTATAATTCATTGAATAGACATCGGGATCCGTCGCCACGCCACAATCGCCCATAGCACCGCCACGGGCATCCGGAGCGATAGATACGAACGGAACGGAAGTGGTGATTACGTTAGGTGAAGATGTCTGACCTGAAATATCACCGTATGTCTGTCCAAAAGCGTTTGAGAATATCCCCGACAATACAATAGTTGCCAAAACAAGATTTCTGATTTTCATATAATTCAATAGTTGTAATGAGTTTGCAAAAATAACGAATATTAATTCACTTTATTATTATCCGGAATGAAATTATCGGACAATGACCATTCTTTGTGTGGCGCTACGGCATTCGCCATCGCTGTTTTTCAGCGTCACCCGGTACAGGTAAACACCCGATTGAATACGGTTGCCTGCGACATCAGCCACCTTACACGTAATCGGCTCTACAACGCCTCCAACGCAGGATACCGTCCTTTCAATGCCGCCGACACGTTGGCCAAGCACATTGAAAAACTCAATCTGGACGTCCAAGTTGCCGTCCTCGCCGCAGGAAAATGATATCGAAGTCTCATCGTTGAATGGATTCGGATAGTTGACAAGTCGCGAAAGAGAAAACTCCTGGCTTAAGGCAGCCTCACCCACCACGAACCAAATATCGGATTGTGAAGAGTTGTTCTGCGTATCCCAAGCCCGGATGGTGAACTCATATACGCCATCGGCAAGGTCCGTCAGCGGATAAGACACTGTACCACCTTTAAAGTTATCAAGTTCCGGAACGAAATAATCATTCAGCAGAATGTTCTGGAAGCCCGACACGTTGCTCGTTAGCAAAATATCACGGCCGATGTTGCTTTCGTAATGGCTGATGCCCTGCTCATCGTGCAGAATGGCATGCAGCACGCCGTGATTGGCCACCGTATCGCCATTGACGAAAGATGGCGTGTCCAGGTAGAACGAGATTACGGGACCTTCATTGTCCTCATTGCCCTCTTCCATTCCGCCAAGCGAGATGTTCTCGAAGACGCCATTGGCATCCACCTTGCGGATGGAGTCGTAAGCGTAATAAGTAAGTCTGGCCGTGCCAAACGAATAATTGATGTCGAATGGAATCTGGAATGTGCAGGAAAACGTTCCGTCCGTTACGGATGCCTTGCCATCGAACAAAACATCGTTGAAGAACGAATAGTCCAGTGTCTCGCTGCCGCCATTACCAAGCGTGGTGTATTGTGATTCCTTATCAAACAACTTGACATTGATGACGCCGTTGAAATCTGTGTCGCGTTCGCCGTCCGCATCGGTAATCTCACCTTGAACCTCTACGATGCTCATGGCATGAAGTTTAACGACAGAATTGGCGTCTGTACCATTTATCTGATTCGTAACAATGTTCTCGTTAGGATATGCAAGACGCAAAGCGGGATCGCCCAGCAACACATACAATCTGTTTTTGACCTTGTAGTACTTCGGGTTTGTCTTTACAAGTTTGTAAATGTCACCGAAACGCAAGCCATTCATGCCTTCACGTTGGAATACCGTCTGTGCGAAAGACTGTGCCAACGGGAAATTGTTGCTCGGATAGGTTGACCGTGTGGAAGTCAGCATAGCGATGGCGCCACCATTAGGCTGAATCATCATCAACTCGCCAGCAGAAACCAACTTGGGACTGTCGTACTTGCTAAACTCGCAAGTGGCCGTAAACAGGAATGGCAGCCGGTCGGCATTGGTCATTTCAAGAATGTCGGAATTTGTGAAAACCTCCTCATCAGTGAGACCTCTAACACCGCCATGTCCCATATAGGTATAGGCAAGCATGCCTTTGGAAAACCTGCGCATCAACTCTTTGTTGGCTTCGGGATAAGTGTAGCCGCTCGATGTAGATACGCGGGGATAGGAATCGGTGTAGAGTTTGGCAATATTAGTGACATGGAAGGTGGTATCCATGATTTGGGAGACCATCTCGCAATATTCCGCATGATAAACATCCTGATCGTCAGCCATGAACAGATGGTTGTTCTTCCATTCGCCATGAGTGAACGACAGATCGGCGTATTGCCTGATTTTTGCGATGCAAATCTCGGCATCTTCGACAGTGCTGACTGGCAGGCGGCCGACGCCAAGATCAAGATAACCAACACATTCCGGACCATCTTCATCGTCCATCAATCCAAAGAAATCGTCACTGCAATAGTTGTCAGGCTCGCTGTAAGGACGTTCGTCTGACTCGTAGCAAGGGACATAATTGCCGCCCAAGCCTTCGATGTCGCGGAAATCGGCAGAAGCCTTTCCAAAGAGAAGCACATATTTCAGATTGCCGGAACGCTGATATACCATGCGGATGAAATCGCGCATGCCAGTCGGGTCGGGCGTTCCAGTGGAAAACTCGTTGAAAATCTCATCGACATCGACAATGACACAATTCATGGCGTCCTTTTCCGCATGGAATGCGGCAAGTTCCTCAGCCTGACTGGCGAACTTCGCATTGGTGATGATGAGCATCTCGGCATCGCTGATGGCATGTACGTTCTGGTTCGCGATGCGATAGCATGAAAGCACCGTCATCGCCGCAGCGGGATTGAAGATGACGTAACGCTTTTCAAAATGATCGTCGATGGCGAAAAGCATGTTGCCACCGCTGCTGATGGATTGCTGCACCATAGGCGTCAAAGGCGTTGTGACGTCCCAAATCTGATAAGGACTGGGCGCGTCCTGAACCCAAATCGTCGTAAGGTTTGCGGTCAGTTGTTCAGGCACAAGTCCGAACATGAACATATCGCCGCAGCGAATCAACTTACGCCAATAGTTTAAGCGTATAAAATCAAGATACAGCAAGGATCCGATGCCATCCGGAACCATATCCACCGTAAACGACACATTATCACTTGTACTGAAAAACTGGCTTGAGAAAGAGTTTTCCCTGCCAAACTGCGTGTCATTGTATTTTCCTATGGATCTGTCGGATACCAAAATGTTGGAATTCGCCACGACGTTGTAGTGCATGATGCCCGTGGTGCGCCCCAAGACCGTTCCGTTGACGGAAATGGCTTTCTCCTTCACCAGATTCGGGATGTCGAAATCAATCGTCAAAGAAGAATTGCCATTGGAAATCATCTCTCCGTACCAATTGCGACCGGAAAAATAGGGCGTCATAAGTTCCTCATTATGATAGGAATAGGATTGAAATTCCGTGATGATAGACGTAGCCTGCTGGACATCGCCGCTGGGGTTGGTCGCAATTCTTTTGCCATCTACGCCGCTATCGACGCAAAGGAAATAGAAAGTGGTGTCGGAATAATAATTGTATTTGTTGTCGTAAACCATGCTGGCGACATCCTTACCGCCAATCGTGTCCCTTTTATAAGACAAAAACCACTTGTTCGTTTGCTGTCCATAGAACAGGACATAGTCATTGGCATTGAAAAAGCCGTCATCGGCACCAGAAACATAAACGGACAATTCGTTCAGGTCGTCGAAGCGCGTAGTGGAGCACTTTTCGGGAAGGGTGCCCGACTCGTTGCCGAAAACCCTTATCTGATCGGGGTCGAGATGCTGCACATCAATGCCCAATCCAGCCAGCATCGCATAATCGAGTTTATAGATGCCGTCTTGGACTACGCCCATCTTGTACCACGTGCCATGGCTCAACACCGATGACGTCGTGTTTAGTTGCGCCATCGCGCCGGCATAAGGCAACAGCAGTAATATGAAAAAGAGTATCCGTTTTATTTTCATCGTTTCATTCAATTATGGAGAATTAACTTGGAAACAGCATAAGCAGTCTCCCCTTCATCGTTGGTGGCGATGATGCGATATACATAAACACCCGCCGCAAGATGGGAACCGTTCGACGAGCGGCAATCCCAGTAGATTGGGGTCGTGCGAGCCGTCGTACCAGTGATCCGGTCTTCGATGGTCGTGACAAGACGTCCCATGATGTCGAAAATCTGAATGCTGACATCCATATTGTTACCGACCTGATTGTGGTCGAATGAAAAACGCGTATGATCTGTCACAGGATTCGGAGAGCATATCGGATTCTCGATGGCCATGCCCGAACTGTTCGACACGACAAAGTCGATGGTCGCCGTAGATGAATTATTGTAGATGTCCCAGACTTTCAACGTCAGCGTGTATGCGCCATCTTTGAGATTCTGCATCCTGTAGGTGATGGTTCCTTTGCCGTGATTGTCGAGTTCGGCGACAAAATAATCGTTGAGACAATAAGAGACATCCGATGCGCCTGAAAGCGTGGCGACAATGTCGTGTCCAATGCCCGTCCCTGTGGTATTGATGCCGCTTTCGTCTTCCACGAAGGCTAACAATATCGGGTTTTCGTTTGTCAAGCCTCCGCTGACAAACAGCGTGTCGTCGATGTGCAGACTTATCACAGGTGGAAGGTCATCCTCGACTGCATTATTGTAGAATCCTCCGATAATGAAATCATCGAACGATCCATGTGCATCATTCTCATAATCAGTGGCATAGTAACAAATCCTACCCTTTCCAAAACTGTAGGAAATGTCGCGCGGAACCGTGAACGTGGTGCTGAATCTGCCATTGACAACTTTCGTCTTTCCATTGAAGATGATGCTGTTGCTTAGATTGAAAGCGTAAGGCACCACACCTTCATCGCCATTGGTGGTAAGGTTGGCTTCTTTATCATATACGCTGATATAGACAATGCCGTTGAAATTGCTTGCCACAGCGCCGTTAAGGTCTTTTACTGCACCAGCGATTTCGACTTCTTGCAAAGCCTTCAGCGTATCCTGATAGTAAGCGGGGTCGTGGCCGTCAATCGTTGTCGTCTCGACTGTCCATTTGGGATAGACCAGGCGCAAGGCTGGATCGCCGAAGAGCACATAACGCTTTTCGGAATAGTTGCCTTTGGTCTTCGCCATGCGGTACACGTCGCCGAAGCACAATCTTTCGCCACCGCTGATATTGAACAAGTGATTGTATATGCCTTTGATTAAAGAAAGGTTTTCCGAGCCAAAGGTCACACGCGAAGTGGTCATCATGGCAATCATGCCGCCATATTGGTTCAGAAATGCATATTCTCCCAAGGAAGTGCGCGTATGGTCGTCGTAACGGCTGAACTCGCAGGTTCCCGTTATCATGAGCGGATACATCGGGCCGTTACGCCAAGTGTTGACATCGGCGCGTTCGAGAATACGCTCTTCGGCAAGTTGCACTTCGCCGCCATGACCGACGTAATTGAGCACCAGCGTTCCTTTCTCCATTCTGTCGTTTATGGCTTCGTTGACGGCAGGAGCAAGTTGTCCGCCTGGCGTGCTAACCTGCTCGAAAGCATCAAGATAGATCTTGTCAACCACCATGTCGCCGCCTCCCACTTCGTCGAGCATTCCGGCAAACGTCTCGCTGTGCGAAACGAACTGGTTCGACTCGGCATCGTCGCAGAAGAAAGTGATCACATTGCGCCAAGGTTGCATCGAACTTTCATTCTTGGCAACATAATTCTCAATCTTGTCCACCATCTGATTAGCCTGCTCCACCGTTGACACGGGAAGCCTTCCGATGCCGATATCGGCAAGCGAAGAAGTGATAAGGCCTTCATTTTCATCCAGGCAGCCGAAATAGTCGTCGGTGACGGCTGATGCCAGGACGCTTGACGATTCAAGCGTTTCGTATGACGGGACAAAACAAACCGTTCCACTTCTGTTCAGGTAGTCGAACGACGCATCGCCCAACAAAAGAAGATATTTCAACTCGTGGCCTGCATCGCTGTCGGTGTAAAGCATGCGGCAGAAGTCACGAATGGCAGTCACATCCACGGCGCCACACGAAAACTCGTTATAGATGGCTTCGGGCGTAGTGACATAAACGGTCATGTCGGGATCAAGACTGGCGTGAATGTTTTTCACCCTGTTAGCCTGATCCATAAAACCGGAATAAGTGACAATCAGATAATCGATGTTCCTTATTCCATGTAGATTCTGGTTTGACACCGCGCCAACAAGTCCAGGCGTCAAATAGGAAGTGCCGTCAAACGCGATGAATTCGTTTTCCACATTTCCCCTAACATTAAAGGTGAAAGTGGAAGAAGACAAATTGCCGGGCATCATCTTTGGCTCGACAGGATCCGTGACATTCCACACTTGGGTCTGCTGGGTGGCGTTCTGCAAAGCATAACTGTAAATGCTGTTGACATTGGCGGCTTCGGGATTGCGGAAAAGCATCTGTGAGCCGGAAAATTTCAAGGCACGCCAAGCGTTTATCGCGATATAGTCGAGATAGCCCATCGAAGTCGTGTTGGAAATGCCGACATGACGCAAGGTGACATTCATGTTGTCCGCCGTCGGCGTGACGGAGAAATAGCCGCCAGCCAACTCCGCATAGTTTGACGATGATGACGATGTCGTCACCGATATGTTGTACGATCTTTCAAGGACACTGTTGACATAAACCTGAAACGAAGCGGGTTTGAAGTTGCGTCCCGCAAAATGCGTCCTGAAGATACAATCACGTCCCTTGTCGATATTCGGAAAAGCGAATGTGTAGTCTCTGGAAACCGTTCCATCAAAGACATCGCCATAGTAGTTCCTTCCAGAATTGGAAAGGTTATAAAGGTCAGCCTCATTCAATTGATGATCAAGAAATTCCGTTATTGTGGAAGTCGGAGTGCCATTGACTGCGGATGCCGTTTCGATACGCTCACCGGCACCATGATCGGCGGTGATGAAAGCGAATGAATGGGTATCGTATGCATTCTGCACATGGTCGTAAGCCTCCGCGGTGGCATTGTAAGTCCACGTCACAGGGCCACGGGCATAAAACAGAATGTAATCGTTGGCGTCGAACTTGCCGTCGGATTCGCCGTAGACATAGATGGGAATCTCAACAAGGTCGTCATGACGCGACTCGGAATTCAATTCGGGCAGCACGCCTCCCCCATTGTGATAAACCCGAATGTTGCGCGGATCAACCGACGCCACATTCATGCCCAGCGAAGAAAGATCGGAATAAGTGAGTTTGTAAATCCCCGCTTGCGTCAGGGAGACCTTATACCAATTGCCTGATGCCAACACGGATTCATCGTCATAATCGACACTTTTGCGTGATTCTTCACGAGGCGTGAGCGCAACCGAAACATCGGCGGAAACCAATTTTTCGACTATTCCAGACTGGATTCTAAACGGATTGACCGTAAGGCTTAGAAAAGCATTCTCACGCGATTTCAAAGTGCCTGCCATTGCTGTGAAGTCAGCATTCAAGGCGATGGCATTGAGAATCTCAAGTTCCTCTGCTGAAGCAGGCACAGCAACAACGTTGGCAAGAGTAGCCGCCGCATTAAAACCGGCATCGAAAATCGGCTTCTGAATCTGAAACACGGGGATTCCGACATTCTCAACATCGTAAGATCCTGATTCAAGGGCAATCACACGAATAGTGTCGCTTTTCAGCATTTCTTCCTGAACACCCTGCCAATTCAACTTTACTTGAAAACGCTCCACAGTCTGCGCATGCAAACGAATCATAAAGACAAACAAAAGCGACAAGAGAAGTATAAAACGGCATTTTTTCATCGATATCGGCATAAGTTTTCTCAATTATCTGAACATTATATTTTGGGAAGCGCGATTCCTTATTAACCGGCTTGTTTTAGAAACGAAGATACTGCTTTTTTATTGTAGCGTGTCAGTATGAGCAGATAAAAAGTATTTTTCTATAAAAACTGTTTGATTCCAAAAAAAAGTCGTAAAATTGTACGCTTTTTTGAGTATCGTAACAAAATATGTTGTTGAAGGCGATAATTAGAATTATTTCATTGATGGTCATCACATTAAGCATAACAAGCACTGCACTAAGGGCGCAAGACGCCACATTCACGCAGTATGATGCGAGCCCTTTGATGGTCAATCCCGCTTATGCCGGACACGCAGAATCGGGAAAAATAAGTGTCGATTACCGCAATCAATATCTCGGAAGCGGCAGCAACTTTGCTTTATACAGCGTAAGTTACGACCAATATGTCCCGGCAATCCATGGCGGCATCGGCGTTTCGATTCTCGACGACAGTCAGATTAGCGGCGCTTACAACAAGATTTCGGCCGATGTTTATTATTCCTACAAGACAAGGCTGTCGTGGTACAACTTCCTCGACTTCGGCATCAAGGCCGGCTTTCATCAGGAATCGGTCGATTGGGACAAACTGATATTCGCCGATCAACTCGACGTGACGACACCTGGAGTCATCATCCCAAGTGGCGAAATCATGCCCGACGATTGCACGCCCAACGCCATAGACTTTGCGGCAGGCATCATGTGGAGCAACTACAACAGCATGTATCTGGGTTTTTCGGTAGATCACATCAACCAGCCTCGCATCAGTTACTATGAGACCGACAACAACCGCCTGAACCGGAAATACATCCTCAGCGGCGGTTTCACATACGACATTACCACAAGTGAAGTCTCATCACTCGAAGAAGGCGATTTCGGCATCGAGCCGTCTTTCGTCGTCATGCGGCAAGGCGACTACAACCAGCTCATCGCTGGAACTGGCGTCGTCATGTCGAAACTTCTTGTTGGCAGCTGGTACAAAACCAACTTCTCCACCATGCGCGCATTGGTGGCCAGTGCAGGAATAGCGTACCGAAACGCAAGAATCATCTACAGCTACGACATTGACATTTCGGGGAAACAAGGCACGCCTTTCGGTGGCGCCCACGAGATTTCAATGTCCTGCTATATTGGAGAAAAATGGAAAAATAGCATAAATCGAACAATAAAAATAGGTTGTTTTTAGTTATAGGAATCAAATTTAATGGACAATGAATAGAAGAACAGCGTTTAAAACATTATCATTCATCGTTTTAGTAGGAATTTTGTGTACTTCATGTGCAAAAAAGACCTCAAGGACCACAGGTTGGGCCTACAATGACCCTAATAATGGCGGCTTTGAAGTCTCCGAAGTCAACGAACAGGAAATCGGACCCGGTCTGATTGCCATTGAAGGAGGCACTTTCGTCATGGGAGCCACATACGACAATGTGACTTACTCATGGGACAACGCTCCGCGAAAGGTCACCATTCCATCTTTCCTCATGGACAGAACCGAAGTCAGCAACATCGACTACCAGGAATATGTTTACTGGCTGAACCGAGTCTATGGCCAAAACTATCCGATGGTGGTGCGCAACGCTATGCCCGACACATTGGTATGGCGTGGTCGCTTGACTTACAACGAACCCATGGTGGAAACCTATTTCCGCCATCCGGCATACAACGACTACCCTGTCGTTGGTGTGACATGGGTGCAAGCCAATGACTATTGCACATGGCGTACCGACCGTGTCAACGAAATGCTGCTCGTCAAGGCTGGTGTGCTCGATTGGGATCCAAGCCAGAAAGATGAAGAGAACTTCAACACTGACGCATACCTCGCCGGACAATATACAGGAAACGTGAAAAACGGCAAGAAAGACCTTTCGAAATCCGATGGTGAAGGTGTGAGAAACGTCAAAATGGAAGACGGCTTACTCATACCATCCTATCGTCTTCCTACGGAAGCGGAATGGGAATATGCCGCTGTCGGACTTGTCGGCAACACTGAAAACGAACTTGTCAGCGAGCGCAAAGTATATCCTTGGAACGGTGACGGACTCCGCACCGACAACAAACGTTATTACGGCAGTTTCATGGCCAACTTCAAGAAAGGTCCTGGCGACTACATGGGTGTTGCCGGCAACCTTAACGATGGTGCCGCTCTTCCGGCTCCTGTCGGTTCCTACTGGCCGAACGACTACGGCTTGTACAACATGGCAGGCAATGTCTCGGAATGGTGTCTCGATGTCTATCGTCCAATGACTTCTGAAGACGTGGCGGACTACAGTCCTTTCAGAGGCAACGTCTTTACGCAGAAAACGCTTGACGATGACGGCTTCATTGCTCAGAAAGATTCCTTGGGCCGCATCAGAAGAGAGCCTATATCACAAGAAGAAGCCTCAAAACGCCAGAACTACCGCACAAGTTTCAACTCCAACTATGCCGATGGTGACTATATGTCGGCCATCAGAAACAAATGGAGCGAAGGCGATGCAAACCAGCAAGCCTACACCAAAGAGATGTATGACTATGCCACCAACGATACCCCAGGTACCACACTCATCAGTGATGAATCACGCGTTTACAAAGGCGGTTCATGGGCTGACGGACCTTATTGGCTGAGTCCTGGCACACGCCGCTATCTCAACCAGAATCAGGCATCAGCAACCATAGGATTCCGCTGCGCCATGAACAAAATGGGCGGATCCTTCACCAAGTGACATAATGATTGCTAAAGCAACAAAGCCGTTTGATCCTTTTCAGGCGGCTTTTTTTTTATTAAACGAACATCGTCATGAACGCCATCGAAAACATATACAGCCATTTCAAAATAGCATACAAGGTCTCGACCGACAGCAGAAATATTGAGAACGACGCCGTATTCTTCGCTTTAAAAGGCGAGAATTTCGACGGCAACGACTTCGCCATGCAAGTCGCCAAGGAAGGGAAAGCATCGCTTGTGGTTTGCGACCGCGACGACATCCCCGCTCTCGGCAACATAATAAAGGTGGACGATTCCTTGAAGGCTTTGCAGCAACTTGCACTGATGCATCGTGAAAAGATGAGCGCCAAAGTGCTGTCAATAACCGGCACAAACGGAAAAACAACCACCAAGGAACTGGTTTCCGCAGTCTTAAGCAGAAAATTCGACATCATCCACACGGAAGGCAACTTCAACAACCATATCGGAGTGCCGCTCACCTTATTAAGAATAACGCCACACACCGAATTCGCCATCGTTGAGATGGGTGCAAACCACCCAAAGGAAATCGAAGCACTCGCCAATTTAGCGCGCCCCGATTTCGGTATCATCACGAACATCGGGAAAGCCCATCTTGAAGGATTCGGCAGTTTCGAAGGCGTCATCAAGACAAAAAACGAACTGTACTGCTACCTGAAAGACAATGGTGGAACGGCGTTCGTCAATGCCGACAACAAATTGCTCATGGATCTTTCAGAGCATCTGAACCGACACACCTATGGGGAAAACGAAATTGCCGATTTCCACGTCAGTCAGAGCAATGCAAACCCATATCTTTCAGTACGTTGGAAGGACAGAATCATCCAGACCAGACTCGTGGGAGCCTACAATTTTGAAAACGTGGCGGCGGCCATCGCTGTCGGACAGTTTTTCAAGGTCAGTGACGACGACATCACACGCGCCCTTGAAGCGTACGAGCCGACAAACAGCCGCTCGCAAGTCATTCAGGCCAAGACGAACCGCATCATCATGGATGCATACAACGCCAATCCCGTCAGCATGAACGCAGCGATTCGGAATTTCAAGTCGATATGCGGCAATAGAAACGCGCTCCTTATTGGCGACATGCGCGAACTTGGAAAGGACTCGGAAACTGAGCACAAAGCCATTCTCAGCCTACTCGCGGAATGCCAGTTCGAAAACGTGTTTCTCGTCGGACCTTGCTTCTGCCAATACAACAGCAACAACCAATGGCCGTGCTTCCAAAAAGTCGAAGACCTGTGCGAATACCTTGTAAACCGCCCTATTGAAAATTCAGACATCCTGATAAAAGGCTCGCGCGGCATACGGCTTGAAAAAGCGCTTCCCCTACTGTCATGAAACAGCATACGGCAATAGGGCTCATGTCCGGCAGTTCGTTAGACGGCGTCGATTTGGCATCCGTGCTTTTCGAATACGATGAAAACAAATACAGATTCCAAATCCTCAACGCCACCACGATACCCTATTCCGATGAGTGGAAACATCTGTTATCCAATGCTTTCCATAAAACTCCAGATGCACTTGCCAAATTAGATGCCAATTACGGTCACTATCTCGGTGCTCTGGTGGCGGAATTTGCCAGCCAAAACGGCATCCGTCCCGACTTCGTCGCATCGCACGGACATACTGTATTTCACCAGCCTGATAAGCATTTCACTTTGCAAATCGGTAATGGTCAGGAACTTGGAGACGCTTGCGGTTTCCAAGTCATCAACGATTTCCGTTCGGAGGACGTGAGTAAAGGCGGTCAAGGCGCTCCCTTAGTGCCGATAGGCGACAAACTGCTTTTCAACGATTACGAAATCTGCCTCAATATCGGAGGCATCGCCAACGTATCGTATGATGAAGATGGTCAGCGCATTGCGTACGACATCTGTATCGCAAACCAAGCCTTGAACCATCTCTCGCTCAAATTAGGCCTCAACTATGACAAGGACGGCATCATCGCCAGAAGTGGAAGCATCATTCCGTCTTTGCTCGAAGAACTTGACGCCGATGACTACTACAGACAAAACCATCCGAAATCCATGGGCAGAGAGTTCTTCGAAGATAGGCAACGTCGTCTTTTGGAAGGCTTTGCCGTAAACGACCTGCTGGCGACGTTCACAGAACACATTGCTGTCCAGATTGGCAAGGCCACCGAACACCTTCCTGCTGGCAGAATGCTCGTCACCGGCGGCGGCGCCTTGAACAACTTCTTGATAGAACGCATCGTGCAAAATACCAAACACCGGATCGTCGTTCCCTGCCGTGAGATTGTTGAGTTCAAGGAAGCGTTGATTTTCGCGTTTCTCGGCCTGCTGCGCCTGGAAGGTCAGACCAACGTCCTGGCGTCGGTTACCGGAGCAAAGAGTGACAGTTGCAGCGGAAACATTTGGGAACCAAGAAAAACTGCTGACAATTCTCGTTAGCGCAATTTGGCACAATATTCGTGTAATCTGAAACGAGGACTTTAAAGAAGAAACAAGTTTATAACAATAAGAAAACTAAAATCAATACATTTGCATCTGCAAAAACAGCAGTGGAACTCGACAAACAATTTTTCACGCATTTTGCAGTTAACGAATAAGAGAAAATCAACACACCATGTTTGGAACACTCCTACAGATCACAACCGCTGTCACTGACAGCGCGGCCTTGCAGACGGCAAGCGCAGCACAGCCTACAGAGATTTCAATGTCCATCTTCGACCTGGCGGTAAAAGGCGGATGGATTATGCTTGTCCTGGCAGTCCTCTCCATCATTGCCGTTTACATCTTTCTCGAACGATACATCAAGGTATCTAAGGCGACACAATATGACAAGGATTTCATGGACCGCATACGCGACTATATGAAACACGGCCAGATTGATTCGGCCAAGGCATTATGCACAGGCAACGACACGCCGATATCAAGAATGATCGAGAAAGGTCTTTCGCGCATCGGCCGCCCACTCAGCGACATCAACGAAGCCATTGAAAATGTTGGCAACCTGGAGGTTAGCAAACTGGAACGCGGAGTCGCCATCCTGTCCATGATAGCCAGCGCATCCCCCATGCTCGGCTTCTTGGGCACCGTAACGGGAATGATCAAAGCCTTCTACAACATGTCCATGGCTGGCAACAACATTGACATCGAATTGCTCTCGTCGGGCATCTACGAAGCCATGGTGACCACTGTGGGAGGTCTTATCGTCGGCATCATCGCTTACATATTCTATACCGTCATCGTCGCAAGAATACAGAAAGTCGTTTATCTGCTTGAAGCCAAGGCGACAGAATTCATGGATGTCCTCAACGAGCCTGCATAACATTGAAAATCAAGGAAAATGGCAATAAAATCAAGAAATAAGATTGATGTGACATTCAATTCCTCGTCCATGTCGGACTTGGTGTTCCTGCTCCTGATTTTCTTCATGCTCACATCAACATTGGTCGCGCCGAATGCCGTAAAACTTCTCTTGCCATCCAGCAGCAGCAAGACTATGGCCAAGCAGACAACTACAATTTACATAGACGACCAGTTCAACTATTACATAGAAGAGAACCCGATTATCGAGGCGGAACTCGAACCACAGATAGCCGCTGCTATTGCCAATGTCGATGAAGCCACCATCGTGATTCGTTCCGACAAGACTGTCCCTGTGCAATACGTAGTCAACGTCATCGACGCCGTAAACGACATCAACACGACCACCAATCATCACCACAAAGTCATTTTGGCAACGTCGCAAAAGGAATAATATGGGTAGGTTCAACAAAGACAAAGGATTTGCAGTAGCGGGGACAATCTTGTTCCATGCTATCGTTGTGCTGCTGCTCTTCCTGACCGCTTTCAGAACACCGCTCCCACTGCCCAGCGAAGAAGGCGTCGAAGTCGATCTTGGCATGTACAACCAAGGCATGGGCGACATCCAGCCGCTGGAGCCAGAGATACTTCCGCAGTCGGCGCCACCGCAAGCCGTTCCCACGTCATCATCAGTCGAAGAAAACATCGCCACACAAGACGAAGAAGAGACCCCAGCCATTGCTAAAAAGCCCAGCAAGAAACCTACCGAAATCAGCAAAAACACCGAAGAGCCAAAGCAAGTCGTGAACAAGAAAGCGCTGCTCCAAGGTTCAAAAACCGGACAGAATGGCGGCTCGGAAGGCATCACGGGACAACCTGGCGACCAAGGCAACCCAAACGGCTTGAAAGGCGTGAAACAATACAACGGCTCAGGCGGAAATGGGAACAACATCAGTTACAGTCTGGGCGGACGTGGCGCCAAGTCACTCACATCGCCAAGCAACGACTTCAGTGAAGAAGGCGACATCGTGGTGGATATCTGGGTGAACCGTGAAGGCCGTGTGATCCGTGCTGAAATCGCCACCAGAGGCACTACCATTGCAGCAAGCGCGTCAGCCAACACCATGCGAAACACCGCCAAAAACGCCGCCCTGAGATCTTCATTCGCCGCCGACCCTTCGGCTCCGGAAGAACAAAAAGGAACCATCACTTATCATTTCGTATTCAATCATTAAGACAATGAATTATAGGGAAACTCTTGACTGGATGTTCGAGAAACTTCCGATGTATCAGTCTATTGGGGGTGCCGCTTACAAAGCCGACCTGAACAACACCGTCACTTTGCTTAATCTTTTAGGAAACCCGCAAAACGCATTCAAATCGGTGCACGTCGCAGGCACAAACGGCAAAGGTTCCACAGCCCACATGCTGGCTTCCATATTTCAAGAAGCAGGCTACAAGACGGGACTGTTTACGTCGCCTCATCTCCGCGATTTCAGAGAGCGCATCCGCATTAACGGCGAGATGATTCCCGAAGAAAATGTCATCGATTTCATAGATAAAAACAAGGACACTTTCATGAAAATGGAGTTGTCTTTCTTCGAAATGAGCGTCGGTATGGCTTTCGACTATTTTGCCAAAGAGAAAATCGACATCGCCATTGTTGAAGTCGGCATGGGCGGACGGCTCGACTCCACGAACATCATCACTCCCGAAGTCAGCGTCATCACCAACATCGCTCTCGACCACATGAAATATCTGGGCGACACCTTGCAGAAAATTGCCGGAGAGAAAGCCGGCATCATCAAGCCGGGCATTCCCGTTGTCATAGGCGAGACGCAACCCGAGACGCAGCAGGTATTTGAAGACAAAGCACGCGAATGCAACAGCCCGATTTATTTTGCCGACCAGATTTTCGACTGCGACAAAATCCACATCGATTCCGATATCGTTCAGAAATTCGACATCTGGAAAAACAGCGAACTTTACATGGAAGCCATTGAGACTCCGCTTCTTGGCCTATACCAAAAGAAAAACATCACTACCGTGATGTGCGCCATCGACCTTCTTCGCGACAAGTTCGAACTTTCGGAAGACGACATCCGCAGCGGCATCGCCAACGTGATACGCAACACCCATCTCATGGGACGCTGGCAAGTGATAGGCCGCGACCCGCTGATCATTGCCGACACAGGCCACAACCCGGCCGGCATCAAGGAAGTGGTCAGCCAACTTGCCGAGATGCAGTACGATAACCTTCATTTCGTCATCGGAATGGTGAATGACAAGGATATTGACCATGTGCTTCAGTTGCTGCCGCATAGTTGCGAATACTATTTCTGCAAGGCCGACATTCCAAGAGGATTGGATCCCAACATTTTGGCGGAAAAGGCTTTCACGTTAGGGCTAAGAGGCAAGGTCTACGATTCTGTCCGTGACGCTTTCCAATCCGCTCTGAATGCTGCCAGGTTCGACGATGTCATCTTCATCGGCGGAAGCAACTTCACCGTCGCAGAAATCGTCTAAACCGGAACCACACTTCGTGTGAAATCCACGTCAGAAGCAAAGCCTTGATTTCCACCGTATCACAGAATACGGCACATCAATTATAAAAGCGCTTGCTATTTTACGGAAGATTCTTACTAATGCTTCCTGAACGAAATTATAGAGTTAATGAAGGGTCATCCACTGCAGTATGCTTGCCGTGGAGTCCTTATATGTCAATTCAGGCACGTCAAAATGCGTTGCTCCGTCAAATACTGTAATCTTGGCATAACCACCCAGGTTGTTAATCATCGTGACTGCAGCCACACTGCTATTCGGATTCACTATCGTATCGTCAGAGCCTACGAAAGCCCATACAGGGAACAAAATCAGTTTTTGCCATAATACTTTCCAATGCAAAATATACGAAACAAACGAAAAGACAATTAATTATCTGGCAAGTCACCCGAATCGCAACAATTCACAGCCAGAAATGAAACGATGCGTTGGTCTCGTTCTCCACTTTTAATAGAGAAAGTCGGCATAAAACCAAAGTCACAAAAGCCAAATCAAAGACCTTTGACAACCATATTATTTGCTACATTTGCGAAAATTTTCAAACGTTGGCAAAAAGAATTCACATAACGCTGTTCTGCGCAATCGTCTTCCTGATGTCGTCTTGTTCGCTCAAGCGATACGTTCCGGAAGGCGAATATCTGATTAGCAGAAACACCATCAGCATCGATTCGAGTGATGTGGCGTTTGAAAAATCCGACCTGTCGTCATACATAAGCCAAAAGCCCTATCGTGGGAAGTTTGGAACAAATTTCAAGACTTGGGTCTATTACATTTCCGAAGGCAAAGACAACAAGAAAGTTTGGAAGTGGATCAACGGAAACATGGGCGAAAAGCCGGAATACTACAGCAAGAGTTTGGCCAACAGTTCCGCAAAGCAGATGCAACTCTATCTTGACAATGTCGGCTACTTCCATTCCAAAGTGGCGAGTTCCGTTGAGACAAAACGCTACAAGGCCAGAGTCAATTACAAGGTTTCGACCACCACGCCATACCGCATCAGAGAAATCGGCTACGATATCAAGGACACCACCTTGGCAAAATATGCGTTAAGGGCAAAGGAAGAACTGCCCGTCAAGACCGGCGACATATACAACGCTTACACGATGGACAAGCAGCGCGACATCGTTGCAGAAAGGCTGAGAAACAGCGGATACTACTACTTCACCCGCGACTATATTTCATTCGAGATAGACAGCAATTTCCGCTGCCATTCGATGAAAGTCACCATGCGCATCGATAACGTCAAAAGCCCGTCAACAGGACAATTGGAGCCACACAAGAGATACCACATCAACAGCATCAGCATCTATCCGAATTTCACGCCGATGGCAGCAAACCGTCAGCCCACTGATTCAACAACGCTGAATGTCGAAACGGGACGACGGAAATGGCCTAATGTCCTAAATTTCTATTATTTCGGCAATCCGAGAATCAAGCCACAGACGTTTTCTCAAATCATCCAGATATACAAGGGAGCGCCATATCGGCTAAGAAATGTGACGCAGACCTACAACGCCATCGGCAATCTTCAACTTTTCTCCAACTCGAACATCGAGTTTTCTCCAGTGAAAAGCAGCAACGACACCCTTAATCTCTTGGACTGCAAGGTCATGCTTCAACGCACCAACGTGCATTCCTACAAATTGGAAGCCGAGGGTACCAACTCCGATGGAGATTTGGGCGTAAGGGGCAGCATTTCATACACCAACAAAAATCTGTTCCGCGGAGCCGAAGTGCTTCAACTGACTGTCAAAGGCGGTCTTGAAGCCCAGCAAATCGTTGGCTTTGGCGACCTCGACGAAGGCGGAGGCGTTTTCAACACGAAGGAATTCGGCATCAACGGCAGCATAAGTTTCCCGAAACTGCTGAGTCCTTTCAACATCACCACATTTGCAAGAGACTATCAGCCAAAGACGAACTTATCGTTAGGCTACAACACGCAAATCAGATATTACTATTCGAGATACATCGGCATTGCGACGTTCGGTTACGACTGGAAAAGCAGCAGCAGGATGCAGAACTTTCTCACGCCCATCAACTTAAACAGTGTTAAGGTGGACCCCGTCTCTGTCTTTCAGGAACTACTCGATTTGGAAGAGAATCAGAGGATTAAGGATCAGTACACCGACCATCTCATCTTGGGCGCCAAGTATTCTTTCATCTACAGCACACAGAACATCAACAAGACTGGCAATTTCCTGTATTTAAGGGCATCCGTCGAGTCGAGTGGAAACACACTGTCGCTTTTCAACAACACTGCTCTTATCACCGAAAAAGACGGTCACCACGAACTGTTAGGCATCCGCTATGCTCAGTATTTAAGGACAGATTGCGATTTCCGCCAGTATTTCGATCTGGATCATGACTCTTGGCTTGTTTTCAGGGAGATGGTCGGCATCGGTATCCCGTTTGGCAACTCCTATGACATGCCTTTCGAACGCAGTTTCTATTCCGGCGGCGCCAATGGAATGCGTGGCTGGCAATATCGTGAACTTGGCCCTGGATCTTATGTTCCGGCTTCTTCCAACACTGACATTGAAAGAATCGGTGACATCCAACTGGAACTGAACACGGAAATCAGATTCCCCATCTACAGCATCGTCAACGGCGCGTTTTTCGTAGACATGGGAAACATTTGGAACTATCACGAAAACGAATCGCTTCCTGGCGGAGACTTCAAGTTCAACACATTCTACAAGCAGATTGCCATGGACGGCGGCTTCGGTCTGCGTCTTGATGTGAAATTCGTCGTCTTACGTCTCGACTGCGCCATGCCGTTCAGAAATCCTTACGAGAACGACAACGGAAGCCATTGGCGGTTCGACAACATGCGGTTCAGGGATACAAGATGGGTCGTAGGAATCGGTTATCCTTTCTGAGATGACCAGAGACGAACTTTTCCATTTGTTATCCGAATCGTTCGGCTTCAGCCCCACAACGGGCCAAATGACGGTGCTACGTCATCTGGCGGCTTTCCTTCTCTCCGACAAAAGCAGACCCACCTACATCCTGAAAGGATTTGCCGGAACAGGAAAGACATCGTTGGTGACCGCATTGGTCAAGGCTTTGCCCATGATTGGCATGAAATACGTTCTGATGGCTCCAACCGGACGAGCGGCAAAAGTGATGTTCGGCTATACCCGAAAAGATGCCTTCACGATACACCGAAAACTCTATCAGTTTCAGCACTACCCTGATGGTAGCGTCAGAATGGCTGTTGCTGAAAACAAAAACGCAAACACCCTATTCATCATTGACGAGGCATCGATGATAGGAGAAAGTCATGACTTCGGAAGCCGAAGCCTACTTGATGACTTGATGGAATATGTTTTCAGCGGAAAAAACTGCAAACTGCTGCTGATTGGCGACACGGCGCAACTTCCACCCGTAGGGAGCAACGACAGTCCGGCACTGGACAAGGAATATCTGAAAAACGAATTTTCGCTGACCATTGCGGATTATGAACTGACGGAAGTCATGAGACAAGAAACCTTGTCGGGCATTCTCGCGAACGCGACACATCTCAGAGAACTGCTTCTTGAAGACAGAACAGATTACGACCTGAAACTGTTCAACATCATGAATTATGATGACATGAGAAGAATCAGTCCGGATACATTTGAAGAACTGCTCTACAACGCTTTCGATTCAGGAAAGAACACGGAGTCCGTGATCATTTGCAAATCCAACAAGAGAGCGAGAATGTTCAACCAGGCTATCAGAAACAGAATATTGAACTATGAAGGTGAAATAGCGACAGGAGACAAGTTGATGATTGTCAGGAACAACTACTATTGGAGTGATAGCGACAACAACATCAGTTTCATCGCAAATGGAGATTTAGTTGAATTGCAGAAAATCATCAGGTATGAAGAAATGTACGGCTTCAGGTTTGCCGACGTGGAAATCAGTTTCCTGGATTATCCTGAATCAAGAAACCTTGAGGTCAAGATCATGCTCGACACGTTGAACAGCGACAATCCGACACTTACTGCTGAAGAATCGGAACGATTACGACATGCCGTCGAAGAAGATTACATGTCGATTCCGAACAGGAACGAACGATATAAGGAAGTGAAGAAGAATCCATGGTACAACGCTTTACAGGTCAAGTTTTCGTATGCATTGACTTGTCATAAGACACAAGGAGGCCAGTGGAAGTCCGTCTTCATCGATTCATCATTAAATCAGAAGGAAACATTGGAAAAGGAAGACCTCCGATGGCTCTATACGGCTGTCACACGAGCAAGGGAGATGCTGTATTTCGTGAATTTCAAGGATGAGTTTTTCACCGAGGGTGAAAGTCAAAAGGAAATCTAATATTGGATATCTAAAAACGCGAAAGCCTGGCCGAAAGGGTCAGGCTTTTCGTGTATGGGTGGGCGGCGACCTACTTTCCCACAATCGCT
>CAYQND010000016.1:0-44140 GCA_964418895.1 uncultured Lentimicrobiaceae bacterium | reverse complement strand
GGTTGGTGGTCGTTCCGGAATAGGTTCCGGGAGAGTTCAGCATTTCGCCGAAGAACGGATAGGTGCCTCCGGGGCAGATTGAGCCATAGATTGTGCTGTTCGAGACCGGAAGGACACTTAGATTCAGTTCAATGACTGAGTCGCAACCTTGGACGCTTTGCAAAGTGTGATAATAGGTGCCCGGTTGAGTGATGTTTTGGCCAAACCATTGGTATGATGTGCCTGCGCAAAAATCATCACTTATTGGAGTGGTGTAGGTTGGATTGACCGTGAGATGCAGGAAGATGATGCTGTCGCAACCGTATTGTGTCTCGATGGTGTCGGAGTAGGTGCCGCTGATGTTGTATTCGTTGTCGAAGAAAGTATAGTGTTCGTTGTCACAAATCGTGGCGTTGACGTTGCTATGGCCTGCCGAATGCACTGTGATGCTCACGCTGACATCCAGCGAAGTCGAACCGTCGCTGATGTGGCAGGTGTATCGTGTAGTCCCGACAGGGGGCGTGGCGACAGGATTCTGTATTGAAGGGTTATTCAAGCCCAATGTGGGTGTCCATGAATAGGTGTAGTTGCCTGTCCCACCTATAGGGTGCGCGTGAAGCATGGTGGATTCTCCAGCGCAGATATTCGTGGCGTCGGCACTGGCCGATGCGGTCATGCCGGAGCCATTGATAGAAATGGTGACAGCATCCGTGTCGGAGCAACTTCCTGAGACGCTGGTGACGGTCAGGGTGAAAGTCGTGGTGGCTGTTAAAGCGATGGTTTGTGTGGTGGCGGAGTTGGGATTAACCACCTTGTTGGCTGGCTCCCAATGGTAGTTGAATGTTCCGGTACCGCCTTGTCCGCTCAATGTGGCGGTCTGACCATAGTTGATGATTTGGTCAAGACCTGCATTTGCGTTTGGATTCGGATAAACGACGACGGCTTTTGTTATAGTGTTTGTGCATGCACCTGATCCGGTACGGACCGTCAGCGATGCTTGATAGGTGCCTGCATTTACGTAGGTGTGGTTGACATTGGCTCCTGTGCCCGAGCTGCCGTCGCCGAAGTTCCATTGGTAGCTTTCAATGGTTTGTCCCGAAGGATTGGTAGTCGAAGTGCTAGTGAACTGGGTGGGTGTGCCGCGACAGACCTGCGTGAAGTTGAAGTTGGCCGATGGCATGGGGTAAATTGTCACGGCAACACTTACGGGATCGCTGGTCTGACCGTTAAGGGTTATGGTGCAACTGTATGTCCCAGCCATATTCATCTGGACGTTAGTGCGGGTGGGATTTTGCAGCGGTGACGACCATCCGTTTGGACCGCTCCAGTGATATGTTGCTCCGCTGGCGCCATTGGCCGAGAGGTGAAGAGTCTCACCGACACATAGCGGACTGTCGCTGCTCACAAGTGGCGGCATGATGCCGCAGTCTGTGGTGCCAGAGCCTCCTGTCTTGCTGAAACTAATGTTGCACGAGGAATTCGAGTAGTTTGTGATGATAAGGATATAATATTGTCCAGTCTGTGCAGTGGATGGTATGTTGCATGTCTCGGCACTAGCGGTCGAATAGCTGCAATCGATGACTTTGGCGGCGGTCAGGCCGTAAGGACATGGTGCTGTTGGATCGTCGAAAGGTCCCCAGCAGCAGAAGTCGATATCATGGCTCGGCGTACTGTACATGTATATGTCAATGTTGCCGGGATTCTGAATTCTCATATAATACCATGCCGGATTAGGCGTGGAAGATAAACAGCTGTAGTAAGGTCCACTCTCTCCGGAACCAGCACCGACGCCAGCGGGGAAGGTGTATAACCCATTGTCAGTGCAGAACGGGTCAGCATTGGCACACAGGTTGTTGGTGAGTGCACCTTTGGGCATTAAACTCTCAATGAGATACGAATACACATCGTCAGTTATGGTTCCTCGCCAATATGAGAGCATCTCGCCTCTTTCAATTTTTCCCCAATCGTCATATTGATGGAATTCAGTTTCCTGTGTGGAAATGAAATCCTTAAAGTCACGTTTGAAATTTTCTCCGTGGTACTCTTTTGATGGATATACTTCAAACTCGCCATCGGAAGTGATGGAATATCGATAAAAACTGCTTGCCTGAATGGCATATGCGTAAAATATCTGTTCATCTAGTTTCTGGAATGACCGGATGTCAAAAGGAATGGCATTTGCATGATGAGAGGAAGTCTGAGCCTGTTGTGAAACTGGCAAAAAAGTCAGGATCAATCCAATAAAGAGTAGTTTGTAAAGCTTATTCATGTTGCCGTCAAATTGTGTTTCGAATTCCGTGAACTAATGTCAAATCTTGCCTTTTTGATATCCTATATATTTTTCAGACTACAAATTTAGTTTTTTATTTGAAATTATTGTCGTTTTTATCAAAACATTACTTATGTGAAGGTTATGTACAATTAAAAAAGAAACTCGGGATTTCATTTTACTCATAATGTTCGGTGTTTTCTTCTTACGATGGATATCCACAAGTTGCATGTGGCAAAGGAATGGAAAGAATGAGAACGTGGAGGCTGAGGGGGTGATAGGCTTGGCGGTGTTGAAGTAGGAGTAAGATAGGGCGCAGATGGCAGAATGTTCATGTACACTCTAAGCAATGGAATGCTCTTTGTTCTCTGATACATACGGTATTGTATTATGGGAGAAACGAATGCGCTATAATCCTCTCTTCCCTCTTTGATTGAACAGCATCCTTATGATGATGATGAAGAAGGCGAATACGCCGATGTAGATGCTCCACCTTATTGTTGGGCTTCCTATCATTTGTCCGACTCTATCGTTCAGGCCGATGAAGTCGGCAGCGACACTGATGAATGTCAAAGAAGTGAAAAGAATAACAAAGAAATTAATGTTGTTGTCGCGCTTCTTGTCCGTTTCCTCTTCTTTCTTTTCTACTTCATGGTTGAATTGTTTCTGTATGTTTACACAGGCATCTAGAGAACTCTTAATGGATTGGTGGTAGTTGTCGAGCTTTCCTTCATTGTCAAGTTTGTTTAGGATAGCTTTAATTTCTTCGTTTTGAGAGAGAAGATAAAGGGTAGTGTTGTTGATTATTAGGTTCCCTGTTACTTGGAGCTTGATGACGAGGTTCAGTTTGTCGCCTCCTTCCTTTGGCGCCAGCAACTCGTAGATTTCGTTGTTCATTATGCTCTCCATCATCTCACAGGCTCCGTGAAAAAGATTGTAAACTCTAATGAGGTCTGCAACCGTCTTGGCGCTTGGTCCGCCATTTATGAGGACTGTATACCATGAAGTGTATACCATCCTGCCGTCTACGCTGGTTTCAAGAAAATCGTCGAAGTGGTCGGCGCGGTACTTGCGAATTGCCATAATCGCTTTTTCGGATTCTGAGTTCAGAATGATGGTGGAAGAGAGGAAGAAATTGTACTTGAAGTCGTCGGTCTGTGTTTGCGGAAGCGTAGTGATCCTGCGGATGTCAGGGTCTTGGATGAATGTCTCAAGTATTGCCTGGCTCTCCTTAAGTAGACTCGCTTGGAAGTTTGTGTTGCAATCATACTTGCTGTCGCTGTAGCCAGAAAACTCGAATGCTTGTCCGAGTCTGAACAGTGCAACAGGGTTGACGTCCTCAGGGCATGACAGTTTTAACTCAAGGGTTGCAATGCCGCAGGAAAAAATCGTCACTCTACAGGAAGGATAATTCGAATCGGGAAAGACAGCCTTTATCTCTTCCAGATTGCCGTCCTTTTTAATGTCGAATTCCTCTTGGAACCTGTCGTTGTCTAAGATCGCCTTTGCGCCTTCGCACCAATCCTCCTTGACAAATGAAGTGTCGCTGATGTCGAAAACAAGTCCGTTTCCCAGGCGATTTGAAATCTCCTTGTTACCTTTGGCTTCTGCCATGTAGTTGGCCGGAAATTCCAGTTCTTTTCCCAAAAGTGATTTCAGTTTGTCTTGCGCGTCCGAGAATACGGAGTCGTTCGTGCCGATGGCGAAGCCGGTCTTGAAATAAGTTGAAAGGGTTAGTTCCATAGTTATTAGTTGATTTATTATGTCTTCCGGTAAAAAATGTTCCCAATCGCTGCCTTAGTGATTATACCTGTGGTAATCATACACTCCCTGCATGGCTTGGGGTATTTCAGCGGGCCGTTGAGGCGATAGGCGTTGCAGTTGAAGATTTGGCTGAAATCTGGACTCTGGAAATGGTTGTCCGGAGCGAGAAAACAAGGAAAGGTTGGGCAGTAGGATCGGCCTTCAAGTTCGGCAGGGCGATATGAAATATTGTCGGTTTGCATTCAGGGCATAAAGATATGGATTTTATTGAAAAGCAAGGCTTTGTTGAAAAATAAGAGGAGCTCAACAGCCCCTCTTATTCTCGATTACAGCACTGTCATTATCTGATGATGAATGTCCTTGAACCTGACTCTTTATCCGATTTGATGTTCAATAAGTAGGAGCCGCTCGATAAACCGGATGTGCTGAGTCTGTAATTCAGGCCGCTCTCGCTGGCGTGGACTTTATCCGACAAGACCTTCTCGCCCAAAATGTTGAAGATGTTGATGGTGACTTCACCTTCCGTGATATCATTAATGCTGATATTGATGAAATTGTCGGCTGGGTTGGGGAAGAGTGTCATGATCATGCTCGCTTCGTCAACCGAAGTGGAGTTCTTGACATTGATGCCAAGTGAAGTCTCGCCATTGCCGCAGATGTTGCTCAGAGAAAGTCGGAGCGTGGCGTTGCCGGCGAAGCTGCTGTCCCATGTAATAGTGACGTTGTTGTCCGTTTGTGTGAGCGTGCCGGCTTTGGTTGGCTCAATGGTCCATCCGTAGGTGGTCTCGATGACGTAGGCATGGATGCTGTATGTGCTTGTCGGTGTGTAATAGGTGTCGACGTCGGTTTCTCCTTCAATGAGAGGTATGTCATTCACCGATTCGATGGTGAGATGCATTACGACGGTGGAGTCGCAACCCGACAGGTTGGTGAAGATTTGTTCGTAATCGCCGCTGACATCATAAGTAGTTCCGTTCCATTCGAAGCTGTCGCAAGCAACTTGAGTGAACTCGCTGGAATTGGAATGGTTGATGGCCAAATTGAGGATCACGAGGGAGTCGCAGCCGTGGATGGACTGATACTGTTGGGTGTATGTTCCCGATGCGGTATATTCCGTGCCATTCCATGTATAAGAATCGCAAGATGTGAAATTTATTTCCATATTGTACGCATCGACCATGGTGAGATGCAAAGTCACAATAGAGTCACAGCCGTAGATGGTCTGTAGATTCTGGACATAGTCGCCGCTTTCTGTGTATTCCATGCCGTTCCAAGTATAGTTCCCGCACGATTCTATACTAACTTCCGAGGCCTTCAACTCATGGATTGTGAGTGCGAGTTCTGCTGCTGCGCCGTCGCAGCCGTAAGGTGAGGTTGCATTTAGCATTAACGTGACCATTCCATTTGCAATATCCTGTGTTCCAGGAGTGTAAATGGTATTAAGCATGGCCGGATTGGCAAATGTGCCGTCTCCTTCAGTGCTCCAAGTGGTCAATCCGCTTTCGGTGACTGTGGCGCTGGTGTTGTAGGTGTCATTGGCGCAAATCTCTGCTGAGCCGTCCATCTCTATGCTGGCATTGTCATGGAGGATGACATCCATGTCATCGCTCAACGTATTGCCATAAGCATCTGTTATGGTTAGGGTGAGCGTAGCGCTTTCGTTTGCAATGTCCTGAACGCCAGGAGTATAAGTTGGATTGAGGATGTTTGTGCTGCTGAACGTGCCGTCGCCGGCGGTGGTCCAGAGGATGGTTTCGTATCCCGAGGCGTTGCCCGCAAGATGTGCGGTGGCATCCTTGCAGATGTTCATGTCGTTTCCTGCCATGCAGATGAAATCGATGTGACGGACGGGCAAAAGAATGTAGTCAATCCAGACTTTATCTTCGCCGGCAGTTCCGCTGGCGTTTTTGGAGTAAACCCAGGTGAAGGTGTGTTCGCCGGAAGAGACTTCGGCCGAATATTCTCGCCACACCGTTGTGCCTGACCACGATTCGAGTGTCTGGTTGTCAATCTTGAACGAGAGCAAGTCGCAGTTTTGTTCCGAAGATGTCTTCTTGTAGAAGGTGATGACGTCTGTGTTCTCTACATTGATCGTGATGCTGAGTTCTGATGTCTGGTTGTTAGAGATGTTTCCCGATTGCAGGCAGTAAGTGCCGTTGTATGGATTGGTTGAGACCACTGTCCAAGGATGTGTCGGATCATTGATCCACTCATAGGACAAAAGGTTGCCGGATTCGAAGTTTTCGAGGTCAAGTCCGATGCGATGCGAGAATATGCCGTTGCTGTTGTAAGCGCCCGACACGACGTTGAGGGTGAAGACGACGTTTTCGCCGCGTGGTGTGTTGTTGGCGACGCTTATTGTGTACGACACCTGAACAGTCTGGTTCGGAGTGACCGTAGCCGTCGTGATGGTTGGGTTGCTGATGGTGATGTATTCCGATGGACAGCTTAGCGTGGCCATGACATTATTGGCGGCACTTCCTCCGGTGTTGGAATAGCTTAATGTGATGTTTGCAGTCTCGCCTGGGTCAAGGCGACCGTTATTGTTGCCTTTACTGCTACCATCATTAATGGCCATCTGGCTGTTGACTTTCAAAGATGGGGCTCTGGCAGTTTCGGTGAAGGAGTAGTCCCAGCTGTGTGATCCGCTGACCATATGGATGTTGAAAACAAGATGGGTGTTGTCGGGAACGGAATTGGAGACGCTGATGCCGAACACGTCTGACAAGGTGAGCGTCTGGTTCGGGTTGATGCCTTGGAATGTCGTGGTCGGGTTTGTGACGGTGACGTAGTTGCTGCTGGTCGTCGTAAGTGTTGCCGTAGTGGATCCCGAGGCGAGGTTGCCCACGTTTTTGATAGTAATGTCGAAAGTGGCGCTTTCGCCATAGTCAAGTTGTCCATTGTTGTTTGCATCGTTAACGTTGACTTGTGTGACGTTGAGCGTGGCTTCGCTGATGACAGTCACATCGTCTTCCCAACGCAGATAATCCTGTTTTGTCACGCAGATGTGAATGACGGAATTTGATGCCTGCGGGCTGAAGGTCACATTCTGTGAACTCCCCGTCCCATCAGCGACGGCGATAATGTTGTTGCCAACGGTCAGCGCGATGACGGAACCCGCAGGTGCAGTGACTTGCATCTGAGTGTCGCTCGGCGATATTTGTGTCGAGTGGGTGACGTTCATGGTTTGCGGAACACGGGTGTAGAGTCTTAGAAAAGCGTCGCAGTGTGCTGTGAACATCTGATAGGTGATGTTCTTGTTGTTTGTGTTGTATGGCCATGCCGACTGAGCGAGGAAATATTTTCCCGCCACGTTGCCGAAAGCAGGCATCCAGTTGCCGGAATAGTCCGCAAAAGGACCGTAATCGGGCATGAATTGTGGGTCAAATAGGTCGTACATGCCCCAAACATAGGCGTCGTTGACGAAGGAATAGGATGTCATGGTTGGTCCTATGCATCCTACGGCACCCGCATTGTGGTTGTTATAGGTGCGGCGCATGAAAGCCTCGACAAGGCAATCCGAACCGTAGTTAAAGGTGCCTGTCTGGCAGTTGATGGTCATGACGAAAGTCATTTTGCCTACGTTCGTCATCTGACTGACATAACTGTTGCTGAAACTGGGTTCTCCCCATCCTTGGTAATAGCCGTGGTCGCGGTGCTGGAGCAGCATCGTGCCGTTGTTGACGGCGGTGACCACTTGTGCCGCGGTGCCGCCGCTCCATCCGCCTAATTCGGCAGGTGTGGCGGGAATGTAAGAGAGACCGTTAGGTCCGAAGTAGTTCACCACAGTGGAGGTATTTGTGGCCGAAGACCATGTCGATCCTGGTGAACCGGAATAGATGGCGTTGATACGGACAGGGGTCTTGCCATGATCTCTCCAATAGCCGCCGACGACCTCAGAACAAATCTGGAACCAGCGTTCCGTCTGCCATCCTAATGCGGTGATGGGGTTCTGATAGGTGTATGCGTCCATATTTGGAGCGGTGTATTCGTATTCGAGTTGTTTGCTGACCATCATGGTGGCTTCGGTGCCGTTTGCTGCTATAAGTCGCGCAAAACACATCTCCGGCAAATAGTCGCCAGTGACATCGGCATACTGGTTGTCGGTGATGCAGGTGCCTCCCGCAGGATGCGAGATGGTCTCGCCTGGGATGCCTGATGCGAAGTTGGTGTTATGGTCGCCGAAAAGCAGCACGGCGACGGGCGGAGTGTCCCATGTGCTGTATGCGTTATGCAGATAGTTCTTGAGTTCTGTGGTCGTCGTGCACGACATCTCGCTGAGGCTTTTCACTTCGGTGAGGATGCCTTGCTTGATGCGGTATTCGGCCAGTTCTTCGGCGGGAGCGCGGAAGTCTTCGTTGTTGGGTATGACGATAAGATATTCGCATCCGGTGTCGCGTGTGCTGAACTCACGAGCCCTTGCTTCGTAATCTATTGTGGGAAGTTGGTTGTAGTTGAAAATGGCATTCTCGAGGATGGGATCGAAATAGCGCGAACGCAGACGGTCGTTGCCGAAATGTCCATCGCCGCCTTCAAAACTCAGGTCTACGTCGAGGTCGTCATAGACGATAAGTTCTTTGGTGACTGGATTGTATTGGAAAGGTATGATGGTGAGGGCGACAACCTGAACGCCGCGGAAGTTCTGCACTTCAGAGACCGTAACGGGCGAGGCGGGGTAGAAGGCATCGGTGTTGTAGATGCTCTGGTCTTTCTCGTAGGTCGCGGGAGTGTTGTCGGAATCCAGCCGTAAGGGAGCCGCAGCCATCAGATCCACATTCTTGATGGTCTGCTTGCTGCTGTTCTTGATGGTGTAACGCACCGTTGCGCCATTAGGGATGGCGATGAAACGACTTTGTGCCGGCATGTCAGGTTTTCCTGCATCGGCGGGAAGGACAATCCCCGCGCTGATTTGAATGTGTTCGCCAGTGTAGCCGTTGTCCGTGACGGTTTCAAGACTCATTCGCTTCAAGGAATGCCGGACTTGAATGTCTGAACGTGTGTTCCGTTCAATCGAGAATCCTTCACTATTAGCAGCGTTGCTGAAGTTGAATTCCCGTGTCTGAGCCTGAAGGCATCCGAAAGAGATGAGCAGAATGCCGGCAAGCAGGGTGCGTAATGTCAATTTCATACCAAATTGTTGATTAAATAATCTTAAAATATTGTAAAACAGAATGTATAATGTCCAAAATTGCCTCGCAAATATATGGATTTTCCAACTATAATGCTTGTTTTCACGTGGAATGACAAAAAAAGCAGCCGAAGCTGCTTTTTTTTCGATTAAAAATGTTTCTGAATGTCACACGATGCCCGTGAAACCCATGAAGGCCAAGGCAAGGATGCCAGCCGTAATCAGGGCGATAGGCACACCTTTCATGCCATTCGGCACGTCCATCAGTTCGATGTGTTCGCGTATGCCGGCGAAGATGATAAGCGCCAAGGCGAAGCCAGTGGCGGTTCCGGCAGCATAAACGACAGACTCTCCGAGACTTAGTATATGGCTGATGCCTCCGTAGGTGAATTCCTTCGTCACGACGGTGATGGAAACACCTAAAACGGCGCAGTTCGTGGTAATAAGCGGGAGAAACACACCCAAAGCGGTATAAAGTGACGGACTGATTTTCTTCAGGATGATCTCAACCATCTGCACTAATGCTGCAATGATGAGGATGAAGGCTATGGTCTGCAGGTATCCGATGTTCAGCGGATCGAGGATGTAACGTTGCGTCAGCCATGTGACAAGTGTTGCCAGAGTCAGAACGAAAATCACGGCAGCACCCATGCCCAATGCAGTGGATGTCTTCTTCGACGTGCCTATGAATGGGCAGATGCCGAGAAACTGGGCGAAGATGACGTTGTTGACTAATACTGTCGATAATATGATTATTAAGTATTTCATAGCCGTAATTATTTAGTTCTCTTTAATCTGTTGACTATCGCGATGACGTATCCGAGGACGAAGAAGGCTCCTGGAGCCAGCACGAACACCAGAATGGTGTTGGCGTCTTCCGGAAGGAATCTGTATCCGAAGATGGAACCGCTGCCGAGCATCTCACGGATGCATCCTAACACGGTCAGCGAGCAGGTGAAGCCGAGTCCCATGCCCAGTCCATCGAGGAACGAAGGCCAGACGGGATTCTTCGATGCGAAAGCCTCGGCACGTCCCAAAACGATGCAGTTCACCACAATCAACGGGATGAAAAGCCCGAGGGTCTGGTAGATGTCAGGGACGTAGGCTTGCATGACAAGTTGCACCACAGTCACGAATGAAGCGATGACGACGATGAAACAGGGGATGCGCACCTTGTCGGGAATGAAGTTCTTGAGCAGCGAGATGCTGATGTTCGACATGGCGAGCACGAAGGTCGTCGCCAAGCCCATCGACATACCGTTGATGGCACTTGTCGTTGTGGCTAAGGTCGGGCAGCATCCCAAAAGAAGCACCAAGGTCGGGTTCTCTTTGAGAAGGCCTTTGGTAAGGTTTTTCCAATTATTACTCATTGTCATTTCCTCCTTCCGTGATTTCGGTTTCAACAGCGTTTTCGACAGGCTCTTCTGTCGTCTCAGCCGTCTGTACTACAAATTGTGCCTTGTTGGCTTCGAAGCCATCGCAGGCGGTCTTTATCGCTTCGGTGAAAGCACGCGAACTTATGGTGGCTGCCGTGATGGCATCGACATCTCCGCCGTCTTTCTTCACCTTGAGGTTGAAGGATTGCGGATTCTTGCCATCAAACTGGTCTTTGAATTTTGGGTTTGTCATGTTGGCGCCCAGACCTGGCGTCTCGTTTTGCGAGAGCACCGAAACCTTGTTGATTGTGCCGTCGGGCAGCAAACCAACCATGAGGCTGACCTTGCCGCCGAATCCCTTACCGGAAAACGTCTTGACAGCAGCGCCGATGAAACCGCCTTGTGCGTCATAAGCGAGGTTATAGACGAGTTCGTCAATAGTGTCCACCTTGAATTCGGCAATGTCAGTGCCTGTATTCAAGACGGCAGCAATGGCGTCTTCATTTTTCTTTTGATCCACTTTGGCGATGCTGTCTTTGGTGAGTCCGTAAACCCAACCCAAGACGCCGCCTGAGACTGCTGTGATGACCAGCAGGCTTACCAGCATATTCTTTAATGTTGATTCTTTCTTTGCCATAATTGTTCAGTTTAAAGATTCAACTTATTGTTTCACGACGCCGAAGCGTTTCGGCCTGAAGCCTTTGTTGATTAATGGCGTGAAGGCGTTCATAATCAGGATGGCGAAGGAAACGCCTTCCGGATATGCGCCCCACAGACGTATTATCACCGTGATGACACCGATTCCCAATGCGAAGATGGCTTTCCCCGCTATTGTCATCGGCGACGTGGCCATGTCTGTCGCCATGAAGAAGGCGCCAAGGATGAGACCGCCGCTCAGCAGATGGAACACTGGACTGATGTACATCGCGGGATTGATGAGATGGCAGATGCCGGTGAAGGCGAATACGGTGGCAAGGATGATGACGGGGGTCTGCCAGTCTATCACTTTGCGAATGATGAGGAACAAGCCGCCCAGCAACAGTGCGATGACGCAAATCTCGCCGAACGAGCCGCCGCGGTTGCCCAACAACTGGTCAACGTAGGTCGGCAGTTGTCCTGAACTCACGATGTCGTCAACGCTCATGCCGTTTTTGACACTTTCCTTGAGGATGCCCAGTGGCGTAGGACCAGTGATGGCGTCGGTGACCGCAGTGCCGCCGAAAATCGGATGCACCTTAGGCCAAGTCGTCATGGCTGTCGGGAATGACACCAGCATGAAAACACGTCCCACCAATGCGGGATTGAAAGGATTCTTGCCGACACCGCCGAACGACATCTTGGCGACGCCGATGGCGATGAGTGCGCCAACCACAATCATCCAGCCTGGAAGGTTGGCCGGCACGTTGAATGCCAGCAGCAGTCCCGTCACGATGGCGGAACAGTCATTGATGGTGACAGGGCCTTTGATCACGAACTTCTGGATGAGCCATTCGAAGAGGACGCAGGAGCAAACTGACAGCAGCGTCACGCGTAAGGCGTCCCATCCGAAGAAATATATGGCGACGAGGAATGCCGGCATGAGCGCGATGATCACGCTGAGCATTATCTTTCTCGTGCTTTCGGTTCCGTGGACGTGCGGAGAACCTGATATTGTAAACTGATTCATTGTCATTGTTATTTCTGATTACGTGAACGGATGATAGCGCCGGTCTTAGCCTTGCCGTAACGGATGTAGTCGAGCAACGGGATGTTGGCCGGGCAAGTGAATTCGCAAGAGCCGCATTCGATGCAGTCCATGATGTTGTGTTTCTCGGTCTCATCAAAGAGGTTGAAACGTGCTTCGCGGTTGAGCAGGTAAGGTTCCAGACCCATCGGGCAGGCTTGCATGCACTTGCCGCAGCGGATGCAGTTGGTGACTTCGCGAGGCTCCGACTCCTTGTCGGTCATGAGGACGATGCCTGATGTGCCTTTGATGACCGGGAAATCGGTGACGGACACCGACTTGCCCATCATTGGGCCACCGTTGATGATGTTGGTGACGCCTTCCGGCAATCCGCCGACTGCTTCGATGAGCAGGCTGGCTGGCGTGCCGAAACGGACACGGAAGTTCGACGGGTTCTTCACCGAATTGCCTGTGACGGTGACGATACGGTCTATCAAAGGCTTGTTCTTCTGCACCGCTTCATAGATGGCGAAGGAGGAACTGACATTGACGACGACGCAGCCGGTCTCTATGGGCAGTTTGCCCGACGGGACTTCGCGGCCTGTAATGGCTTTGATGATCTGCTTTTCGCCGCCTTGCGGATATTTTGTCTTCAAAGGCTGAATCTGAATGCCCGAATACAATGCGCTGTTCTCGTTGACAGTTTTCTCAAGCAATGCGATGGCGGACGCCTTGTTTTCCTCGATGCCGATGACGCCTTTCTCAGCGTTGACGGCCTTCATCACGATTTTCACTCCCATAAGGAATTCTTTCGTCTTTTCGAGGAGCAGGCGGTTGTCGCAAGTCAGATAAGGCTCGCATTCCGCCGCATTGATGATGACATATTCGGCTTTCTTGCCTTCGGGAATCATGAGTTTGACATGGGTGGGGAAGGTGGCGCCGCCTAATCCGACGATGCCGCATTCCTTGATTTTCTCGATGATTTCCTTTGAGGAGAGTTTGATGTCGGTGAGCAGTTCGTCCGTGACGACGATGCCGTCGGCCCACTCGTCTTCCTTCACGTCGATGAATACGGCCGGCTTGTAATATCCGGTATGATCCATGACAGTGTCAACCTTGGTCACTGTTCCCGTGGCGGGAGAGTGGACGTTAGCCGATACGAATCCTTTTGCCGTGCCGATGACCTGTCCCGTCTTGACGGTGTCGCCTTTCTGCACTATGCAGTCGGCAGGAGCGCCAAGGCATTGTCCCAACGGGACAATAATCTGCTTCGGCATCGGGAAGTCAATGATAGGTTTGTCTGCCGAAATCTTGTATTCTTTCGGATGGACGCCACCTTTTGGAAATGTCTTTAGCGGATTCATTCTTTAACTGTATTTTCGATTTTTTCTTTTACTGCGGTTTCAACTTGTTCGAGTCCGCCGTTTTCTTCGGCTTTGGGCTTGCGCGGAGGGAAGTTGACCTCCATGATGCTGCCTCTTGGGCAGACCTCGACGCATTTTCGGCACGACTTGCACTTCTCGGGGTTGATGTAGGCGAGGTTGCCTCTCATCTCGATGGCCTCGAAAGGACATGTGTTGAAGCACTTCTGGCAGCCGATGCAGCCGACCTTGCAACTCTTCATCGTGATGGCGCCCTTGTCGGTATTCGAACAGCAGACGTAAACCCTGCGGTCGTTCTTGCCGCGCGGACGGATTTCGATGATGTCTCTCGGACAAGACTTGGCGCAAACGCCGCAGCCGACGCACTTGTCAGGATTCACCACGGGAAGCCCCGTGACGTCGTCGATGTGCATGGCGTCGAAAGGACATTTCTTCACGCAGTCGCCTAAGCCTAGGCAACCGTTGGAGCATCCGCCTTCGCCAGCATATAGCGTGGTGGCAAAAGCGCAGATGTCAGCACCTTCGTAATGAACCTTGGCAGGCGAATTCTCGCAACTGCCATTGCAACGTACGACGGCAATCTTCGGCTCTGCAGCCTCAACGGTGAGGTTGAGGACTTTGGCAACTTCCTGCATGTCGGAACTTGGACAGTTCAGGCCTGACAGGCTTTGCTTCTCGGCGGCAGCCTTAACGCAAGCCTCGGCGAAGTTGTGACAGCCTGCATAACCGCAGCCACCACAGTTGGCGCCAGCAAGATGCGACTCGACTTCCTCAATCAGGGGATTTTCCTCCACCTTGAATTTCTGGGCGACGAAGTACAGGATGATCGCCAAGACGCCTCCGAGGACTCCTAAGACAACTAGTGAAATGATTAGAATGTTGTTCACCTTTTATGTATTTTGAGTGTTAGTTTCATTTTCTGCCTGTTTGCCGTTCATGCCGTTCAAGACCTGAGCGGCTTGAAGGGGTCTGACAAAATTTCACAAAAGTAGATATTCTTGATATTTTGACAAAGGATTTTTTGCCATTTTTGCCGTTCCCCGTCTTATCGGGCTGATAATTAAAGCGATGTCTATTCTATCTGATAAGAGAATCTGCTTTTCAGTTTATTGCGGCACAGGTAGAGCACGAAATAATAAGGTACAAGTGCGGCGAGGCTGATGAGTGCCGCAATGCCTTCGGCAACGCCGAGTTCGATCAGCACCAGAACTGTGGCGACAAGAATGAAGAACGGGATGAGGTAGGCGAGGACGACGGCCTTGTTGCCTTGATGCACGCTCATTCTCACGTTGACTTTCTGCATCAGTTGCAGGTCTTTGTCTTTTGGGCGCGGTACGATGAGCGTCTTCTCTTCCATGTCGCTCAGGTTGCAGGCGCTCTTCGCGTGGCAGGCGGCACAGGCGCTCATCGACACAATCTTTATCTCCACTTCATCGTCGGTGAGTTTGCTTACAATGCCTTCGTGCGTTATGGTGTCTTCTTTCATGGCTTTCAAATTTGCGTGCTAAAATAGCGTTTTCAAATGAGAATGAACGATATATTATTTATTTTTGCAGGCAATTCATCAACGTTGAAACTGAACAAATCCATAGCGAGAGTCATCGTGAGGTCCAAGAATTGGGCACTTGGCATCTATCACAAGTTTGCGGACATGCTGCGCCTTGTCGTGCTGCCCGGCTTCAAAGGGATGCCGTTGTACGACGTGTTGGTGTTTTTCCTGAAGTCTTTCACCAAAGGCCGTCTGATGAATCGCGCCGCCGCAGTGGCGTTCAACTTCTTTCTCTCTATCTTCCCTTTGGTGCTGTTCTTCTTCACGCTGATACCTTACGTCCCCATACCACATCTTTACGAACAGGTTCTCGATACGCTGAAGACGTTTCTGCTTCCCTCGGGAACTTACGATTATCTGGTAAAAACAATCGATGACATCATGAACCAGCCTCACGGAGGCTTGCTTTCAACCAGTATCGTCCTGTGCCTTATCTTCGGTTCCAGCGGCATCTCTGCCATTTTCAACGGATTCAAGAACGCCTATCTGGATTACGGCTCTTACGGATGGTTCAAGCAACGCGTCAATTCTTTGTTTCTGCTGATTATCATCGGCACGCTGATATTCCTTTCCATCGCTCTGATTTCGTTAGGGTTTATCACGTTTGTCACTTTGGAGCGCTGGTCCATCATCACGCGCCATTCCGTCTTCGTGATGGTGACTATTGCCCGATGGCTCATGGTCGTCTTCATGCTGATGCTCTGTATGTCGCTTCTTTATTATTTCGGTAACAAGAACGTGAAGAAGTTTAAGTTGTTCAGCCCCGGATCCTTATTCGCCACAGGATTGTTCATCCTTGCCACCTTAGGATTCAACGTCTATATCGTGAATTTTACGCGTTACAACGCGTTGTACGGTTCGATTGGAACATTAATCGTGTTTTTGATGTGGCTGTGGATAGTCGCAATCATCATCCTTGCTGGTAACGACTTGAATGTCAGCATCAACGCAGTGGCTAACGAAGGCACTTACGAAAGTCAGAGAATCAGCGAACTGAAGCAACAACTCAAGGTTCAGAAACCGAACGATAAGCCGGAGTAGCGATGGGAGTCATAGCACGTCAGAGTATCAAAGGAACCGTGATGAACTACATCGGCGTCGCCGTCGGGTTGTTCACCACTTTCTTCATTCTGACGAAATATCTCAGCGAAGAGGAAGTCGGCCTTACCAAGGTGCTCATCGACTCTGCCTTGATGCTTTCTACCTTAGCGCAGTTGGGGACGAACACTTCGGCGATGCGCTATTATCCGCATTTCAAGGACGAGGACAACCGTGACAACGGTTTCTTCGGCTGGACCGTGATATTGCCTTTCATCGGATTTCTGATTTTCGGGACGCTCGCCGTCGTCTTCAAGCAGTCTGTCATTGGCCTGTTCGCCGACAAGTCGTCGCTTTTCGTCAAGTATTACTATTTCGTTCTTCCCCTTGCCTTCTCGATGCTTTATCTGTCTGTGTTCGAGACGAATGCCAATCTGCTGATGCGTATCGTCGTTCCGAGGTTTGTGCGTGAGGTCGGAGTGCGTCTGATGACGCTGGCGTTGTATCTTCTTTTCGGATTCCATGTCATCTCTCTTGACGGTCTGGTGATTGGCATGTGCCTGACTTATTTTGTGGCGGCATTGCTGAACGTCTTCTATCTGCTCTCGCTGAAACGCATTTCATTCAAGGTGAAGCCGAAGTTCGTGTCTTTCTCGTTGCGCAGGGATTTCCTTTTCTATACGATTTTCATGGTGGCATCATCTTTGACAACGGTCATTGCGCCTTTCATGAACACCTATTTCATTTCTGTCAAGATGGGCTTGTTTTTCACAGGTCTTTACACGATTGCTCAGGACATGGCGAATCTTGTTGAGATGCCTTACCGCTCGTTGGGCGCCATCACACGGCCTGGAATATCCCAAGCCTTCAAGGATGACGATATGCCCATGGCGCGATTCCTGACCAAAAGCGTGTCGCTCCATCAGTTCGTTGTGGGTGCCTTGATTTTCTTCGCCATTTGGATTAATATCGATTTGGTTTATTCCATGCTTCCTAACGGCGAATCCTACGCTGCTGCAAAATGGATGTTTCTCATCCTGGCCATCACGAAGTTGTTCAACTCTTCATTGAGTATTGGCGGAACTGTGCTGAGTTATTCGAAGCATTATTACTGGTCGTTGCTGTTCACTGTGGTGCTGGCATTCTTTGTCATCTTCCTGAATATCAAGTTTATCCCATTATGGGGTATGGAAGGTGCCGCATTGGCGTCATTAGGGGCATATTTCATCTATTATCTCCTCATGCTGGCCTTTGTCCAATGGAAAACGAAAGTCAATCCGTTCTCAACCAAACAGATAGTAATGCTGTTGATAACCCTGGCTTTGTTCGGTCTCAACTGGATGTGGGCGCGCTGGATTGCTCCATCGATCGATTCGATGTTCGGCGGCGCCATACTCTTCAACAATGCCACTTGGGGCGCCGCAATCGACGGACTGCTGAAGACCTGTATCATGCTTGCAATCGCCATGGTCGCCATCTACAGATTTAATGTTTCGAAACAGATGAACGAACTGATAGATAGAGTGCTACATCGTAATAAGGCCAGATGATGATTTTTCAAATTGATGCCTTAAGTCGTGTCAATTTTACTGTTAGATATGTTTTTCAGATGAATGGGAAGGGAATGATTTCTTTGTAATATATTGTTAATTAGATAATTAGTGTTTGCAATAAATCGATGTTTAGATATGGATAAGGTACGTGAAAAGGTCTGTCATCTCTCTGTTCTTCACGATTTGAACGACATGAGGATACTGTACAAGGAATGTGCAAGTCTCGCGGCATTCGGTTACGATGTCACTTTAATTGGTTTTGGAAAGAAGGCCGATAGTTACGAAAAGGAAGGCGTGAAGGTGCAGGTCATCGATTTGCCGGCCAAGAACCGTGTTGAAGTCTTGACAAAAAGAACTAAAGTCATTTATAAACAAGCACTTGCCGTAGATGCTGATCTTTATCACGTTCAGGAGCCCGAACTGCTTCAGGTGGCTCTGAAATTGAAAAGGCTGGGCAAAACAGTCATTTTCGACAGCCATGAGTTCTATGGACTTCAATTGTATCATGGCGTTCATAAGCCGAAAATTTTCAAAGTCCCGCCTTTCCTGATGCGCTTGTTTGCAAAGATGTATATGAAATACGAGGCGTATGTCTGTCGCCGCTTGGATGCCGTTGTCGAAGTTTGCACGCTCGAAGGGAAAGACTATTTCTCGGGACGTGCGGCAAAGACGTGCTTTGTCAGGAATACGCCGTTGAAACAAGATTCTGGTGCATCAAACACCGATTCGGTCGGTGTCAAAGCGCGCGCGGTCGCCTATGTTGGAAGTTTGTCGTACGAACGCGGTGTTTATCACTTGATAAAAGCATGCCATAAGGCTGATGCCAGGCTGATTCTGGCGGGAAAGTTTATCCCTGCAGGCTTTGAGAGTGAACTCGCCGCCTTGCCGGAATTTGAATGCGTTGATTTTCGCGGTTTCTTGGACAAGGAAGGCATGAAGAAGGTGATGTGCCAGTCTGCTTTGGGCGTCTCCAATTTGCTGAATGTGGGTCAATACGGGATTCTCGACACGTTTCCGACGAAAGTGCTGGATTATATGATGACCGGACTTCCTGTCGTCTTGTCAAACACGCCTTTTCATGTGAAGATGAACGAAAAATACCATTTTGGCATTTGCGTCGAGCCTTCCGATGTGGATGCGCTTGCGGGTGCGATATCCTACTTGCTCGATAATCCTGCTGAGGCTGCAATCATGGGCCAAAATGGGGAAAGGCTGGTCAACCAGGATTGGAATTGGGATGTCGATGCTCAAAACCTGATTTCGTTGTATCAGGGGCTGCTACAGTCGAAATCAAGATAGCGGCAAATCCTTTTCAGGAGTTAATGCAATCTTGAAAATGTTTGGTTTAATATGTCAGTTTCACCACTTTCTTGACCGACACGTCGTGGTTGCTGCGGAACACAAGCAGATAGGTGCCGCAAGCCTTTGATTGCAAGGAATAAAGAATGGCGTGACTGGAATAATCACGGCCGGCTTTTCATCACTTTATCCGTTCGGCATACACGATATAATACCTTGGCGTTAATTTCCTGAGAATGGGGCGGATGCCAAGTTGGCTGGTGTGCCCTTTCCATTTCTCCGATGTGATGATTTTCCATCCCGATTTTTCCAATAACCAATCGAATTGCCAGTCTTCAAATTCGTGGTAATGTCTGTCCCAAGGGTCGGTTTTGCTTCGATATGCATCGGCAAACCAAAGTGACAATGGAATTGATGCGATAAGTTTGTCGGCTGGCAATTTCTGTAACACGCCCATAGGGTTAATCATGTGCTCGAAAATCTCTAATGCGGTGACAAACTCTGCATCGCGGAAAGATTCGACCACTTCTGGATGGAAATCGAGATCTTCTCCTGATGTGTTGAAAACGGTGTAGCCATTTTCTTTCATGATGTCGGAAAATGGATTTACAACGCCCAAATCAAGTACACGTTTCTGATTCGGTATCGTTCTTCTAATGAAATCAAGTGTTTTTCCGTATCTTTCATTGGAGAATCTGTTAACGTGAAACTCGCTTTCCATCTGATAAGGTGTTTAGTAATTGTGAATATTGTTTTGTCAGGGCTTTTCTCGAATAGCGCTCGACAAGTTGATTGCCCCATGTTGCCGATTCGTCGTTTTGGTATTTCCGATACACTTCCGCAATCGCCGCTTTCATTTTTTCCTTGTCCTTGAAGTCAATCGTCATGCCCGTTTGCGTTTCCGCAATGATAGCCGCCGCATCGCCGTCTTCCGGTCCAATGCACAGAATGGGACGGTCGGATGTCATGTATTCGAATAACTTTCCGGTGAGAATCCCTTTGGCACTTGGTGCATCGGGAATCAGCAACAGCAGCATGTCGGAATTCCGTTGCTCTTCAATGGCCTGATTATGTGGAAGATATGGGAGCACTTTTGTGAATGGATCAAGTCTTAGTTCTTGTAGCGTTTTTAGGACACTTTGGTCGATGTGTCCGACAAGACGAATTTCAAGTGCGGCAGCAAAACTGCTGTCTTCGTTGACAAGTTCGCTAAGGGATTCCCAAATCAGTGATGAAGATTTGGGCGGAATGATGCCAATATGTGAGATGACAAACTTGTCGGTTTTTTCCTTCGGCCGAGTGTTGATCTCGCAATCGAAGCCGTTTGGAATGATGTCGAAGGTGCTCACACCTTTCTCTATTAATGCGTTGGCGCAGGATTGGCTTACGATAACGACCTGATTTGCAGTGTTTAACACTGATTCTTCCAATTGCTGATGTTTGCGGTTGGCTCGTTTGCCAAGATGAAGGGAATCGGCATAATAGATATCCGTCCAAGGGTCTCTGAAATCGGCAACCCAAGGCGTGCCCAAACGCTCATGTAACTTCTTTGCAATCAAATGCATAGAGTGGGGTGGACCCGTGCTGATGATGGCATCGACGGGATGCTCCTTGAGATATTTCTTGAGATACCTTACCGATGGTCTGATCCACCAGCATCGCGCATCGGGGATGAAGAAATTGCCGCGAATCCAGACAGAAAGACGCTCTTTCCATCCGCTTTTGCTGCCGCTTTCGTTGATGAGTCCAGCCTTGACTCGCTCGTCCTTTTTCTTGCCGAGAAATTTCTTATAAAATGCGTATGGCTCCACTATCGGTCGCCGAATGACTTCCGCTTCGGGACAGACGTCTTTTTCCAACGAAAGGTCTTCAACGGGATATTCTGCGTCTTTTGCTGTGTATATCACGGGCTGCCAGCCGTTTTCAGGAAGGTATTTCGACATCTTCAGCCAACGCTGGACGCCCGAACCTCCCGAAGGTGGCCAATAGTATGTGATAATCAGCACGCGCTTCATGCTTTCGCTTTTTTCTTCTTGTCGTTGATGATGGTGGTTGCTGCGAAGGCAAGTGCCGCCAAGATGATGAGCAAGGAACTGGCGAATGAAATCGTGTTGCCGACCTTCCATGCTTTCGGCTCGTATTTCATGACGATTTCGTGCTGTCCGGCGGGTATCAAGGCTGAGCGCAGGCAATAGTCGGCTCTTAGCAGCGGATGTTCCTTGCCGTCAACGGTCATTTTCCAGCCTTTGCTGGTCCAGATTTCCGAGAACACCACGAGTCCGTCGGTAGGGGCATTGAACGAATAGGTGAGTTTGTTGGGCTTGTAATCCGTCAACGTGATGGAACCTTGCAGCGAGTCTGGCGCTTGGTAGCCGGCCACTGCCGATTCGAACTCCTTGTTGAGAATGGCGGTGTTGCGCACGTCGGTGTCGCCGATGGCGTTGATTTCTTCGTCAGGCGTGGCGACCCACTTGACGTCGCGCACAATCCATGCATTGCCAAATGCTTGAGGATTCATGAGGGCTTGCTGGTTCGGGTCGAAGATGACATATTTCGTATTCAGCATGTTGAGCACGGTCTGCTGTTTCATGCCTTGTGCCACATCGTCAGCCGTTTTGGCGTTCTTGAATATGGTCGAGAATTGCTGGGCTTCAGGCGCGAGATACTGCGAAATGATGTCCTGGTATCGGCGCAACTTGGCACCGTGGTAACCTCCGATGGATTTGTGGAAGTAGGATGTGCTGGCGTCATTGAATATGTTTTTCGTCAAGTCTATGACTCTGTAATCCAGACTGTTGTCTTGAAGAATGCTATTATCGGCTGTGGTGGCGGTGAAAGGATTGTCGTGCTTGCTTTTCGACTCGAAGTTGTCGCCATTCAAATAGCGTTTGTCGATGGGGAACATGTCAATCAATATCAGTGCGCCGAGGATGGCGAATGCAGGTGTGGCTTTCAGTTTGCCCTTGCCATAAACGAGTATGGCGACAGCCGCAAGGATAATCAGTATGAAACTGCGGAACACGTCTTTGCGGAAGATGGCGATGCGCACATTCTCTAACTGGCTGGCAAAAGCCTGATACATGGCGCCGTCTTGTCCTGATTGCAATTGCACGAACTGTGCGGCTTCTTCCTGGCTCATGAAGTGGAAGAACACCTTGGGGGCGATGAGGAACAGCAGACACACTCCGGCTGTGAGACCGAGAGCGATGTAGAAATACTTCATGTTCTTTTTCAGGCAGTCGGGATTCTTAATGATTTCGGAAAGTCCGAGAATGGCCAGAAGTGGCATGGTGAACTCGGCTATTACCAAAGTCATGGACACAGCCCTGAACTTGTCGTAACCCGGCATAAAGTCGAGGAAGAAGTTCGTGAAGCCCATGAAGTTTTTGCCCCAACTGAGCAAGATTGACAACAGCGTGACGATGAGCAAAGCCCACTTCAACTTACCTTTGACGAGGAATGCCCCAAGTACGAAGAGGAACACGATGATGGCTCCTACATAAACGGGGCCGCTGGTGCTTGGCTGGTCTCCCCAGTAGGAGTTGGACTGTGCTATGGCTTTCTTGAATTGGCCGTCGGCCTTGTCCAATGCTGGATTGTCGTTGCCGATGTATTCCGATGCGCCACCCTTGACGTTAGGAATCATCAGGCTCCAAGTCTCGCCTCTGCCGTAACTCCATTGCGTTATGTAATCGCGCTCAAGTCCGCTGGTCTGATTGCTTGCGTTTTGAGTCAGGATGGGTTTGCCGCGCATGGTCTCTTTGCCAAATTCGTAGTTGGCGTATAATGTTGTGGAACAGGTCAGTGTGCCGATGATGGCGGCAATCAGCAGCAAGATGCTTGCCTTGAAGAAGTGGGGCAGTTTCTTGTCCTTGATGTCGCCTATAAGTTCCGCAATGACGATAGCGATGACAGTCAGCAGAAGGTAATAGGTAATCTGAAGGTGTCCAGCCCTAACTTCCAATGCCAGGGCAACGGCGGTGAGCAAGGCGCCCCAGAGGTATTTGCCTTTGTAGGTGAGCAGGATGCCCGCCACTACTGGCGCCATGAAAGTGATGGCCATCGCCTTGGAATTATGTCCGGCTCCAATGATGATGAAAAGATATGAAGTCAGGCCATACGCCACCGCGCCGATGAAACTGGTCCAGATGCCAACATCGAGGACAAGCAGCAGGATGAAGAATCCAAGCATGCTGATGAACACGGCTCCAATGGGATGCGGGAAACCCGCCGTCAGAACTCGGTTTACGTAAGTCATCAGGTTGCTGTTCTGCGACACGGAGATGTTCCATGCCGGCATGCCGCCAAACATGGAGTTGGTCCATAAGGTCTGTTCTCCAGTGCTTTCCTTGTAATCGACGATTTCTTTCGACATGCCTTTGTACATCTGGATGTCGTGCTGTTTGATGCGTTTTCCTTCCAAAATAGGTGAGAAAAACATCAGCGTAATCACTGCAAAGCCAAGGATGGCGATGATGATTTGTAAGGCTTTCCTGTCTTTTAAACTCTTCATTGTTTTAACTTGTTATCGTGTTCAACTTGTCCGGAATCGCTGTGTTGGTCTGTCTTTTCGTCATCCTGCGACATGGAGCCGTATCTTCTCTTCGTTATCCTTCTGAAGACGAATGACATGATGTAGAATGCCAAGGCTCCTATGGCTATTGCCGTGATGATTGATGACATTTGTGTTCTCTGATTTTATGCGGCGAATTTACAACTTTTATCATTGTCGTGCCGCTTTTCTGTCATAATGGGCGGGCTTCGGCCTTTTTTATTATTTTTGTGTCGATTTTGCAATGATGAGTTTGGATGCTTGTCATCAATGACAGAGTGAAAAAATGAAAAAAGTAGCAATCATAGGTACGGCCTATCCGTATCGGGGCGGCATTGCGGCGTTTAACGAACGACTTGCCCGTCAGTTTCAGGAAGAAGGCTGGACGACGGACGTTGTCACCTTCACGCTTCAGTATCCCTCCTTCCTGTTTCCGGGAAAGACGCAGTATTCTACTGAGCCACAGCCTGATGACTTGAATATAACACGATCGGTGAGTTCCGTGAACCCTTTCAATTGGATTAAAGTCGGACGCAGAGTCCGTAAAGGGAACTACGACTTGGTGGTGATGAAATTCTGGCATCCGTTTATGGCGCCGTGTCTTGGGGCAATAGCCCGCATCATCCGGAAGAACAAAAACACGAAGGTGGTGTCGGTTCTCGATAATGTCATTCCGCACGAGCGGCATTTCGGCGACAAGACGCTTATCGCTTATTTCGTGAAATCGATGGACGGTTTCGTCGCCATGTCGCAGTCCGTGCTCGACGATCTCCTGCTTTTCGACAAGAAAAAACCGATGACGCTCAGCCCGCATCCTTTGTACGATAATTTCGGACAGAAAGTCAGCAGGGAAGAAGCGATCCGTTATCTGAAACTTGACGATTCCACGCGTTACATGCTTTTCTTCGGCATCATCCGCGACTACAAGGGCCTTGATTTGCTTTTGGATGCTTTCGCCGATGCACGTCTCCAAAATCGCGACCTGAAACTTATCGTCGCCGGCGAGTTCTACAATAACGAGGAACGATACCGTGAACAGGAGAAACGTCTTGGCCTTGAAGGCCGCATCATCTGGTACGACGCATTCATTCCCGACAGCGAAGTGAAATACTACTTCAATGCCGCCGATATCATTGCCCAGCCTTATAAATCGGCCACCCAGAGTGGCGTCACGCAGATTGCATATCACTTCGAGATTCCGATGTTGGTTACCGATGTCGGCGGTCTCAAGGAAATTGTGCCCGATGGCAAGGTCGGATATGTCGTCAATCCAAAACATGAAGACATCTCCGATGCCTTGGTCGATTTTTACGATAACAACCGCCATGATGCTTTTGTTGATGGTGTGAAGGATGAAAAGAAGAAATACAAATGGTCTAACATGATTGCGGCCATTCTGAGTCTTTTTAACGAAAAACAATCATAGTCATGAAAAAACTGATCGCCTTTTTTACCCGAATATTTCCCCGACAGACACTGATAAGGTTCAGCAATCTGTTCAGCGTGCTGATTCGTCCGTTCTATCTCGGCAACAAGGTGGAATGCCCTGTTTGTGGCGGTCATTTTCGCAAGTTTCTGCCTTATGGCTATGGCACCGCTGCCGACAACCGTCTATGTCCCAAGTGTCTTTCGCTTGAGCGTCATCGCCTGTTGTGGCTTTATCTGAAGAAGAAAACGGATTTCTTCTCCGCACCGCTCAAGGTGTTGCATTTCGCGCCCGAACAGCCTTTTCTGAAGCGTTTCCGCGCCTTGAAGAACCTTGATTATACCACTGCTGACCTTGATTCTCCCATAGCCGACCTTCATCTCGACGTCACCAAGATAGATCAGCCCGACAACAGTTACGATGTGGTGATTTGCAACCACGTCCTTGAACATGTCGATGATGCGGGGAAGGCCTTCGCCGAAATCAAACGCATTCTTCGTCCCGGCGGCTGGGCGGTGCTCCTTGTGCCGATCAATCCCGACGTGGACACCTTTGAAGATCCTACCGTCACCGACCCGAAAGAACGCGAGCGTCTATTCGGTCAGTACGACCACGTCAGGCAGTTTGGCCGCGATTATGCGCAGGTCCTGGAGCGTGCCGGTTTCGTCGTCGATGCAGACAGGCTTTATTACGAACTCAGTGATGCTGAGCGTGAGCGGATGCGCCTTGCGAGACGTGGCGAGGAACTGGTCTATGTCGTGAGAAAGGCGTGAGGCTTGGCCACTTTGTGGTCTTGCCGAAGGGTAGGGAATATCAGATAAAAGACAATAAAAAAACAGAAGACAATCGAAATGGTTGCCTTCTGCCATACCTTAAATAATAAAATAGAAACGGTTTCTAATCAATATTCGTCAGAAACTGTGAGTTTTTTCCTGCCTTTGGCTCTTCTTCTGGACAACACCTTGCGGCCGTTGGCAGTGGACATTCTTTCTCTGAAACCATGCTTGTTCTTGCGTTTCCTATTCGATGGTTGAAAAGTGCGTTTCATTTCTTTATCTGTTTAATTGTCTTGAATCGAGATACTTTTTAGGACTGCAAAAGTACAAAGTTTTTCTAACTCTGCAAACGTTTATCCGAAAAAAATCAAAAAAAAGCGGATTATTTTCAAATCCGCTCTTTTTACTTATGCCACAACGTCTTTCTCGGGGATGTTTTTCAGCGTCTCAACGACAAAATCCCAGAATTTAGCGACGCTGGCGATGTTCAGCGCTTCGTCAGGTGAATGCGGATGCACCAGCGTTGGGCCAAACGACACCATGTCCCAGTTTGTGTATTTCGATCCGAGGATGCCGCACTCAAGGCCGGCGTGAATCACCATCACTTTGGCTTCTTCGCCGAACTTGTCGTGATAGACTTTCTTCATGATGTTCAGAATTGGAGAGTCGGCTTTTGGCTTCCATCCTGGATAATCGCCAGTGGAATAGGCTTCGGCGCCGTTGTCTGTCAGGTTCTTGCGAATCTGTTCGGCGAGTTTGTCCTTGTTGGGGTCAACGAGGCTGCGTGTGAGCGCTGCGGTGACGATTTTGCCGTCTTCCATCTTGATGGTGGCGAGGTTGCTCGATGTCTCTGTCGTGCCTTCAAAGTCTTCCGACATGGCGATGACGCCGTTAGGATATCTGGCTATGGCGCAGAAGAAGTTGTCTTGTGTCGTGACGTCGATGACCTTCTTCGGATTCTTTACAGGTTCGCAAAGCAGAGAGAAATTCGGTTCGATGTCGCCAAACTCTTCTTTTATGATTTGTTCGTATTCCGTCGCAAATTCCTTGAATTCTTCTTCTTTGGATTTTGGGATGACGACCACGGCTTCGGCTTCTCTTGGAATGGCATTGCGCAGACTGCCGCCGTCGATGCTGGCGAGACGCAGTCCGTATTTCTCGGCTGCCATCAGCAACATGGTGACAATGAGTTTGTTGGCGTTGGCGCGTCCGAGGGTGATGTCCATGCCGGAGTGTCCGCCCTTGAGACCTTTGACGAAGATGCGGTAGCCTGTCATTCCCGAAGGAACATCCTCATACTGTGGCGTGAAGGTGCCGATGGTGTCGATGCCGCCGGCGCAACCCACGTATAGTTCTCCGATGGTTTCGGAGTCCATGTTCATCAGAATGTCGCCATTGAGGATGCCGGGTTTCAGCATATTTGCTCCCGTCATGCCGGTTTCTTCATCTATGGTGAACAGCGCTTCCACTGGGCCGTGGGCGACGTCTTTCGCTTCCAGCACTGCCATGGCCGCTGCGGCACCAAGTCCGTTGTCAGCGCCTAAGGTGGTTCTGTCGGCTTTCACCCAACCATCTTCAATATGAGTCTCGATGGGGTCTTTCTCGAAATCGTGCTCTTTGTCGGCAGTCTTCTGCGGAACCATGTCGAGGTGGGCCTGAAGGACGACGCCTTTGCGGTTTTCCATGCCTTCGGTGGCGGGCTTGCGGATGATGACGTTGCCACATTCGTCAACGATGGTTTCCAAACCAAGGTCTTCTCCGAATTTCTTCATGAAAGCGATGACTTTCGCTTCTTTTTTCGATGGACGCGGAATCTGCGTCAGGCTGTAGAAGTTTCTCCAAACTTCATTCGGTTCCAAATCTTTTATTGAACTCATCTGGTATGTTATTTTGTTGTTGATATTTCGTCTGAACGATTTGAGGGCATAAAATTAAAGAAATTTTCCGGAATTCTCTGTTTTTTTCTCTTTATTTCGGGAATTGCCTTCATTTTGAAATTTTGACTTCCAAGATTATGAGAAAAAAACTACTTTTGCGGCAAAATTCAGTAATGATGAAAAAATTAGTTCCAATACTTTTCTTGGTGCTTTTCGCACTCGCGGGCTGCAACAGGGGGCCTGCTACCTATAAGGCCAGTAACGACGGCAAGAATCTTCTCGAAAATTGCGAGACTTTTGTGAATAAGACTGTGAAACAAGCCCCGAACTATACTGCCGAAGACTGGAAAGTCTCTTTGTCGAGTTTCTCGGAGATGTGCAAGGACTATAAAATCAACGAGTGGCAGTTTTTCGAAGCCGACCGTGATAAATTCGCCGATTTGCGGATGCAGTATGCTACTGTTCTTGAAAGTACAGGCAACCAGGAACTTATGTCGGAAATGAAACAGATTTACAGTAACGCTATTGAGCAGAAATAATTTCTGCGTTGCGTTAATCAATACATGCGGTGATTCGTTCGAGTCACCGCTTTTTTTTGTGTCTTGAATGAGTTAGTTGAACGATTGCAAGTCGGTGAGTTTCTTGTAGATACCGCCTGCGGCAATCAATTCGTCATGCTTGCCATGTTCGATGATTTGGCCTTTCTGGATGACGACAATCTCATCGGCATATTGTATCGTTGAGAGACGGTGTGCGATGACGATGGACGTCCGTTGCGTCATCACCTTCGACAAGGCGTCCTGCACCAGTCTTTCCGATTCGGTGTCCAGCGATGATGTGGCTTCGTCGAGGATGAGTATGGGCGGGTTTTTCAGCACGGCACGCGCGATGCTCAGACGTTGGCGTTGACCGCCAGACAGGTTCATTCCCCTGTCGCCGATGACGGTGTCGTAACCATTTTCAAGTTGCATGACAAATTCGTGGGCATTGGCGACCTTTGCCGCTTCAATCACGGCTTCCTTGGAGACGTTCTCCATGCCGAAGGCGATGTTGTTGAAAACGGTGTCGTTGAAGAGGATGCAGTCCTGTGTCACGATGCCCATCAGCCCACGCAAATCGCTGATTTTGTAATCCCTGATATCGTGTCCGTCGATGTCAATCTCGCCGGAGCAGACGTCGTAGAAACGTGGCAAAAGGTCCACAAGCGTGGATTTGCCGCCACCGCTTTCGCCCACCAGCGCGAAAAGTTTGCCTTTTTCAATTTTCAGATTCACATCTCGCAGCACCTCGTCCTTGCCATATCCGAAGCAAACGTCTTTGTATTCTATGGCCTCGTTGAACTTATTTATTCTCAATGCGTTGTCTTTCTCCGTAATCACTTCGTCGGCATCGAGAATCTCAAAGATGCGGTCAGCCGAGGCGATGCCTTTCTGAATGTTGTAATAGCCTTGTGAGAAGGACTTTGCGGGCGAGATGATTTGAGAGAAAACGACGATGTAACTGACAAAGTCGGCAGCCATGATGTTGCTTTCTCCGCTGAGGATGAGACGGCCGCCAAACCACAGCACGATGATGACGACAATAGCGGACAGGAACTCGCTCATGGGCGAACTCATGTCGCGTTTGCGGTGTACGCCGAGCAGCACTTTAGCATAATTCGAATTCTGCTCGCCGAATCGTTCCGATGAATACCGTATAGCATTGAATCCCTTTATGATACGTAGTCCTGAGATGGTCTCTTCAATGGTGGAGATCATGCCCGCCAGGCGTGTCTGACTTTCCTTCGACTCTTTCTTGAGCATTTTCCCGACTTTGCCAATCAGCAGTCCGGCAATGGGAAGGATGATGAGCACGAAAAGCGTCAGTTTCGGGCTGAGACTCACCATGAAGATGAAGTAAAAGATGATGGTCAGCGGATCTTTGATGAGCATCTCAAGCCAATTGAGGATGGACACTTCGACTTCCTGAACGTCGGTGGTGACGCGCGCCATGACATCGCCTTTGTGTTGGTTGTTGTAGAATGAAAGGGGAAGGATCAGTATCTTGTCGAAAATGTCTTTTCTCAGGTCGCGGACCGCGCCGACACGGGCGCCAGCCATAAAGTAACACGCCATGAAACGCCCCAGATTCCTGAAGAAGAAAGCGATGAGAAGAATGACGCAGATGAACACCAAGGCGCTGAGATGCCCTTTCTCGACTATCATGTTGCTCATGAAGTAGTTGAGATATGCGAGCAGATAGTCCGAAGTGAACGAAAAAGCAGGCTTGGCAACGGTTTCTATGGCCTTGGTCTGAAAGAGCAGATTCAGGAAAGGAACGACAAGGGCGAAGGAAAACAGGGAGAAGAAAATCGTCACAAGGTTGAAGATGACGTTAAGGACGATGTAGAGCCAGTATGGCTTGACGTATGTCAGGACTCTGCCGAAATTTCCCTTGCTCATGTTGTCTTGATGAGTTGTTAGTAATTGTATCCAGTGTAGTTTTCAGGCGTGATGGTGTGCAGTTCTTCCTTGATTGCCGGCTTCACAGGCAGGCTGTCGATGAAAGCGTCGATGTCGGCCTTCTCGATGTGCTTGTTGGTGCGGGTCAGGTTCTTGAGCAGTTCGTAGGCGCCTTCCACCTGCTCGCGCCGCAATATGGTCTGAATGGCTTCGGCAACGACAGCGTAGTTCTGCTGCAAGTCGCGCCGTATCTTGTCTTCGTTGATGATCAGTTTGTCTGAGCCTTTCATCAGCGACTTGATGGCAATCAGCATGTGCGCCAGCGGAACGCCAATGTTTCGTGTGACGGTGGAGTCGGTGAGGTCGCGCTGCAATCTGCTGATAGGCAGTTTGGTGGACAGGAAAGTGAGTATGGCGTTGGCCATTCCGAGGTTGCCTTCGGCATTCTCGAAGTCGATGGGATTCACCTTGTGCGGCATCGCTGACGAGCCGACTTCGCCTTCTTTGATTCTCTGCTTGAAATATTCCATTGAGACGTAAAGCCAGATGTCGCGCGAGAAATCGATCAGTATGGTGTTGATGCGCCGCAAAGCGTCAAAATAGGCCGCCATGTTGTCGTAATGCTCGATTTGTGTCGTGGTGTTCTGTCTTTTCAGTTTCAGATTTTTCTCCACAAACTTCTTGGCGAAGGCAGGCCAGTCGATGTCGGGATAGGCCACCTTGTGGGCGTTCATGTTGCCTGTGGCGCCGCCGAATTTGGCCATGAATGGTATGCTGTTCAGCGTGTGCATCTGGTCGTTGAGACGTTCTACAAAGACGTACAGTTCCTTGCCGAGATGCGTGGGGCTGGCGGGTTGACCGTGGGTGTGGGCGAGCATGGGGATGTCGCGCCATTCCTTCGCCATGCCGTTGAGTTTGTCGATGAACTCTTCCAAAGCAGGCTTAATCACCAGTTTGTGGGCTTCCATCATGGACAAAGGCACCGCTGTGTTGTTGATGTCCTGCGATGTCAGTCCGAAATGGATGAATTCCTTGTATTCAGTCAGTTCCAGTTCGTCGAAACGGCGTTTCAGGAAATACTCCACTGCCTTGACATCGTGGTTGGTCTCTTTCTCAATAGCCTTGATTTCTTCGGCATCTTCAAACTGAAACTCTTCGTAAAGGGCGCGCAAGTCATTGTAATCGCCGTTGAAATGTTCCAATTGGGGCAATGGCAATTCGCACAAGGCGATGAAATACTCGACTTCCACCATGACGCGATATCGGATCAAGGCGAATTCGCTGAAGAAGTCATCCAACTCTACGGTTTTGGAACGGTAACGGCCGTCAATAGGAGAGATGGCGCTAAGGGATGTCAGATTCATAACTTGAAGTTTTGCGCAAAAATAGGGCTTTTCTCCGAGTCCTTTGTCAGTGTTTTCAAAAAACAAACGGAATCAATGCTTTTCTATTGTCTTTGCGTTTCATTTTTCAAGCAGACAATGGTGATTGGGAGTTCGAACCTTTTTTTGTCGCCGACTTGCAAAAAAAATAGTGTCGGAACGTATTCCGACACTATTCGTTCTGACAGACTTTGCCGTCAGATTATGATCCGGTTATGCTGATTGTCAGCAGTGTTCCAGTTTGTCGTTTGATCCTAAGACGTTGATAATCTTATGGATATATAGTTTCTTCATATTATCGCGGGCAGGGCCGAGATATTTGCGTGGATCGAATTCTTCTGGTTTTTCCGCCAAGGTCTTGCGTATCGCTGCGGTCATGGCCAAACGGCTGTCGGAGTCGATGTTGATCTTGCAGACGGCTGACTTAGCGGCTTTGCGGAGTTGCTCTTCGGGAATGCCTACTGCGGCTTTCAGGCAACCGCCGTATTTGTTGATGGTATCGACTTCTTCCTGCGGTACGGACGACGATCCGTGAAGCACGATGGGAAATCCGGGGAGTTTTTTCTCAATGGCTTCAAGCACGTTGAATGCCAAAGGTGGTGGCATCAGACGTCCGGTGACAGGATCAACGGTGCACTGTTCCGGCTTGAACTTGTATGCTCCGTGGGATGTGCCAATGGAGATGGCCAGCGAGTCAACGCCGGTCTTGCTGACGAAGTCGATGACTTCTTCAGGTTTGGTGTAATGACTTGTTTCCGACGAAACTTCGTCTTCCACGCCTGCCAGAACGCCAAGCTCGCCTTCCACGGTGACGTCATATTGATGGGCGTATTCGACGACTTTCTTCGTCAGGGCGACGTTTTCATCGTATGGCAGCGCCGAGCCGTCAATCATGACGGAAGAGAATCCCATGTCGATGCACGACTTGCAAAGCTCGAAAGAATTGCCGTGGTCAAGGTGAAGGATGATTTCAGGATGTTCGCATCCCAGTTCTTTGGCATACCCTACTGCGCCTTCCGCCATGTAGCGGAGAAGGGTCTGGTTGGCATAATCACGTGCGCCTTTCGATACTTGAAGTATCACGGGTGATTTTGTTTCCACAGCAGCCATGACGATGGCCTGCATCTGCTCCATGTTGTTGAAGTTGAAGGCCGGAATGGCATAACCGCCATTCACCGCTTTGGCGAACATTTTACGGGTGTTCACAAGCCCGAGGTCTTTATAACTTATCATTGTTGTCGTTGTTTTGTGTTGCAAAAATACAGATTCTCGATGAGAAAGGCTATTGTTTTGCCGGAAAAATAGTGTTGCCTGAAATGGAAAAGGGGCGTTGCCGCCCCTTTTCCCGTGATGTTCTTGATGAATGCCATCAGCCGCCTGCATTGACGGTGGTGACCATGGAGTTGCAATTGAAGTTGGTGGAGCTTCCGCCTGAATAGCTGACGTTTCCGGTGTACAGACCGTTGTTATTCGTTCCGCCACTGATGGTGCCGCCGTATTTCAGGGTGTATGACTGTCCTTGTTGCAAGCCTGAGCAGCTCACGAGAACGACCATGCCGCTACCGCCGCCAGGTCCGCCGCCGCCACCTCCAGTGAAAGTAGGACATTGGAAAGTCATAATTGCAGTGTTCGATGAATTCAGAATCTGGAATGCGCTGCCTGCCGTGATGTTGATTTTGAGTGAAGGCTGTGTGCAGACGTTGCTTGTAGGAGTGCTGGTGGCTCCACCAGTTCCAATAAGGGTGCCTCCAATAATTCTGAATTGGTTGTTATCGCAGTCGAAGCCTTCTTCAGGTGCTCTTGCGCCGTTGGAGATGATGGTGCCTCCGGCAAATAAGAATGTGCCGTTGGAGTCAATGCCGTCGTTGCCGTCGCTGTGGGCGTAGATGTCTCCGCCGTTGACGGTGATGTTGTTGGCGGCGTTGATGGCGTCGTCTTTAACAGAATGGGCTTCAATGTCGCCACCGTTGATGGTCAAAGTGGTCTTGCTTTCGATGCATTCGCCTCCTTCATTGCCGGATTGGGTGCACGACACTGTTATTGTGCCGCTGTTGATGGTCATGGCGCTTTCGGAACGTATGGCTTTCGGGTTGCTGTAGTTTCCGCCGCCGCCCCAGCCGCCACTGCTGATGGTGATGCGTTCTCCCGATGTGGTGACGTTAAGGATGAGGTCGGAATTGGATGCGTTGGCTTCGCCTAATGTCATGCTTCCTCCCGCGCGAATTCCTTTTCCTGCCGTACCTGTGCTTGTGCAGGTCAGGTTGCCCGACAGGATGCTGATGTTTGCATCGGATTTGATGCAAGACGAAGCGTAGGCGTCCGTGGTGCTGCCCGATACGGTGTAGGTGGCGCCATTGCCGTTGGTGACAATCTCTAAGGTGCCGCCGTCGATGCTGAGGTTGCCGTCAGCGCTGATGCCCTTGCCGCCATGGTTTGTGCTTGGCAGGGTGATGTCGAAGGTGCCGCCAGTGATGGTGAGGGTGCCGTCGCTCTTGATGGCCGAGCAGTAGGAAGGCACATTCTGATTGTTGACCACTTCGAGAACGGTGCTGCCCGATGCTGTGATGGTGATGTTGCCTCCGCTGATGGTCATGTTGCCGTCCGACTTGATGCCTTTCGACATGTCGCCGGAATTGGTGACGTTCAGCGTGCCGCCATTGATGGTGACGGTGCCGTCGCTATTCACCGCTTTTCCGTCTTGGGAAGAACTGATGATGGTGACGTTGCTGCCACTTTGCAAGGTGACGTCGGTGTCGCTGGAGATGCCGTTGGAACCTGTACTTTCCTGATTAATAGTTATGGTTCCGCCGCTGATGGTGATTTGTCCGTCAGCTTTGATGCCTTTGCTCTCTTGTCCCGAAGTGCCGATTTCTATGGTGCCGCTGCTGATTGCAACGGTGCCATTGCTGTTGATGCCCTTGCAGTCGCTTGCCGTTGTCGTGATGTCGATGCCGGCAGATTGGATGCTGACTGCTACTTCACTGGATATGGCGTTGGAACCGGTTCCAGAGAGTGTGACGCCGATATTGCCGCCAGTGATGGCAAGTTGTCCGTCGGCTTTGATGCCTTTCACGTTGCTTGACGTGGAAGTGATGGTTATAGTGCCGTTATTGATGGTGACAGCACCATTGCTGGTGATGCCTTTTCCGTCAGCGGCAATGGATTCTATTGTGATTTCGTTGCTTCCCGATATGGTCACGGAAGTGTCGCTGGAGATGCCGTTGGAGCCTGTCCCGCCCAAGTTAAGCGTGATGTCGCCACCCGTTACGGTGATGGCGCCGTTGGCTTTGACGGCTTTTCCTTCGCTGGCGTTTGTGGTGATGTCTATCGTGCCGCCGCTGATGTTGACGATGCCAGTAGTCACGTCATCGCCTCCTTTGATGGCTTTGCCATCTGCAGAAGAGGATGTTATCGTAATCGTGCCGTTTACAATCTCGGTGTCCGTGGTGCTTGAAATTCCGTTTGCGCTGTTTCCTGATACAGTGAGCGTTATCGTGCCTCCGGAGATGGTCACTGTGCCGTCGCCTTTGATGCAGCTGGCCTCGTCACCTGTCGATGTGAGGTTGAGCGTGCCGCCGCTGATGGTCACGGTATTGTCGCTGTTGATGGTCTTACCATCGTAAGCTGACGATGTTGATGTTATGGTTCCGGCCGTGATGCTGACGGAAGTGTCGCTGGCGATGCCGTCGCAGGCGTTTCCAGAGAGATTCATGACGATGGATCCGCCGCTGATGGTGAGCGCGCCGCCGGCTTTGATGGCCTTGGTGCTGGCACCGCTTGCTGTAACGTTGATGCTGCCGTTCGACATGGTGAATACGCCGCTGGCCTTGACGCCTTTGACGTCTGCGGCAGTGGATACGACGCTGATGGAACCGCCTTGCATCGTTATGGCTCCCGCGCAGTCAATGCCGTCGGAACCTGAACTCAGAATGTTGATGGTTCCTGATATCATGCTCATCGAACCGCAATTGATGCCGTCCGATGCTGCATTTGTTACTTTCAACGTGCCTGACGAGATGGTGAGGTTGCCAATAACGTCCATGCCGTGTTTGGTGCTGCCGGTCATGTTCAGCATGCCGGTTCCTGAAGTGACGAGTACAGATCCTGCACTGTGGAAGACGCCGGTATTGACTCCGCCTGCCGCATCGGCGATGGTGGAGTTACCTCTAAGTATCAGTGAAGAGGAGACCTCTGAAGTGATGTCTATGGCTGCGCCGCTTGGATTTGTAAGGGTGAGGCCGGAGAGAACCATCGTGAAGCTGTTGCTGCTGCTGATGGCCAATGATCCGTCAGAGGAAGTGCCAGAAATGACGTAAGGCACGCCGGCTTTGGATGACGTGATGGTGACATCGGCGCCGTTGGCATTCACTGTCACGCCGTCGCTTGAGAACGGATTGGTGACGGATACGGATGTGCCGTTGTAAACGACATAAACTGTGTCGCCACTGACGACTTCTTCACTGAAGGTGATGCTGTCTATCATCGACACGGCATAAGTCACAGTGCCTGTTGTGGTGTTGATGTTTGCCGAAGTGGGATTTGCAGAGAAACTGACGTTGTTCACTTCAGTCACAGGTGTCTCGTACAAGACGTTGCCCAAATGATGAAGATGCAAGAGTACATCTTGTGCCTGAAGGCTAAAGCAGACAATCAGACTTGCCAATAACAGAATGGTCTTTTTCATAGCTTCATCATTTTAAAGTTATATCCGTTTACGCTGATTATATAGGCGCCAGCCGATAATGAGTTGACGCTGATGCGCTGGTTTCCGGAGACAATGGATTGTTCGACAAGACGTCCGTCAATAGAATAGATGCGCATCATCTGATTGGTGCCAATGTTGCCAAGCAGAAACGCATCCTTGACAGGATTCGGATAGAGATAAGGGGTCTCTGAGGCTGTCTCGTCGGTATCCAATGTGTCGACGAAGACGATTTTCCGAATGTCAGCCAACGGAATCCTGATGGTGTTTTCAGATTGGATGACAAGGTAATCTTCACCTTCAAACGAAATCAAGTCCTTGTCACTCAGCGAGTATTCGCTTTCCGAACCATTAGTCATGGTTACGATAGCCTTGACGCTGACGTTGTACTGTGCCTTGACTCCTATGCAGAGGCACAGCATCATGAACGTAAAAAAGAGCCTTAAATGGTTGCTCATATTTTCCTTGTTTAGAAATTATTATTATGTCAAAAAAACGGATAAAATTGATTAAAAACTGCAAAAATTATGCCAATAATTATTTATGTAATATATTGAATATCTTGTTGTTAAGTTGAAAATTCCGTACGTTTCCGGCTTGTTTCATGATGTGTCGATGATGATTTGTTTGATGGTATGGGAAAATATTTATGTCGTTTTTCATGGATTGTCAGGCGTGGTCGGTCTTGAGATAAGGTCCTGTTACCGATTCGGTGCAGTTCGTCATGTCTGCCGGAGTCCCCGCGAAGATGACTTTTCCACCGGTGTTTCCTCCGCCAGGACCAAGTTCTATGGCATAGTCGGCTGATTTCACCATCTCGAGGTTGTGCTCGATCAGGAAGATGGTGTTTCCAGCATCCACCATGTCATCGAAAAGCCTGAGAATGCGGTCGATGTCGTTCAGGTGAAGACCGTCGCTGGGTTCGTCCATGATGAAGATTTTGCCTTTGTTGCCGAGCGATGACGCCAGCTTGATGCGTTGCAGTTCTCCGCCCGAAAGTGTCGATAGCGACTGGTTCAGGTGAAGGTAACCCAATCCGACTTTCAATAAGGGCTCAAGTTTGTCGCTGATGACGCTATTTGAGAAAATTTCGCAAGCCTTGTTCGCAGTAAGGTCCATGACTTGCGCGATATTCATTCCTTTTACTTTGTATTTCAGGACTTCGTTGGAATAGCGCAGGCCGCCGCAGGCTTCGCAGACGGTTTCGATGGAATCCATGAAAGCCATGTCGGAGATGATGACGCCTTTGCCTTGACAGACGGGGCATCCGCCTTTGCCGTTGAAGGAAAACAGATCCATGGTGCAACGGTTTTCCTTGGCAAAGAGTTTTCTGATGTCGTCCGACACTTCAAGATAGGTGGCGGGTGTCGAGCGCAGGCTGATGCCGATGCTCTTCTGGCTGATATAGACGATGTCGTCCGGTTGGGGATAACTGTTGCGGAAACATTCCATCAGCGAGCTTTTGCCCGAGCCAGCGACGCCGACGATGGCCGTCATCACGCCCATGGGAAGGTCGACAGAAACGTCCTTGATGTTGTGCAGCGTGGCGTGTTCAAGATGGAACCAACTCTTTGGCTGCCTGACGTTTGCCTTGATGGGTTTTGTCGTGCTAAGTCTGACACCCGTCATGGTATGGCTCTTGAGCAGGTCGTCGTAACTGCCTTGGAACAGGATCTCGCCACCTTCGGCGCCAGCGCCAGGACCCATGTCGATGATGTGGTCGGCAATGCTGATCATGTCTTTGTGATGCTCCACCAGAATCACGGTGTTGCCGTGACCTTTCAGTTTCCTTACCGAGTCCTGCATGAGAAGGATGTCGTGGTTGTGAAGTCCCACGCTCGGCTCGTCGAGGATGTACATGATATCGGACAAGGACGAGTTGATGTATTTCGCGATTTTGCAGCGCTGCGCTTCGCCGCCCGACAGCGACCCGATAGGCCTGTCGAGGGTGAGATAGCCAAGTCCGATTTCTTCAAGGGCGTTTAATCGTTCCAAGGTGGCTTGCTTGATGTCCACAGCCAAAGGGTCGTCAACCGAGGCTGTCCATTTCCGTGCTTCGGTGATGGACAATGCGGTGACGTCGGCGATGTTGCTGCCGTTTATCTTGCATGACAGAATGGTCGGGTTGAGGCGCGTGCCTTTGCAGTCGGGGCATGTGCCCATGGTGAGCATGGGATTCAGCACGGCGCTGTGCAACAGGCCTTCTTCCGAGTTGATGATGCTGCGGTACATGCGCGGGATGAGACCTTCGTATTTGGCGCTTTTCGGCCAGTTGTACGGCGGGTTTTTCAGCTTGATTTGAGGGGAGTGGAGAAACAATTCCAACTCTTCCGCTGAATAATCCTTGATTTTCTTGTCGAGGTCGAAAAGCCCGCTGTGGGCGTAGCGAATCCAACGCCAGCCCCCCTTGCCAAAGGCAATGTAGTGTATGGTGTCTTCGTCGTTGAGCGACTTGTCGAAATCGACGAGCTTGTGTATGTCGAGTTCCCTGATTTCGCCGAGACCGGCGCAACGGGGACAGCTTCCCAAGGGATGGTTGAACGAGAAGATGTCGGAATAGCCGACGAAAGGTTTCCCGACTCTTGAGAAAAGCAGTCGCAGCAGCGAGTAGATGTCGGTGTATGTCCCAACGGTGGAACGCGAGTTCGCGGTGGGCTTGCGCTGTTCAATGACTATGGCGACGGGAAGGTTGTCGATGCGCTGGACGTGGGGACGGCCGTATTTCGGCAGATATTGCTGCACAAAAGAAGGGAAGGTGTCGTTCAGCTCACGGCGCGACTTGGCCGCGATGGTGTCGAGCACCAGCGACGACTTGCCCGATCCCGACACGCCCGTGACTACAGTAATCAGTTTCTTCGGGATGCGCAGCGACAGGTCTTTCAGGTTGTTCTCGCTGGCACCTTCAATGGTGATGTACTCTTGCATGTATCATCTGCTTCTTGCGAAGCCGAGGTAGTAGATGAGCGTGACCAGTGATGAGAGTGCCGCAACCAGATAGGTGCGCGCCGCCCATTTCAGCGCTTCTTTGGCTTGTCCCAGTTCCTGACTGCTGAGCGAGTTGGACGACTGCAGCCATGCCAATGCGCGGCTTGAGGCGTTATATTCTACGGGAAGTGTCACGAGGCTGAAAAACAGCACCATGCAGAACATGGCGATGCCGATCCAGAATAGTGCCGGAAACACGTTGATCATTAATGCGCCTGCAATGATGACGATCTGTGAGAAACGCGACGAGATGCTGACCACCGGGACGAGTTTCGACCTTAGGCGCAAGGGCGCGTAGCCTTCCTTGTGCTGCACGGCATGGCCGCATTCGTGTGCCGCCACGGCAGCCGCCGCCACGCTGTTTCTCTGATATACGTCGGTGCTGAGGTTCACCTGCATCCTTGTCGGGTCGAAATGGTCGGTAAGTTGTCCGTCGATACAGGTGATGGACACGTTGTTGATGCCGTTTTCACGCAGCATCTTTTCCGCAATCTGCGCGCCTGTAAGCCCACCGGGCGATAACACCTTGCTGTATTTTGTGAAAACGGATTTCAACTTCCATTGTACAAGATAACCTACCGCACCTATGGCGATAATGAGAATCCAACTTAATGCCGATGTCATGATGTCTGTTCTTTTGTTCTTTGTTTTTCAAAGGCAAAGAAAATGAAATTATTTCAAATTCGAGGATTTTATATGGACAAATCTTAATCGAAGTTGTTCTTCTGTTTATGATAATCATCATAAAAATACCTTACTTTTGCGGACAAATTTTCTGATATGATGTCGTTGCATGGTTTTTACGTGTTTCTCATTGTCATGACCTGCATTGCGTTGCGTTGGTAGTGTTTGTGGCCTTGTTTTTCGTCGATGCAGGCTATGGTAAGTTTTATACATCCAAATGGGGCTTCGCGCTGAACAACAAGTTAGGCTGGGTGCTGATGGAATCGCCGGTGTTTGTCACCATGCTTGTGCTTTGGCTGTGCTCCGACAGAAGGGGTGACACCGTGCGGCTGGCATTTCTGTTTCTTTTCGAATTGCATTATTTCCAGCGGTCATTCGTATTCCCGTTCCGCATCCGCGGGAAGAGCCGTATGCCGCTTGCCATCATCGTCATGGGCATGGCTTTCAATGTGCTCAACGCGCTCATGCAGGGCGGTTGGATTTATTTCATTTCGCCTGCCGACTATTATCCGCACGATTGGTTGTCTTCGTGGCAGTTTATCGGCGGTTTCCTGGTGTTCCTTATGGGGATGTACATCAACATACAGTCTGACGACATCATACGCAATTTGCGCAAGGATGGCGACACGAAACATTATCTGCCCAAAGGCGGCATGTTCCGTTACGTCACTTCTGCTAATTATTTCGGCGAACTGCTCGAGTGGATTGGCTTCGCCTTGCTCACGTGGTCGTGGGCTGGCGCCGTCTTCGCGTTCTGGACATTCGCAAATCTCGCACCGCGTGCCGCTCGCATTTACAACAAATACAAGGCCGAGTTCGGCGACGAGCTCAATACGAAAAAGGTGAAAAGGATGATTCCTTTCATTTATTGAAATCAAACTTACATATCATGACAGACATATTCTCTCCTTGTCAGATTGGTCCCGTGACGTTGCGCAACCGCGTGATACGTTCCGCAGCGTTCGAGAATATGGCTTACGACAACAGCCCGTCCCAGGATCTTTTCGACTATCATGTCGCTGTTGCCAAGGGCGGAGTGGGCATGACGACTGTGGCTTATGCCGCTGTCAACAGGTCCGGATTATCATTTAACGGGCAGCTGCTGATGCGTGAAGCAGTCGTCCCTGAACTGAAGCGGCTCACCGACGCCATTCATGCCGAAGGCGCAAAAGCATCCATCCAGTTGGGGCATTGCGGCAACATGACACATCGCGCCACTTGTGGCTGCAAGCCTGTCGGGGCTTCCGGTGGGTTCAACCTTTATTCTCCCACTTTTGTGCGTAAACTGCGCGAAGACGAGATCCTTGCTCTGGTGAAGGATTTCGGCCATGCAGTCCGTCTGGCGCGTGAAGCGGGTTTCGACTGCGTCGAGATACATGCCGGACACGGCTATCTCATCAGCCAGTTCCTTTCGCCTTACACTAACCATCGCCACGACGCTTACGGCGGCAGCCTTGAAAACAGGATGCGTTTCATGGACATGGTCATCGAAGAAGTGATGAAAGCCGCTGGCAATGACATGGGCGTGATTGTCAAGGTGAACATGCACGACGGCTTCAAGCGCGGCATGCAGCAAGATGAATGCATCAAGGTGGCGCAAGAACTGGAACGTCTTGGCGTTCATGCACTTGTGCTCACGGCAGGTTTTGTCAGCAAGGCACCTATGGAGGTGATGCGCGGCGCCATGCCGTTGAAGACCTTGCGCTATTACATGGACATGAAGCAGTTCTGGTGGCTGAAAGCCTGCCTTGCGCTCTTCGGGCGTATGGCGATTCCGACAGTGCCTTACAAGGAAGCTTATTTTCTCGACGATGCCAAGGTGTTCAGGGCTAACCTGAAGATGCCGCTCATCTATGTCGGTGGCCTGATTTCCAAACAGAAGATGGAAGAAGTGCTTGATGCAGGCTTTATGGGCTTGCAGGTGGCAAGGGCATTGGTGCACGACACCGATTTTGTCAACAAACTCAAGTCGGGCGAGATAGAACGCAGCGGCTGCAAACACTCCAATTATTGCATCGGCCGCATGTACACGCTGGAAATGCGCTGCCACCACTGTGTGGAAAACCTTCCGGAATGTCTTCAGAAGGAAGTCGACAAAGCCGAAAAGGAACTTTGACCATGAAAATCGGCGCTCGGATAGCATCGTATTCACGGAAAATAGGGCGCAAGCCATTGGCACTCGTCACTGGAGGCAGTTCAGGAATGGGTTTGCAATATGCCGCCGAATTGGCTGAATATGGCTGCAACATATTGATTGTCAGCAATCAGAAAAACGAACTTCCAAGAGTGTCGTCGGACTTGCATCAGCGGTTCGGCGTGGAAGTGTCTTCTCTGTTTCTTGATTTGGCCAAGGAAAGTGCTGCCAGTGATTTGTTTGGCTTCTGTCAAGACAAAGGAATTGAAGTCGACATCCTGATAAACGATGCCGGTTTCTTTTTCTTCAAGGAGCTGACTCAAGAAGACGTGGCAAAAACCGAGTCAATGCTGTTCTTGCATACGATGACGCCGACATTGCTCTGCATCTTGTTTGGAAATGAGATGAAGAAACGCGGTCACGGATACATCATCAACATGTCGTCGATGACTTCCCAATTGCCCATGCCGGGCATCACAATCTATTCTGCTACAAAGGCTTATCTGAAAAGTTTCAGCAAGTCGTTTTACTTCGAGATGCGGCCGTACGGGGTAGGAGTCACCACGGTGTGTCCTGGCGCCATCGCCACGCCTTTGTACAAGTTTAAACCAAGTCTGATGAAACTTGGCCTGAAGTTGGGTTTCATTGGCACGCCTGAATGGCTTGTGGGCAGAGCGCTGAAAGGAATGTTCCGACGTCGCCGTGTGGTGAAGCCGGGTTTCATGAATTTTTATCTTCCGCTGCTGATTACCATTTTGCCAAAACATACCGTTGCAAGACTATGGAAAAAATACAAATAATTATCACGGGTGCGAGCGGCAGCATAGGCTCGGCCACGGTTCGCGCTATGGCGCAACGCGGCTGCTCCGTCATCATGGCATGTCGTAACCTTGAAAAAGGCGAGTCAGTTAAGTTGTTGATAATGAAAGAATTGCCCGAAGCCGATTTGCAGGTGATGCAAGTTGACATGGCTTCAAAGAAGTCGATTCTCAGTTTTGTTGAGACGCTTAAAGGCAATGGCGTCAGGCTTTCGGGACTTTTCAACAACGCAGGGACGCTGAATCGCGATTTCCGCCTTACCGACGATGGCTTCGAGCAGACTGTCGCTGTGAATTATCTCGGGCATTACATGCTTTCGCGCTTGCTGCTGCCTTTGATGACCGAAGATGCAAACATTGTCAGCATGGTGTCATTGTCGTGCCGCTACGGACATTTGGACCGTGACTTTTTCCAGAAAGGCGCTTCCGATTTCCGGCAAATCGGCACTTATGCCGACAGCAAACTGGCGTTGCTTCTTTTCATGCTGGCATTGGCCAAACATACCGGTTGCCGTGTGAATCTGGCTGATCCTGGCGTGGTGAACAGCAACATGATTCACATGAACCGATGGTTCGATCCGCTCGCCGATATTCTGTTCCGTCCATTCTGCAACACTCCCGAGAAAGGAGCGCGCCCAGCCGTCAACGCCTTGTGTTCGCACGATACCTTGCGCTATTACGTCGGCAAAGGCGATAAAGACATTCCGCGACGTTATCTGAATCACGAACTGATAGACTGGCTCTGGGATGAAACGGAGCGGAAAGTTTTCTGATCGAAATCGTGGTCTTCAAAAGGATTGACTTTTTTGTGGTCTTGAACCGATTTTTTTCTACTTTTGCACTCAATTTTTGAACAACTATGGATTTAAGTAAAATTGTCTCGATATCAGGTAAATCCGGCCTGTTTCTGATTAAGTCCCACGCATCGGGAAGAGTGATTGTGGAATCGTTACTTGACGGCAAGATCGGTCCTGCCTTCGCCAACGACCGCATGAGCACGCTTGAAGAGATTTCGATTTTTTCTGTCGATGAAGACCGTCTGTTGAAAGATGTGTTTCGCATGATTCATGAAAAGATGGGCGACAACGTCGATTTCGATTTCAAGAAGGCTTCCAACGATGAGCTGAGAGCCAAGTTCGCCGACGTCATGCCTGATTACGACAAGGAAACCGTTTATCCTTCCGATATAAAGAAGGTTTTCGTATGGTATCAGCTTCTGATGGATAAGAAACTGCTCGATTTCACCCCTGATGAGAAAGAGGAGAAAACAGAAGACAAGCCTGAAGAAAAGGCCTGAACGATTTGATGAAAGCTGCTTCGGCAGCTTTTTTTTTGCCTTGCGTCAGGATAATTCATACTTTTA
>CAYQND010000015.1:0-47968 GCA_964418895.1 uncultured Lentimicrobiaceae bacterium | reverse complement strand
TTGACAGGCATGAGGTCACAAGTTCGATCCTTGTTCGCCCCACAGAAACGCCAACAAGGCGTTTTTTTGTGAAACAATGGGACGTTAGCCCAGTCGGTTTAGAGCGCTGCCTTCACACGGCAGAGGCCACTGGTTCGAGTCCAGTACGTCCCACTCGATTGCAAATCTGCAATTTAGACAGTTCCCGTCGAAAAATCAAATCAATTATCGCAAGGCGTGAAAATCACAGCCTGTCAAGACAATTGCATGCACGCATCACGAGCCATGACGCCGATTTTTCATAGTTTTGCCGGATGAATCCATCAAGGAATACGGGCATTCAATCGGGCAAAATGACATACAGTTCTGACAATCAGACATCAAGACTCAAATCCTATTCGCATAGTGACTTCAAAGGTCAGATGGATGAACTCGTGGCGCTTTACAACACGCCGAGTTTCATCGACAAGGATCCCGTGCAGTTTCCGCGCCGTTACGCAAACCGCAACGACATCGAGATTGTCGCCTTTCTCACTTCTGTCGTCGCCTGGGGCAAGCGCAGCATGATTCTCAACTCGGCCGACAAGATGCTCGCCATGATGGGCAAGTCGCCATACGACTTCGTCATGTCGGGAGGCTACGCTGACATCGATCCTGCCTTTTCAATCCACCGCACCTTCTTCGGCAGGGATTTCATCTATTACTGCCAAGGTCTGAGGCACGTCATCGAAAACCATGACGGCTTGGAAGGCGTGTTCGACGTGCCTGACATCTGGTGCGGCATCAGGCGTTTCCGCGAGGAGATGGCGGCTGCCAACGGCGATTCATTTTCGAAACACGTCTCCTGTCCCGACAAATCGGCTTGCAAACGCATACATCTCGCCTTGCGCTGGCTCGTCAGGGACGACGGCATCGTCGATTTGGGAATATGGAAAAGCGTCAAGCCGGCGCAACTTTACATCCCGCTCGACATTCACGTGTCAGAAGTGTCAAGGGATCTCGGTCTTCTTGAGCGCAAAAACGACGACAGAACCGCCGTGGAGCAACTCACCGCAAGGCTCAGGGAACTCGATGCCAAAGATCCGGTGAAATACGATTTCGCACTCTTCGGGGCCGGCATCGCCATCCAAGAGAAATGATCGGGAAAAACGCGTATCGCGGGATAAAGTTACATATATCATTAATTTACAATCACTTAATCTATTTTCAGGATTATGATTGCCCACGTCCATTAAATTTGTATTTTTGTGGATTAATTCCATTCAGACAAAAATTTCTATTTAATTTAAAGTCTTAAGACATGATGAAGCACAATATCATTCCGATAGAGTTGGCGAAGAAGATTTTTGCAGACAGTGATCTGCCATGCATTGGAAAAGCCGGCATCCGTGAAATCAACAAACTTTCGAGAGATCTTGAAAGTGCGAGCGGCCAGAAGTTCATCCACATGGAAATTGGCAATCCCGGTCTGCCGGCGGCAAAACAAGGCGTTGAAGCGCAAATCAAGGCATTACAGGATGGGGTCGCCGCAAGCTACCCGCCCATCGACGGCATTCCTGTGCTGAAAAAAGAAGCGTCACGCTTCATCAAGAATTTCATCAACATCGACGTCGATGCTGCAAACTGCGTTCCGACAGTCGGTTCCATGCAAGGTGCCTTCGCATCGTTCATGATTTGCGGCCATTGCACGGCGGAGAAGACCACCACCCTTTTCATCGACCCCGGATTCCCAGTTCATAAGTTCCAGAACAAGGTGCTCGGCATCCCAATGGAAACGTTCGACATCTACGACTTCCGCGGCGAAAAACTGCGCGACAAGCTGGAAAGCATCCTGAAGACAGGAAAGATTCACAGCGTACTGTATTCGAACCCGAACAACCCTTCATGGGTCTGCCTAACCGACGAAGAACTTAGAATCATCGGCGAACTCTGCAACAAATACGATGTCATCGTGATGGAAGACCTGGCCTACTTCGGCATGGACTTCCGCAAGGACTACAGCCATCCCGGCGTAGAGCCTTACCAGCCCAGCGTTGGAAAGTACACCGACAACTACATCCTGATGATTTCGAGTTCCAAGGCATTCAGCTATGCCGGCGAACGTTGCGCCATATTAGGAATAAGCGACAAACTTGCGAAACGCCATTATCCGAACCTGAAGTCATTCTGCGGACAAGAAGTGTTTCTGAAAGCCATCCTGTTCGGAGCCTTGCACCCGCTCAGCTCCGGAACGTCGCATTCCGCTCAGTACGCCCTGGCTGGCGTCATGAAAGCCGTCAACGATGGTGTTTACAATTACCGCGACGACGTCATGGAATACGGCCGCAAAGCCAAGCTGATGAAAGACGCCTTCACGTCGAACGGTTTCATAATCACTTACGACAAGGACCTTGGCGAGCCTATCGCTGACGGATTCTATTTCACCTACTGCTATCCGGGATTCACAGGAGCCGATCTGGTCGAAGAAATGATGTATTACGGCATCTCGGCCATCTCGCTCGACACATGCGGAAGCTCGCGTCAAGGCATACGCGCCTGCACATCTCTGATTCAACGAGACGAGATTCCGGTGTTGGCAGAAAGGCTGAAACTCTTTGCCGAAGACCACCCGATAAAATAATACGCCAAACACGAAAAATAAACACGGAGTTCCGAACAGGGCTCCGTGTTTTGCATTATATGATGGACACCATCTTTAAAAGATTTAAAATTATGGCGTTCAGATATTTAAATGGCAGAATCCTATTGCCACAAAGCAAGTCGCAACAGAATGCTATCAAACCACCATTCTGCGAATTATTTATTACAGAAGCACTGGCGGCAGAAAGAATCAATCACTGGCGAGACACGAAGCATGGAGATGGTCTGAAGCCAAGAGAGCGGGCGCAAAACAGACCTGTCAAGGCAGAAAACCGGTAATAATTTTTCTTCAAACTTTATACTTTATACCATTATTAGTTGTAACTTTGTGCCATTCTTTCTGAAGAGAATAAAGCATTATTGCGAATAACGACAAACAAACAAAATTCTAAAATCTAAAGATATGGCAAAATTCAGAGGAGCCATCGTCGTTGACATCGAAAGATGCAAGGGATGCGGAGTGTGCATCACTGCATGCCCATGTGGTGTCATCGAATTGGCAAAAGAAGTGAACGGAAAAGGTTACAATTACGCCTTCATGGCAAATCCGGAGCAATGCATAGGATGTGCCAGCTGCGGCGTCACATGTCCCGACGGCGTGATCAAGGTTTACAAGAAAGCCCTGTAACCTAGCCTAAATGTCTAACAATTAAAAACAAACATAATGGGAGAATTAAAACTGATGAAGGGTAACGAGGCATTGGCCGAGGCCGCTATTCGCTACGGTGCCGATGCTTACTTCGGATATCCCATCACTCCTCAGTCGGAAGTGATTGAGTATCTTTCGGAACAAAACCCTTATGAGCGTACCGGAATGGTCGTTCTGCAAGCAGAAAGCGAATTGGCAGCCATCAACATGGTGTATGCTGCCGGTGCTGCCGGAAAACGTGTCATGACATCATCATCCAGTCCTGGCATCAGCCTGAAGCAGGAAGGAATAACCTACATCGCTGGCGCTGAAATTCCATGCGTCTATGCTGACGTGGTGCGTGGCGGCCCGGGATTGGGCACCATCCAGCCTTCACAGGCCGATTATTTCCAGGCTTGCAAGGGCGGTGGCCACGGCGACTATCACAACATCGTGCTCGCACCAGCATCGGTGCAGGAAATGGCTGATTTCGTCGCTTTAGGCTTCGATCTCGCATTCAAATACCGCATGGCAAGCTGCATCCTTTCGGACGGCGCCATCGGACAGATGATGGAGAAGGTCATCCTTCCCGACCAGAAAGACCGCATGAGCGAAGAAGAAATCAAGGCGAAATATCCTTGGGCTACGACAGGCCGCAAGAGAGGCACACCGCACCGCATCATCACATCATTGGATCTTGACTCGGCTAAGATGGAAGAACACAACCGTCATCTGCAAGCCAAGTACAAGGAAGTCACTGAAAAAGAAACGCGTTACGAGGAAATCAGCTGCGAAGATGCAGAATACGTGTTCGTGGCTTACGGTTCAAGCGCCCGTATTGCACAGAAGTCAGTGCAGCTGGCACGTGCAGAAGGCCTGAAGATAGGCTTGCTGCGCCCCATCACGCTGTGGCCTTACCCGACTAAAGCCATCGAGAAACTGATTGACAAAGGCGTCAAGGGATTCCTTTCCGTTGAACTGAGCTGCGGCCAGATGATTGAAGACGTCAAACTCGCCTGCAACGGCCGCGCCAAGGCTGAACACTTCGGCCGTGTCGGTGGCATCATCCATACGCCGGAAGAAGTTCTCGAAGCTATGAAGAAACAAATTATAGGAGAATAACAACATGTCAGAAATCACATTACAAGATATCACAAAACCGGAGAATCTGGTTTACGAGAAATCCAAGTTACTGACTGAGAAGCCATTCCACTATTGCCCAGGTTGCGGACACGGCACTGTGCACCGCATCATCGCCGAGGTAATCGAGGAACTTGGCATCGATGAAATCACCATCGGCGTCGCTCCTGTGGGATGCGCTGTCATGGCTTACGACTATTTCGATGTCGACTTCCAGGAAGCCGCCCACGGACGTGCTCCAGCGTTGGCTACGGGCATCAAGCGCGTATGGCCAAACAAGATTGTCTTCTCATACCAAGGCGACGGTGACCTCGCTGCCATCGGCACCTGCGAGACCATCCACACCTGCAACCGTGGCGAGAACATCACCATGATCTTCGTCAACAACGGCATTTACGGCATGACAGGCGGCCAAATGGCACCTACCACGCTGGTCGGCATGAAGACTGCCACGACCCCTTACGGCCGCAAGCCACAATGGGAAGACGGCACGCCTAACAACGGTTTCCCGCTGAGAATCACCGACATCATCTCGACCTTGCCAGGAACAAGATACGTCACACGTCAGGCCGTGTTCTCTCCTGCCGCAGTGCGCAACTGCAAAAAAGCCATCATGAAGGCTTTCAAGAACCAGCTGGAAAACAAGAACGGCGTCAACTTCGTTGAAATCGTCTCGAACTGCAACTCCAACTGGAAGATGACCGCCGTCGATGCAAACAAATGGCTTCAGGAAAACATGCTGCCAGTCTATCCTCTTGGCGACATCAAGGACAACTTCGAGCTGATTAGCAAATAATTAAAAACTACAAAGCAATGACAGAAGAAATTATTATAGCCGGTTTCGGCGGACAAGGCGTCTTGTCAATGGGTAAGATCCTTGCTTATAGTGGTATCATGCAGAACAAGGAAGTCAGCTGGATGCCTTCTTACGGTCCGGAGATGCGTGGCGGCACTGCAAACGTTACCGTCATCGTCAGCGACGAACGCGTCTGCTCCCCTATCCTCAACGCCTTCGACACTGCAGTGATTCTGAATCAGCAGTCACTTGACAAGTTCGAGAGCAAAGTGAAACCCGGCGGCTATCTTATTTACGACCCGAACGGCATCACACACAAACCAACCCGCAAGGACATCAGCGTCTACACCATCGAAGGAGCCCAACTGGCATCGGACATGGGTAACAGCAAAGTGTTCAACATGATCATCCTCGGTGCATTCCTCAAGGTGAGACCCATCATCGACAACAAGAACGTCGAAGAAGGTCTGAAACACTCACTGCCGGAACGCGCTCACAAACTCATCCCGTTGAACATGCAGGCTGTCCAAGTCGGTATGGATAACGTGAAGAAAATGTAATGATTTAGTTCACTACGAACAAACAAAGGCGGGCCAATGGTCCGCCTTTGATGTTTTTGATGAATAATGCCGCATGATTTGCAACGGACTCGCAATGTTACCGACGACTATTGTAGGAATCGGACGCAAAAACCATCTCAGAAAGACTTCTATTATCGAACCTTCGGCGAATATGACGCTTATTCGCCGAATATTTTTCGGCGAATATGATGCTTATTCACCGAAAAGCATGAAATCTCGGGATTTCACTCATGCCAAACCGTCTCGGACGTGACGACAGAAGCGGCGTAAAACCACCCCACTCCCTCGCCGGCAGGCTTGACGTTGGTAAGGATATTTGTCGGAGAACCCATCATAGGATTGCTACCCGTCGACATGCTCAATTCATAGATGTAATACATGAAATCCGACGGAATGCTGTTGAGAAACACCTTGATGCGATCGCCATCGCGAAGCGAGCCTTTGGGGAAATACCATACCGGAATCTCCATGTTTTTTTCCAAGAACTCGGGACCGTTGACGTAATAGCCAGCATAGCCAGCCATAGGAATGGTCAGCATCTTTGTCAAGGTATCGTTGACAAGCGTGTCGTTCTTGGAAACCGACACCATGTAAATGATGGACTTATCGTCGAGACTTTGGAAATATGGATAGACGCAAGTCAGACTATCGAGGCCAATCATGGGTATAAAAGAATTGAAGGCGTGCATCTGGAGGGAATCGATCCCTTCAATATTGTCGTTCATATAACTCTCGGCATACAGATGCTTGTATCCGTCAGCCTCAGCGGCATCAGGAATGTCTATCAGCAAACGATAAAGCGTATTCTTCCGTCCTGCGACGAAATCGGTGAGATAATGACCTGGATTGCCTTCCTGCTCGATATAGGGAATCGTATCCACGCCATCGGTCACGGCAACTTTAGCGCCTGAAATCATGTTGGGTGTTCCCGTGTTGTAGAAATCGGACGAATAACTCAACACGGCCTCATGGCGTTTGAACTCGTCGGTGAAGGAAGCGCTGACGCCAATCAAGGGGTCGCCCTCCTCGGTATTAATAGTGATTTCCTCTGTGCATGAAAACATGAAGAGGGAAAGCGTAAGCATCAGCAGATATTGTGTTTTTTTCATTGTCTTCAGAATTTAAAGTTGTAAGAAATTGAAGGTACGGCGGAGAACAGGTACATGCGTTGCGTGACGATGCTGCCATCTTTGCCAGGAACAAAAGTGATCGCCCACGTGTTGTGATGCGCATAGGCATTGTAAACCGACACGTTCAACTCGCTATCCCATTTTTTCCATTTTCTGTCACCAAGTTTATAGGTAACCGAGACGTCCATCCTGTGGTAGGAAGGATATCTGCTCTGATTGCGGCTTCCATTATAGACGGCATAAGTCACGTTGCCATTAGTGTAGAGGCCGTATGGGAACGTGACGGGCTGGCCAGTGTTGTAGATCCAGTTAACGGAAGTGCTGAGGCGCGGCGTGATGTCGTAACTCGCCACGAACACGAAGTTATGTGGACGATCGTATGGCGAACAGTACTCCTTGCCAAAATTGATTCCGTCAATAGTCCTGAAAGTGCGGGCGTAAGTGTATGATATCCAACCTGTAAGTTTGCCAGTGTTTTTCCTAATCAGGAACTCGGCGCCATAGGAACGGCCTTTGCCACAACGAAGTTCGCCATCGATGAGCGCATTGCCGTAGGTCAAAGCATTATCCTTGAAATCGATGACGTTCTTGAAATTCTTGTAGTACACCTCGACGGAAGTCTCGATGGCGTTATCCTTGAAATTCCTGAAATAACCCGTGGCGAACTGGTCGCACTTCTGCGGCTTGATGTTGGGGCTGATCGGGAACCACACATCGAACGGGAGACCGCCTGTGGATGCTGAAGCGACTTGCGCATACTGCACAGTACGCGAATAGGATGCCTTGACGGATGATTTCTCGTCGATGCGGAACATGGTGGCGACACGCGGCTCAGGGTTGATTTCCGTATGGAAGATTTCGCCTTTACCATAATGAATCGTATCGGAGAGAAGATGGTTCTCGTCGAAGACGAAGAAATCTTCGGCGCCGATGTTCTGGAAACACGAAAGCCGCACACCGCAACGCAAGGAAAACCGTGGCGTCACCTCGTAATCGTGAGTGAAATAAATGGCGTGCTCCAAGCCTTTGCGCGTCAGGACCGAAGACGCACCATACTGCTGGTATTGCGACAAGAAACCACCTTGAAGATATTGTGTCAAGGCGCCGCCTCTGTCTTCCAATTCGCCCTGTTTGAACGACAGGTACGATGTGGTGAAGCCGAACTTCGTCGTGTGCTTTTCATTCCACAACATGGTGAAATCATAAGCCATCTTGGCGCCACTCGAACCCGCACTCAGCGTGAAGTCGTATGGATTGTAGATGATGTCGATATTATAATCGTATTTTGAACCGATGAGCGACAGATTCGACGTCAGCCTGTCGGAAAAGACGTGGTTCCAGCGGATGGTGGTGCTGCTATTGCCATAACTGAGGCCCATCATGTCTTGCAGGAAAAACTTGTCAAAGCCATGGTATGCAGATACATAGAGACGGTTGTTCTCATTCAGCGTCTGCGTCACTTTGGCGTTGAGGTCATAGAAGTAGATGTTCGACCCTGACAGATTGTCGCCGAGAAAAGGCAATACGAGGCCCGCATAAGTCGTTCTGCCTGCCAGCATCACCGAAGTCCTGTGGTCGAAGAGTGGCGCATCGAGCATCAGGCGGCTGGTGACCAGTCCGACGCCTCCCATACCCGACAGTTTGTCAGGAACATCGTCTTTTGTCTGGATATCGAGCACCGACGACAGACGTCCGCCGTAGTTTGCGGGGATGTCGCCTTTGTACAATGTGGCATCTTTCACCACATCGTTGTTGAAGACCGAGAAAAAGCCAAGAAAGTGCGAGGCATTGTAAATTGGCGCGTCATCAAGAAGGATGAGGTTCTGGTCGGTGCCGCCGCCGCGGACGCTGAAGCCTGACGAACCTTCCGATGCCGCCTGCACGCCAGGCAGCAGTTGTATGGTCTTGATGACATCGACCTCACCCATCAGGGCGGGAATCTTCTTGATGGTCTTCATGTCGAGCGTCTGCACGCTCATCGCCATCTCAGAGACGTTCCTGTCTTTTTTCTCACTTGAGATTTCAATTTCGGACAGCGTTTCCGTATCTTGTTTCAGATTGATTGTCAAGGATTGCGGATTGGCGCCAATCTTGATTTTCTTGTTAACAGTGACATAGCCGAGATAAGAGCATTTCACATCATATTCACCGACAGGCAACGTCAACTCGAAACGGCCATTCACATCAGTGGTGGTGCCCGTTTTCAGTGTTTCAACATAAAGCACCGCCTCAATCAGCGTCTCTCCCGTATCCGCATCCTTCACGACTCCCGTCACAGTGCCCTTTTGCTGGGAGAAAGCGACATTCAATAACGCCAACATCAATATCAGCGATGCGATTCCTTTTTTCATCAATATATAATTTAAGCAAAGATAACAATATTGCCTTACTAAGCCAAGCATCCCAGACGCCTTTTCAATGAAAGCGCGAAATGTCTCACCCCTTCATCAAATAAAATGCCACATCAATAATAACTCCGGAATCTTTTTTTTCTTGGGGATGCCATGAAGCGTACGGCTTTCATTGTTTTTCAGGCTCGCGGATCAGGCAAATACGGCATGCGCGCCATTTTCTGGACTTCAAACGAAGGATGTCCGAATTCTTCCGTCACCTTGCCCAAAATCAGATATACGCCGTCACCTTGAAAAGGATAAGCCTTCAGCGTGGCCGGAAAATGCACCGTGTCGAAAAACTGGCCTTGGCAATCGACGAAAGTGCCGAGCGTCATCAACTCGCCTTTGCAGGTCTTGACATATTTCACCGTGACCAGCCTGCCCATCATCCTGAACGTCTGTCCCACATGCTGGAGCATCAGCGAAGCCATCAGTTCGCCGCGGAAACGCGTCTGAAGCAGGTCGAAACAGTTCAGCGTCACAGGGAAGCCGAAAAGTTCGATTTCATCGTAGGCATCTTTCACCGCATCGGTTTGAAAATCAGGAAAAGCATAATGGTCGCCATGCTGGGCGAACAGCACCGGCCCCTGCCCTGTCGGCCGATTCTTGAGCACATGGGCTTCCCAAAGCAACTTAGGCTTGCTGAGTCCTGTAAAACTGAAAGCGCCACAACGTATGAGCAAGACCATCTGCTGCATGTCAAAAGCCACGCGCGACGCAAAGTCGTCGATGCCAGAGAAAGCCCCGTGCGCCTTGCGTTCGTCAATAATGCGCTTCACGAAATCTTGGTCAACGCCCAGAAGGTGGACAAAACCCATGAAAGCCGTCCGTCCCGCCAAAGATGTCAGCCATTCGCTATGGTTCACGCAAGGCAGATGTATCATAGCGCCCATTCTTTGCATCTCGTTGAAATAGACCCAAGTATGATAGAATCCGCCAAAATTGTTGATGACGGCGACTTGAAACTCAAGCGGGAAATGCGATTTCAGATAAAGGCTCTGGAAACTTTCCACGGCATAGGAAGCGGAATGTGCCTTGGAGAAGGAATAGCCTGAGAAAGACTCGATTTGCGCCCACACGTCCTGCACCAGCGCGTCGGGATAGCCTTTGGCCTTGCAATTGTCGAAGAAACGCTGCCGGGTCTCCACGAAAGCCGTTTTGTCGCGCATCTTGTGTCCCATCATGCGGCGCAGCACATCGGCATCGGCAAGATCGAGACCTGCAAAATAATGGCATACCTTGAGCACGTCTTCCTGATACACCATCACGCCATAGGTCTCGCCAAGAAGTTCCTTCAACAAGGGATGGCGGTAATCGACGGTGTCGGGATGATGAAATCGGTTGACATATTCACGCATCATGCCCGACCTTGCGACACCGGGACGGATGATGGAACTTGCCGCGACAAGCGTCTTGTAGTCTGAACATTGCAACTTATGCAACAGTCCACGCATGGCGGGACTTTCGATATAGAAACAGCCGTTGGTCTCGGCGTCCATCAGTTGCCGCTTCACCAGCGGATCCTCCTTAAAACGCTCCACCTGATGGATGTCGATGTCAATGTGATGGTTGTTGCGGACAAGATCGACGGCATCGCGGATGTGAGCAATGCCACGTTGGCTCAGGATGTCGATTTTCTCAAAACCGAGCATCTCGGCGGAATACATGTCGAACTGCGTCGTCGGAAAGCCTTTCGGTGGCAAATCAAGGGCGGCATATTCCGTAATCGGGCGTTCCGAAACCAAAACGCCACCAGCATGGATGGACCGCTGGCACGGAAAATCACGAAGAGACTCCGCAACCGTCATGATGTGACGTGCTATCTCGCTACGGCGGGCAAAAGTTTCGGGATTGCGTTCCATGCTCTCGATATCACCTTTCGGCAAACCGTACACCTTGCCCAACTCGCGGCAGAGGGAATTGTCCTGAAACGTCACCGTGGCGCCAAGCAGAGCCGTATGCGCTCTGCCATACCTTTTAAAGATGTAGTCTATCACGGTATCGCGTTCGCGCCACGAAAAATCGAGGTCGAAATCGGGCGGACTGCTCCGCTTGGGATTCAGGAAACGCTCAAAATACAAATCCAATTCTATTGGATCCACGTCGGTGATTCTCAGGCAATAAGCCACAACACTATTGGCACCGCTGCCCCGTCCCACATGATAAAAACCCTGCGACATGGAATAACGCACGATGTCCCACGCCATGAGAAAATAAGATGAAAAGCCCATCCTGTCGATGATGTCAAGTTCCTTCTCAATACGCCGATAGGCTTCCTTGTCGGACTTGCCGTACCGGTACAACATCCCATCGAAGGCAATCTTGCGCAAAAGTTCACGGTCGTCGTAAGGACTATCGGTGAAGCAGCGTCTGTTTTTGACCTTGTTATCCAAATCGATTTCACACTTGTCGAGCAACTTATCTGTGTTCGCTATTATTTCAGGATACAGGACGTAAGCCAGACGAAAACGTTCGGGAGAAAGCAGCAGTTCGTCGGAAGATGCGCAGGAATCGGGATTGAGGCGCGACAGCAGCATGTTGCCGTCAATGGCGCGAAGATGCTGATGTAAGGAGAAATCGTTTTCGGCAATGAAAGTCGCCGGCTGTAATGCCACTATCTTGCTGAATGACTTGCAGTTGTAAAGTTTTGAAATCTGAGAAAAGCGCACGCCAAGGAATTCGTTTTCGCGCAACATCCCGACTTTCATTCGTCCATAAGGATAAATCACAAACACATTGTCCCACTGAGGGGCTTTCTCAGGATAAGGCTGTTTCGCGAGGTTGCAGTCCGTCAGAAAAGCGTTAAGTTCGGCGTAGCCGGCATTGTTGGCCGCCAACGCCACATAAAGCAGATTGTCGCCATTACGGAACTCCACTCCAGCCACCGGACGCAAGCCTTTTTTGCAGCAGGCAAACACAAACTCCGTCACGCCCATAGTCGTGTTGATGTCTGTCAGCGGCAAAACGTGATGGCCGAGTTCAGCGGCTCTGTCAACCAGACTGGCGACAGACATCGTGCCGTAGCAAAGGCTGTAATATGAATGGACGTTGATGTACAAACTATGATATTATATCAACATGTTACAATGTCAAAAAGTTCCGGCGCGATGTATTGCCTGTTTTCCGAAACGCACTCTTATCTTGTCCAAGGCGTCGTAAAGGTTGAGCAGTTCGGCATTGTCGCTGAACATGTCGAGTTGTTGCGTCCCGCTGACGAGTTCGCTGAAGCGGACACCCACGAGCCTTATCATCATGCGGCGGTTATAAAGTCTGTTGAAGATTCCGTTCACGGTTGTCAGCAGGACATTGTCGAAAGCGGTGTATGCCACACGTTGCTGCATGTCGTGCGTGTCGAAGTTGGAATACCTTATTTTCACCGTCACGCAGCCTGTCATTTTGCGTTGGCGGCGCAATTCGAAGGCGAGGCGTTCCACCATGCCCGCCATATACCGCCTGATGGTTACGATGTCGATGGTATCCTGTTCAAAAGTGTTTTCCTCGCTCATCGACTTCTGTTCCTGATAAGGCCTTACCGGCGTCGTGTCGCATCCGTTGGCCTTTTGCCATATCTCGAGGCCGTTTTTGCCTAAGGCTTGCTCCACGGCCATTGGGGGAATGCTGCGCAAAGTGCCAATCGTATCGACGCCCATCGAACTCAGCAACTTATACGTCTTGACGCCCACCATGGGAATCTTGCGCACCGGAAGCGGGTCAAGGAAAGGGTGTATCTCGGGCGGCGTCACTATCAACTCACCATTGGGTTTGGCCTGTCCCGTGGCAATCTTCGACACCGTCTTGTTTTCCGACAATCCGAATGAAATCGGCAGTCCCGACTCCCGCATGATGCGCTGGCGCAACTCGTGCGACCATTGATAGCAGCTATGGAAGCGGTCCACACCAGTAAGGTCGATGAAGTGTTCGTCGATTGACATCTTTTCATAAATAGGTGCGCTGTCGGCGATGATGTCTGTCACCAAGCGTGAGTAGCGGCTGTAAAGCTCGTAGTCGCCACGGATGAATACCGCCTGAGAGCACAGCTGTCTTGCCATACGCATAGGCATGGCCGAATGCACCCCGAAGCGCCGCGCCTCGTAACTGCAAGTGGACACCACGCCTCTGTCGCCCATGCCACCGACAATGACGGGTTTTCCATCCAAAGAAGGATTTATCAGCCGCTCGACAGACACGAAAAAAGTGTCCAAATCCAAATGCAACACCGTCCTATCCATGTTTTTTTCTCCTATTTGAAACATTTTTTCCTGTCATTTGAAAAAACAACGTATCTTTGACGAGTTTTTAATCAAGATTAACGGCGTAAATCTAATCAAAAATAGAAAATACGATGCAAGAAAAAGAGTTTTTTTTTACGGATATTTATGTCGAATAAATCTTATCATACAGTAAATGTGACGTTTACAACTTTCACTCGCATTTTGCGAAGCGATGACAATTCAATCAACCTATAATATAAAGATGAAAGACATGTATTTCAGTTCGAACATCAAGTATCTGCGGAAGCATCGCTGTCACACGCAGGACGACGTCGCCACCGCCCTGGGCATGAAACGTTCGACGCTCAGCGGCTACGAGAACAACATCTCCGAACCCGGCATCGAGGCTTTGGTGGCGTTTTCCAAATATTTCAACATCGCCATCGACACTTTGGTGAAGATGGACCTGAGCGCCATCAGCGAGTGGCAGCTGTCGCAATTGGAGAAAGGCTACGACGTGCATCTGAAGGGAGGCAACCTGCGCGTGCTCGCCACCACCGTCAACGGCGAAAACGATGAAAACATCGAGCTGGTGAACGAGAAAGCCAAGGCCGGCTATGCCACAGGATTCGCCGACCCCGAATATATCAAGGTGCTGCCGGCTTTCAGCATGCCGTTCCTGTCGCACGACCGCAAATACCGCACTTTCCAGATCAGCGGCGACTCGATGATGCCCATCCCCGACGGCTCCTACGTCACCGGAGAATATGTCATGGACTGGACTTACATCAAAAGCGGCCAAGCTTACATCATCCTCACGCAGGACGATGGCGTCGTGTTCAAGGTCGTGGACAACAAGATTGACAAGGAAGGCCGTCTCACGCTAAACTCGCTGAACCCGTCATACCATCCTTACGACCTTTCGGTGAACGACGTCAAGGAAGTATGGAAATTCGTGCATTACATCAGCGCCGAGATCCCTGGCCGTCAGGAAAACCATTTCCGCGAGGAGAGCCTGCTGAAAACCGTTCAAGCCCTGCAAAGACAAGTGGAGGAAATTCAACTCAAGCTAAACCTCTAAACATAACTTCCTGACGCATCATGCAGAAATTTAATTATCCGCGCCGAACACGGCTTGGTACAATAATTGCGGACGATAATTCGTTTAATAATGACAACTCACTTAATATTAATAAACACAAAATCCTATGAAAAAACTGTTTTTTGGCATGATGCTTTTCTTGAGCATCGCGGCTATCAGCACAAGCTGTAACAAAGACAAAGACGATCAGAAGCCTGAAACCGATCAAGGAGTCATGGCCATCGGGCAGAACGACTACAACATTGCCGTTGCCGATGCAGTCAATTATGGAGACCACAACGCGATCACACTCACATCGAAAGGCCTGACGGAAACCGACAACAATGGCATCTGCGTCATCTTCGACGGCGCCATCAAGCCTGGCACTTACACTTTTGACGGATCAAAATCTGACAACCCGAAAGTCGTTGGCTTGAAGGAGTTCAACATGGGTGAATTCCCATTCCTGATAGAAAGCGACACGATCTATTACGGCGACGTCTATTTCTGGATCAGCGGCACGCTGACCGTCACCGAAGACAACGGAACATACACCGTCATTCTGACGCAATGCACCGCCACCAACGCCAGCGGACAGAACGTCACCCTCGCCTTCAACTTCAGCGGAACGCTGACGCCTTACACGTTCTACACCGACAACAAATTCACCATCGGTAATGTGGAAAGCCAAATCGGCCTCGCCAGCCTCACCAGCCTTGGAATGTTTGACACCATCGGACAAGGAGCCGGCGCCAAGTCGCTGCTGTTCCTGTCAGACAACCACAAGAACTCATTCATCATCAACTTCCTCAACTTCACGGGCGAGGACAACCTCATCGGGACATTCGAATTCCAGGATTTCCTGACACCTTATCTGGCTTTCCTCAACAACCCGCACATCATTGTCACCACTGCGTTTGACATGATGACGCTGACGCCTGAGACCGCTTATGTCGTCACGAGCGGCACGCTCACCATCAACAGGCTCAACGACGGCGAATGGGACATCACACTTACCAACGCCAAACTCACCAATCTCGAACACCCCTACTCGTTCTTCAACACGACGGGTTCGCTGCAATATCACGGCCAGTTGTTCGGATACGACCAATGATTGTCAGCAACATGACAATAAAAAAAAACGGAGAAGTGTTCCTTCTCCGTTTTTTTATTGCAGTCAATCATCCACCGACCTACTTCATTTACTTCACATCCAACGATTTGCTATACAACGTGTCGGACTTGAAGTTGTCACCGCCAATGGTCATGGCGAATGAGACCGTGTTGTGGCGCGGAACGGTGAGGTACAGTGTTATTTTCTCCGACTGTCCTTCGGGTATCGGGGCGCAATCCACCATCTTTTCCGAGAACAGGCTGCCCGCGGCGTTACGTCCGGATGAGCGTGCCGCGGCATAAAGATAGGTTCCATCCGTCGTTCCAGGACCCGTATTCTCAATCACGCAGTCGATCTTGAACGTCACGTTTTGCTGCTCGCAGCCGATGGAAAGGAGTTTGTACGACTTCATGTAAACCTTGGGATGGTTGTCGATAGGGATAAGCGTGGCTGCCTCGTCGCGAAACTGAGAAGGAATCTGCCCTATCTGCCATTTCTGACCAGTGGTCTCGAGATAGTAGTAACGGCTTCCTTCATAATCATAAAAGACGCCGTCCATGGATGCATCGCCTTTGATGGCCAAAGCCAGATGGTTGGGCAGAGAGACGAGAACCTCGCCATAGTTCATCTCGTACAGTATCGCGGCAAGCAGGGCGACATAATCCTCGCAGTCGCCGCCGCCGTCAACGAGCATCTCGACGGGATAACGCACATAATTATCCTTTCCTGTGGTAACAAGGTCGGAAACGTAATTGAACGACTGGACGAAGGCGATGACATTGCGCACGTTGTCGCTCTCCGTGTATTTGGCTTCCTTGCCCAGATCGCGCATCATGCCGACAATGCCACGTATGCAGGATCGGTCATATTCCGACAGGATGTAGCGCATGTAGTTGTCGCTCACATGCTCGCAATCCTTCTTGTAGTGGCTGTACAAATCCTTGCTGACATCGATGTCGCTCGACCACTGGCGCCCCTTGTAAGTCCATGAATGCGACACGTGATACATGCCATCCGACTGCGTCACCGAATGAGCCATGCACGCCAATGATGCAAAGGCAAGGACAAAAGTCAAAAAGAATCTTCTTTGCATGAAAACCATTTTCCTGAAAAACGGAAAAATATGCGGAAAAGTATTGAACATGAAGATTCGTGTCTTCAGCGACAATACCGCATCTCAGATATGACAGTTTGTCAGCGTCATTACCGAACCGAGCAGAAATATCGGGAAATCATTCACGTCACCTGACGCGGAACCAGAAAACGGGTTCGTCTTCGAGAAAGAGTTCCAACTTGTCGCCAACCTTGACTTCGCCGACGCCTTGTGGCGTTCCGGTGAAGATATAGTCGCCTTCCTTCAGCGTCACGAAACGGGAGACATGGGCGACGATTCTGTTGAAATTGAAAATCATGTCGCTGCTATGACCTTGCTGCGCCCAAACGTCGTTCAACTTCATGCCGAAGGAAATGTCGTCGGGGTTCTTGAGTTCACTGATTTTTCTGAATTCCCCGATGGGTGCGGAACTGTCGAAAGCCTTGGCGACTTCCCAAGGCAAGCCTTTGCTGATGCACTCGCGTTGCAAGTCGCGGGCCGTAAAGTCGATGCCGACGGAAATGGAATCGTAATACTTTCCGGCAAACTTCTCCTCTATGGATCTGCCAGTTCGCGAGATGCGCAACACGAGTTCGGTCTCATAATGAATCTCCTTCGAGAAATCGGGATAGAAGAATGGATTGTGCGGCAGCAACAAGGCGGTCGCCGGTTTCATGAAGAAAACGGGCTGCTCAGGCAAGTCGTGGTCAAGTTCCTTGGCATGGGCGAGATAGTTACGGCCAATACATATAATCTTCATAATCAACAGATTAAAGAATCGTTTTCTTTCCTCCCATACGCAATTTGATGGCTGTGACGACTTTCTTTGTGTAGCGGGGAAAATCGCTATTCATGATCCAATTATAATACTGCGGTTCCTTTCTGAAGACGTCCTCCACGCGTTCGCCCTTGTGCTTGCCGAACTGAAACATTTCGTTGCCTTCATCGTCGAAGATGATCTGTCCCGAGAGGTCGGCGTTGCGGTGATGTGCCGAGAATTGCGACAAGGATTTCATGTCGTTCACGGGGCCTTGCGACTTGTTGCCTTTGGCATCCTCATATTCGGCGCCGGCGTAATGGTCGAGCATGGCTTTCAGCACATCGTAGGTCGCCTTTGTGTCAGCGCCCGCACCGTGTGCGCCTTCCAATTCGGCGTGGCAGAAGTAACGGTAAGCGCCTTTCAAGGTTCGCGGTTCCATCTTCATGTAGATGTTCATCACGTCGATGAAGTTGCGGTTGTCGATGTCGAAATCGGATTCCGTGCGAAGGAACTCCTCGACCAGCATGGGGATGTCGAACTTCAGGATATTGTATCCCGCCATGTCGCAGTTGTTGAGGAAAGTGCTGATTTCAGCGGCTTTTTCCTTGAAAGTGGGTTTGTCGGCGACAAATTGGTCGGTGAAGCCGTGAACGGCAGTCGATTCCTCAGAGATGTGCATCTCAGGGTTAAGGAGCCAAGTGCGTTGTTCCTCAGTGCCATTGGGATTGATTTTCAAGATGCTGATCTCCACAATGCGGTCGTTTGTGATGTTCAGGCCTGTCGTCTCGAGATCGAAAAACGCCAAAGGTTTTTTTAAGTTCAGTTCCATGATAGAATGTGATCATTAGGGCGGTTTACGCCGATGTGGATGCAAAAGTAATAAATGTTTGCCTGATGAAGGCTGGCTTTCTTTTATCACTCGATTGCGAATTGTCGAAAAATTACGATTAAGTCCATATTTCATTTTTTTATTACTTTTGCCCGACTTTTCAAATGAAGACAGACATAAAATTGACAGAAGATGGAAGACAATGAAATGCAAAAAGGGAAAGAGCAACTTTTTTCCAAGGCTGTGAAAGCAGGCAAGAGAACTTATTTCTTCGACGTAAGAGAGACCAAGAATGAAGAAAAATACATTACCATTACTGAGAGCAAGCGTCGTTTCGACGAGGAACTGAACCGGTTTTTCTACGAGAAGCACAAGATTTTCCTGTACAAGGAAGATTTCGAGAAGGTTGCGAAAGGCTTGGCTGACGCCATCAATTTCGTGGAGACAGGAGCATTTCCTGAGGACTACAATATCGTTGAAGAAGAGCCTGCCAAAGCCGCTGACGAGGATTCGTCCATCGACAAATGGTTTGACAAGTTGGGCAGCAATCCTGAAGAAGTATAACCTTCAGAATCTGCATAAAATAGAATTCCGGAAGGCCATCCCGCGAGGTGTGGCCTTTTGTTGTACCAGCCTAAGTATTTATCAACAATTTCCGCTTTTGTTGATAACTTTCAGTTGGGGGCGGCAATAATCCGCTTCGAAAATCCGTATTTTTGTATTCATTAATTATAGAGAGACCAAGGAAGACAAATGGGTAAAATCATTGCCATTGCAAATCAGAAAGGCGGCGTCGGGAAGACCACGACGGCTATCAATCTTGCGGCGAGTCTCGCCGTTTTGGAGCACAAGACGTTGCTCATCGATGCGGATCCACAAGCCAACGCCACTTCAGGTGTCGGTTTCGACCCCAAGACGATAGAGAAGAGCATCTACGAATGCATCATCGACGGTGTTGACCCTCACGAAGCCATTAAGGAAACCGAGACGCCCGGGCTGAATCTGTTACCGGCCCACATCGACCTCGTCGGGGCTGAAATAGAGATGATCAACCTGCCCGACAGGGAGCACACCATGAGGAAAGTGCTTGACCCTATCAGGAACGAGTATGATTTCATCATCATCGACTGTTCCCCATCGCTGGGTCTGGTCACCGTCAACGTGCTGACCGCCTCCGACTCCGTCATCATCCCCGTGCAATGCGAGTATTTCGCTCTCGAAGGTCTCGGCAAGTTGCTCAACACCATCAAGATAGTGCAGACACGCCTGAATCCTGAACTGGACATAGAAGGCATCCTTCTGACCATGTTCGACACACGTCTGAGGCTTTCGAAACAGGTGGTGGAAGAAGTCAAGATGCACTTCCAGTCGATGGTCTTCGACACCATCATCGCCCGCAACACGCGTCTGGGCGAAGCGCCGAGTTTCGGCAAGACCGTCATCATGCACGATGCCGCCAGCATAGGCGCCATCAACTACCTGAACCTCGCCCGCGAGATACTGAAGAAAAACAACATCGACACCGATTAACAGAACACACCATGGCAGACCAGAAGAAAAAAGCATTAGGCCGCGGACTTGACGCCATTCTGCAAAGTCCCGAAACCGACATCATGAGCAAAGACATCAGCGGAAACTACGTGGCTGGTGCCGTTGCCGAAATCGACATAGACCTCATAGACACCAATCCTTTTCAGCCCAGAAGCGACTTCGACGAGACCGCTCTTGCAGAACTCGCGCAGTCCATCAAGGAACAAGGTGTCATCCAGCCTGTTACGGTCAGAAAACTCGGCTATAACAAATACCAACTCATCTCCGGCGAACGGCGTCTGAGGGCTTCCAAACTGGCCGGACTGAAAAAAATACCGGTGTTCATCCGCGTCGCCAACGACGAACAAATGCTTGAACTGGCGCTCATCGAAAACATACACCGCGAGAACCTGAATGCAATAGAAGTCGCCATTTCCTATCAACGCCTCATCGACGAATGCAGTCTGACGCAGGAACAACTCAGCGACAAACTCGGCAAAAGCCGCAGCGCCGTGGCTAACTACCTTCGTCTGCTGAAACTGCCGGCCGAGATTCAGATCGCCCTCCGCGACGACCATATCAGCATGGGTCACGCCCGCGCGCTCATCAACATCGAAGACAGAGAGAAACAACTCAGGTTGCTCCAGCAGATCATAGAAGAAGACCTGAACGTCCATCAGACGGAAGAACTCGCCCAAAAAGCGAAAAAACCCGAAATCAAGGCCAAGAATCAGAACAACTACATCCCCGACCATTTCAAGAGCCTGATCAAGAACCTGTCGCAGACGCTGAACACCAAAGTCAAGATCAAACGCAACATGATGGGACGAGGCAGCCTTGTCATCGACTTCAAGGACGAGAAGGAATTCGACCGCATCATGGAGTTGTTCAACAAACAATGACACCCCGACATCAGTCATATCAGCGGCTCTTCACGTTCATCTTAGGCTTCATCCTTGCGTCGGCGTCATTAAAGGCCCAAGTGGTCGTTTCAGACACCGTCGTCAACAAGGCGCCAACGGACACAATCATCATCGATGGCACACAGGCTCCTCAAAACAAGGCCTTAAGGCAACACAGCCCTAAAAAAGCCACCATCATGTCGGCATGCTTGCCAGGTTTGGGACAAGTATATAATGGGAAATGGTGGAAAGTCCCCATCGTTTACGCCGGTCTTGGCGGATTCGGATACATGGCCTATGACAACTACACCAACTACAGGCTTTACCTCCTCGCCTACCGTCTCGAGACGGGCAACCTCAACGAGGGAGAAGTCGCGTCAGAAGCCGCCAGACTGCTCTCGGAACGCTATTCCGAAAACCAACTTCAGGCATACAAGGAATCATACCAGCATAACTTCGAACTCTATTCGCTGATAAGCGTGGCATGGTACGCGCTGAACATCGTGGACGCCCTCGTCGACGGACACCTCTATTCCTACGATATCAGCGACGACCTCAGCCTGTATATTGATCCTAACATGACAACAATCAATGCGCCAGTGACTTACAATCAAGTCGGCCTGTCATTATACATTAAATTCTGAACCATGAAAATAGCCTTATTGGGATACGGAAAGATGGGACACGAAGTGGAGAAAGCCGCATTGGCACACCATCATGACATTGTTACGACCATCGACAACGAAGACGAGTGGAAACTGCGTGGCGAACTGCTTCGAGAGGCAGATGTCGCCATCGATTTCAGTCAGCCCGACCAAGCCGCATCCAACATCGGCCGTTGCTTCGACATGCATATTCCCATCGTGGTGGGCACAACGGCATGGTACGACGCTCTGGAAACGGTGAAAAGGCGCTGCGAGAAAGAAGGCCAAAGCCTGTTCTACTCACCCAACTTCAGCATAGGCATGAACATGACTTTCATGATGAACAGACAGATGGCGCGCTTTGCAGAGAAATACGGCTACGCCATGTCGCTGGCCGAGACGCATCACATCCACAAACTCGACAAACCCAGCGGAACGGCGGCGAAACTTGCCGACGACATCATCGCCACCAACAGCAATTACAAAAGGTGGACTATCGATGACGATTCCGCTGCCGATGCGCTTCACATAGAAGTGACACGCGAAGGCGAAGTGCCCGGCATCCACAGCATCATCATGCAGTCGGCTGTCGACAAAATCACCCTCACTCACGAAGCCTTCAACCGACAAGGATTAGCCATTGGCGCGCTGGCGGCGGCAGAATTCCTGATTGGCAAGAAAGGCTGCTTCACCATGGACGACCTGTTATCATTTTAGCACGATTTACAGCATGTTGCACAATATCAACCGTCAGCAGCCGTTACAAGAAAAATATTCATAAACAATACAATAGCACTACAAACTACTATGTCGCTGATCCTTTTCATACTCATCGTCCCCGCCTTATTCACCATTCCCATCGCATTTTGCTGGAAGCAGTTCGAACAAGTCGGACAGAAAGGCTATTACTCCATAATTCCATATTACAACATCTTCGTCTTCCTGAAAATCATCGGCAAGCAGAAGAACTTCTGGTGGTGGTTTTTCATCGTCTTCCCTTACATCAACATCTTCATGCTGTTTCTCATGCTCATCGAGATGGGAAAATGCTTCGGGAAGTTCAAGATCTGGGAGGAACTGATGGCCGCTGCACTGCCGGTTGTTTTCTTTCCGATGATAGCGTCGCAAGGCGCCACCTTCCAAGACCCGAAGACCACGAAAAGGCCTAAAAAGTCATCTGCCAGAGAATGGTTCGATGCCATTGCCTTCGCCGTTGTGGCCGCATTGATAATCAGAACCTACGTCTTCGAAGCCTTCACGATTCCCACCTCCAGTATGGAAAAATCGCTTTGCGTTGGCGATTACCTCATAGTCAGCAAGATACATTACGGACCAAAAGGCCCGAACACGCCTCTTTCGTTTCCTTTCGTTCACAACACGCTGCCTTTCAGCAAGACGAAAAAATCCTATGTGGAATGGATCAAGTTGCCCTACCATCGTTTCCCTGGCACATCGAAAATCAAGCGATACGACCCCATCGTCTTCAACTACCCTGGCGGCGACACCGTTTGCGACAAGTTCCAGAGCAGCATCAGTTATTACGACTTGGTGCGCGAATACGGCCGCGAAAGGGTTTGGAACGACTACACCAATTTCGGCAAAGTCATCGCCCATCCCGTTGACAAGCGCGAAAACTACATCAAGCGCCTCATCGGCATGCCTGGCGACACGCTGCAACTCATCAACGGCGTGGTGTACATTGACGGCAAGAAAGCCTACGAGCCCGAAAACATGCAACACAACTACGACGTTGTCACCACCAGCGGCGGCTTGAGCAAAAACGTCCTTGAGAAATACAACATCACGGAAGGCTACCGCACCGACAACCCAGACGAAATCATCCTGAACATCAGCGAAAAAGTCGCCCAAGAACTGCGCCAGATGCCTTTTGTGACTTCAGCGACATGCATGGTCGATACAGCCGGCGCCGGAACGAATTTCGAACTGTTCCCGCATCGTCCCGACCTGTATCCTTGGACTGTTGACAACTACGGCCCCATCGTGCTGCCGAAGAAAGGCGTCACTGTGGCACTGAACAAATACAACATCCCGCTTTACGAGCGTGTCATCCACGCATACGAACTCCACGACCTCGACACCACAGGTGGCAAGATACGCATCGACGGAAAAGAAGCCGATTCGTACACTTTCGCCATGGACTATTACTGGATGATGGGCGACAACCGCCACAACTCCGCCGACTCAAGGTACTGGGGCTTTGTGCCTGAAAACCATATCGTTGGAAAAGCCGCTTTCATCTGGCTCTCCATCGACAAGGAAAGCGGAAAGATACGCTTCAACAGAATGTTCAGAATCCCGAAATAACTTTCCGGACACATAAAGGCAAAACCATATCAGCCACCCGACAGCACTTCCCCGCACAGCGTGAAGTGCTGTTTTGTTTTCGACACAACTCTTTTTCAGATATTCAACGACATAGAAGGACAAGGAAAAGGAACTTTTTTTATTAACTTTGCAGCAAATATCCAGTTTTTGAAATGACAGACACGAAAAAATCAAATACGTTCAAGAACAGCCAGAAAACAACTTCCGCCGGAGAGCCCAGCACGGTTTCTGACACCAACGGCAATTCCGGAAAAGACAACAAGAAAGCGGGAAAATCAGCAAAGTCCGCCAAGTCGCAAAGGAAAGGCATGGATCCGCGTCTAAGGAACGCCATTGGCATCCTGCTGTTGTGCCTTGCCATATTTCTCGGCATAGCGCTTGTGAAATATCTGATCAGTTATTACGGCGCAGGACATCAGGAATACGGCTCACAGACTCTGACTCAGGGCGCTCAACTCGACAAGACAACAGGAAACTTGGGCGCATACATCTCGCAGGTGCTGATAAAGGAATCTTTCGGCATCGGAGCCTTCTTCATCGTATATCTGCTCACCATCATAGGCCTCAAGATCTGCTTCTTATCTAAAATCAGGATGTGGGGCATCTGGAAAATTGCGGTGATGGGATTGGTATGGCTGCCGTTGTTCTTCGCCTACCTTCCAGGTACAGGAACCGACATCCTTGGTGGGGCCGTTGGCAAATGGCTTTACACCAACCTATACAGATACATAGGAAACGCCGGAATCATCATCGCTCTTGCGTCAACGTTCCTCATCTTCCTCATCTTCGAGTTCAACCTCACCATTGCTGCCTTCGAAAAGATGCGTCAAAGAAGAGCCGAGAAATTAGCGCAGCAACACGTCGTGACGGATGATGACAATCCCGAAATCACCGACGCTGGCGACGCTGACCCTATCGACGACGACAATGCCGCGGAACAACAAGTGCCGAACGAACCTGTTCAAGAAGCCCAACACAACAGCAATACTGTTGAAATGCAGACGCACAAAGCCGAGAACGTCTTCATGCCGAAAGAGAATCCGCCAATCGTGGTGACGCCACATGACGAATTGCCCGTAGAGCCAGAAGACGAGCCTGTTCCCACTCCGACAAGCGCCAGCAGAAGCGACGTCAAGTTGGTGATAGAAGAGACACCAAAAGAAGAAATCCTTCAGGACGGGATAGTTCATCATGGCCTCGACACGAAATTCGATCCACATTACGAACTGAGCGACTACAAGTTGCCATCCCTTGACCTCCTGCCCGACTTGGGCAATTCCAAAGCAAATGTCAGTTCTGAAGAGTTGGAAGCCAACAAGGACAAAATTGTCGAGACTTTGGGCAACTATGGCATCCAGATAGATAGAATCAAGGCCACGATTGGCCCTACTGTGACTTTGTACGAGATTGTCCCGGCTCCCGGTGTCAGGATCTCCAAAATCAAGAACCTTGAAGACGACATCGCATTGAGCCTTTCGGCACTTGGCATCCGCATCATCGCACCTATTCCGGGCAAAGGCACCATCGGCATTGAAGTTCCAAACAGCAAGCCGCAGACCGTCTCGATGAGAAGTTGCCTTGCTTCCGAAAAATTCCAGAATTCGAAATACGACCTGCCTTTCGCCATCGGAAAGACCATTCAGAATGAGACTTACGTCGCCGATTTGGCCAAGATGCCTCACCTTCTGGTAGCAGGAGCCACAGGACAAGGAAAATCGGTCGGCCTGAACGCCATCATCACTTCATTGCTTTACTGCAAGCATCCGTCGGAACTGAAGTTCGTGATGGTTGACCCTAAAAAAGTCGAACTCAGCCTTTACAGGAAAATAGAACGCCATTATCTGGCCAAGATGCCAGGCGAAGAAGACGCCATCGTCACCGACACCAAGAAGGTAATCCTCACGCTCAACTCGCTGTGCAGGGAGATGGACGAAAGATACGAGTTGCTGAAGGCCGCGCAATGCCGCAACATCAAGGAATACAACGAAAAGTTCACGGAACGCAGGCTGCTCCCCACCGAAGGACACCGTTTCATGCCTTACATTGTCCTTGTTGTCGATGAGTTCGCCGACCTCATCATGACCGCAGGCCGAGACGTCGAGACACCAATAGCGCGTTTAGCCCAACTGGCGCGTGCCATCGGCATACACCTGATCATTGCCACGCAGCGACCTTCCGTCAATATCATCACGGGCGCCATCAAAGCCAATTTCCCAGCCCGTATCGCTTTCCGCGTCATCTCGTCGGTGGATTCCAAGACCATCCTCGACCATCCCGGCGCCAACCAACTCATCGGGCGCGGCGACATGCTGCTCTCGACAGGCAACGAAATCGTGCGACTGCAATGCGCTTTCGTGGACACTCCCGAACTCGAAGCCATCACCGACTTTATCGGCTCGCAGCGCGGCTTCCACGAAGCCTTCATGCTGCCACAAGTCGATGACGACTCCATCACGGAAGATGGCGAAGATAGTGGCAGCGGCGAACGCGACAGCCTCTTCGAAGATGCCGCAAGAATCGTTGTCCAGACACAGCAAGGCTCCACGTCCATGATACAGCGAAAACTCAAACTTGGCTACAACCGCGCGGGCCGCATCATCGACCAACTCGAAGCCGCCGGAATCGTAGGACCGTTTGCAGGAAGCAAGACGCGCGAAGTTAAAGTCGCCAACGAATTCGCTTTGGAACAGATTTTGAAGGATATCGAAAACAGAGACAACGGAATCTGATTTCCCTAAAGCAATAACTATGAAAAGACTCAGCATCATCCTCGCGGTTGCCATCGCCTTCATGACAGGCAGCATCTACGCCCAGACAAGCGCCAACGCCCTTGTGAAGAAAACCATTGACAAACTCAACAGCCACAAAAACATCGAGATTTCATTCGACTATCAAGTCAGCAACGGCGATGCGGGTCTCAGCAAGAAGGACACGGGAAAAGCCATCATGCAAGGCGACGCCTACAGACTGGAAATTGCAGACCAGCAGATCAGTTCCGACGGCAAGACCTTGTGGACTTATCTTGTCGATAACAAGGAAGTGATGGTCAGCGACGCCTCCAATGACGACAACATCATGACGCCAATCAAACTCATCTCCACATACGACAAGAACTACAAGATGCGCTTCGTGAACACCAAGGAGAAAGGCGTCAAGGCCGTGGAAATGACAAACGCCAAGAGCGACTTCAACAAGGTCATCATGAAAATCGACGAAGCGACTAACACCATCAAAGGCGCCGAGATATACGACGTGAACGGCAGCAAATACATCGTCACCATAACAAAGACGGTCACCGACAAGAAACTCGGCAGCAAGACTTTCAGTTTCGACACAGCGGCGCACCCTGACGTTGAAGTCATTGACATGCGTTAACACACAACATGGATACCTCGCTCATCTTCCAGTCAATAGCGTATGACATCAGCCAGACCTCATGGATTGAAGCCGTGGCGGCATTGACAGGTATCCTCAGCATCTGGTTCGGCAGGAAGGCCAGCATCCTCGTTTTTCCCATCGGCATTGTCAGCGTGCTGCTGTACGTTTACATCTGCTTCAACGCCCGACTTTACGCCGACATGGGCATCAATTTCGTGTATTTCGTCATGAGTGTTTACGGATGGTACAACTGGCTCAGACCCGGCAAGGGAGACAAGACGTACAGGCTTCCCATCACCTTTCAGAACAAGGCGAAGCGTTGGCTAAGCATCGGCATCGCCGCATTGCTGTTCGTCGTGCTGGCTTTTATCCTTTCAAGATTCACCGACAGCGACGTCCCTGTCATCGACGCCTTCACTTCGGCATTATGCGTGCTGGCAATGTATCTGACCACGCAGAAAAAAGTCGAGAACTGGATCTATTATCTCATTGCTGACCTGATAAGCATTCCGTTATACATCTATAAAGGACTGATGCTGACCAGCATACAGTATTTTGTTTTTCTGGCACTCGCCATTGCGGGATTCATCACTTGGAGAAAGGAGGCTCTAAAAAATGCTTAAAATAGCCATACTTGGACCGGAATCGACTGGAAAATCAACTCTGGCAGAACGACTTGCAAACCACTATCACTGCGACTTCGTGCCTGATTATTCCAGGATTTACCTGAACGAAAAAAATCGGCGCTACACCATTGAAGATGTCGTGAAAATCGCCGAAGGACAGCAACAACTTATCGAGAAAGCCGAATCCTTAGGCAACGAGATTCTCCTTTCCGACACGGAGATGATTGTCAACAAGATATGGACGCAATACGTCTTCGGCACTGTGCCCGATGCCATTCGGGAAGCCGTCATCATGCAGGACTTCGACCTCTATCTGCTCTGCGACATCGACTTGGAATGGCATTACGACCCATTGCGCGAAAATCCCGACATCAAAGAACGGAAGGACATCTTCGCCATGTACGTCAACGAACTGAACGCCATGTGGGCGAATTACGAGATCATCAGCGGTGATGGTGACGAAAGATTTCACAACGCCTTGAAAGCAATAAGCAAATTGAGCAAATGACTGAAAGACCGTTACATGTAGTATTTCTGGCGAGGTGGTATCCTAACCGATACGATCCCATGTTCGGGCTTTTCGTGCAGCGCCATGCTGAAGCCGTCGCCAGATACGACAAGGTAAGCGTCGTGTATGTCCATGCCGACGAGAATGCAAAATGCAACTATGAGATCGAGCAGGACACTGAAAACGGCGTCAACGCCATACGCGTCTATTTCAAGAAGTCGAACAGGCTTGTGTCGGCATTCCGTTTCTTCGTCTCATGCAAGAAAGGGTTGAGGCTTGCAGGCCGGCATGACTTGATTCACGTCCACGTGCTCACAAGGATGGGTGTGGTGGCGTGGCTCGAAAAGGTGTTTCACAAAACACCCTATCTCATCACCGAACACTGGTCGCGATACCTTCCGGGCAACGGATACAAAGGCCTTGTCAGGAAAGCGCTGACCAAAATCGTCGTCCGCCATGCTTCCATGGTCACCACAGTGACCTCCAACCTTGCTGATGCCATGAAGAGTCACGGGCTAAATAATTCCCGTTACGTCATACTTCCCAATGTGGTTGATACGGAAATGTTCAAGCCACATCCGCATGACAATCCCATTCCGAAGATCATTCACATCAGTTGCTTCGAAGACAAGTCGAAAAACATCTCCGGACTGCTGGAAGCATTCTGCATGATGAAATCTGAAAATGTCGGTTTCGAAGCCGTCCTTATTGGAGAAGGCGTGGATTACGAGATGATGAAACAAAGAAAAGACGCGCTCGGTCTTCAGGATTGCGTCCGTTTCACGGGACTTTTGCAAGGACAGCACCTTGCTGACGAACTGGCTTCAGGCGATTTCCTCGTATTGTCGAGCAACTACGAGAACATGCCCGTCGTGATTCTCGAAGCCCTTTCCTGCGGCTTGCCGATTGTCTCGACCAGAGTTGGCGGCATAGACGAAATCGTCAGTGACAGCAACGGCATCCTCGTTGCCCCGAAAGACGCATCATCATTGGCTTCAGCCATGACAACGATGTGCAGCAAACACAGCAGTTACGATGCGGAAACGCTACGTCAAGGCATCGTGCAGAAATACGGCACGGAACAAGTTGGCAAATTGTTATGTAACTGGTACGACCAGATTATCGGCTCTGGCAGAAGCAATTCCTGAAAACCATCAAATGTCGTCGCCGACGGCATTCTTCATGATGCCAATCTTCGAGTTTTCGATGAAATTCAGAATAACATCGCAATCTTCCGATGATGGAAGGTTTTCCTTGATGTACTGCACCGATTGTGAGACATTCATGCCAACGCTATAGATGACGCGGTAGATGTTCTGAATGGCGTTGATTCTCTCCTTGGTGAAGCCGCGGCGTAAGAGGCCGATGGAATTGACGCCCGCATAGGAAACCGGATAGCGTGTTCCTGTCTTCACAAAAGGCGGAATGTCCTTGTTGACCATGGCGCCGCCGGAAATCATGACATGTTCGCCGATTCTGGTAAACTGGCTGACAGCGGCAAGACCTCCGAGAATAGCCCAGTCGCCCACGGTGATGTGCCCCGCCAAGGTGGCGGCATTAGCCATGACGACATGGCTGCCGAGATGACAGTCGTGAGCCACATGGGTGAAGGCCATCAGCAGGCAGTCGCTGCCCACCACGGTCTCGCCACTGGCGATGGTGCCTTTGTTCACGGTGGCCGACTCCCTTACTGTGGTGCGGTCTCCGATATGGCAATATGTGACTTCTCCATTGTATTTCAGGTCCTGCGGAATGGCAGAAATGACCGATCCTGGGAAAAACCGGCAGTCCTTTCCTATTCTCGCACCGTTCATAATGGTGACATTGGGTCCCACCCATGTCCCCGACCCTATTTCAACATCCTCGCCAATCCAGACAAATGGCTCTATAATGGCATCATCCGCAATTTTCGCATTCGGATGAATGTATGCTAAAGGCTGATTCATTCACTAAGTGTTATGCGATGGTCAATTTGACCTTCTTTTGAGAAGCCAAAGATAGGTAAAAAAGCCATAAGCGAACAAAAAAAAGCGGCATCTTTAACAAAGAAGCCGCTATGACTTAGGTCGCTGTGTGTTTACAGCAAGGTGTGTTTTATTTTTCTTGCGAAGGCCGTATTCGAGAAATGGCCAGGCTTGTATGCTTTCACATAGCCTTTTATAGGTCTTCCTACCAAAGCGAGATCGCCGATGACGTCGAGAAGTTTGTGACGGGCCGGCTCGTTTTCAAAACTGAGTTCCACGTTGTTAAGTATGCCGCCTTCTTTGACGACGACTTTTGGCTTCTTGAAAAACGCTGCGATATGGTCGAGTTCCTCCGACGACACGTTTCTGTTGACGAAAACGATGGCGTTGGTAAGGTCGCCACCTTTAATCAGGTTACGGCTTATCAGGGTTTCAAGTTCATGAAGGAACACGAATGTGCGGCAAGGGGCGATTTCGGTCTCGAAATCCTTGATGTCGTGAAGCGACGCGCTCTGCTTGTCGAGAACGGCCATGTTGTATTTCACCGTCACGTCAATCATGAATTTGTCGCAAGGTTCGATGGAGAGTTCGATGCCCAACACTTCGTTTTTGTAGGAGATAGGTTCCTTGATGACAAGGAAATTGCGCGGGGCGTCCTGTTCCACGATGCCTGCCTCACGAAGCGCCTTGACAAAAAGGCGACCGCTACCATCCATGATAGGCGTTTCCTCAACATCGATGTCGATAAGGACATTGTCTATGCCCATACCCATCAGGGAAGCAAGGACATGCTCAACGGTAAATATCTTGACGCCACCCTTTCCAAGCGTGGTACCTCTTGACGTATCGATGACGTTATCGACATCAGCCTCAATGATGGGCTGGTCTTCCAAATCGATGCGCCGAAAGCGGATTCCGGAATTTATAGGAGCGGGATTGAATGTAAGGGTTCCGCATTGGCGGGTATGAAGTCCAGCACCGTGTATGCTGACCTTGTTTTTAAGAGTACATTGTTTGTCTTCCATGAAAATAACGGCTTGAACTCAGGTGTCCCCAAGTAAAAAACGTGCAAAGATAGGCAAAATATCCGGACGTTCGTCAACTTGGTGGACAAGAAAGCCCTCTATTTGTCCGATTGTGTCAATGATGAAAGCATTTTCTCGAGTTCGTCGACTTTCTTGGCGAGACTGTCGAGTTGCTTGTTCCTGATGAACATCCTCTGATATTGCAGCAGCGGCATAGCCGGCGAGCCCATAAACGCCTTGCCCGGTTCGTCGATGTCGCCCTGTATGCCCGACTGTGCGCCGAACTTCGAGCCGTCGGCAATGTGCAGATGGCCTGCAAAGCCCACCTGACCGCCAACCACGCAGTTGGAACCGAGTTGTGTGGAGCCGCTGATGCCCGTTTGGGCGGCGATGACTGTGTTACTGCCAATCACAACATTATGGGCAATCATCACCATATCGTCGATTTTCACGCCTTTCATGATGCGGGTGGAACCCATGGTTGACCTGTCGATGGTGGTGTTGGCACCAATCTCCACATCGTCCTCCACAACCACATTGCCCACTTGGGGTATCTTCTCGTAATGGCCGTCGTCCTGAGGCGCAAAGCCAAAGCCGTCGGCACCCATCACGACACCGGCATGAATGATGCATCGGCTGCCTATCACCGTGTCGTGATAGAGTTTCACGCCGGGATAGAGAATGCTGCCGTCACCAATAACGGAATTATCGCCCACATAGACTTGAGGATAAATCTTGACGTTTTTGCCGACCTTCACATTGTTTCCGAGGAAAGAAAACTCGCCGAGATAAAGGTTTTCGCCATAAGTGGCGCTATCGGAGACAAACGCCAATGACGAAACGCCATGCCTGTCGTTGACCATCTGGTTGTAATACGACAACAGCGAGGCGAAAGAAGCATAGGCGTCTGGCACACGTATCAGGGTGGCCTTGACGGGAACTTTCGGCTCGAAGTCGTCATTCACTATCACCACAGACGATTCGGTTTCGTAAATGTAATGGATATATTTCGGATTCGCCAGAAAACTCAACATTCCGGGAGCGCCTTCTTCAATCTTCGCCACGTTGGTGACCACCGCGTCGGGATTGCCCTCGACTTTCCCTGAAATCAGTTCTGCAATTTGAGCAGCAGTAAACTTCATTTGATTATTATTACGTTGATACTAAAACGAACCATGACCGCCATTATTGCATGGGGCGGAAACGGCGGATTAAAAATCAGAGCATCGAGTCAAACTCGCGCTTCAGCATGATGACGGCCTTGTCGAGGAGCGGCGAAGGCAGCGTGACCAGAGCCTGAGCGATGATGGCGACATCCGTGTCGTCGTTCGACTTGTCGAAGACGCCGTTTATCGACAGCACGATTTCCTCTTCCGCATCCTTGACAGCCTGCCATGTCTTATCAGAGACATACAACTGCTGCGCGATGTTGTGTTCGAACTCATCGCCGACGTTACGGACCATGGCAAGATGAAAAGCATTCTTGTCCATGCCGATGGCAAAATTACGTTTCACAAGTGCGGACATCTGAATGCGTTCCAGAAAAAGAAGAAGACGTTCATAAGCCTGGATGCGGAGCGGCATCACGAGCCTCAAATTCGCCAATTTCATCTGCGTTCCGGCTTTCAGCCTCAACTCCCTATCCTTCATCTTGTCAAGCCTCAGCACAACAAAGATCGTGGCGAAGACCAGAACGAAAATGAGAATAGACAATAAGATAATCGTATTATTCATACCCTGAATTTTCCGCAAAATTAAAACTATTATGAGAAGCGCTTCCTCAAATGAAGTACTTTTTTGAAAAAAGGAAACCCAACCGAAAAAATGCCTACCTTTGCGATTCTTTCAAAATCGACATTATATCTACAACATAAACGAAATAGACATGAGCGGAATCATTTTATCGGACAGGGTATTGAACATGGCCGAGTCGGCCACATTGGCAATGACAAACAAGAGCCGCGAACTGAAAGCGCAAGGCATCGACGTCATCAGCCTGAGCATAGGCGAACCTGACTTCAACACACCTGAATCGGCAAAACAAGCCGGCATTGACGCAATCAACAACAACGACACCCATTATCCTCCCGTGCCCGGCACACCAGCATTGAGAAAAGCCGTCGCCGAGAAACTGAGAAGAGACAACGGCCTCGACTACAAGGACACCGACATCATCATCTCCAACGGCGCCAAGCAAGCCATCACCAACACACTGCTGGCGATACTGAACAAAGGTGACGAAGTCGTCATCCCGGCTCCATTCTGGGTATCGTATCCCGAGATGGTGAAATTGGGCGAAGGCGTTCCCGTAATCATCGCGACCGACATCGAACACGATTTCAAAATCACCGCCGAACAACTTGAAAAAGCCATCACGCCCAAGACCAAGGCTTTCATCATCAACACACCTTGCAACCCAAGCGGTTCGGTCTATTCCAAAGCGGAACTGCAAAGCATTGCCGATGTCCTCGCAAAGCATCCCAATGTCATCATCATCTCCGATGAAATCTACGAATACATACAATACGAGCACGAGCACGAAAGCATGGGACAGTTCACCGACCTGAAAGACAGACTGGTGCTGGTGAACGGCGTCGCCAAAGGCTATGCCATGACGGGCTGGAGAATCGGTTACATCGCCGCACCTACAGCCATTGCCAAGGCTACCAACAAGATACAAGGACAATACACGTCAGGCATCTGCACCATCGCTCAAGCCGCAGCGCTGAAAGCCATGGAACTTTGCCCGAGCAACTCGCCTGAAATCCAAGCCATGCTGACGGCATTCCGCAAAAGACGCGACATGCTCTACACGCTGCTCAACGAAATTCCTGGCGTGAAGGCCAACATGCCTGCCGGAGCATTCTACATGTTCCCCGACGTGACCTACTATTACGGCAAGAGCGACGGCACCACGAACATCAATGGCAGCGACGACCTGTGCATGTATTTGCTTTACAACGCCCATGTGGCTTGCGTTGCCGGCAATGCGTTCGGCAATGACAAATGCATTCGTCTGTCATACGCCACTTCGGAAGACAAACTCCGCGAAGCCGTGAAGAGAATCAAGGAAGCACTTGCAAAACTGCATTAATACGAACATCACAATTGGGGCGAAGGCTTTGGCCGGAGCCCCTTTTTCAATTGACAATGGCAGAGACATCATCCCATATTGAACGGCTCTTCAAGCGATTCGAGCAACTGAATGTGCTCATCATCGGCGATGTCATGATCGACTCCTATCTTGAAGGCACGATAGAAAGGATGTCGCCCGAAGCGCCAGTGCCCGTAGTCAGCGTCAGGAAACGCTATCAACGACTGGGAGGCGCCGCCAACGTCATGCTGAACATCAACGCCTTAGGCGCAAAGGCGACACTTTGCAGTGTCATAGGCAACGACATCCATCGTGATGTCCTCATGAACATGATGGCGGAACACGGCTTGGACTGCCAAGGTCTGGTCAGCAGTGCGACACGAATCACCACGGTTAAGGAAAGGGTGATCTGCGACGACAAACACTTGCTTCGCATCGACGAGGAAGTCACCGACGACCTTTCTGATGAAGAACACGCCGCGCTGCGCGACAAAATCGACAGCATCATCGACAGCAACGACTTCGACATCATCATCATGCAGGACTACAACAAAGGTGTCCTCACCGAACAGGTGATCCGCGAGGTCATCGCCAAAGCCAACGCGAAACGCATACCCGTCGCCGTCGATCCCAAAAAGAAGAACTTCTTCGCCTACAAGGGCGTGACACTCTTCAAACCCAACGCAAAAGAACTTCGCGAAGGCCTGGGAACGGCATCTGAAAAGCCTTTTGACCTTGAAGCCGGCATACGCCAAATCCAAAGTCTTTTGAATTGCCAATACGTCTTGGCGACGCTTTCAGAAAACGGCTTATTAATAAGTCATTGTACTAAAGAACAGGCTAATACATATCGCATCGCCGCCATTCCTCGTCATATAGTTGATGTTTCAGGCGCCGGCGACACCGTATTAAGCGTCGCATCGCTATGCCTTGCCGCCAAGGAGACGGCACCATTCATCGCCGCCCTGTCAAACATTGCAGGAGGCCTCGTGTGCGAAAGCATCGGCGTCGTCCCCATCGACAGACAGACGTTATTCGCCGAAGCCAAACGGCTTATTCCTGATGAAGTCCGATAAGAATTCTATTACAGAGATGTTCGACAGCATCTCGGAAAGTTACGACCATCTGAACCATCTGCTGTCGCTCGGCATCGACAGAATGTGGCGAAGAAAGACCGCCAAAGCCATCGGGCGCAATCATCCCGACACCATTTTAGACATCGCCACAGGCACAGCCGACATGGCGATAGCATTGGCAAAACGATGCCCTGACGCTTCAATCTACGGTATCGACCGATCGGAGAAAATGATTGCCATCGGCAACAGAAAAATCAAGGAAAACGACCTTGACGAACGGATACACCTGAGCGTTGACGATGCGGAAAACATTTCATCGGCCGACTTATCGTTCGATGCCGTCAGCATCGCCTTTGGCGTGCGCAATTTCCAAGACATGGGCCAAGGACTTTCCGAAGCCTTTCGCGTGCTTCGCCACGGCGGACACATCGCAATCCTCGAGTTTTCGACGCCTTCAGCATTCCCATTTAATCTGCTTTACAAATACTATTTCAAGCATTTGCTCCCGAAAATCGGGGCAAAAGTATCGAGAAACGAAGCCGCCTACGCGTATCTGCCCAAGTCGGTCTATGACTTCCCTCCGGCAAACACTTTCATCAGCATGATGGAATCCGCCGGCTTCACGCAAGTGAAGAAAAAACCGCTCAGCCTCGGCATAGCCATTCTTTATACGGGACAAAGACCATAAACCATTTTTCGTATTTTTGCAGTCCGATTACGATGCAATAAAAGCATTTCCGTGACGTTTTTGAAGCACAAAATTTATTCAATTTGAAGAAGGTCATAAAAATAACATTAGCGCTGCTGGTTTTGTCGTTCTGTTTCGGATCTGCGGTCCAAGCACAAAGGAAAAAAGTCCTTTTCCTGCCTAAATACGACTCCGAGCCATACCATTTCGGATTTCTTCTGGCTTTCAACCAGATGATCTACACCATCGATTTGGCTGACAACTATCAGAACATAGAACATGATCCGAGAGATTGGCCAAACGGTCCCATTAACCCTGACAACGTAGACGCTTTATACATCTACAATCTTGAAACCCAGAAAGTTCCTGGATTCACTGTTGGCATCATCGGAAACAAGCGTTTAGGAAAATATTTCGATTTGCGTTTCATCCCATCCCTGAGTTTCGGCGAGCGGAAGATGAATTACACCTTCGTCACGCGCTCAAGTACCGACGGCACATTGGAGTACTATCCCGACATCACCAAGAGCATCTTCTCCACTTTTGTGGAGTTCCCGTGGCAAGTCAAATACCGTTCAAAGCGCCTCAACAATGTGGCGGCTTACGTTATTGGCGGCGTAAATCCCAAACTCGACCTTGCTTCGCAGAAGAAAAACATGATCAACATCAATGTCAACGGGACGCCGCAAACCATTGTGAACAATCTGATTACGCGTCGTTTCGACTGCGCCTTGGAACTCGGTACAGGATTTGACTTTTACAACCAATGGTTCAAGATGGGTGTCGAGGTGAAAATGAGTTACGGACTCCTGAACATCGTCAAAGAAGACGCTTTCATCTACACCGCCCCCATCGATAATCTGCACAACAAGCAGTTTCAGATGTCATTTACTTTCGAATGATTGTTTATAACAATCTAATTATCAGTATTTAACACGTAACACTGATTTTTTTTCTGCGATTTGTTGGGGAAAAGAAAAATTTCTCTACTTTTGCAGCGTCGAAAATGAAACCGAAAGGCAAGTTAGACAAAGTGGTCTCTTCGTCTAGTCTGGTCAGGACGTCAGGTTTTCATCCTGGTAACAGGGGTTCAAATCCCCTAGAGACTACCACAGCCCGCAATAGCGGGCTTTTTTTTTATCTTTGCCGTCATGAAAACACACATCCTCATCAGCCCGCAATGGAATCCCTACCTGAATTTGGCTGTAGAGACCTATATCACTGACACACAAGATGCTGATGTCATGACCATGTATCTCTGGAGAAACGAACAGACCGTGGTCATCGGTGTCAACCAGAATCCGTTTTCGGAATGCAACGTGGATGTGCTGTCAAGCGAAGGAGGTCACCTCATGCGTCGGCGCACTGGCGGAGGTGCCGTGTATCATGACCTTGGCAACCTGAACTTCTCTTTCATCACCGGCAAGAAAAACTACGACGTCGGGAAACAACTATCGGTCATCCAAGCCGCCTTGCGCCACTTCGGACTGGAATCGGAAATTTCCGGCCGCAACGACATCACCTGGGAAGGGAGGAAATTCTCGGGAAACGCCTTTTTCAAAGGGACACGCAACAACCTCCACCACGGCACAATCCTAATCAAGACTGACGGTGAGAAAATGCAGCGTTATCTTAACGTTGACAAGGCAAAACTCCAGAAAAACGGAGTGAAATCCGTTTCGAGCCGCGTCATCAACCTTTCGGAAGCCGCCAGCATCACATCCGACAACATCATCCAGCCATTGACAGATGCCTTTGAAACCATTTACGGAAACAAGGCCGCCGTGCTCGATTTCAACGCACTCGCCAACATCGACGAAGTGAAGGAAATCAGAAGCAAAATAGAGTCGAGCAACTATTTGTTTGGCCGGTGGAAAGACTTTCATGCGGTCAAGAAAGCCCGATTCGCTTGGGGCGGCGTCGAAATAGACCTTGATGTGGACTCTGCCGAGAAACGCATCAGGGACATCACCATCGCCACCGATTGTCTCGACACGGAAATCATCGGCCAAGCGGAACGGCTCATCAAAGGCTCTTCCATCGTCACACCTCCCGCCAACGAAAACGGCAACCCCATAATCGATGACATTATAAGCATGATTTACGATGACTAACTCGCAAGATAACAAGGAAAAGAAATTCCTTCACAATCCAGAATACCCGGGAGGCAAGAATGCCTTGTTCAAATACATCGCCGACAACCTGCGCTATCCTGACGACGCGTTGGAAAACAACATCGAAGGCATTGTCGGTGTGGCATACGAGGTCGACAACGAAGGCATCGTCACTCAAGCCACTGTACGTCAGAGCCTTTCCCCTTCCTGCGACAAAGAAGCGCTGCGCCTTGTCAAGTCATTAAGGTATTCACGGCCGAAAAACATCAAACTTCGCGTCAAATCGAAATTCAACATCAACATCATCTTCAAAATCAAGCCAGGGCCGAGCATCGTTTATACCGAAGTGCCGTCAGCACCAAAAGATGAAAAGAAATCCACAGGCAACACGAACAGTTACACCATCGAGTTTTAATCCCGCATCGTATTATTTCAGAATTTTATCGGAACACTTTCCCTATTGTTTTTCATATCTTTGGAGTCGGCTAATAAAACACACTCCACATGAAAAACGATCTACTTATTACTTTACTATTTTTGTTCGGGATGAGTATCGGAACGACTGCCCAAAGGACTGGCTACAACACGCCAAGCGGCGTACGTCTCGACAACTGCAATCCTGCTGACGTCGCCACCAGCATCCGACCTATCAACCTGAAAATCAATACCATTCCTGGCCGAAGCGGCGGCACCGGCACCGAAAGCGATCCGTACATCATCGCCAGTCTCGCCGACTTCAACGAAATGGCGGAACGCGTCACAAGCAACAGCGAAGCCCAAAGCACTGTCTTCCCCAACGGCAATACCGGCTATGCCGGCCAATACTTCGAGATGGACAACGACATCGATGCGGCAGACATCGTGCAAGTCGGCGATTACAACCATCCTTTTTTCGGCGTTTTCGACGGTGACGGCCATGCCATCAAAGGACTAAACTTCCAGCACGCTGATTTCGGCGGCTTGTTTTGCAGGCTCGGCAACGGCTCCTGCGTCAGGGATGTATCGCTCTACGGCGATGTCAGCGGAGGTTATTACTGCGGCGTCCTCACCTCAGTGCTGATGACGGGCAGCAGCGCCATCGACGTCCACAACTACTGCAACCTCACCAGCAACGCTTACTATACTGGCGGCATTGCAGGAGCATCCTACGGCACCATCATTGGTTGCACCAATGCCGGCAACATCACCTCGACAACAGACTTCATCGGCGGCATTGCAGGCGACGTGTATTACGACGTCTACGACTGCGTTAACATCGGCGACATCACGGGAGCCACATCGACGGGTGGCGTTTTGGGCTATTGCTCCCGACACAACATGGCTCGGCTGATGAACAGCGGCAACATTCATGGCGCCACATCCTATTGCGGCGGCGTGGCGGGTTTCGTCGTCAACTACGACAATCCTGATGTCATCTGCCGCTATCTTGTCAACACCGGAGAAATCATCACCGGCAGCGCGTCGGTGATTGGAAGGCTGTGGCACGAAGGCACCAACAGCCGCGCCGACAGTTGCTACTACGACTGCCAGAACACCAGCAAACAAGGACTTCTCCCAGGCGGCAACATCAACGGCTGCGTGGAGCCCCGTTTCACCCACCAGATGGTTGGAGACGGCATGGCAGAACTCTTAGGTGCCACATGGCGCTATGAGGATGGCCAATATCCCATCCCCGCTGAAGCGGCCGATGACGACATCGCCATCTGCGCGGCAGCACCGGCATCATTCACCTTTTATGACGAGACAACCTACAACGAATACAACACCATCGCCGACGAGTTCTACATCAGCACGGAAGACGGCGTGACATGGAACTGCGACAGCGACATCTTAAGCATCGACGGAAACCACGTTATTGCTAACGGTACAGGCTCTTGCACACTGACAGCGACGAAAGGGAACGCATCCAAACGCTACAACCTGACCGTCACTTCAGCGACGCAACTCGATGAAAATGCTTCTTCCGAAGTCAGGGCCTTCCCGAATCCAGCAAACGACAAAGTCATCATCAGCGGCAACAACCTGACATCCATCAAGATATATGACCTAACAGGACGATGCGTATGGAATGCCAATGCTGCTGGAAACCAAATTTGTATTGATACAAGCACTTTACAATCAGGAGTTTACATCATCTCCACTGAAAACGAATCGGGCAGAACTACCCATCAGAAAATCACCATTGTGAGATAAGGCACACTGCGGTCTTCATGAATCGTGATGCGGATGTCATAACAGGCACCCGCATCATGTGTTTTTTCAGTACTTTTGCAGCGCAAAACCCACATCATGAAATATTTTCTACTGCCTTTAGGATGCCAGATGAACCAGAGCGACACGGGACGTGTACGCACTGTCCTCAACCGCATGGGCTTCATTCCCACCGAAAACGAAGACGAAGCGACCATTCTGGGAATCATCGCCTGTTCGGTACGGCAGAAAGGCATAGACAAGGTTTACAGCCGCATCCTGAAATGGAACGCGATGAAAAACCGGCAGAACATGATAACCTTCGTCTCGGGTTGCATCCTGCCTGCCGACAGACTCCGTTTCCTGAAACTTTTCGACCTTGTGTTTCCAATGAACGATTTGCCAAGCCTCCCCGACATGATTCGCCAATACGGCATCGTGACGCCTGCATCGCTGGCCATGGGAGAAGAAATCGAGACGCAGCCTGTCATTCAGCCTACTGCACCTTTATTTGGAAAGCACGACAAAATCAACCCGTCGGCAAACATGGACCGATTTTGGGACATCTGCCCGATTCAGGCATCTCGATTTGAAGCCTTCATACCGATACAGAACGGCTGCAACAAGTTCTGCACCTATTGCGCCGTGCCTTACACAAGGGGCAGAGAAGTGTCCAGATCGTCGGCCGAAATCCTTGAAGAACTCAAGCATCTGGTAGACAGTGATTTCAAGAGCATCACGCTGCTTGGACAGAATGTCAATTCATACGGATTGGACAAAAACGGAGAAGAAATCAACTTTGCAGAGTTGCTGCGTCGCGTCGGCGAATACGGCAAAACTTCAGGCAAGGAGTTCTGGGTGTATTTCACATCGCCGCATCCACGTGACATGACCGACGAAGTTATCGAAGTCATCGCACAATACGATTGCCTTGGAAAACAAATCCACATCCCGATTCAATCGGGAGACGACAATATGCTGCAGCGGATGAACCGTCACCACGATCTTGAGACTTACCGTCACATCATACATACTATCAGAAGGTTACTACCCGAAGCGACTATCTTCACCGACATCATCGTGGGATTCACGCACGAGAGTGAGGAAGAATTCGAGAATACGCGCCGCGCCATGGATGAATTCAAGTACAACATGGCCTACATCGCGCAATACAGCGTGCGACCAGGAGCCGTCAGTTCGCAATGGGAAGACGACATCCCGAAAGAAGTGAAAAAAGCACGCTACCACATCCTTACCGACGAACTCATGAAACACGCGTTGATTTACAACACCAATCTGATTGGCAGCACTGTCAAGATGCTCGTTGAAGACCATGACCGCAAGGCGGGTTTCCTGACCGGCCACACCGAAGGGAAAATCGTCATGCGTTTCGCATCCGATGACGACAGTCTGATTGGACAAATCGTCAAGGTCAAAGTCACGCATGCCACACCTTTATCTATTGAAGGAGATTTTGTTATCTGATATGGCAAGGATTGCTTTCAAGACATTAGGCTGCAGGGTCAACTTGTTCGAGACCGACTCCCTTGCTTCTAAATTCGAAGCAAACGGATATGAAGTCGTTTCCGACGACAGTCAGGCCGACGTCATCGTCATCAACACCTGCACCGTGACCAACCAAAGCGACCAGAAATGCCGGCAAACCATACGTCAGTTACGGCGCAAGAACCCGACAGCCGTCATAGCCGTCACCGGTTGCATGGTCAACAACCACAAGGAAGAATTAATCAGTTCAGATATAGCCGATTACGTCATCGATAACGGACATAAGTCAGCCCTGTTCGGCATCATTGACGACCATTTCCACAAAGGCATCGCCGAACCCGACACCTACGGCATCGACCCGTTCGGATACGACCCCGCCTTCAACACTTTCCACACGCGGAGCCTTATCAAGATACAGGACGGATGCGACAATTTCTGCTCCTACTGCATCATCCCGACGGTACGCGGAAGGTCAACAAGCCGCAAGGCCGAAGACATCTACCGCAACATCAGGGAAGTGGTAGACCACGGATTCAAGGAAATCGTTCTCACCGGCGTCAACATGGGAAGATACCGCTACGAGAATACCGGATTCGAAGCCCTAGTGGAGAACATTCTCGCCATCGACGGCGACTTCCGCGTAAGGATTTCGTCCATTGAACCGGACGATTTTTCCGACACGTTTCTCAGTCTTTTCGAACATGAGAAACTGGCGCCGCACATGCACGTCTGCCTTCAGAGCGGATCGGAGAATACCTTGAGAAGGATGCACCGCTTCTACACTGCGGAGCAGTTCCGCGCCATGTGCCGGAGAATAAGGCACTTTCGCCCCGATTTCAACATCACCACGGATGTCATCGTGGGCTTCCCCGGAGAGACCGATGCCGAATTTGAAGAAAGTTGCCAATTCGCCAAGGAAATAGGATTCAGTCACATACACACCTTCAAGTATTCCGTCAGAACGGGCACCAAAGCCGCTACGATGCCCGATCAGATTCCTGAACATCTGAAAACGGAACGCAGCCAGATCATGCGCGACATCTCGATGGAGAACAAGATGAAATACTTCTTGCAGATGCAAGGCCAGACGCAGCGCCTTCTGATAGAACGCATTGACAGCAAAGGCATCGCGACAGGTTACGGCGAAAACTACATCCCTGTCATGATAAAAAATACAAAACTGCAACGCAACACCTTCACCGATATCAAACTCGGAGAAATCATCAATACTGACGACGAAGACAAAATGCGTTTTATCGGATTAAATATTTGATAAACAATATTTTATAAATTACCAATCGAGATATGACAGGATTAAAAAGATGAAAAGAAATATTTTTTTGGCCTGAAGAAGTGACAGTAATAATAAAATATGTATCTTTGCAACCCGATTCAAAGGAAAAAGTAAAAGGAAAAGACACAATAGATATGGCAAATCACAAATCGTCAATCAAGAGAATTCGTCAAACAGAGAAAAGACGTCTTCATAATCGTTATTTCGCAAAGAACATGCGTAACGAAGTCAAGAAGTTCAGGTCACTGACCGACAAATCGGAAGCTGAAAGCCAGCTGCCAAAGATTTATTCGATCATCGACAAGGTAGCCAAACATGGTATCATCCACAAGAACAAGGCTGCTAACCTGAAGTCAAAACTGACAAAATACACGGCGAAATTAGCTTGATAAGAGTTTAATAAATAATACCAGCCTCTTTCATCAAAATGAAAGGGGCTTTTTTGGTTGAAAAAGTGTAACTTGCGGGCGAATCACCATTGAAGGAATGAAAGACAAGAAAAATGTCAAGCCTGCAAAAGGCGAGATTGGCGAAGACCCCGTCAATAACGAGAAAGGCAAGCGGACGATTAAGGAGTGGGCTGCCGACGACAGACCCAGAGAGAAGATGATTGCCAAGGGCAAGGCGTCACTCAGCGATGCCGAACTGATTGCGATTCTAATAGGCTCTGGCAACAGCGAGAAGTCGGCCGTGGAATTGGCAAGAGAAATTCTTGAGAAAAGCAAGGACAACCTTATCGAGCTGTCAAGGCTCTCCATCGAAGACCTGATGCGGCACAAAGGCATCGGCGAAGCCAAGGCCATAAGCATCATCGCCGCATTGGAATTGGGCAACCGCAGAAGACATTCCGAAGCCGTAATCCGAAGCCGCATCGGCAGCAGCAAGGACGCCTTCGAGTATCTCTGCACCTGCATCGAAGACTTCAACCACGAAAATTTCCTTGTACTTCAACTCAACCAGGGCAACAAAGTCATCAGCCACAGCATCATCAGTCATGGCGGGCTGACGGGGACCGTGGCGGATCCAAAAGTCATATTCAAAAGCGCCCTGATGAACAATGCGTCAGGGATTATCCTTTGCCACAACCATCCTTCAGGAGAGACCAACCCGAGCAAGGAAGACATAATGATCACAAAGAAAATCGTTATGGCAGGCAAAAGCCTCGACATCCGCGTGCTCGACCACATCATAATCGGAGCGGAAAATTTCTTTAGTTTTGCCGACAACGGCATGATAGAATAACCAACATTAAGATGAAAATAGTCACCGTCATCGGGGCAAGACCGCAGATAATCAAGGCTGCCGCGCTAAGCCGCGCAATCAGAGACCATTACAGCGGACAGATTGAAGAAATCATTGTGCATACGGGACAGCATTACGACGAAAACATGTCGCAAGTGTTTTTCGACGAACTCGACATCCCAAGGCCCAATTACAACCTGCATGTGGGATCGGCAAGTCACGGAGTCCAGACCGCACGGATGATAGAAGGCATCGAGCAGATTCTGCTTGACGAAAAGCCGGATTACATCGTGCTTTACGGCGACACCAACTCCACCCTTGCAGGTGCCGTGGCGGCAGCGAAAATCCACACGCCCATCGTCCACATCGAAGCCGGCTTGAGGTCGTTCAACAAGATGATGCCTGAAGAAATCAACAGAATCGTCTGCGACCACTGTTCCACCCTGCTTTTCACGCCCACGACGGCTGGCCTGGAGAACCTTCAGCGAGAAGGATTCATGACCGACAACAAGAGTCCCTATGACATTGACAATCCCAAGGTTTGCCATTGCGGCGACGTCATGTACGACAACAGTTTGTACTTCTCGACACTGTCGGCAAGAAAAACCGACATCATCAACAAGTTGAATATAAAGGAAAACGGTTTCATCCTTGCCACCATTCACCGCGACAGCAACACCGACATTCCGGAAAGAATGGAAGCCATATTCAAGGCCATAGCCAAACTTGCCGAGGAAAGCACCATCATCTTGCCCTTGCATCCGAGGACCGCGAAACTGCTCAGGAACAATCTGCCCGACACATTGCATCAAGAGATAAGCGGCAACGCGAACATCAGACTGATAGAGCCAGTGTCATTTCTGGAAATGATAGAACTCGAGAGAAACGCATCGCTAATCATGACGGATTCCGGAGGCGTTCAGAAAGAGTCGTATTTCTTCAAAAAGCCTTGCATCATCTTGAGGCCCGAAACCGAATGGGTGGAGATTGTGAAAGCCGGAAGCGCCATCCTTGCTGACGCCAACTACGACAATATCATGAAGGCTTGGTCACATTTCAAGACTTCGAGACCTAAGGAGTTTCCGAACATTTTCGGCGACGGCAAGGCTGCGGAATTCATTCTCGAGACCATGTTGAAAGAAAAATCATGACAATCGCTTGTCATTCAAAAGAAAAAGAGTATCTTTGCACTCAAGTTTGAACAACTATAAACAGTATTTAAAATTTTAATTATCAGTTAATTATGAATCAGTACGAAACCGTTTTCATTGTTACTCCCGTTTTGTCTGAAGATCAGATGAAGGAAGCGGTAAAAAAGTATGAGGATTATCTGACCGGTACAGGTGCAGAAATCGTTCATGAAGAGAGTTGGGGAATGCGCAAACTCGCCTATCCCATTCAGAAAAAATCGACAGGCTTCTATCATCTGATAGAGTACAAAGCCGAAGGTAATGTTATTGCAGACATTGAAACCGAATTGAAACGTGACGAGCGTGTCATCCGTTTCCTTACCGTGAAACTTGACAAGCATGCCATCGCTTACAACGAGAAGAAACGCAAGAAGGCAGCCGATGCAGCCATAGAGAAGCAGCAGCAGCCGGAAGAAAAAGAAGTCATCAACAATTAATTTTCAAGGAAATGTCACAAGATAACAAAAACGATATCAAATATTTGACTCCTATCACAGTCGATACGAAAAGGAAGAAATATTGCCGTTTCAAGAAAAACCGCATCAAGTATATCGATTATAAAGATGCCGATTTCTTGCTGAAATTCGTAAACGAACAAGGTAAGATTTTGCCTCGTCGTATTACAGGAACGTCAACGAAATATCAAAGAAAAGTCGCTCAGGCTATCAAGAGAGCTCGTCATCTTGCTCTGATGCCCTACGTGGCCGACATGTTGAAATAATAGGAGGATTAAAAATGGATATTATTCTGAAACAAGACATCACAACTCTGGGATACAAGAATGACATCGTGACAGTCAAGAATGGCTATGCACGCAATTATTTAATCCCTAATGGTTTAGCCATCCTGGCAACCGAAAGAAACCGCAAAATACTGGCCGAAGAAATTCGTCAGCAATCACATAAGGCAGAAAAGATCAAGAATGAAGCTCTTGACAAAGCCAAGGCTTTGGAAGGTCTCAAACTCCGCATCCCTGCAAAGGCAGCAGCATCAGGAAAAATCTTCGGTTCAGTGAACACCATCCAGATAGCAAACGCCATCAAGGAAGCCTGCAATATTGAAATCGACAGAAAACAGATCGCCATCAACGAAGACTCGATTAAGGAAATTGGCAACTACAAAGCCAAGCTGAAACTTCACAAAGACGTTCAAGCCGAAATCGAATTTGAAGTTTTCGCCGAATAAGTAAAAACTATATCAAGATTAAGGCTGTTTCAATTCTGAGACAGCCTTTTTTATTAAAAAGATGGTTACAAAAAAGAGAATCAGTCAGATACAATCGCTGAAGCAGCAGAAATACAGAGAGGAATTCCAGCTATTTGTCGTTGAAGGCAAGAAAATGGTTGAAGAATTGATGGCATCTGATTTCACTTATGAGACAATTTATGCGACGGAAGCATTTCTTGAGGATTCGGAACTCACGAATGATGAAGTCGAGGTTGTGACAGATGTGCAGATGAAGCAGATGAGCAGCTTAAGCACGCCGCCAGGTGTTCTGGCTGTTGTTAGGATTCCGGAACAGAAGACGAATCAGCCGAGACAAGGGATGATCCTTCTACTCGATGGCATCAACAATCCGGGAAATATGGGTACCATCATCAGAACAGCGGATTGGTTTGGAATTAGCAAACTGGTTTGCAGCGAAGACTGCGTGGACATTTGGAATCAGAAAGTGCTTCAGGCAACGATGGGGTCGATATATCGTATTGATATAGAATATGTTGACATCATAGAATTTCTGAAAGCGGAAAGAAAGGACCGAGCTGTCTATGGAGCATTGCTGGAAGGCAAGAGCATCTTCGATGAGCAAGGTTGGGATGAAAATGGAATCATCATCATCGGAAGCGAGTCGCATGGGATACGGCAGGAAGTGATTCCATACATCAGCGATCCTATCACCATACCAAGGAAAGAAGGAAGAAAGTCCGAATCTCTAAATGCAGCGATGGCCGCCGGGATAATCATGGCCGAAGCCGTCAGGAACATGAAATAAGGAAACAGCAATGTCTGTAAAAAAAGAAAACCCGGCAGAACTGTCGGGTTTTCAAGTTATGGGAGGGCGACGACCTACTTTTCCACAATTGCTTGCAGTATCATCGGCGCGATAGGGCTTAACTTCTCTGTTCGGAATGGGAAGAGGTGCGCCCCTATGCAACAGTCGCCACAAGAATCAAAGATCATTAAAAGCAGGAAGCCTGATCTTACGACCAGGCTTTACCTATATGGGTGGGCGGCGACCTACTTTCCCACAATCGCTTGCAGTATCATCGGCGCGG
>CAYQND010000014.1:0-59695 GCA_964418895.1 uncultured Lentimicrobiaceae bacterium | reverse complement strand
CATTCGCTCGTATATGCGTTGTGAATCGCTTTCAAAATTTGTATCTTTGATGTCTAAAACAACCAGTTTCTCGATGTCTTCGTAGTCCAGTCCGTTGTGAATCGCTTTCAAAATTTGTATCTTTGATGTCTAAAACAACACGATACTTGTAAATAATTAGAATACAATCATTTAATAGTTGTTTTAGGAATAAAAATCCCGACCAAATTGATCGGGATTTTTGGTTTTATGGATGGAAAACCAAATTCTAGAACAATTCCAATTGTTGTCCGGGTGCAGATGTTTTCTCCACCTTTTTGCCAATAAACAACTCGATATTTCCAAATTGTTTGTCTGTAATACACAGAATGCCGACTTCTCCTTTTTCTGGCAGAAACGATTTTACACGGCTGATATGAACGTCGCAGTTTTCCTTGCTTGCACAATGGCGTACGTAAATCGAAAACTGGAACATTGTGAAGCCGTCCTTCATGAGTTTTTTGCGGAAATCGGAGTAGGCCTTCCTCTCTTTTTTCGTTTCCGTTGGCAAATCAAAGAGTACCAGTATCCACATGACTCGGTATTCACTGAATCGCTCCATTATCGCTCCGGATAGATTATTTTACGCTGTTCTCCGCTAATACACTTGTATAAGGATGCGGTAGTTTGTCCGACTGCAACCATTAGCGGGCTGCGTTGTCCGTTGATCATTACGTCCATTACGGGAATGGTCAGGAGTTTGCTTTTCAAATCCGTATTCACTTCCGCATAATCAACACCACTATTGACGATTGCGATTACCAATTCATCCACATAAGGGCGATAGGGCTCCATGATGTCATCGGCCAAACAATAGGCATTGTACCGATTATGATGGTGAATGCCCAAGGTGGGCAACAATCCGCTTGCCACCAGACTGCGTGCTACAATGGCGCGTAAAATGGCATAACCGTAATTCAGCAGGTTGTTTGGAGGAAAACCGTCTCGGTTGCGGGTGAAATCTGGAACGGCAGGGAACATGTTTTTCCAATAATACGCCGCCGCACGACCTTCCAAATTGTCACTATCTCCACTTTTCACGTCGTTGGCCCATGCGAGCATGTTATTCACAATTACGCTGTAATTGTCACGAAGCACCGAAGCCTGATTGCGGATTTTGCATTGAACAGTCTGCTGCCAAAGTTGCTTTTGCAATGGGAGCGAGGCATCCAACTGGTCGCGGAATCGCTCGTTCTGTGTTGTGTTGCCGCATAGCGGCAACAATAGGCCAACAGGCAAATGGCTGCTGTCGCATGTGATGACGGCACAATTGTTTTCCAACATCTTCTCCATTACGCCCTGGGTCAAGGTGATTTGCCTGTTGTCCAGAACGATGATGCCAATGTCCTCGATTGGAATGGTGCGTACTGTTTCCGTCTTGGGACCTTTGGACAGTGCATCGTCGTACTCCACTTCGGGCAATCTGATTACTAATTGCTCGTTTTTCAACGACAAATAGGCGGGATTGCTGAAACAAAGGGTGCGCTTAATCATAGTCTCAAGCCGTCAATCTCTATGACATTTCCAAGTCTGTCTATTCTTATTGGAACGCAAATATCTTTTATCATTTCATTTGTTATAGCGCGTTCCATTTTGTTCAGAGGCGAGAATTCATACTTATCAATAATGCTATTTGCGACATTACACTTAATGAAGAAACATTGATGACCAGAAGAAGAAACCATTTTATAAATTCTATTTCTATCAATTGAATTTGCGTTTATTCCATTCTTCAATTCTTCTTTTGTGGGCAAATAGACCAAATCATTCGGTGAAAGCCAAAACTGTAAATCCTCACCAGTTTCATTCTTCTCAGGCACGGATTTCAATCCTTGTTTTTGTCTGTCAATAACGACGTTTAACGGAATAGTAGCATACGTGCGATATTTTTTTTCTTCGCCTGTTTTCTTATCTATTGCTTTGGATTGATAGATGGCGAAAAACAAGTTCGTGCCTTTTGCAGCTTCAACGAACTTGTCTTTTTTATTTCCTTTCTGTCCAATCGCAAATTTTTCAGCTTGCTCATATACGCGGACTTTTACAATTGGAAGATGGTCCTTTCCGTTATTCAATACTTTGATATTCCGATTCATTTCCTCAATGCCATCTGGAGAGAATGCCAATTCGGGATTGTTTTTGTTTGCTTCCAAATGGCTGAGCAATATTTTTTGAATTCCAGTATCGGTTACACTGCCTTCAATCTTCTTTTTATCAAAACTTGTATCCAACGGCTTCCGTGTAGCAAACAGATGCTCGCCTCTGCTTTCTGTAAAATAATAAACTTTTATCTTGGACAGATTGATATCGGACCAAATGTCTTTATTGTCTTCAAAATACTTGGTGATCTTTTTCTCATCCAGATTCTGCGACAATAATTTTTTCACCATTTCTTTCAAATCCCTGTCAACTATGGATTGTGGATTTTTCAAGCATTCCGATAGCCGCACTTCTCTTATCTTGCGTAAATCGACCTTAGCAAACACGGTTTCTTTATGCATGGGTTTGCGAATGGCCCAGCTGTCACCCTTTTCTTGTTTCATAAAGACTTTCTTGCCATTTTCGTAATGCTGATAGTGATTGGTCGTTTTATTGATGACCCGCAGATTTTGCTTGAAACTCACAATGATATTTTCCAATGCCGTCTGAGCATCACGGGTGAATGATTCCCATGGCCGCTTTATTACCCACTTGTAATTGCTGTTTTCATCTGTCTTGGACTTCACGCACAGCATCTTTTGCAAATCGAAACGGCTGATTTTTGACTTGCCGCTTGCCGATTCATTATTCAGATAATTTACAATAGTTCTGTTTGCGCAAGCGATTACAATCGCGTCCATGGCGTGATGGCGGTGATCGATGCGCTTTTTGTTGAAGCCTTTTTGAAGTTCAAGTGGCATGTTTGGAATGATATGCCCTTCTTGATTTGTCGTTGTGAAGCACGTTTTGCCGGTTAATTGATTGAGGCGTTCAAAGCGCGGCAGGACTATCTCATTCCAGACGTCGTTCATTCCCCAGTCCTTCTTCAAGCGGTCGGTGACGCCACCTGTACAGGGGATTAGATTCTTTGAAATAGCTTCCTGTTCATCCTTTTCGCGAACGATATTTGACAGCAAACCTTTTACATTTTTACTGATGTAGCGGCTGTCGTTCAGTTGACGCTGGATAAAGTCTTCGGGGATGTCATCCATCAATAGTTTCTTCATCTTTCCGCGATTGCTGGAATAATTCTCTTTGACAAACTTCTCGTAAGCCTCGACCGAGAATATCCTTACAGTTTTGTTCGCAGTTGATAGTTCTGATACAATGCGTCCTTCATTGTTTTTGATAAATTCATATCCAAGTTGATTGTCTTTATATGGATTCTTATTCACCACTGTTTCGCAAATGACTTTATTGCTGAATGAGTCGTCAAAATATCTCGATTGCGGTATGACATGCTCGATTTCATAAGCAGTCGTAAAGAGTTTTCCTAATGGAATTATTTCTCCGGTGTAGGGTGAGCGATATTTTTGTTCAAGCCATAGTTTGTACCGCATAAACTCAGAATGCGTCGGACGTTTTTTCTCGTCACTTTCATTGAATTTCTTTAGAATGGATTTTACTTCTTCCGGAATTTCCGAAACGCTGTTCAGGACGCCTTCTTCATAAATGCGCAGAATGTCTTGTTGACTTGGCGAATATGGCCGGACGTTCTCGATTTCAAACTCAGGATTCATGAATTCTGTCAGTAGAGCCTTAATGCGCAAGTTGGTGTTTTCATTCTCGGCAATTTGCTGTGTCATTTTGGCACGTTTGTCGGCCGGATTCTTCATTTCACGCCCCAACTCCACGTGGATTTCGTCGATTTGTCCTTCCTGTTCCCAAATGTCGCGAACGGTACGTAAAGTCTCGGTTATCACTTGCTCTACAATAGGATTGCGTAACGAATGCTGCTTGAAAGTTTTTAAATAATCGTCGATATCTTCCGGCTTATCCCATTTGGCGATATCTTTTGTTTCGGAATGGCGGTTGTAAACAATATAACAAGCCAACCAAAGAGGCAGATTGCGGAAATGCGAGATGTCTGTCAGGTTAATCGCCTTTTCACGGACTCGGGTACGGATAGACTCATCGTATTCGCCTGTTATTATTTTGTCGATTCTGCCTTTGGTGTGTTCGTCTATGGCATCTGCATTCCAATACTTTCCCATTCGCATGAGCGTCAGTAGTTTCTTTATCGCCTTGGCAGAATAGGAGCCGTAGTCCTTTTTGAACGGAGGGAATTTTTTGAATGTTTCTACAAAATCATCATTAAGTTGATATTTGTCGGAAAAAGATTTCAATGCTTTGACAATCTCTTGTTTATCCTCAACCGAATAGAGAATATGCCACAAGGCTTCTTCTTTCTCTGTTGTGAGGAAATCGGCTGGAATTCCGACCTTATCAAGTCGGCTTAGCATTGCCGAGCGTGTTTCATTGCATGGATATGCCTTATCTTCCACGTAATTCCATCGATAAGGGTAGGGGATATCTTTTCCCTTCGGCTTTTTAACTTTAAAATAAGTGCCGATAAGGATATCTTGTGTTATCTCTTTCCTGTTATTCAGCCATTCATACAGAGCGACATGGTCATCTTCGTTTTTCAAAAAATCACCTGTAACATCCACATCGGTTCTAAGCCTTCCTTCAACTTCCATCTCTCTTTGGTAGATGCGCAAATTTGAAACGAATTGCCACAATCTGAATTCTTGATACAGCGGATGCGATTTGGCAATACATTTAACTGGATGCTCGTTGCGCTCTTTGTCAAAGCGGCTTTCGTACGGGCAATTGTCTATCAGTGATTTTTTGCTTTTCAAAGGACGCTGGTAGAAAATAAGATCATCCATAAACAAGTACGTGAAATCGCGTTTGCAAATGTTGCTCTTATGCGCTTCGTTGTTATGATACAGCTCATTCACACAATCTTCATACAACGTTTTGTCCTGCAATTCAGGATGAAATTCTTTCTGTTTCTCAAGAATCTGTCTTAATTCATCTTTATAGAACTTTCTTTCAATGGTACGTACTAATTTGCCGCGCACTTTTTGGCTCGGATTCCTTAGAAGGGTGTCATAAATGTATGTGCCAACGGTTTCCCCTGAATTATCAAGGTCGTGTTCTGTCTTTACTTTGATTAATTTCCATTCAGAATCCCATTCAGCTTCTGTCGGGATTTTGAATCTACGGCTTAATAGTCCGTCTTCGTCATATTTGTCATTGCCTTCTTTATCAAGGTCGACTGTTACCAAAATGTCTTTTTCTTGTCCAATCCATTCCGGAATCTCTTTTTTGAAAATCTTCCCTTTATCACCATTAGACAACTCGACAACAAGAACTTTTAGTCCTTTATACTCTTTATTTGTATCTACAATATCTGTAATTATCTGTTTGTCAAAATATTGTCTTGTTTTTGCTATAGTAGTCGGGTCTTCTTCATCTTCACCACGGAGCTGATAATACCCTCGTTTCTGATTGAAATTCAGAATGAGCCAAGCCAATTCCTCTTTTGATATTTTTTTCGATAGTGCTTTTTTGCGCAGATAGTAGATTGTCCAATCATAAGGGATTTTATTGCCGTTGGCAACAAGTTGAGGTTGCGTTTTCTTAAAATCATCCATCATTTCATTGAAGGAATCCTGAAAGATAAACTCATAATGCCCTTGTTCGTTCTTCTTCCAAGGCAATTTGGCTTCGGTATCAATGGTCATTTTGCCGTATCGGTCCAAAGATTGAGCATATTGTTGTGGTAAGAATCCCAACAAGTCAAGAATCCTATTCAGTCGTTCTCGCCGAAGCAAGTAGCGTTCACGTAAACGGCGAACACCTCTGTATCCCGTCCTGTCTGCTGTTTGAGAGATGGAATTCCCCGCATCGAAATTCCCCATTGTAGCGGCATCCATTGGTATTATACGACTTCCTGCCGCGTCTATGCTGGTTAATTTCTCGTTCCCGTCTTCGATTGAAGCGTAAATTACAGCCCAACCAATACTATTGGTGCCCAAGTCTAAGCCAAGTATTTTTTTCATCTTAATTGAGATTGTGTTCCATAGATATTGTGACAACAAATATAGAAAATTTCAAACAATTATTTGCATAATTAAAAAAATGCTATATTTGCAGAACAAATTTTGAAGCGATTCACAATAAGGATTATTCCGTTGTGAAAACATTTAAGGCGGGGCATTCGTGCCTCGCCTTTTCTTTATGGTGCACCCGCAGCATTGCGGCTGTCGGCATGTTCCGTCGTATTTATTGTTTCAAATAAACTTCAGATAATAACAGACTGCTGTCCTCGCCGCTCATACCGATAGCATACTCGTGTTTTGCGCCATCGCCGTCCACGTATGAGATTCCCATGTTTGGCGTGTCGCCCACAAACATTATTCCTACAACAAGCGGTTTAGCGGGCGTGAGCGTGTTGAGGCGGTACAATTTCGTTGAACTGCAAATGAGTTTTCCGTCTTCGCTGAAATCTTCGACATTGAGCGATAGTACGCAAAAATCTTTTACCGCAACATTTGTCGAGATCAACGCTTTCACCTGATATTCAGAGCCTTTTGAGTTTCTGGCGATATATTCATGAAAGGCATTAGGCTGATTGAGTAATTCTTCCGAAGCATAGTTGACGCTGATAACCGCATTGATATCAGTTTCATTTGCTTGCGCACTTTGCGACTCGCCTATCCAATCTTTCCAAGTTACCACGTCGGCTTCATAGGGCGCGAGGGAACAGAGTTTTTCCATTTCCGCGCCCGAAATTTTTTCCGCGCCGAGTTTTACAAGTTCGCCGACCAGTTTTTCTTCATTTTTGCGAATGGCAGGGTCATTGCTCCAATTGCTGACCGCAATTTTCACTCTGCCGTCCGCCACGTATTCGCGCACCAAGAAGTGCGACACAAGGCCGTCGTAGTTGCTCATGGCAGGGTTGCCGTCTTTCCGCAAATCGTATGCAATGGCGGTTGCCGCCGTGCCGTGATAGTCGTTTTCGGTAAACACGTTGCCGCCAAAGCCGTTTTTGTCGAACTTGACCATGGTTGCCGTATTCGCCTCGGCACTGATTGCGCCACCATGTTGCAGGCAGTCCGAAGTGTAGAGGGTGGAAAACTTGCGGTAGCCGTCCTCGTATTAATAATTGAGGTCTAGGCTCGTGCCGTTGTATTTGACGATTCCGACCCAGTTGTTGAAACTTGGGTCTGTGCTTTCGAACCGGAGCGCGAGTTCGTTCACGCCGTCGCCGCCGAGATCCACAAAGGCATACTGGGCGCGCGATTCGCGCATTTCGAGTTTGGCGATGGCGGCTTTCAATTCGGCGAAACTATACGCGCCGTAGCGCAGTCAGTCGTAGTTGCCTTGGGCATCGTCGGCGCGGAATAATTCGCAGGTCGTGATCTTGGCATTTCCGTTCAGGAAATCCATGTAGGCTTGTTCCGATTGGGCTGCGATATTTTCATTCGGTCGCTGCACATTGTCGGCATTTGCCGCTTGCTTGTTTTTGCCGCCGCAGGCAAGGGCTACGCTTGCCAAGCAAATAATTACAAATGTTTTAAAAGTTATTTTTTTGTGTCTGTTAATTTTATTGATCCTCTGGCCATTCTTTTTCGTCTTTGTATTGTTCCCAGAGTTTCACGGCAAAGTTGCGAAAAGACTGCGGGGCGTTTTTGAAGGCTGAATCGAAAGTATAGTTGCCGCCATCGTAAATGTAATTTCCCTGTTCGTCGCGGTCAACTGTTGTGCGTTGATAGCCTCGCATGGCATGTTTTTGCTGGCCTTCGTACATTATTATTTTCATGGGCCAGGGACTTACATCGCCTATGCAGCCAACCAAATAAGTCAACCACACTTCACTTTTGCCGTCTTTGTCGAGGTCAGTAACACAGGCTGCGCCAGGCAGAAAATCGGCTTTCACATCAGCCGTGCATTCTTTCTCAAAATCATATACGCGCCACGTGCGTACTGCAGCGCCATTTTTAACCAAATAATGAAAGGCAAACAATTCCGCGTCATAGGTTCCCGAAAAATCGGGTCGGGGATCGTTATGCTCAGTTATTAGTTCAGACAGTACGAGCAGGTGTTTGCCGGTATTATCTGTCCACGTAAAAGCATCTTTCACCTGACCTTTTATTTCCACGCCTTGAGGAAAATTGTTTCTGTCGATTTTATTGACGGCAAGCGTTTCATTGCCTTGAGCCGCGGCTGTGATAGATACTGACAAACACAGCGCCATAAAAAACATCTTTTTCATTTTTTTTTGTTTTTTTTAAGTTGATTTATTCTTGTTTGTTTTGCGAAAACGGATTCACATCTCGGAGCCCAAAAATTGGTCCGGAGTTGTTGTTGAATTTGATTTTGCCCGATACGGCTTTTATTTCATATCGGACGCCATCTTCGCGTCCTTTTATTTTCTTAATCGTGAAACTGCCTTTCTGGCTAATGTCATCCGTGGCAATGTCTTCAGCACTGCGGGCATCATCGGCAAAATGAGTGTCGTTCAGCATTTCGTAAGTGTAAGTCGTCGTTTCTCCTTCGGCGGGCATTGGTTTTCCGCGAAAGCGCCCTGCGTAGTTCTCCTTATAAAATTCATCGGCAACTCTCAATTTAAAATGCATTTTCCAGTCGGGCGAGAGGTGCAACTCGTAGCACACATCAACATTTTCATCTTTTTCGAAATGATAAAAATCCTTTGAGCCGTAATACAAATTAATATCGTGCGACTTGCCGTCCTTGTCAATCGCCTTTACCATGTAACCATCTTCGTCCTTATATTGCTTAAACGAAACGATATTGCTGAGATCGGGCAGGCGGCCGCTGCTCATGAAATCGTTGTTGAACACGGCATTGTTTATGTCGAGAATTTCAACTTCACCGTCGTCCAAAAGCATGCAAAGCAAAGGGCTCACATTATTTCCCCAATTGCCGAAAAATATTTTTTGACAAATGCCTTCCAACCCTTGTACCACGTGAGGGTTGTCGTCTATGTAAAATTCGTCATCGCCACCGTTATTTTTGTACATTTTCTCTCCCTGCTCCGGGTCGATAATCAACATTACGCGTCCGTTTTTGAGATGCGCTTCGGGCATTATTTCATGAGACGGGTCGGCTTCGAAAGTAACCAAATCCTCGTTTTCGCCATATTCCCATTTGTAATTTGTGGCATCGAGCACTGAGCCTTGTCCCTCGGACGTTACGCCAGGCAAGGAAGTAGTGCCATCGAGCAGGCTAAGGTGCGGCTCAAACACGGCTTTTTTGCCGTTCAGTGTGATTGTTACGCGTGCGTTCGCCTGAAAGTCACTAATGTTGCAGCGCAGCAAAATAGGCGCTCCCACGGCTTCATATAGCGTCTTTCCGACGGTCTCCTTGTCTTCAACCGCATCGTAGTCGTATTTGTTTACTTGAATAGTCGCTTCAGGACTGCGTGGAATAATGAGATAACACTCGTTACCTTCCGCTTCTACCCAGCGGCATTCCACGTCGTATTCTCTGGATGCGGCTGCTGTCGCTTTTTCCGTATCCTTGTAATAGCCGATAAACGCTACGGCCGCAACGTCGCTGTCATTCCACTTGATTTGCGCTACGCTTAAGGTTTGCTGCACGCTGTCGGTTTGCGTTGGCGCGTCGGTGTTTGTCGCTTGTTTGTTCTTGCCGCCGCACGAAATGGCAGTGGCTGTTATCGCTAAAAGGAAAAACCACTTTTTCATATTGGCGATTTTGTAAAATGATTGTTTAGCCTGCTGTTTCATGAATTCAATTTTTCGTTTTTAATTTCGAAAATGGCTGCCACGTCAATCCATCTGTGTTCAGCGGCTTTTCCGGAAGGCGTGCGAAAAAGGCTTTTGCGTCGGCAGGGTCAACGCCTTCGCCGTATTCATATATTCTTTCATCATCGGAAGCGCCGTTGTAACTCAGTTCGCTTTCGGTCCTGACAACTTTGCTGTTTTTCAGTTCGACCAAACATTGGTAATACGAGCCGCCGCTGCCGGCAGAGCCTGCTTGACAAATAAAGTTCCTGTAAAATGAAAGTTTCATTTTGAAATCTTCAGTCGCCACAATATTGATTTTATTGCCATCGAAAGCCATCAAGCAGCCTTCATTGTTTTCGTCGTTGCGCAGATAAAGTTCGTCGTTGCCGTCGCCGTCAATGTCGATAAAAACATACTTTTCGGGTTGACCTTCCAAATCCTCCGAATCGCGCCACATTTGCATGATTTTATCGGTATTAGTTGCAAAATATTGCCGTGAGTTCAGATTTTCGTTTTTTGTCGAAATGCCGGAATCAGTAGACTGCGTGCGGTATTTCTTGAAGTATTCGCACACTTCTTTGAACGCCGCTTCGCCGCCTTCGGGATAAGCCATGTATCCGCTTGCATCGACGTGCGTCTTGTCCGCATATTTTAAAGAGAAAGTCCACGAATCTCCATCAAGCGCTTCTGTTTCCGATTTGTACGATTCCTTGTAAAGGTTCATTTTGTGTCGGTCAACAATCTGCTGCAAAACGCCAAGAACCGTGGCGGGTGCATCGTTTATGACAATTTCCGAAGGAGAACCTTCGTTTATCGTAATTGTAGCCGTAGTGGAATCGGCGTTGCGCTGCACTTGGTAACTATCGCTGCTTTCCATATTCGAGCCGTGTTTGTTGTAACTGAAGTATTCAAGTTCGCCGTGCTGCGGCCGGGCGCTGCAGGCGCAGAAAAAGCAATATACGAGCAGCGCCAGGCAAAGTTTCGCAAATTTACCGAAAGGCTTTATGGATATTCGTTTTTTTGTTTCCATAAATATAGCTGAATTTTTATTCAAATACTTTGCCGTTCCATCTCAAAATGCATTCGTGAAGTATGTCGGCTGACATGTCGTAGTCGGCAAGCCATGTTTCGTCGAGCACGACTGAAATGTCTTCGCCCGTGCGCGGCAACCTGCGATATATGGCTATAGACATGTCTTTTTCAATTTCATCGATTTTTGAGGGCGCAAGTTTTTCGGAAGTGAAATCGGAAAATTTATAATCGCGCTTTGGAGCCGGTAAAACGACGGCGGCCAGCGTCTTGCCCGATTTGTCGATACGGTATGTGTAGAAATAAATTTGTTCGCACTGCGGGCCGCAAGCCACGCTGTTGACAATGGCTATTTGAGAGCCGTCGGTCAAAGTCCATACGCGCATTTCCCAAGTGCCTTCCCATGGGCCGCTGACGGTCATATACGTGTCGTTGTTGTCCGTTTCGATGCCCAAAGTCAAACCTTCGTCGCCGTAAAAGGCGTCTTTTATCGCTTCCTTTTTCAAAACTTTTGCGCGCTTGTCGGTTGTCAATCTCATAGGCGTGGCAACACTGTCGGGCAAAATCATAAATACGTTTTCAACCGTAAGTTTTACGGTGGTTGAGTTTTCAGCGACGTTCACGTTTGTGCTGTCTGCTGATCCGTCTGCAGCCTTATTTTGCTTTGAGCCGCAACTTGCGACCAAGCAGGTAATGGCGATCATCATTAAGATTTTTATACTTCTCATATTTTTGAATTTAAATGTTTGTACATGCAACTTTATATTTGTAATATGTCATTTGGCTGTCGGCCGCATCGGCAATCTGTTCGTACTGCTTATGTTCTCTCGAAGCATCGGTTTTTTTCACGTTGAAGAAATTTTTTTCGCTTGCAAAAAGCAGTTCGCTTGCGGTTTTTTCAGAAAGCAATTCATCAATAATTTCGCCAATGATTTCAATATTTTTTGGATTGTCGCAAGCCGTGAAGCGCGCCGTTTCGTCAATGTTCTCAGGTTCCAGCAACCAGTGGCGATAGAATTTGTCATTGCGAATTTTTTCCCAACTCAAATTGAATTTTGGCAAAACGTTCATGAGTCGTTTCATTTTTTTGCGCAGCGAAATCATTGCTGCAATGCCGTTTTTAGCGTTTTCGTCTTTCGTAAAATGCCGCGTTTGCAACTTTGCTTTCACGTAAAAAAGAGCCGTGGCGGCAATTTCGATAACTAAATATTGGGCTTGGCTTTCGCGCTGCGAGTTTTGTATGTTGGTTGTTTCGGCCACGCGGACATTGTGCTGCACTTCAGCGTCGCTGTGCGCCGTTTCCCAAGCCTCGGCCATATTGTGTTGCGGCTGATAAAGAATTTTGTTCAGCGGGTCGGAGGCTTCAAGATAAATTTCGAAACGCTCGACGGCGTTCACCGACGAAAGTTTGAAATACAGATCTTCCTTTTCGGCGATTATATTGAGGTCGGGCATGTCGGCGCAAGTGTCGCCAAGTTCAAACAGGCGCTGATAAACGGCTTCGGTTTTGGGCAAATATTTGCATGAACGTATGGCGTTGTAGCCTTCGCGATACTGCTCCACAAAAGCCTTTGGCGTAATTTGCGGTTTTTTTTCGGCGGGGCCTTGCTGCGTTTTTGCAGCGTTTATTAGCGTAATGCGACCGAATAGGTCCATGTACGTTTTCATGTAGCCCTCGTCGGAAAAGCGAGTCATGAAATTTGTGATATCCGATTTTTCGCCAAGTTCAATCACCGATTTTTTGAAAGCCGCAATATCGGCTTGTACTTTTGCATCGTCGCACGGAAAAGAGTCGAAAGCGTTGATATAAGTGTCGACAATGGTTTGCAGTTCCTCTCTCATACCCAGCCCTCCCTAATGTTTACGGTTGATTCATTCGTGTATTCGTAGTCGCCGTCGGCGGTTGCGGGCGCCTTGCACAGCGTCAGCGAAAATTTGTATTCCGCAGTGTTGCGCTTGTAAATTTCTCGCAGTTCGTCTTTACGGTCTTTGATTTTTTCCCATTCGGTTTTAAATTCGTCCTCAAATTCTTTTTGCTCGGCTTCGTTGCGGCTCTTGTTTTGCAATGCTTCCACGATTTTCGGGTATTCGTCGATAAAACGCTGCAAGTATTGGTCGTCGCAGCCGAGGCAGAGGCGGTAATATTTTTTCTTCAATATCTCGCCAAGCGAAATTCCGAGGTTTTGCAAGGCATCCGCGTTCCTCTGATATTGCGCTTTCTTTTCGTCGAAACCGTGATAAATGTCGTAGGCCATGAAATCGAGGAAACATGCCGACACGGCTTCAAGTTTGCGCTGTGCTTTGTCGCGCTCGCGCTGAATGTCGGCATAAAATCCCGTTTGATACGAAGTGCTCGGGTCGGCGAGAATTTGGTCGTAAACTTTTTTGCAAAGTTCGGCACATTCGTCAAGCCCGACTTCACGCGCGGCGCACATTTCGGCGTAAACTCTGTCAGCAGGCACGGCGCATGAGGTTTCCATGTTGTAGCCTTCGCTGCGCATGCGGTCGGTGGCGATTTCAACCGTGTCGCAACTGTCCAAAAACGCGCGTATGCGTTTATAGACGTCGCCCTGGCGCGGCGTGTATGGCGTTGCGTTGTATCGCGCCACATACAAGTCGTAAACTTGCTTTATGCGCTCCATTTGATTTTCATTCATACTCAACGTGTATTGCTTTAAATGTTTTTGATAAATATTCGGTAAGCGTGTTGTAATATTCTTTTTCTTTTTCGTTGTATCGAAGTTCGAAGGATACAAGTCCCTTGTCTGCGCTCAGTATTGTTTTATGATAAAGTATTTTGCCTTCGTCCGTGCCGGAAATAACATAATAATCTTTGTCGAGTTTTTTGTACGATATGTTGCCGCTGAAATCTGCATGTTTCGGGATGCAAAATGAAGGCATGTCAGGATGAATGATCCTTTGAATGGTGTCGCATTCGTATACCACGTAATCCTTGTTCACGATATATGTTGGCCACTCGAGGTATGAACTAAACTGGATTGTTCTATTCCCGTTCTCTTGGGCAACGCATGGAACGAGCGGTAAAAGTGTTAGGAAAACAACAATTTTTTTCATCCTGATGCATGTTTGTTTGGACAAAGATATTCTTTTTCAGGCTATTTTTCCCGTTTGGCTTTCAGATTTTGCAAAAACGAAATCAGTTCCGACGAGCAGTTCTGCTTGATAAAGATGAATCCGCTGTTGATGGAAACCATAATATAAAAGTTCGTATTCGTTTTCTGAAAAATTTGATAAGGATGACGAGCAGGCTTTACATACTCTTGGGCGGTATATCCCGACTTTGAAGTGAATTAGGGTTCTGACATCATTTTTGAGTTTATATTATTTGGTATCTGATTCCGTGAGAAAATTAAAGCAAAAATTATTGGAATGAGCCGTTTTATGTCTTATTTCATTGTAATCTTGTGTGCCAGTGCTTGCCGCGCTTCTTGCTTGTTTTCACCAAACGGGTGACATCATAAAGTCTTTGTGACGGTCACCATTGGCATTGGCGACTGCATCCATAGCTGGAATGCCATTGCCAGATTGTTTTCTTGAGGGTCAATTTCCTTTATCATATTTTTTTTCTATTGCAAATAACAATACAAATTCAGCATTTATTTAAGCTGATTCTTATTAATTCATCGATCGAAGAAATCGTTGTAAAACAACATAAGATAATAATCATCGTGTCAACATTGAAAACAGTAAACAAATAGACGAAGATGAACAGCATCAAACCGGAAATTTTGTTCATGACTGTGTGCAGAGACGCGAACTTACGACATTTTTCATATCTGACCGCCATGGATAATACTCGGATGAGTACGATTGCTGCTACCCAAAAGACAATCCACGAATGCCAATGGATGAAAGGGGAAATAATCCAAAACATCACAATGATAAAAACCATATCAGCCATACTGTCTAATATCTCTCCATTTCTACTGGTGCATTTCATCTTTCGAGCGACGTAACCGTCTGCAACGTCCGACAATCCGCTCAATGTATATAAGAGATAGAAAACCATGGAAAATGGTGCGACGAACAATAATATGACCGATATTATTATTCGACTAATGGTAATAAGATTGGGTACTGACAGCATTATTTCATCAACTATGCGAGATCACTGACCAACAACTAAAGTATAAATATACTTATTGTTCTCTTGAGGGTCTATTTTCTTTATCATGCTTTATTCAATCAGATTGTCAATGTCTCCATTCATAATCATTTCCAAATTCTCCTTTACCTTTTCGGGCGTCCAGTTCCACCACTGCAAATCCTGCAACTTCTTGATCGTAACATCGTCAAATCTTTTACGGATTTCCTTGGCAGGTACTCCGCCCACGATGGAATATGGTGCCACGTCTTTTGTGACTACAGCTCGTGCACCGATGATCGCTCCGTCGCCGATCGTCACGCCTTGCATGATGACGGCTTCATAGCCAATCCATACATCGTTGCCGATGACAATGTCGCCATGATTGTCCCAGGCACGAGCCACCTTCCATTCATCAAGTCCCCACTCATCGGGGAATACAGGAAAAGGATAAGTGGAAAGCGATTTCAATGTGTGGTTGCCGCCGGTGAACATGAACTTTGCCCCGCAAGCGATAGAGCAATATTTCCCGATAATGAGCCGCTCTTTGTTGCAAAGCGGATAATGATAGAGCACGTTGTTGCGCTCGAAGTCACGCGGGTCGTTCACGAAGTCGTTATAAATCGTGAAGTCACCGACAATAATGTCCGGGTCTTTGACAACTGCCTGAAGATAAACGCTTTCCGTCGCATTGTTCCCTTTGCGCGGGTATACTTGTTTCGGATTCATAATCAACTTATTTATAATATCCTGATAATCTTATTTTATACAGCAGTGCGCATATAGTTTCCGCTAAACCAAAAGCGAAGTAGAGATCAGAGAGGAAATTGAATCCCCAGATAATCCACTCAAAAGCGCACCATAGCATTAATATGATGCCGCAAATCAAGCAGCATAGCCATGCATAACGGTTTTTGCGTATCAGCATGAATGCGGAGAACAGCTGTGTGATGCCGTTAACGCAAAACAGCACGATGCCCGAGAAAATGAAATTCGTAAAGAAGATTTCGGGCCATGGCATTACTTGCAAAGTGGTCAATAAAGTGTCCATTTTCCACATTTTTCCAGTCGGGTCAATAAACATCATCGTCATTCCCAATGCGGCACCAAGACCGATGAAAAGTGTCCAGAAAATAAGATTCTTGCGTAATATTGATGACATCATGATTGTAATTGTTAATAATACTATTTCTATGTAATTTATTGATTTATAGCTTATAAATAGGTTGCGGCCTTTCAGCCGCAACCTGCGATTTTCAGATTTTCTTTCCTATATAAAACACATAGCCGTAATACTGCTTGTATTTCGAATAGAGTTCCGCCTCGTGACGCTGGTTTTTCACCAGTTCTTCGGCAGTCTGGTTTCCCGTGTGGTGGTTCAGGAACAACTCTTGCGCCTTCTTTTGCGGCACATAGAAGTTTTCCGTCCAGCATGCTTCGGGCAACACGAAAGTGGCAACTGGCACGTAGCCTGCGCTTTGAAGTTGCTTCATCTTGTTTGGAATCGTGTCTATTTCGGCATAGGCGTCTGTCCAGAATCGTTCAATCTCCGTCGGCCGGCTTTCGGTCAGCCATGACGCTTCTGTCACAGCCACGTAACCGCCTTTCTTGATGAAACGATGCCAGTAGTCCAGTCCGTGCTGAAATCCGATGTTGTAGATGGCGCCTTCGCTCCAAATCAAGTCGAACTCGTCGTCGGAAAAAGGCAGTTCGTCCATCGATCCTACGATGGCGCTGACTCTGTGAGACAGGTTCTGCGTTTCAAGCCGCAACTTGAGTTTGTCGATAAATGTCGGAAACAAATCCAGAGCGACAATCTGCGCCGGAGTGTTTTGCGCCAGCGTGACAGTTTGTCCGCCAGTGCCGCAGCCGAGATCGGCGATTTTACTGCCTTCCGTGAGTCCATCCACGTGACGGAGCGCCAGTTTGGTCATATCTTCGCTGCCAGGGCCTTGACGGTCTATGCTTGAGAAATATTCGCAAATAAGATTGAAATCAAATTCGTTGATTGATTTTTCGTTTTCCATGATGCTAAAAATAATGTTTGTAAATGTATAAATGATAAATGCTCAGGCATTAAGAAATGTCCGAGAGATTGTTGCGTCAAGCCATAACCTGCTGGTTATGATGACATTTACAACACAATATCCAGATTTGTATCTAACATCCGGCGGCAAAGATAGTGTTTTTCCCGAATAATGGTCACGTGTTGGCCTTTGTTGGGCGATTCTGTTTTCTTTCACGGCGCAAAAGTAGGGAAGCCGTTGCCGTCACGCTTTTCCAATCTTGCTGAATTTATTTGTCCTGATTCAACTAATTAGCGTATCTTTGCGGAAGATTAGCGGTGCCGGTGTCGGCATAATAGGGAATCGGGTGAAAGTCCCGGACAGTTCCCGCTGCTGTAAGCCCCGTGTGCATCTGCCATCATGCCATTGTCCCTTGTGGATGAGAAGGCGGCAAGATGCTGGGACGAGTCAGAAGACCTGCCGTTGGTCGTGAATGTAACGCTTTCGGGAAGAAAAGATGAAGTCAAGAATTGTGTTTTTATCTATGTTATTGGTTTTTGCGACGGCGCAGATGTTGGCGCAGGATACCGTCGTGCTGAAATCTGTGGTGGTGCGTGGCGACAAGATGCGCGCCAGCGTGGCGCCTGTCATGCAGTTGCGTAAAATCGACTCGGTGTCTTTGAGCGAAAGAAGCACTTCTACGATGTCGGAACTGCTCATCAGGCACAGCCCCGTGTTTATCAAAACCTATGGGCCTGGCGGCCTCTCCACGGCATCGTTCCGCGGCACCACGGCGAGTCACACCCTCGTCCTATGGAATGGCTTTCAACTCAACGCCTCCGACCTCGGGCAAGTGGACTTCAACACCGTCCCCGTGATTCTCGCCGATGACCTCAGCCTCAGTTGGGGCAGCGGCACATCGTCAAACAGCGGCGGCATGGGCGGCATCGTCAACATCGACAACAGGCCGAACTTCGGCGATGGCTTTCTCCTCGACGTGAAACAGTCCTACGGCAGTTACAACACCATGGGATCGTTCCTCACAATAGGCAACTACGGCAAAAGGCTCTCGTTCCGTGTCAAACTCTACCGCAACGCGTCCGACAACGACTTCGAATACGAAAACCTCGCCACCATACCGCATCAGACCATGCTTCAGAAAAACGCCGACTTTGTCAATTACGGCGCCATTCCGGAAGTCAACGTCCTTTTCCGCCACAGCCTACTCACCGTGGCGTCGTGGAATCAGAACGACAGCCGCAACCTTCCGCCCATCATGCCTAACGTGTACAACCTCAATACGGAAGAATGGACCAAAGACGCTTTCTCGCGCAACTTTGTGTCGTACAGGATGTTCTGGAATTCCGGCAGCCTGACGCTCAAGTCCGCGGCCTTCATAGAGACGCAGCATTATTTTCTTGAGACCACCAATCCCGCCAACAACGACGTGATAACACACCTGAACTCGCAAAACAACACGCTGGCGCTGCACCAGATTGCCCAGATGGAACAGAAACTTTACAAGAGTTGGAAACTCGATGCCAAGATGCAGTGGGATAAGGAACGGGTTAATTCCAGCAACTACAGCGACTTGAAGCACCGTGACGTGCTGTCGGCGTATGCCGCTGTCCAAGGCGCACCTTTCAGACGTGCCGACTTGCGCCTGACCATGCGTTACGATGTCGTGGACAAGGTCAGCATGGGCGTGTTCCCGACGGCGTCTTTGTCTTATGCCATGCCATTTCTGGAAGCGTTGAGCGCTACCGTGGGATACAGTCATAACTACCGGAGCCCCAGCCTCAACGACCTTTACTGGTATCCGGGCGGCAATGAGAATCTAAAGCCCGAAAACGGCAAGACCGTTGACATGGCTTTGCGCTATTCTGTGAAAAAAAACCATTACACGCTGGATTTCAGCACTGGCGCCTACTTTTCGCGGGTGCACGACTGGATTCAATGGGTGCCGACTTCGTTCCGTTTCTGGGTGCCGGAGAATGTGGCGATGGTATTCGCCCGCGGATTGGAAAACCATGTCGAAGCCACCGGCGACATCGGCGATTGCAAGTTGTCGCTGTCCGGAAACTACGTCTTCACCATGACGACGGATGAGAGTGACAATGCCGAGATCAACGGCACCAAAGGCAAGCAACTGATTTACATTCCCAAGCATCACGCCAACATCTTCGCCAGCGCGAAATGGAAAACTTGGGACATGAGTTACACCATGGAACTGACAGGTCGCCGCAACACTTCGTTTGCCGAAGACGCGTATTTTTCCTACAGCCTGCCAGCCTATGTGCTGCATCATCTGGGACTGGGCAAGCAATTCGGAAAGTTTCACCTCGAACTGCGCTGCAACAACATCACCGACAAGGACTATCAGAATGTGATATGGCGCGCCATGCCAGGCAGAAGTTGGGAAGTGATAGGCGGATTCAAGTGGTGATTGCTTGAACCGATAAAATCAGAGACGGCGAAAAGAATCGATATTCCTTTTAGTTTCTATTAACTTGCTGCGGATAAACGTCTTATTGATTTGATTGTCAATGGGATGCTTACAAACAGCGTCAACACTTCAGCGATAGGCATGCTCAGCCAGATGCCCATTTCATCTATCATTGGCGTAAGGATGAAGAGTGGAATCAGCACGAAGACGATGCTTCGGCATAAGGCGATGATTACCGATTCGGCAGGTCGCGCAATGGCGGTGTGAAAACTGCTGGTGATGATGTTGATGAACGACACCAGATAATGCAAGGTGACGTATGTTGCTGCCGTTGTCGCTACGGCGGTGAGTGCCATGTCGCCGTTGGCAAAGACGGAAACGATGCTGTGTTTGAAAATCAAAACGAGAATGTATGTGCCGATGCCGATGCAGCCTCCGAATATCAAGGAGTTGAAAAGCAGCGACTTGATGCGTTTTACGTCGTTCGCTCCCACATTATACGACACGAGCGGATACATGGCTTGCGAGAGCCCGAAAATCGACATGTTGACGATGATGTTCAGGTAACAAACTATGGTGAGCGCCGCGACACCCGTGGGACCGATGGTGCGCATCAGCATGATGTTGAAAATGTATGCCGTGATGGCCGCCGATACCGAAGTGAACATCTCGGAACTGCCATTGTAGAAGACATCCTTGACTTCTTTCCAGCCTCCCGAAAGGCGGCCGAACTTGACGTTGTGAAGAAGCACCAAGGCTGCCGTGGTGTTTGCAATGCAGGTGGCCGTGGCAGCGCCCGCCACACCCCAGTCGAAACGCAACACGAAGATGTAGTCGAGCACGATATTGACCACACAGCATATCGTCCCGCTGACGAACACCCAGTTCGGCTTGCCCGATAGTCGCGTGAAGGCTTCGGTGAAATTGGGTATGCAGAAAAACAACGATGCGCCGCAGGTGATGCCAAGATACTGACGCACATAGGGATAGACTTCGTCATTGCATCCCATGAAGTAACAGACTCGTTTCAGATTCAGCAAGACGAGCGACGAAAAGACCACCATGGCAATCAGCAGGATGGTGAAGGTAAGTGTCGTGTAGCCTTTCACCCTTGCTTCGTCGCCGCTGCCTTTGGCGATGCCGGCAATGACAATGCCTCCAGAGATGATCATGATGCATATGCTCACCATCACGTTGATGAGCGGCATGGTCAGGTTGATGGCGGCAAGACCGATGGCGCCAACGCCTTTGCTGACGAAGATGCCGTCGATGAAGGTCTGTAAGCCCACAATCAGCATGCCGACGATGCTCGGAAATGCGTACTTGAACAATAGCCTGCGGTCGGAGATGATTGCGGATCTAATCTTTGAAGGACTGATCAATTTGATTTGATTTTTTAGCCTGCAAAAATACGGTTTTTTGACCGAATATGGCTCAGAGAGAATGGAAGGTTTGATGCCGTGACGGCATATCGTCAGGTCACTTTTGCGGATGTTCCTTTTGGTAAGCGCCTGTTTGTCATGCCAATGCTTGCTCGACGATGCGGCAGAAACGTTCCAGAAAGATTTTGTCATCTTCATTGAAATCGTCCCGCCGGACGCTGTCGATGTCGAGTTCAGCGCACACTTCTCCTGAAGCGGCGTGAATCGGCACCACAATCTCGGACTTTGAAAGGGAACTGCAAGCGATATGTCCGGGAAACTGTTCTACGTCGGGCACGACGATGACGCGGTCTTCCGCCCATGCCGTTCCGCAGACGCCTTTCGCATAGCCAATCCTTGTGCAGGCAACCGGACCTTGGAAAGGCCCCAGAACGAGTTGCCCTTCATCGACTCGGTAGAACCCAATCCAATGCCAGTCGAAAGCCTCGGCAAGTAAGGCGGCGGCATTGGCCATGATGGCGATGCTGTCGGTTTCGTCTTCAGCGAAGCATTGCATTTGCTTGAGCAGCAGTTCGCGTTCGTCGGTATTGTTCATGATGATGTCGTTTTTGCAAAGATAGTGGTTTCGGCGATTGCCGAAAATCGATGATTTGGAAGGCCTTTTAAACTTGTTAAATATCAGTCTAATAGCATTTGCGTAAATGTGCAGATGCAAAAAGACGATGTCAACACGCAGCAACGAAATAGTACTCTTTTGATTGTTCGAAGCAGTTGACGAACGCTTCTTCCGTCAAGGCAGGCTTCGACTTGATGTACGCATCGAGCGTGAAGATCTTCAGTCCGATTTCCTGTGTCAGGTATTTGAAAATGTCGGCCGGCGTGGTTCCGTAAAACTCGCTGGCGCCTTTGCCACACTCGAATAGGATGATGGGCTTGTTGGCTTTGAGCAGCCGTTTGGCACCTTTCAGCACGCCAAATTCAGCGCCTTCGACATCGATTTTGATGAAGTTAATGGTCTCATTGCCAATCACTTCGTCCATGGTGCGCAATTCCACGACAATTTCCTCGATTTCAGGATTGTCAATGTCGTAATGTCTTTTCTTGATGCCGCTGTATGCCGGGGCGTTTTTCACAAGGTTGAAAGTCGTTGTTTGTCCCACGCCACCCGTGTCGGACAGGGCGTAAGGATAGACTTGAGCCTTGCAAGAGAAACGCTGTGCCAATTCGTTATAGAGATAGGGTATGGGTTCAAACGCAAAATGCTTGCCTTTAGGCGAATAGTGCAACATCATGTCAAGAATCTCTCCTTTGTGGCAGCCGACATCGATGCAGTTGGAACTTGGCTTCAGGGTTTTCTTCAGTATGACTTTTGTCAACCTGTCATATTTCAGATTCTGGGTGAGATCGATGTGGAAAAAGATGAGCGTTTCTCTGATTAAATTCTTGACATTCATAACTATTGCGTTAAGATCAGCAGTTCAACGTGATGATTAGTTTGGCTTACAACCTGCATACGGATTGCAAAGGTATGAAAAATAACAACAAAGGGACATTTTGCCGTAGAATTATTATCAATGCCACTGCCACACTGGTTTACGGAAGGTGACGATATTAGTGCGAAACTATTTCGATTATCGTTCGAGTCAAGTGCATTATTTTGTAATTTTGCCTAAAATTGGATTTGTTTTGAAAATTGCGGTAAATACTCGTTTGTTGTTGAAAGACAGGCTTGAAGGCATTGGCTGGGTCTCGTATGAAACGTTGAAGCGCGTTGTCCTGTCACATCCTGAAGCGGAGTTCTATTTTCTGTTCGATCGCAAGCCCGATCCGGAGTTTATCTTTGCCGACAATGTCAAGCCGGTAGTCATCTTTCCACAAGCAAGGCATCCTTTTCTTTTCATCGTTTTCTTTGAGATTTCGGTCACCTGTGCCTTGGCGCGCATCAAGCCCGATCTGTTTTACTCGCCCGACGGCTATCTGAGCCTTAGGACCAAAGTGCCGTCAGTGGTGCAGTTCCACGATTTGAATTTCGAGCATTTCCCTCATGATGTGCCGAAATTGGTGTTATGGCATTACAAGAGATATTTTCCGCGTTTTGCCCGCAAGGCCAAGCGCATCGTGACGGTGTCGGAGTTTTCTAAAAAAGACATCTACGATTGCTATAACGTTGATCCTGAAAAGATTGACGTGGTGTATAACGGCGTAAACGAATTGTTCGCGCCAATTTCCGAGACTGAAAAAACTGCCGTAAGGGATAAATATACTGGCGGCAATCCGTATTTCATGTTCGTCGGCTCGCTGCATCCGCGTAAGAATCTCGCCCGACTTTTCACGGCGTTCGACCAGTTCAAGACGCAACATGGCTCGGATATCAAGTTGCTCATCGTGGGGCAGAAGCGGTGGTGGACGGAGCCCATCAAAGAGGCTTATGAGAAGATGGAAAACAAGTCCGACGTCATCTTTTGCGGGCGTCTGGATGCCGAAGACCTGCACCAAGTCACTGCGGCAGCCTTCGCGTCGATATATGTGTCGTATTTCGAAGGTTTCGGCATTCCGATTGTCGAGGCTTTCCGTTGCGGCACGCCTGTAATCACCTCCAACGTGACTTCCATGCCTGAAGTGGCTGCTGATGCGGCATTGCTCGTCGATCCTTTCAGCGAGACGTCTATTGCAGATGGCATGGCGAAAATGCTCGATGAAAATACGCGTAAAATATTGATAGAGAAAGGCTTGAAACGGCAGGAGACCTTCTCGTGGGACAAAGCCGCTGATGGTGTCTGGCGTTGCTTAATGAAATCTATTGAAAATTAAACTGTTACATATATGAACATCCTTATTCTTGGGTCAGGCGGCCGTGAACATGCTCTTGCTTGGAAAATAGCGCAAAGTCCGTTGTGCACGAAGTTGTTTGTCGCTCCCGGCAACGCTGGCACGGCACAGGTTGGTGAGAACATCCCCGTCAAAGTCTCCGATTTTGAGGCAATCAAGGCAATATGTTTGAAATGTGATGTTGATTTGGTTGTTGTCGGTCCCGAACAGCCTTTGGTGGATGGCATCGTTGACTTCTTCAGGAATGACGAAGCCCTGAAGTCGGTGCGTATCGTCGGCCCTGACAAGGAAGGCGCCCGTCTGGAAGGCAGCAAGGCTTTTGCCAAGGTGTTCATGGAAAAATACGGCATCCCAACGGCGAAATGTCTTACGGTTACGAACGACAATCTGAAAGCGGGTTTCGACTTCCTACAGTCCTTGCAGCCTCCCTACGTGTTGAAGGCCGATGGTTTGGCTGCTGGAAAAGGCGTGCTGATTCTCGACAACCTTAGTGAAGCCAAAAGCGAGTTGAAAAACATGTTGTCGGGCAAGTTCGGAACGGCATCGGCGACAGTGGTCATCGAAGAGTTCCTTAAAGGCATTGAGGTGTCGGTGTTCGTCCTTACCGACGGAAAACATTACGTTGTGCTGCCCGAAGCCAAGGATTACAAACGCATCGACGATGGTGACCAAGGCCTGAATACTGGCGGCATGGGCGCCGTTTCTCCCGTGCCGTTCTGCACCGAAGCGTTTCTGGACAAGGTGGAGGAACGCATCGTGAAGCCCACATTGAAAGGTCTGGAAGCGGAGCATATCGACTACAAAGGTTTCATCTTCCTCGGCTTGATGAACGATGGCGGCAATCCTTACGTCATCGAATACAACGTGCGCATGGGCGATCCTGAGACGGAAGCGGTCATGACGCGCATCGACGGTGACTTCGCCGCGATGCTTGCGGCTTGTTCCGAGGGCCGCCTCGACGAAGTGGGTTATGCCAAGAGTCCCATGACCGCCGTGACGGTGATGATGGTTTCTGGAGGTTATCCTGAAGCCTATCGTAAAGGCATGAAGATGAGCGGTTTCGAAGATATTGAAGGCTGTACGGCGTTTCATGCCGGTACGACTTTCAACAGCAATGGCGACATCGTTACTGATGGCGGTCGCGTGCTTGCCGTCACCGCACTTGACGCGACGATAGAATCGGCGCGCAAAAAGGCCTATGCCGGCGTGGACAAAATCCATTTCGACGCTGCTTCATTCCGCCATGACATTGGAATCGATTTGATGCAATACAAATGATAAAGTTTTTCCGACAGAGTTATCTCGTACAGTACATCTGCTTGGCGCTGCTGCTGCTGGCGTTGTGGGTGCCGGCTTTCATGCCCTCACAGGTCACTTTGCCGCCTGCCGCTCCAGTTTCTCCGTTTTATTATCTCGTCACCGGCGTCCTTGACTTTTCGCCTTATGCCACGCTGATTCTGGCGTTTCTCCTGATCATGTTCGAAGCCTTGTTCTTCAACTCGATTCTCGTCAAAAACGGCATCATTCCTCAAGTCAGTACCATGGGCGCTTTCGCGTTCATCCTGATGATGAGCCTCACGCTTTCGCAGACGACATTCTTTCCTTTCGCTTTGGCATCGTTGTTTCTGCTGATGCTGATACACACGCTGTTTCAATTGTACATGACGGATAATCCGGAAATACATCTCTTCAATGCCGGCCTTTGCCTCGCTTTAGCCACGATGTGCTATTTTCAATGCATCATCCTGATTGTGTGGGTGTTCATAGCATTAGGTGTGCTTCGCAACGGTTCCTTCCGCCTGCAACTTATTCCGGTTCTCGGCTTGCTGACGCCTTATTTTTTCCTGTTTTCAGGATACTACCTGTTCGGTGATTTTTCCGGACAATTGCATCAATACGCTGATTTCTTCACATCTTTCAGCCTGTCCGTCAAGGACTTCGACCTTAGCCGCATTCTGCTCATGGCTGCGCTTGTCGTCGGCCTCTTCATTCCTTTGTTAGGTGGCGGCAATTTCAGTTTCGAAAAGGCCACAGGAGTGCGCTTGAAGATGTCGATGATATACATTCTGTTGCTTTTCGCCCTTTTCCTTGTCTTCACAGGCGGCGATCCTTTATGCCACGGACTGCTGTTTATCGTGTTGTCCTTCGTTCTTGCCTTCGATTTGTCGTACATGAACAAGGTCAAATGGGCTGAAGTGTTTCTTGCTCTTTTCGTTTTGCTGGTCTTTGCCGATCATTACTATTTCAGGTTGCTGTAGACATGAGTCTGATTTCCCATTATTCGGATTTGGTTGAGGCTGGATGCGACGAAGCCGGTCGTGGCTGTCTCGCGGGACCTGTCGTGGCAGGAGCCGTGATTTTGAAACAAGGTTCCGACTTTCCCGATCTTGACGATTCCAAGAAACTGACAGAGAAGAAGCGAATGGCATTGCGCGAAGTCGTCATGAAAGAAGCCTTGGCTTATGGCGTCGGCATCGTCACGGCGGAGGAAATTGACGAAATCAATATTCTTCAAGCCTCGTTCCTCGCCATGCACCGCGCCCTCGACCAATTGAATTTGCGTCCGCAACTGCTCCTCATCGACGGCAACCGCTTCAATCCTTATCATGATGTGAAGCACGTCTGCATCGTCGGTGGCGACGGCAAATACCAGGCCATTGCGGCGGCATCCATATTGGCGAAGACGACGCGTGACATGATGATGATGGAATACGACAAGGAATATCCGGCTTATGGCTGGAAGCGCAACAAAGGCTATCCCACGCCTGAACACAAAGACGCCATAGCGCGATTCGGCGTCACGCCGCTGCACAGAATGACATTCAATATGGGCATACAGTTGCGTCTCGATTTTTAGTATTTTTGACAGCAAAACTGATGATGATGAAACGACTGACTTCGATTGCCACCTTGCTTTTGCTTGCGCTGACATTGTTCTCGTGCCACAAGACGGCGCGGCGCGAGGTCTTCGACGCTGTGCCCGCATCGTCAGCCGTAATCGTTGAATCAAGCCAGCCTAAGGATTTTGTCGCTTCGCTGAAAACGAATTCGTTTTTCCTGCCAGTCATGGATTCCACTGATACAAAGTCGCTTGTGACATGCATCAACACCTTGTTGTCTTCGGACGGAAAGTTGGGAAATGAACTTGGCGATTCGCAGATGGCATTTGCCTTAGTGATGACAAACAAATCCTTCAAGGAGTTGGGTGTGGTGAGCCTCTCGAAACGCATTTCCAATAATGACATTCGCCGTGTTTTCGAGTCGCAAGGCTATGGTTTTGAGACTCTTGAAGGCCAAGGTGTGAGTTATGGCCGTGTCGTGATGCCCGATACCATGTTCGTCATGACCAAAGATGTTTTTCTGCTGCTTTCCGCTGATGAAGAAACCTTGCTGATGGCAGCAGCACAAACCGATAAGCCGTCTCTTGCCGATGACAAAGGCTTTCGCCGCGTGCATTCCACGTTGAAGGACAATGCCGGAGCGCATCTTTATCTGAATTACAGTATGCTGTGCGACGATTCAGAAGTAATAGGCTCGACTGAAAATGAGCATGCTGCTACAAGTCTTGACGGCTTTGCCGCCCTCGATGTCTTGCCGAAGGACGCTGCGCTGATAATGAACGGCTATTCCGTTGCTGGTGACAGTCTGTCTTTGCTTTCCGCAATAAAGGGTCAGAAACCGGTGAAAAACGGCATTGCCGGCATCGTGCCAGGCGACACGAAAATAATGCTTCACTTGGGGATGTCCGACTTCACCGCATTCTGGCGACAGACGGCCGACAAGCAGGCTGTGAATGGTTTCGAAGAGCGATATGGCGTCAGCATTGCCAACGACCTGATGCCTTCGCTGACCGAGGTTGCCTATGGCGTCTTTGGAGCAGCAAACACGCCTTTCATGGTGGCGCATTTCGACGATACCGCCAGCGTCACCCATTTCATGAATGTAGTTGCCACCGTCGCTGGGCTTGCCGAGTCCTGCACCGTTGAAGGCCATCCTATTTGTCGCCTCGCCCTTGACAACTTCGCCTCGGATGTTTTTGGCAATATCTTCAAACCCATAGTCCATTGCTGTTACGCAATTTCTGGCGATAACTTATTCATAGCCAACACTATGTCGGCGGTACAGACTGTAGTCACGACTTCCGCTGCGGGGAATGCTTTGTCCGATATGACTGATTATAAGGCGTTTCAGGACAACATGCTCGAAACTGCCAATGTCACGTTGCTCCTGAGGGGCGGCGCCGATTTCGATTCGATTGATGCGTATGCAAGTGGCTTCCTTGCTGGTTTTCTGAAGAACAAAGGCACATTGCTGAACGGCTCGATGGAATTGTTTCTGCAATTGTCGGCATCGGGCGACTTGGTCTATACCAGTGCTGGATTGATGTCGAATGGTGTTGTTCCGATAGTGGAAAAGGCTGAGCAGAAGGAAGTTGACAACCATTCCTTGTGGAAAACGAAACTTGAAAATCCGTTGAAAGGGAAACCGTTCATTGCGCCTGGCGACAATGGCGGGATGGCGGTCGTTGCCTTCGACGAGTCCGACAACATGTATCTCGTTGACGGCAGCGGCAAAGTGCTGTGGTCAAAAGCGCTTGACGAAACGCCGATGAGCGATGTGTTTGCTGTGGATGCTTTCCGCGACGGCGGCCATCAGTATCTGTTCAACAGCGCAAAACATCTGTATCTTATCGACAAGGCTGGTCACGATGTGAAAGGCTATCCCAAGAAACTTCTTGCCCCGGCATCCAACGGAATGGCGCTTGTCGATTACGACAACAGCCGCAACTATCGCATTCTTATCTGCGGGACAGACAAAAAGGTTTACAACTACGGTCTGGATGGCGCACCGATACAGGGATGGGAGACATACGCCACCGCCAACCTTGTCACGAAACCCGTTCAGCACGTCGTGGCGGCGTCGAAGGATTTCCTTCTCGTCAGCGACACGAAAGGCGTCATGAGCATGCTTGACCGCCATGGGAAGGTGCGCATCAACTTGCCCGCCGATGTCAGGAAGTCACAGAATGCCGATTTTTATCCTAACGTCAGCAACCACAAAGGCATCATCATCACGTCGGACGAGGTGGGCAAACTACTTTACGTCGCTTTCGACGGCAAGATCTCGCGCAGCGATTTCGGCGATTATTCCGACAGCCATCAATTTCTGTATGGGGATTTCAATGGAAACGGCGATCCCGACTTCATCTATCTCGATGCCAATGTGTTGAAGGTCTTTGACAGAGTACGCAAAGTGGAATGCGACCATATTTTCGATTGCAGCGTCACTGGAAAACCAATGCTGTTCCGCACCACGTCGGGCAAAAACTTGATTGCCGTATTCTCCGAATCGGCACGTCAAATCTTCCTCATCGGTAAAGATGGAAACGAACAGGTATTCGAGGGCGAAACGCCTTTCGCTATTGGAAGTCTTTCAAAAGGCAACACCATCCTCCTGACTGGAGTCGGGAAAGAGATGGTGTGCTATAGTGTTGAATAACAGATTATTATGCAATCTTCACTCAGCGTGAAGTTGATTCCTATTCGGGGATGACGATTTGGATAGGTCTGTCAGCCACTCCTGATACAAGTCCTAATCCTCCGCTCACATTCGTATAGACCTGCACTGGCTCGATGAACAGATTTATGCCAAGATTAAAACCGGACTGATCGACGGTGGTCTTGTAAAGATACATGCTCTTTTCAATCTGCATCAGGTCAAAGTCGAAATGATAGGCTCCGTCGTAGAAGTATTCGCTGTTGTTGGGGTTGATGCCTTCAATTCGGAAACTCAGGGTGTGGGCGCTGCCGTTGATGAGTTTGTCGGAGAATATGGTGGGCTGCGGAAGCGGGGAGTCGTCATTGCTAATGGAACTGAACATGCTGCTGATGTTTTCTTTCATAACGGGGTCGTCGGAATAGATGCTGGAGTAGAATCCGTGGTTGAAGGCGTAATAGTTGCTTTCCGCCGGGTCGTTGAACGTGACGCCGAAACTGATGGTGTAACTGTAAACGTCTGTGGCAAGGATTGAAGGGTTGTTGACATAGACGAGGTTGCCATTTTCGTCTTCAACGAAGTTCGCGCTGCCGTATTCTTCGAGATAAGTCTTTGCCTTCATTTCGGCATTGGTGCCAGTGATGACGGGTCGGTGGGGAATGATTGCCTCGGCATGCACCGTTTCGAAATTCGGCGCTTCCGCTTCGATGCGGACGCTGTCGCCTTCGTGCAGAGTCTTGGTGCCTCTGAAAAATCCTCTGATGCTGCCGATTGACGTTGAGTCGCTATAACTTAACGATTCGTAGAACTCGCCGTTGACGTACAGCCTGACGGTGGCGTCATGGCCATCGTAGTCGCTCATGTTTGGGTTGAGGAAGAATGTGCTTTGGCTCACCATGACCGTCGGCAGGGAGTCGGCGTATAATACGGCATTAACGACCAGATATGGGTCTGATTCGTCGCCATTGAATTCGATGGTCTTTTCACACGATGCGAAAACCAATCCCATGGCGGCAATGAGAATATATGACTTGATGTTTTTCATGATGTTGTGTTTTTCCATGTCTTGTTAGAATTTGAACGACCAACTTGCTGTGGGGATGATGGGGAAGAGGCAGATCTGCTTGAGTTCCCTCTTGTCGATATAATGGCCTGTGGTCTCATCGTAGTAGCCTTCGTTATCCACGTAAACGATGAATGGGTTGTTGTGGCTGGTGGCGTTGTAGACGCTGATGTTCCATGTCCTGACGCCGTATTTCTTCTGCTTGTGGAAGTTGAATCCGAGATCGACACGCTGGTAGTTGTTGAAACGGAAGTTGTTGCGGCTGCTGATGTAACTTATTTGGCTGCCCATGCCGAAGATGTTGTCGTTGATGCCCTGGTAGTCCTGCAACGATAGTGTCGCGCAGTTGCCGGTGCAGAAGACGTAGGTCAGGCCCATGTCGAAGCGGTCGCTGAACTCGTGTGAGACGACGATGCTGATGTCGTGGCGTCTGTCGTATTTTGCAGGGAAAGGCTTGCCGAAGTTCAGTTCCTGTCCTTCGCGGTCGAAGAGCCTTTCGGCTTTTGACAGCGTGTAGCCTATCCAGCCCGTGGTCTTGCCAAACTGTTTCCTCGCGAGGAACTCAATGCCGTACGACTTTCCTTCGCCCATCACCACCTTGTCGTCCCAGTTTGTCTGGTCGAGGGTGAAGAACGAGGCGCCGTCCTTGTATTCAAGGATGTTGTCCATGTGCTTGTAGAACACCTCGCTGGAGAACTGATAGCCTTTCATGTCATAGAAAACGCCCAGCGCTACCTGATGGGAGTTCATCGGACTGATTTTTTCCGTTGTAGGCACCCAAAGGTCGGTGGGCAGGCTGATGCTGTTGTTGCAGAGCAGATGGATGTATTGGCTCATGTAGGCGTATCCCGCCTTGATGGAAAGGTTTTCGTTGATCATCGTCCTGATGCTGACGCGTGGCTGTAAGGAAGTGTAGGTTTTCTTGTTGACGGTGAAGGTGGAGAAATGCAGTCCGAGGTCGGCTTTCACCAGATTGCTGATGGCCCAGTCGTCTTCAAAGTATGCGGATGTTTCGATGGCGCCGATGTTGCTGTTGCCTCCGATGATGGTGTCGAAAAGCGTTGTGCCGATGTCGCCGATACTGCCGCTGTCCTTATAGTGATAACTCGTCGTGCTTGGCTTGAACCTGTGGTGCGTGATGTTGGCGCCGAACGTGATCTCGTGGTTTTCGATTGGGTTGTAGTCGAAGTCGGCTTTGGCGGTGACATCGTAGATTCCGGAGTTCATGGCGAGTTGCATATTGTTGGTGATGCTCGTCGCAGTGCCGCTTTCATTGACAGTCTGGGTCTCTTCGTAGTTGATGCCGAGAGAGTGGCGGTATTGGGTGTAGGCTCCCGTCACGTTCATGAACAACTTCGGGGTGATGACATGGTTCCAGCGTAGGCTGGTGACGAAGTTGCCCCATTTCCACTTGTCCTTCATGTAGGCGTCGATTTGCGATTGCCCGTTTTCGGAGGAGTTGCTTTTGTAGTTCAGGTAGGCGGCGTCGTCGCCCGAATAGAGGCTGAGGAAGAGACGGTCCTTGTCGGAGAACTTATGGTTCACTTTCAGGTTGAGGTCATAGAAGTAAGAGCCGACGCGCATGTCGTCTTCGCCGCTGTATATGGCGATAAATGGCGCTGCGAGGATGTCGAGGTAGGTCCGTCTTGCCGAAAGTTCGAACGAGGTCTTGCCTTTCACGATGGGGCCTTCCACGTTGATTTTGCTGGCGATGAGACCGATGCTGGCGTTGCCGTGATATTCGTATAGGTCGCCGTCTTTCATCCTGACGTCAACGACAGACGAAAGCCTGCCGCCAAAACGTGCCGGGAAGTCGCCTTTGTACAAGGTGACGTTCTTGATGGCGTCGGCGTTGAAAGCGGAGAAAAACCCGAAGAGGTGGTTCACGTTGTACATGGGGATGCCGTCGAGCAGAAACAGATTTTCGTCGGGACCGCCGCCTCTGACATACAAACCTGCCGAGCCTTCTGTGCCTGACTGCACGCCAGGCAGGAGTTGAAGGACTTTGATGATGTCAACTTCACTGAACAGGGTGGGGACTTTCGTTATCTGGCTTATGGGGATCTCCACGGCGCTCATCTGGGAACTTCTCACGTTGCTTTGCACCTGTTCTCCGATGATGGTGACTTCGTCCAAGGTCTGGTCGCTGTCCAGAGCGATGTTGATTTTCTTGTCTCCATCGAGCATGAAGGTGCTGCGGAACTTGCCGTAGCCAACGTAAGAGGCTTGCAGACAGACTTTTTCTGCCGGAATTGTCAGCGAATAATAGCCGTGTTCGTTGCTCACGGTGCCTTTCAGCGTGATGCTGTCGAAGACGGAGGCGTAGATGAGCGTCTCGCCGCTCTTGGCATCGGTGACATAGCCGCTGATGGTGTGGTTTTGTGCCAGAATGGAAGCCGGCATTAGAGATACGATGGCGATTAGGATTGTCGCGAATCTTCGGATATTCATTGCAATCAAAAATTTTGCAAAAGTAGGCATTATTTCCGTGCAGATTGGTTGCGGTGTGTTTAAGGAAGATTGTCAATTTGACTTCTCTTGGATGCCCTTATCGTTGAATTTGTTAATTATCTGATTCATATCTGCTTCTAAAACGATGAACGCCGTTATTCGGACTGAAACGATGAAATTCTGGTCTGAAATCGGGATGGTTTCTTCACTAAATTGTATCTTTGTGGACGTTTGACGTGAGAAATATGCCTAAATCATTCCGCTTCATAGCCCTTTTCATCTGCATCGTCGCGATGGCATCAGCATCGATAGCCCAGCACGCGTTGTCGGGCAGCATCAAGGGACTCGGCGAAAAAACGGTTTACCTTTATGTATATACAGGTTTGAAGACGCAACTTGTGGATTCATCGCAACTGAGTCCCGATGGTCATTTCGCCTTCGATGGAAGTCTGGGAAGTGGCATGTATATGCTTCGTTCGGGCGAAGACTTCGATCTGGAACTGCTTTACGACGGCAATCCTGTGCAATTTGTCATGACCGATGCCGGCAATCTGAAGTCCATTCAGTTTATGGGCTCGCCGCTGAACGAGAAATGGTCGGCTTATTTGGCCGAGAGAACGGCATACCGTCACGCGTTGGAGTTGCTGCGACCCACGCTGCGTCAGTATGACCATCAGACTGAGTATTACCGCAATACCGCCATCGAATACACCCGCGTGCAGTCCGATTTCCGCGCGTTCACCGATAGCCTCATCGCCAAAGGTCACGATTACGCTTCAAGGCTCATCGCAGCAGACCGCGAGATGCCTGTCAATCTCAACCAGACTGCCGACGCCCAGCGTTCCGCCATGATAGACGGCTTCTTCAACGAAGTGGATTTTAACGACACCACGCTGATTCCGACCAATGTGCTGACCACAAAAATGGTGGATTACCTGACCTTGTTTCAAGGCTTGCCGAAACTTGGCGGCAATGTCGAGATGGGCTTCATCATGGCCTTGGGCAACATCCTTGAGAAAGCCAAGGTGAATATGCGGATGTATGAGTTCGTCCTGGAATACATGCTCGAAGGCTTCACGGCCATGGGACAGAATCAAGTGACAAATTACCTGCTGAATTATCCCCGTCTTGAAGAAGGCGAAGTGAATCAAGCCGAAGGCCATCGCCTTGATTCCATCGCTGCGCCGTATCAGAAAGTCAGGGTGGGCGCCAAAGCCCCTCAGATATCAGGAACCACGATTGACGGGAAGGCATACGACCTCTACGCTTCGAAAGCGAAATTCGTCATCGTCTTCTTCTGGGCTACGGACTGCGATTATTGTCACGATTTCCTCGTCAGCATACGCAAGAATCTCGACTTGAAGAACGATTTTGACATGGTGACCTTCGCCATCGCCGATGACAAGACGGATGTGAAAAAATCGTTGAAAAAACTCAGGCTGCCAGGATACCATTTCTATGATGATCAGCGTTGGAACGGGAAGGCCTTTCAGGATTACCATGTGACCTCCACGCCAACAGCCTTCGTCCTCGACGAACATAGAAACATTGTCCTGAAACCTTATGACTGGCGGGAATTGGAAGCATGGCTCAAGAAGTGACTTGCATCAAGCATGATTTTAAATTGAAATAATAAATAAGAGAATGATATGAATACAAGACGTTGTTTATCAGTTTGTTTTGTTGTTTTATCCGGATTTTTCGGGTCGGTTTTCGCTCAGGACGCCGAGTCGCGCTGGGTCGATTCCGTGTACAACAGCCTTAGTTTGGAACAGCGTGTGGCGCAACTCATCTGCATGCGCGCCAACCAGCCCGACAAGCCGTTTTACCCTGAAGTGGGGAAGTACATCAGCCAATATAATATCGGTGGCGTGTGTTTCTTCCGCGCCGATGCCGTGGCGCAAGTGGAGCAGACCAACAAATGGCAGGCCATGGCGCAGACGCCGCTGATGGTCTCCATCGATGCGGAATGGGGACTCGCCATGCGCGTCAAGAACACCATTGCCTATCCGTATCAGATGACCTTGGGCGCCGTCGCTGACGACGACTTGATTTACCGCATGGGAACCCAGATTGCCGAACAATGTCAGAGGATGGGCATTCATGTCAATTTCGCCCCTGACGTCGATGTGAACTCCAACGCCGACAATCCCGTCATTGGCATGCGCAGTTTCGGCGAGAATCCCGACAACGTCGGAAGGAAAGGCGCCGCCTATGCTCTCGGCATGCAATCCAGAGGACTGATAACCTCCATGAAGCATTTTCCAGGTCACGGCAACACGTCCACCGACTCGCACCAGACCCTGCCTACCGTCAACGCCACATACGAACAGGTTCGCGACGTGGAGTTGGCTCCTTTCCGTCATCTGATTCAGAATGGCGTGAATGGCGCCATGGTCGGCCATCTGTATTTTCCCGCCATCGAACCCGTTCAGAACACGTCTTCGTCCTTGTCGCATCAGGTCATCACGGGCTTGCTGAAAGACCAACTCGGATTCAAAGGAATCATCTTCACCGATGGTCTCGACATGAAAGGCGTGTCGCAGACTGTTTCGCAGGACAGCGTGCCTTACGTGGCATTTCTGGCTGGCAACGACGTGCTGATACTCCCTCACGATGTCCCTGCCGCCATCCGTACCATCAAGGATGGCGCCAAGCGCGATCCTAAGATTGCAGCGCGCGTCGAGGAAAGTTGCAAGAAAATCCTCCGCTATAAATACCGCGCCGGCCTTTCGCATTACAAGACCACGCCGACGGCCAATCTCATGACCGACCTCAAGAAAACGGAATACCTGAACTTGAAACGTCAGTTGTTTGAAGCCTCCATTACCATGCTGAAAAACGATGGCAACGTGATTCCGCTTGCCAAGGACAAGAAAATCGCCGTCGTGTCGATAGGAAGTGAAAATGACGCTATCGGCAAGGGTCTGCTTGATGCTGGATACAACGTCAAGTCGTTCTCGATTTCCAAAGGCAAAATCGCTGCCAAGGCTTCGGAATGGCTTAAATCATTGGAATCTTACGATTTAGTAGTTGTTAACGTATTGAATACCAATATGTTGGCAAACAAATTCTACGGTATCAACGATGCCACCATCGATTTCTTTAACCGCCTTGTGGCTCAGAATGATGTCGTGTTTAACCTTTTTGCTTGTCCTTACGCCCTTGACAAGTTCCGCATCAACAATAGCATCAAAGGCCTTCTGGTGGCTTATCAGGATGACGATGACGCCATCAATGCCGTGCTGTCCATACTCACCGGCACTTTGAAGGCAAATGGCACGCTGCCTGTCTCCACAGCCAAATTCTCTTGCGGCGACGGCATCGTAAGCCAGTCGGTGCCGAAACACGATTCAGGCTTCACAAAGCCTGCAACCAATTCGTCATCAAGTGCTGCAATCGGCGCGACATACGTCCGCAAACTCGACTCCGTGGCTCAACTCGGCATCAGCAAAGGCGCCTATCCCGGCTGCCAGGTCCTTGCTATGAAAGACGGCAAAGTCATCTACGACAAATGCTTCGGCAACTTCACCTACGGCGGCGGTCACAAGGTGGCGCCTGACGATGTTTACGACATCGCTTCGCTGACCAAAATCTTTGCATCGACGCTCGCCATGATGAAACTCTACGAAGATGGTCTCGTTGACCTGAACAAGACCTTGGGCGACTATTTCCCTTACATGAAGCAGTACGACAAAGGCTCCATCAAACTCATCGACATCATGACGCACCAGACGGGAATGAAAGCCTGGATACCTTTTTATAAATCCATGATGGATGCAAACGGGCCGAAGTCCGAGTTTTTCTCCAATCATCTCGATGAGCAGCACACGCTTCGCGTGGCCGAAAACCTTTACGCCGTCAACGATATGAAGCAGTTCATCACCGACTCGGTGATGCGCAGTCCCTTGGGCGCCAAGAAGTATCTCTACTGCGACATGGGTTTTTACTTCATTCCCGACCTTGTCAAGTTGCTCACCAACGAGAGTTTCGAGGAATATCTGAAGGAGTATTTCTATGAGCCAATGGGACTTTCCAGCATCGGATTCTGTCCGTTGCAATGGCGCACGCGCGATGGCATTGCGCCCACTGAAGACGACAAGCATTTCCGTTATCAGTTGGTCTGGGGCGATGTCCACGACGAGGCTGCCGCGCTTATGGGCGGCGTGTCGGGTCATGCCGGCCTTTTCTCCAACGCGCACGATTTGGGCGCCATCTTGCAGATGTTCCTTGATGGCGGCACATACAACGGCCGACAGTATCTGAAACCGGAGACCATCAGTTATTTTACTTCGTCGCCTTTCGCCAACACCGGCAACCGCCGCGCCATAGGCTTCGACAAGGTTCCGTTAGACAGAAAAGGCATTTTCACGGAATCGGGCAAGGCATCGATGCAGAGTTACGGCCATACGGGATTCACAGGCACCTTCGTTTGGGCTGACCCCGAAAACGACCTGCTCATCGTGTTTTTGTCCAACCGCGTGTATCCCAGTGCCGAAGTCAACAAACTCGCTCAGACGGGCATACGCACCACCTTGCACGACATCCTTTACGATGCCGTCAGATAATCGCATAAACGCCTTCTCGTCATGATTACAATCGTCATCATAATCATCACTTCAGCCATCTCGATTTTGGCATTCCGCAACAGAACGGTCTATTTCCGCCTGCTGTTCAATGCCTACCAGATCAAGAATAGCAATCAATATTGGCGGTTTTTCACCTATGCCTTGGTGCATGGCGGCTGGGGACATCTTCTCATCAACATGCTGGTGCTGTATTCGTTCGGCCAGAGCGTGGAGTTGCAATACACGTCGGCTTTCGGTGCGACAAAAGGGGAGGTGTATTTCCTGACGCTGTATGTCTGCGGCGTGATTTTCTCCACCATCAGCGACTATGTGCGCCACAAGGACGACTACAACTACAATGCCATTGGTGCTTCGGGTGCGGTGAATGCCGTGTTGTTCTCAAGCATCCTGCTGTCGCCATTGTCCAAGTTGTTCGTGTTTCCCATTCCGGTTCCCGTTCCGGCTTGGATTTTCGGCATCCTGTATCTGGGATTTACCATTTACATGTCGAAGCGGGGCGATGACAACATTGGTCACGACGCCCACCTTTGGGGCGCCTTGTTCGGATTGCTGTTCACCTTCGCCTTGATGTCGAATGATGTCATCGCATTCTATCAAAGTCTGTTCTGAAGCCGTCGTCAGTTGTCTTCGGCGTTTTTCGGAAAGCGTTTCCACATCTTGTATGGCTCGCCCATCATGTCAACGGCAGTTTGCCACATGGTGCTGAGATTGGTGCCCATCAGAAACTCCGGCGTGGCGTGGCTGACGAGCCAACTGTTGCCTTGCAACTCGCCTTTCAGTTGCCCCGCATCCCAACCTGAATAGCCAAGGAAAAACTTGACGTTGTCGCGGTTGGCGATGCCAGTCGAAATCAACGTGTCCAAAGTCTCGCTGTCGCCGCCCCACCAAAGGCCTTCCATAATCGGAATGGACTCGGGGATGACGTCACCCAAGGTGTGGATGTAAAAAATCTGGTTTTCGGCCACAGGACCGCCATGATAGACGGGGGCATCGAAGTCGGAGAACGTCTCGACAATCTGATTCAACTTGACTCTCAGCGTCTTGTTCATGATGATGCCGAGCGAGCCTTCTTCGTCGTTGCTTTCGATGAGCAGAATGACGGAACGACCGAAATTTTCATCGTCCATCAGCGGCTCCGAGATGAGGATGTCGCCTTGCTTGGGGATGCGGTTGTTGCCGCGAATCTGAAACGGATTGTCCTGTGCCATGTGTGTCGTTTCTCTCCGCAAAATTACCAATATCATCGAATCCAAAATGCGATTTCAAACTTTTTGCGATTTTTTTGCGTTTTCAGCCAAAAGCGAACGTCAGTTGCCGGCTTTGCTTTATTTTTGTATGACCATACATAAGTCTTGAATATTGAAACGCGCTGATAATCAGGTAAAATTCGACTCTTTTCGTGAAGAATTCAATTGCTTCACCTTCGAAAGTCAGGAAATCCGCATCGATGGTGGCGAATTGTCCATGTCGTTTGCATTTAATTTGGATGACCGTTTTGCCTTTCATCCGACGATAAGGATTCCTGCCAGACGTTTCCTGCATTGGGAAACCATTCCCACTGCGGCACTCGAGTCCTTGGCGTTTCAGATTGGCATGGTGGAACTGGTCAGTTATTGGAAGATGGCTTGCCCGAAACGTGTCGTCATCAAGCCTTATGCATTGTCTCCCGCTCAGAAGACGTGGTGGAAGAAATTGTATTACAATGGCTTGGGAGAGTTTTTCTATCTCAATGGCATCACTTGTTCCGAAGCGGATTTCATGACATTGGAATCGGCTTCCAGTCTGCCTTTTCCGCGTGTCGCGATTCCTTTGGAAGAAAAGGTCATCATTCCCGTTGGCGGCGGCAAGGATTCCGTGGTGACACTGGAATTGCTGCGCAACGAGATGCCTTTTGTCCCGCTGATTGTCAATCCGCGTGGCGCCACGCTGGGCTGTGTGGAAGCGGCAGGCTGTGCCGCCGATGACTGCATCATCGTTGAGCGCACCCTTGATTCCGTCATGCTTCAGATGAACAAGGACGGCTATCTGAATGGCCACACGCCTTTCTCGGCGCTGCTGGCTTTCGTCTCGATTCTCGTCGCCTTCGGCAGCGGCACGCGATACATCGCCTTGTCCAACGAGTCGAGCGCCAACGAATCGACGGTGCCTGGGACGAACATCAATCACCAATACAGCAAGTCCATCGAGTTCGAGCGTGACTTCAGAAATTACGTTTCCGACAATCTGAATGACAAGATACAGTATTTCAGTTTCTTACGTCCGCTTAACGAGATGCAGATTGCATGGCTTTTCAGCGGCTTCACGCAATACCATGACGTTTTCAGAAGTTGCAATGCGGGCAGCAAGACCGACTCGTGGTGCGGCAAATGCCCGAAATGTCTGTTCACCTGGCTGATATTGTCGCCATTCCTCTCGCGTGCGGAACTAACGCGCATCTTTGGCAAGGATTTGCTCGCCGACGCATCGCTTCGCCCTGTCTTTGAAGAACTTAACGGCACATCGGCCGTCAAGCCTTTCGAATGTGTCGGGACGATAGAAGAGGTGAGGGCTTGCGCCGATTTCATGAAAGACAAGGCTGGGACTTTTGTGGAAGGGTCGCCGCTGTCGGATTCAAATGTTGAGATGATTCTGAAACGTTTCAACGAGCAGAATTTCCTTCCAGAAAAATTTATAAACATATTAAAATCAAGGCTTTATGTTTGACGCCATTCTCGGTCATCTCCGTGGGAAGCGCATCCTGATTCTCGGCTTCGGCCGTGAAGGGAAGTCGAGCCTTAGGTTTCTTCAGAAATACTTGCCCGACGCCTACATCGGCATCGCCGACAAGAACGCCAAATCGCTTGAAGGCCTTGATGCGAGCCGCTACGTCATGCATGTCGGCGACGACTACCTTGATGCCATCCACGACTATGTTATTGTCATCAAGACACCCGGCATCTCATTGAAAGACATTGACATACAAGGTGTCAACATCACTTCGCAGACCGATCTTTTTCTGGAGTCGTTCCACGACCAGACCATCGGCATCACCGGCACCAAAGGGAAAAGCACGACGTCAAGCCTCATATATCATCTTCTTTCCTCGTCGGGACGTGACTGCATCCTGACAGGCAACATCGGCATTCCTTGTTTCGACGTGATGGAGTCCATCGGCGCGCAGACCATCGTGGTGTACGAACTCTCGGCGCATCAGTTGGAGTTTGTCCACAACAGTCCCAAAGTCGGTGTGCTGCTTAATCTCTTTGAAGAGCATCTCGACCATTTCGGCACTTTCGAACGTTACAAGCAGGCCAAGATGAACATCATGCGTTTCATGAAGGAAGGCGATTTCGCCGTTGTCCCTGTCATGCTCATGGACGATGTGCTTAGCCTTGATGTCAACTCCGTGTTTTTCACCAACATGGAATGTGACCTTGACGAAGAAGCGCTTCCCATTCACGGCGAGCATAATCTGCTGAATGTCAAGGCCGCCCTTTGCGCTTGCTCTGCCTATGGCGTGGATTTCCACGAACTCATACCTTATCTTTACACCTTTAAGCCTTTGGAGCATCGTTTGGAACTTGTGGGCGTTTTTGGCGGCATCACCTTCGTCAACGACAGCATCTCCACCATCCCTCAAGCCTGCATCGCCGCTTGCAAGACGCTCGGCAAAGTCGATTTTCTGTTGATTGGCGGTTTCGACCGCGGCATCGACTATGGCCCTTTGGTCGATTTCCTTTCGGCCAATCCGGTGCCCGACTTGCTCTACACTGGCCTGGCGGGACGTCGCGTCCTTTCGATGTTGAAAGCCAAAGGCTATCAAGGCCGCAGCCATGAATTCGGCAATCTGGAGGAAGCGTTCCAGTTCATGTCTGACCATGCACATCAGGGCGACGTTTGTCTGCTGTCGCCGGCTGCCGCAAGTTACGACCAGTACAAGAATTTCGAGGAAAGAGGGAACAAATTCAAGGAGTTGGCTTCCCGTTTTGTCAGAAAATAAAAAACCGCATCAAGTAACTCGATGCGGTTTTTTTCTTTACAGCGTTGGCTTGTTTCGAGCCGTGGCTTAGTTTTTCTTCACTTTCACGCCAGTGTTGGTCGTCTTGACGGGCGTGGTGCCAGAAGTCTTGCCGTTTGAAGTTCCTGTCGAGACTTTCGTGCCGGTCTTTGTCCCAGTCTTTGTCCCGGTCGAAACTTTGGTATTGCTGCCTGTGCCGCTCGTTTTAGTCGGATTGTTGGCTATGGTGCCGCTTATTCCAGTGGCGGCGGCGTTGCTCTTGGCTCTCGCGGCGCGTTTTGCCGTGTCGGGGTGCGTGGAGAACATCTGTGTTATGGTGCTTGCTGTGGCTGCGTTGGAACTTCCTTCGAGGCTGAGCAGCACGTTCAGGGAGTTGTACATGGCGTAAGGATTCACGTTGTTGGTGAGGCAAAACTGCAGTGCGGCGTCGTCGGCTTCGTATTCCTGCTTGCGCGAGTAAGCATTCGATGCGAGTTGTTGCGCGATGTCGCCCACCATGCCTTCGGCAATGGCGCCTGCTGTGCTGTTGATGGCCGAAATGCCGTAGCGCGCGGCGACCATGAGATAGGCGTTGCGGTAAGCGTCACGGGTGTCCTTGTTTTTCAGGTGTCCAAGTTCGTGACCGATGACGGCGAAGACTTCCTCGTCGTCCATGACGTCCATCAGCCCCGAATAGACACGCACACTGCCGTCGCCACAAGCGAAAGCGTTGACGGTGTTCGACTGGTAAACGGCATAGTTAACGTTGAGACCGCTGATGTTCTTGAACTTCGACATGATCTTCGTCAGACGCTGTGAATAGGCGTTGGTGGAAGGCAGTATGGTGTTCTTGGCATCGGTCTCCGTCATGTATTCCTTGCAGAGTTGCACGACTTGTGCATCGCTGATTGTCAATGCTGTGGCGGCAGCGCTACCGGCTTCAAGCGCCTTGTTCGCGTTCAGATTCGCCAACGATCCGCACGAGGACATCGCCACTGAAATAAGAATGGCGATTGCATAAATATGCTTTTTCATTTTCTTGTATTTTAGATTATTGTGGCAAAAATACTTAATAGATTTCAATAGGCAATAATGAGCGGATTATTTTTATAGTAGCGCCTGATGTCAGTGCCGGTCAGAATAAGAAATTTGTTCAAATGCAATAAGGCATTATTTTTGCAGTTAACAAGATTACTAATACCTATTAAATCAATGTCTTCCATGAAAAAACACTCATTTGCCTGCAACGTCTTGTTAATTGCAACGGGACTGTTTTTAGGCTTTTCCATGACATCATGCAACGATGATGACGACAACAATTCCGGAGGTACTGACAGCGGAAGCTATTCCCAGACTTCGGGTACGGTCAGCGTCAGCAATGCATCGTATTCTTCCTCAACCTCTGACGTCAATGCGGTCAAGGTGTCGGGTGGCACTTTCAGCATGACGGACTGCACAATCACAAAAGATGGTGGCGATACGGGCGACAGTGACGGCAGCAGCTTCTATGGCATCAATGCAGCTGTGCTTGCTTCGGACAACGGCGCCATTGTGATGGATGGCGGCACCATCACCACTAACGCTGTTGGCGCGAACGGCATCGTCGCTTATGGTGGCACGGTCAATGTCTCCGATGTGACCATCAACTGCACGAAACAGCTTTCCAGAGGCATCCATGCCACAGGTGGCGGCTCTATCACGGCCACTAACCTTACCATCACCACCGCTGCAGCCAACAGCTCCGTCATTGCTTTGGATAGGGGAGGCGGCACCGTCAACGTTACGGGTGGAACCTATACCACTTCTGGCTCTGACTGCGCCGTGCTCTATTCTACCGGCGAACTGACGGTGAACAACATCACCGGCACATCCTCACAAGGCGAAATCGGCGTTATCGAAGGTGACAACTACATCAACATCAACAACAGCAACATGACTTCCGGTGCTGCTGCCACAAGCCGCGGACTGATGATACTCCAAAGCGGCTCGGGCGATGCTGGAACAGGCATCAATGGCGTCATCACCGTCACGGGAGGTTCTCTCACCATGACAGGACAAAACACTTCTCTTATCGAGATAGTGACTAACGTCAATGGCGAAGTCACCCTCGATGGCGTGACTACAACGATACCTTCGGGTATCCTTATGACTGTTGATTACAACACGCGCTGGAGTACCTATGGCGCCACAGGAACGCTGATACTCTCGGGCGACGGCACCACTTACGACGGCTCCATTGTGGTCGATGAATACAGCTCGTCCGACATGACGGTAAATTCTGGTGTTGTTTGGGATGGTGCTTACGATGAAGACGGCACAGCCATCTCTTCCATCCTGGTCATCGACGGTGGCACATGGAACCTCACGGGCAATTCTAATGTTGACAGCATCACGCTGACCAACAACGCTGTCATCAACAAAAACGGCTTCACGCTGACTTGTCCCAATATCGACAATCAGTCTGGCACTATTAACAATTGATTGCCGTCTAGCGGCTTTTGACCTTTGTGCGTCCCGTGACAACTGCCACGGGGCGCATTCGTTTTTGTCAGACCAGCTTGCCGCGACTTGCTTGTGGCATCATTTTACCTGAATTATATTTTGTAAAATATTATAAATCAATATATTGTATGCAATATTGATTTTTATTGAAAAATAGATTCAAAAGACTTGCATGTTTCGGAAAATGTCTATTTTTGCATTCAAAATAATATCAAAATAATATCATTTATGGAAACAAAAGAATTTGAATTTAAGGGTTTTGCAATGAATGGATTCGTTGCAATAATCATCGTCATCGCAGTTGAATGTCTTGCCATTTTGGGCATTGTGGATAGTGCCGAGGACAATTCCAAGGTTTTGCAGTTGGTCATCTCATTAATTGCCATGTTTGCAGGCATCTTTTTTTCGCTCGGATTCAGGATGCTTGAGCCGAACGAGGCTTTGGTGATGCTGTTTTTCGGCACATATAGGGGCACGTTCACCAAGACAGGATTCCACATGGTAAATTTCCTGATGACGTCGAAGAAAGTTTCCTTGCGCGCCCGCAACCTTAACGTCGAGCCTATCAAGGTGAACGATAAGACGGGAAATCCCATCATGATTGGACAAATCATCGTATGGAAACTGAAAGACACCTACAAGGCCATGTTTGAGATTGATTCACAGACGCTTGCAGGAAAGGTCGGCGCTGACGTGTCAACGCGTATGAACGCTTTCCAGAGTTTCGTTCAGGTGCAGAGTGACGCTGCCTTGCGCGAAGTGGCGGGCATGTTTGCCTACGATGACAACGATTGCCGTGTCGACGAACTGACTTTGCGTTCGGGTGGCAAGGAAGTAAATGACGTCTTGCTTGAAAAGCTGAACGAGCGTCTTGCCATGTCGGGACTCGAAGTCATGGAAGCGCGCATCAACTATCTGGCTTATTCTCCTGAGATTGCCGCCGTCATGTTGCGCCGTCAGCAGGCTGCCGCCATCATCTCGGCACGTGAGAAGATTGTCGAAGGCGCCGTGTCGATGGTGAAGATGGCGCTCGACCGTCTCAAGGAAGACGGCGTGGTCGATCTCGACGATGACAAGAAAGCCGCCATGGTGAGCAACCTGATGGTGGTGCTTTGCGCCGACGAGTCGGCACAGCCGGTCGTGAACACAGGCACCTTGTATCAGTAAGCCGTCGCCATTGAAAAATGGTCATGCGGTTTTCAAAAGACATTCATCGGAATGCGGTAAATTTGTAATTCTTAGTAAGACCAAATTTGCAAAATATAGTAACTTGTTGTAAATAAATTAGATAATGAAGGAACGGAGCAATTTCATTGACAACATACGTTGGGTGACGGTGCTTTCGGTGCTGGCTTATCACGTCTTCTACAATTTCAACGCCGAAGGCGTGTTTGGCGGCTTTGGCGGTTTCTCCGATGTGCAGTATCAGGATGTGATACTCTACATGCTCAATCCTTGGTTCATGACTTTGATGTTCCTTGTTGCAGGCATCAGCAGCCGCTATTCTTTGGAACGGCGCGGCAACAAGGAGTTTATTCGCAGCCGCACGCTGAAATTGCTGGTGCCTTCCACCATTGGCCTGTTTGTGTTCCAGTGGATGCTGGGTTACATCAACATCAAGAATGCCGGAGTTTTGGACTCGATACCGGTGGTCGCTCGTTATCCAGTCATGGCGATTAACGGCATAGGTCCTTTGTGGTTCATCCAGGAGTTGTGGTTTTATTCCTTGCTATTAGTGCTGATCAGGATGGTTTTCCCTGGCAGGCGACTCGATGCTTTCTTTGACGATGTGCATGTTGAGCAGTGCAATGGATGCAGCCGAAAGGAAAGATGTGCATCAAAGGGATATTGTGTCGGTCATCAGTCGATGCTTTGCCTGACGTTGATGGTAGGCGGTTTCCTGCTTCTATGGGGCGCGGCGCAAAGTCAGATTGACAAAGTCACTTTAGACAACGCAACTCCTTTGTTGGGACTTGTCAATCTCTATCGTCCTTTGTTCTACATCGTGCCATTCCTGTTGGGCTATTATGTCTTTGCTCGTGAAAGTGTGCAGGATGCGTTGGCAAGATGGCACTGGCCTTTGCTGGTGCTTGCTGTTGCGGCCATGCTTGTGTTCGTCTTGCGCTATTTCGGCAAGGATTACACATCGCCAGACTGTCTCCAGGGTGTGTGGAACAATCTCTTCGCATGGCTGATGGTGCTGGCAATGCTGTCCTGTTTCAAGGTTTGGGGCGATAGGACGACACCTTTCGCCACTTACATGACGCGCAGCAGTTTTGGCATCTATGTCGTTCACATGTTGGTCTGTTCGGCTACGGCTTATTATCTGAAATCGAGTCTGTTGCCAGTTTGGAGCATCTATGTGTTGACATTGCTTTCCACATTTCTTGTCAGTCCGTTGCTTTATGAGTTTTTGCGCCGTATCCCGCTGCTGCGTTGGTGTGTGCTGGGAATCAATAAGCGGAAGTCGGTGAAAAGGGTTTAGATGTCTGGTTTTGTTCTTTCTTAAATGAATAAAAATTAATCAGTTATGAAAAAAGCGATTCGATTTGCCATTGTCGTCTGTCTCGTAAGTTGGGTTTACGTGGCGGTCTTCTATTTCGGTTTCGGCGTGCACAACACCACCGACAAACCGATGTTGTTCACAGGAATGGCAGCCATCTACATGCTGTTTCCAATGCTGTGTGCCATGTTCATGCAGCGTTTCGTCGATAAGGTCCCGCTGAAATCCACTGGCTTGCTGAATTTCAAGATAAACTGGTATTGGCTTGTGGCGTGGCTTCTGCCATTGCTGCTTGTCGCGATTTGCATCCTTGTCAATGGGCTCATCCCTGGCGTGCAGTGGCATTATGGCCCTGAACAGATGTTGTCGCAACTCGGTCTGTCCGGCGAACAGCAGGAAGCGGTGCTGAAGCAGTTTTCCAGCATTTCCATGCCGGTGATGCTGCTCATCTCTGTATTTGAGGGCTTGTTGGCCGGCGCCACGCTGAATGCGCTGTTTGCCTTCGGCGAGGAGTATGGCTGGCGCAACTATCTTGTCGATGCCATACGCAACAAGAAATTCGTCACGGCGGCGCTGTTCATCGGCATTGTCTGGGGTATCTGGCACGCGCCTATCATCCTGATGGGATACAACTATCCGCAACACCCTCAAATCGGTGTGCTGATGATGGTGCTGATGTGCGTGCTTCTCTGTCCGATAGAACTGTATCTTGTTTTGAAATGCAAGACGGTCATCGTGGCGGCCATATTCCACGGCACTTTCAACGCGCTTGCCGGCACAGTAGGTCTTTGTATCCTCGGTGGCAATGATTTGACCAACGGCATGTTGGGACTTGCAGGTTTCATCGCGATGGCGCTCTGCATCTTGCTGTTGTTCCTCTTCGACCGTCATGTCACGAAAGACAATATTTTCACGAAGACGATAGGAGAGAGTCTGGAAGAAATACAAGAGGAGACAAGTCATGACTAAGGAAAAAGACGGTCAGAATAAGACTTTTCTGCTCCGTATTGATGCGGAGACAATGGAAGCGGTCGAGAAATGGGCTGCCGATGAGTTCCGTTCCGTGAATGGGCAGTTTCAGTGGATTATTGCCGAAGCGTTGAAGAAGAACGGAAGGATAAAAGGCGGCAAGAAGTCATCGGATGGCGGCTCAGGAAAGACAGCGTGATTGCCTTTCATGAAGCGCGGATTGTGACTTGCACAATGTTGTGGCAAGCGGCGTGAACATTGAATCGCGCTATCGGCATAAAAATTTCACTTTATTTGTCTTTGACAAGCTGAAAATCACTATCTTTGCCGCTCAATTCGCGCCGCATTCCGGATTGACAGTCTTAACGCTGTTAGCGGTGCGCGTTGTCAATAACAAGTTAAACCTCCTCGGCTGATGCTTTCCGGAAATTTGGTCGGGTACAATTTTTATCAAAACAAATGGCAGAAAACGAAAACATCATCAACGAGGCCATGCCAGAACAAGAAAAGCCTGTTGAGGAAATCAAAGTCGAACAAGCTCCTGTGGAGGAAGTAAAACCTGTAGAGGAAGTGAAACCTGTGGAAGAAAAACCGGCTGAAGAAAAGCCCAAAGCTCCCAAGGCTCCGAAGCAGAAACCAGTTCCTGCAGCTGATTTCGACTGGACATCAACTCACAAGAAGTTTGACAGCTATTCCAATGACGAACGTGCCAAACTCGAAGAGAAGTATGCTGACACAATGAATCAGATTGTCGATCACGAAGTTATCGACGGTACTGTTGTTGCCATCACTTCCCGCGAGGTCGTCGTCAATATCGGCTTCAAGTCGGATGGTGTTATTCCGGTATCGGAATTTCGCGCTAATCCTAATCTTAAGGTTGGCGACAAGGTTGAAGTTTACGTCGAGAGTCAGGAAGGCTCCAACGGACAACTCATGTTATCACATAAGAAGGCTCGTATCCTCAAGTCATGGGATCGCGTCAACGCAGCTTACGAAAGCGGCGAGATTGTCAATGGCTACGTCAAGAGCCGTACCAAAGGCGGACTCATCATCGATGTGTTTGGAATTGAGGCCTTCCTGCCTGGTTCACAAATCGATGTCAAGCCCATCCGCGACTATGACGTGTTTGTTGACAGCCTGATGGAATTCAAGATTGTCAAAATCAACCAGGAATACAAGAACGTGGTTGTTTCGCACAAGGCTCTTATCGAAGACGAACTCGAACAGCAGAAGGCTGAAATCATCAGCAAGCTCGAAAAGGGTCAGGTCCTCGAAGGCGTTGTCAAGAACATCACTTCATACGGCGTGTTCATCGACCTCGGCGGCGTGGATGGTCTTATCCACATCACCGACCTCTCATGGGGACGTATCAACCATCCTGAAGAGGTGGTTAAACTTGATGAGAAAATCAAGGTCGTCATCCTTGACTTCGATGAAGGCAAGAAACGTATCGCCCTCGGCCTCAAGCAGCTCACCCCACATCCATGGGATGCTCTTGACCCGAACCTCAAGATTGGCGACGTCATCAAAGGTAAGGTCGTTGTCATCGCTGATTACGGCGCATTCGTCGAGATTGCTCCTGGCGTTGAAGGTCTTATCCACGTCTCTGAAATGTCATGGTCACAGCATCTGCGCACCGCTCAGGACTTCCTGAAGGTTGGCGACGAAGTGGAAGCCAAAGTGCTCACTCTGGATCGCGAAGAACGCAAGATGTCACTCGGCATGAAACAGCTGATTCCAGATCCATGGTCGAACATCAAGGATCGTTATCCAGTTGGATCGAAACATACCGCCACAGTCCGCAACTTCACCAACTTCGGCATCTTCGCAGAGCTTGAAGAAGGCGTTGACGGCTTGATTCACATCAGCGACCTCAGCTGGTCAAAGAAAATCAAGCATCCGGCTGAATTCACCAAGATCGGCGAAAGCATCGATGTCGTCGTTCTCGATGTCGATGAAGAAAACCGTCGTCTGAGCCTCGGTCACAAGCAACTCGAAGAGAATCCTTGGGATGTCTTCGAAAGCATCTTCACCGTCGGTTCCGTTCACCAAGGCACCATCATCAGTGCAGCTGAAAAGGGAGTCATCGTTTCATTGCCTTATGGCGTTGAAGGATTCTGCCCCAGCCGTTACCTGAAGAAAGAAGATGGCACCACAGCCAAAGTTGAAGACACACTCGACTTCAAGGTCATCGAATTCTCAAAGGAAAACAAGAAAATCATCCTTTCCCACTCGAAGATCTTCGAAGACAAGGAAAACGCTACCAAGACCGCTGAAAACAACGCAGCCGACAAAGCTGCCAAGTCAGCCAAACGCGTTGTCGATGAAATCAACGAAAGCAACGAACGCACTACGCTTGGTGACCTCGATGTCCTCATTGGACTGAAGGAAAACCTTGAAAAAGAAGAGAAAAAGGAAAAGAAATCCAAGAAATCTTCTGAAGAAGCGCCGGAATAATCCGACTTGAATATTCACGAAAGCCGTTCTCATCGAGAACGGCTTTTTTAATACCGTTCAAAACAGAATAGCAATGTCCGCAAAACAGAATTTGATATTTTTCACACTCCGTGAAGGGGATGAATTCATCCCTCTGATACAGTTGCTGAAGGCCACGGGGCTGATATATTCCGGAAGCGAAGCCCAGGAAGCGGTAGCAGCGGGAATGGTGACCAGGAATGGCGAGGTGGAACTTCGCAAACGAGCCAAAATCAGGGCAGGAGAGACAATCGTATTCCAGAACGTCACGATTCGGGTAGAATATGACGCATCGGTTGAATGAGAATGTCATAGAATCGTATCGGATTGTCATTTTCTTAGGTACATTTGCAGCGTTAAAACATCATTGGTATGTCGCAGTATGTCATCTTATGCATCGTTGGTTTTGTCGCTGGCCTGCTGTCAGGTTCGGTAGGCTTTGGAGGCGGCATGATACTGCTTCCCGTCATCACTTATTTCTATGGAGTGGAAGTGGCGGTGCCGGTCTCCACTATCGCACAGCTGCTGAGCAATCTCTCGAAGGCTGGCATGGGTTTCAAGGAAATCCGCTGGCGCGAAGTTGGCCGTTTCCTCATCTTCGCAGCACCGCTGACGGCTTTGGGAGCCTTGGGTTTTGCCAAAGTTGACAAAGACCTGATGACCAAGATATTATGTTGCTTCCTTATCATTTTCGCCATCATGAAACTCTTGGGCAAGATGGAACTTCCAAACAGGAAAGGCACCATGCTTATCGGCGGTGGCGTCACAGGCCTTATCAATGGTCTGTTGGGCATTTCAGGCCCTTTGAGCAGCGCCGTGTTTCTCTCGTTGGGACTGCCTCCTGTCGCATATATCGCCAGCGAGGCTACGGCGGCATCAGTCATGCACATCATCAAGGCATTCATGTATGGCAAGCTCGATTTGATGAATGGAAGAATCTTCCTTCTTGGACTGATGATCGGCGTTGCGATGATGATAGCCAATTTCATCGCCATGAAATGCATCAAGAATGTCAACAAGAAGCTCTATCAGAAGATTGTGGCCGGCGTGATGATCGCCATCTGTCTTTGGATGATATTCTTCTGATTTCGGATAATAGTAGTAAAAACAGAAAGGCGCTGCCAGATGGCAGCGCCTTTCTTGCATAAGGTCTTGACGATTACGCTTCGACTTTGCAGACGAGGTTTCTGTCGCCATAGGCGTCGTCGATGCGGGTGACGTGCGGGAAGTATTTGTCCTGAACGTCATTCTTCATCGGGAAACCGGCTTCTTCGCGTGTGAACGGGAAGTTCCATTCGTTGCTCATCAGCATCTCTGCCGTATATGGGGCGTGCGAGATGATGTTGTTTCCCTTTTCGGCTTTGCCGTTCTCAATGTCGGTGATCTCCTTGCGGATCTTTATCATGGCATCGACAAAACGGTCGAGTTCTGCAAGAGGTTCGCTTTCCGTAGGCTCCACCATCAGGGTCTCGTGAACTGGGAAGGCCACGGTCGGGGCATGGAAGCCATAGTCCATAAGACGTTTGGCGATGTCGATAGCGGCGACTCCAGTAGCTTTGTTGATGGCGTTGATGTCGAGAATCATCTCGTGCGCCACATGGTTGTTGTTGCCTGTATAGAGTATCGGATAGTAATCTTTCAGTCTTTCTTTCAGATAGTTGGCGTTAAGGATGGCGCCCATGGTGGCTTTCTTCAGTCCTTCGCCGCCCAACATCTTGATGTAGCAGTAGGAGATGGTCAGCACCTGTGCGCTTCCGAATGGCGCTGATGACACGGCACCCATTTGCTTGTCGCCGCCCGTCTTGAACAGGATGTGGCTTGGCAGATAAGGAGCGAGATGTGCTGCAGCGCAGATTGGACCAACACCAGGACCGCCACCGCCATGAGGGATGGCAAAGGTCTTGTGCAGGTTCAGGTGGCAGACGTCGGCACCGATGAAGCCTGGGCTGGTGAGTCCCACCTGAGCGTTCATGTTGGCGCCGTCCATATAGACTTGACCGCCATTGTCATGAACGATCTTGACGAGCTTGCGGATGCCGTCTTCGTAGATGCCGTGTGTCGAAGGATAAGTGACCATGAAAGCGGCCAGGTCGTCCTTGTGCTCTTCGGCTTTGGCTTTGGCGTCGTCAAGGTTGATGTTGCCGTTTTCATCGCAGGCAACGACGATGACTTCCATGCCGGCCATGGCAGCCGAAGCAGGGTTGGTGCCGTGAGCCGAAGCAGGGATGAGGCAGATGTTGCGTTTTCCTTGTCCGTTGGCTTCCTGATAACGGCGTATGGTAAGCAGTCCGGCATATTCGCCGCTGGCACCGGAATTGGGCATGAAACTCATGCCTTTGAAACCGGTGATTTCGAGCAGGTCGGATTCAAGTTCGTGGATCATTTCCAGATATCCTTCTGCCTGGTCGGCAGGGACGAAAGGATGGATGTTACCGAACTCAGGCCAGCTGAGCGCGAACATCGCCGTGGCGGGATTCAGTTTCATCGTGCAAGACCCTAACGGAATCATGCTGCGGTTCAGACTGAGGTCACGGTCTTCGAGTTTTTTCATGTAGCGCATCATGTCGGTCTCGCTACGGTATTTGAAGAACAGCGGAGCTTGCATGAATGCGCTGGTGCGGTTCATGTCGTTCTGGATGCCGCAGAGGGTGCCGCAGACGGATGGATTGCAGACGAAGTCTTCATGTTTCTTGCCGAGCAATTCGCAGACGATGGCGACAATCTCGTTGACATCGCTTAATGATGTCGTTTCGTCGAGGCTGATGCCGAAATGGCTCTTGTCGATGATGCGGAAGTTCATGCCGTGGCCAAGTGCCATCTCGTTCAATTTGCAGGTGCAATTGCCTTCGGGAAGCTCGAAATGGAGGGTGTCGAAATAATGCTTGTTGAGTTGTTTGACGCCGTATTTCTGCATTTCCTTGTCGAGGACGCAGGTCAGAATGTTGATGTGGCGTGCTATTTCTTTCAGGCCGTCAGGGCCGTGATAGATGGCGTAGAAGCCGGACATGATGGCAAGCAAGGCCTGTGCCGTGCAGATGTTCGATGTGGCTTTCTCGCGCTTGATGTGCTGCTCGCGGGTCTGTAATGCCAGACGGTAGGCAGGATTGCCGAGCGCATCCTTGGAAATGCCGATGATGCGGCCTGGCATCTCGCGCTTGTAGTTTTCCGTAGTGGCGAAATATCCTGCATGAGGACCGCCAAAGCCCATCGGCAGACCAAAACGCTGGTTGGATCCGAGGACGACATCGGCACCCCATTCGCCAGGAGGCGTGATGAGGGTGAGGCTGAGCAAGTCAGCTGCAACGGCAACCTGAATGCCTTTTTCTTTCCATGAGGTGACGTTGGCGCGGTGGTCAACGATTTCACCGAACTGGTTAGGACATTGGATCAGCACGCCGAAGAAATCCTCACCGGCGGTGAAGTTGTTTATATTATCTACAACGACTTGTATTCCAAGGAAATGGGCGCGTGTCTTGATGACTTCGATGGTCTGCGGGAACACGTCATCGGCAACGAAAAACTTCATCACGTTGTTCTTCACCTGTGCGCGGCTGCGGCTGTGGTAGAACATAAGCATGGCTTCGGCTGCGGCAGTGCCTTCATCAAGCAGGGATGCGTTTGCCAAAGGCATTGCGGTGAGGTCGCAGATGACGGTCTGATAGTTCAGAATGGCTTCCAGACGTCCTTGCGATACTTCAGCCTGATAGGGAGTGTACGATGTGTACCATCCGGGATTTTCAAGGATGTTGCGGGTGATGACGCCAGGAGTGATGGTGTTGTAGTATCCCAAGCCAATATAGGTCCTGAATTGCTTGTTCTTGGCTCCTAATGCCTTGAGATGACTTGTAATCTCATACTCGTTCATCCCTCTGCCGATGTTCAGCTCTTTGGGAAGCCTGATTTCAGGTGAGATAATCTCGCTGACGAGTTTTTCTTCTGATTCAACGCCAATCACCTTGAGCATCTGCTTTGCATCTGCTTCGGTCGGACCATTGTGACGACGGATAAAATTATTGTTAATCATGCTGTTGTATTTTGTTTTAATATAAAATATTCGATTTGGACGAACTTTCGATTGGAGCACAAAAATAAGAAGATAATTCCGATTTCACGCTTGAATGAAACCGGAATTATTGCTATAATTCGGAAAAATATGGTCATTGACAACCAAAGCCAATGGAATGCGGGCGATGACCTGATTAATTCAAGGTCTTGCTGAGCGAAATGTATTCCGGATAGGCCAGCGACTGGTTGTTGACGGTGATGTAAGGTTTCACTTGGACACCAAGGTCAACGGGATCGCTGCTCGCGCCGGCGAGTTTGAAAGCGAGATTAATGATGGCGTCGGTGGTGCTGTTGCTGAACAATTGGAAGAGGTCTGTGCTGATCGGGATGGAAAACGTTCCGGTCGAGTTTGCGCCCACGCTGAGTTTCTTGTTCAACGAACTGCTAATGACTTGTTTGCCGTTCAACGACACGATGTAGTCCATCTTGGACATTGATGCGGCTATGGAATTCGGGTTTTTCACGTTGAGGTTGACGTTGAACGTCACAGGCAGTGTCTTTTGCACGATGGCGTTGGTGAGTTTGGCCAGTTGTGCCAAGTTGAGGTCGCTTTTCGACATGCCTTTGCTGAGATTGACGCCCAGCATCTGTATGTTGTTGATGTTGTTGATGTCGAAAGTGCAGTTTTTCAGGTTAACCATTTCCGCCGCCTGATTGTAGATTTGCGTCAGCGTGTCGCACGATGTTAGACCTATTGCGAGGAAACAGATGGCGAGTATTCTTTTTAGTTTGGACATGATGATATGGGTTTTGATAATTTTAATGCAATAATCGTTATTTTTTTTGGAATGGCGATATTTGGATGCAAATTGGCAAGATGTGAAATGAATCTTGATGCTAAAGAACCATAAATAAAAAAAAAGGACTACATGGCGAACAAGGTGTCCACATACATGCAATCCCGCTGCAAATATACAATTAAATTAATCCAATAGTCAAGTAGATACCAATGGATGTGGAATAAAAAAGTCGGGCGTGTGCCCGACTTCGATATCATTCTTCTCTTCTGTTTGCTCTTTTGCGATCCAGTTCATCAAGGATGATCTTGCGGAGACGCAGACTCTTTGGCGTCACTTCCAGATACTCGTCGTCACGGATGTATTCCATGTATTCCTCGAGCGAGAACCGCACGGGCGGGATGAGGCGTATGGCTTCGTCTGATCCAGAAGCACGGACGTTGGTGAGGTGCTTTGTCTTGTTGATGTTAAGCACGATGTCGCTTGAACGGGTGTTTTCACCGATGACTTCACCGGCATAGACATCCTCGTTAGGATTGACGAAGAAAGTGCCTCTGTCTTGCAGTTTCCAGATGGCGTAAGGAATGGCGGGGCCGGTCTCCATTGAAATCAGGGCGCCGTTTGAACGGCCTGGCAGATCACCTTTCCAAGGCTCGTAGTCCTTGAACCGATGCGAAATAATGGCTTCTCCTTCGGTGGATGTCAACAGGCTGTTTCTAAGCCCGATGAGACCTCTCGAAGGGATGTCAAAGTCAAGGCACATGCGGTCGCCTTTAGGCTCCATTTGTTTCATTTCGCCTTTGCGCATGCTGACTTGTTCGATTACGCGTCCCGAGAAATCTTCAGGGACGAGAACGGTCAGGACCTCGATAGGCTCGCACTTCTTGCCGTCAATGGTCTTGATGATTACCTTCGGTTGTCCGAGTTGGAACTCGTAACCTTCACGCCTCATGGTTTCCACAAGGATGCTAAGGTGCAGAATGCCACGACCATAAACCATCAACGAATCAGGCGAACTGGTGTCTTCGACTTTCAAGGCGAGGTTTTTCTCTATTTCCTTGTAAAGGCGGTCGCGAAGGTGGCGCGATGTGACGAATTTTCCTTCTTTGCCGAAGAAAGGTGAGTTGTTGATGGTGAACAACATGCTCATCGTAGGTTCGTCAACCTTGATGGGTGGCAATGCTTCCGGATTTTCGTAGTCGGCAACGGTATCGCCAATCTCAAAGTCATCGATGCCCATCAAAGCCACGATGTCGCCTGCGTCAACGGGTTTCTTCGTGCGTTCCTTGCCTAAGCCTTCGAAAGTATAAAGTTCTTTTATCGTTGATTTCGTAACTGTGCCGTCATGTTTCACCAGCGAAACGTTCATTCCGGCTTGAAGGGTGCCTCTCTTGAGTCTTCCTACGGCGATACGGCCTACATAGGAACTGTAATCGAGCGATGTAATAAGCAATTGTGGTGTGCCTTCCTCGTATTTCGCTTCGGGAATATTGTCGATGATGACGTCAAGAAGATAGGACACGTCGGTGGTGACATGATCCCAATGGTCTGACATCCAGCCTTGCTTCGACGAACCGAATACTGTCGGGAAATCAAGTTGGTCTTCGCTGGCTCCCAAATTGAACATCAGGTCGAATACGGCTTCCTGAACCTCGTCAGGACGGCAGTTCGGTTTGTCAACCTTGTTGACGACCACGATGGGCTTCAAACCTAATTCTATGGCTTTCTGAAGCACGAAACGTGTCTGGGGCATGGGGCCTTCAAAAGCATCTACCAGCAACAGTACGCCGTCAGCCATGTTCAGCACACGCTCCACCTCGCCGCCGAAGTCGGCGTGGCCAGGGGTGTCGATGATGTTGATTTTCACATCCTTATATCGAACCGATACGTTTTTAGACAAGATGGTGATGCCTCTTTCGCGTTCCAGGTCGTTGTTGTCAAGGATAAGCTCACCTGGAGCTTCGTCCGATTCTTTGAATAGTTTTGATTGGTAAAGGATGCGGTCGACCAATGTGGTTTTGCCGTGGTCGACATGGGCTATGATGGCGACGTTTCTGATATTCTGCATATTACGATATTTTCCCCTCTAATTTTTCGAAGTGCAAAAATACTGATTTTTAGCGGAATATCTGCAAAGGACGCCGTTTTTTTCAGTCTGCTGCTGATATTATCTCTTGATGTCCCTGAAAGATTGATGTTTACCGGATAAACAAAACGGCCTCCTCGTTTTGAGGAGACCGTTTTCAGTCAGAATGCTATGAGTGTTATCTGCACACCGTGATGCGGTGCACCGATTGTCCGTAGCTGGTGGAGATTCTCACCATGTAGACACCAGGTGTCATGGTGGAGAAGTCGAGGTCGTATCTGTCGGCAGGCTGTTCGAGCGACATGGTGGAGATCACTTGTCCGATGGACGACATGACGGTGATTGACGTCATGCCTTCACATTCGATAGCGACGGCACCCTTTGTCGGGTTAGGATAGACCTGCACGTCAGGCATGAAGGAATCGCCAACACCAAGAGCGTCAACGAGAACAGTGACTTCGTCAGTGGAGGAGCATCCGTTGGCGTCCGTTCCTGTAACGGTGAAGGTGGTGGTTTCCATCAGGGTGACGGTGATGGACGATGTGGTGGCTCCGTTGCTCCAGAGGTAAGTCGTTGCTCCGGATGCCGTCAGCGTGGTGGAATGACCAGGCTGGATGTGGAGGTCGCCAGAGATGGCCACAACAGGCGTTTCGTTGACTTCCACAGTCCACGATCCTTCGGATAATGTCCAGTCCACGCAGTCGTCTTTGACTTCGCGCGTGAAGACGAACGTACCAGCGGAAAGGTTGTGAGGCGTGAAGGTGGCATCGTTGCTTGAAGGCAAAACTTCACCATTCATGAGCCAGCGGTATTCGATGGTTCCTTGACCTGTTGCGTCTTGCTGCGAAGTGATGGTGCTGGCGTTCTCGCCCTTGCAGATTACCTCGCCAGTTGATGCTATGGAACCAGGGATGAGGGCGTTGGCATCTTCGATGGTCACTGAAGCCTCTTCGGAACATCCGTTGGCATCGGTGACGGTGACGGTATAAGTGCCAGCGGAGAGACCGATGGCGGTAGCTGTGGTCTGACCTGAAGGCCTCCAATGGTAAGTGTAAGGAGCACTGCCACCTTCAACTTCCACAGTGGCACGTCCGTCGTAACCGCCGAAGCAGGACACGTTGTGGACGTTGGTGATGGTGAGCTCGATGGCGTCAGGCTGTGCAAGGGTGTAGGAACCTTCAGCGGAGCATCCGAGATCATCGATTACGGAGAGGGTGTATGTGCCGGCAGCGAGACCTGTGATGGTCGCTGTCGTCATTCCGTTGCTCCAGTGGTAGGTGAAACTGCCGTTGCCACCAGTGACATGAGCCGTGATCCATCCGGAATGTTGTCCGTTGCATTGTGGATCCTCTCCTGTAAAGGTGATGTTCACTTCGTCAGGTTGTGATACGACGACGGTGATGGAGTCTTCACATCCGTTGGCATCGGTGACGGTGATGGTGTAGGTGCCTGCCTGCAAGCCGCCGAAATAGAATCCAGAGGCTGTCGGGTAAGACTGCACCGGTGTGCTGATAGTGTAATGGTATGGTGCTGTTCCGCCGTGGGCTGTGACGACAAGATGGCCGTCGCTCTCACCATGACACGACACTTCGTGGACATAGACGTTTTCAAGGACAAGCTCATCGGGTTCGGAGAGCGTGAAACTTGTTGACACTTGGCAACCGTTGGCATCTGTGACCGAGATGGTGTAGGAACCTTCCACCAAGTTGGAGAAGGTGTGGTACATGTTGCTTGATGTGGCAGTAAGCGTCATGGCTCCTGACAGTGCGTAGGTGTAGTCGGCTTCACCACCATCGATATGTATGGTGGCCGAACCGCTGTTGCTGCTATAGCACAACGGGTTGGAAGTCTCAACACTGTTAACCGTGAGTTCATCAGGGACATAGACAGTGACGTCGATGCTGGATGCGTTGCCGCAGAGGTCAGCGACGGTGACGGTGACAGGCTGTTGGCCAAAGTCGGCGAATATGGTTCCCTGAACTGGCGACTGCGTGATGACCAGATCGGCATCTTCGGTGCAGTTGTCGGATGCAAGCGCCCTGACACGTTCTCTAAGATCGGGGACTATGAAAGTGCAGTTGCCGCCGGAGATAGGCTCACAACCATAGATGTTGCCGTTGATGACTGGCATTTCGGTGTCTTCGGAGACGATGGACGTTGTCGCTACCTCAGATGTGCAGCCGTGAGCGTCGGTGACTGTGATGCCGATGTTGTAGGTCGTATTGCAGGCAGCCAGATAGTACGTTGCCGTAATGATGGATCCGTTAACGCTGAAATCGGTCGGTCTGATGTCGCCAGAGAAGTCAGGCGTGAAAGGAGCCGTGCCGACAGAAACGGTTGACGTGATGGTCATTTCGTGCATCGGACAGTAATTAGCCATAGGCGAAGCCCATGTAACGACAGGAGTAGGATAGACAGTGATGGTGAATGTGATGGGCTGTCCGTCGCAGGTGATGCCGTTCATGGTGAGTGATGGTGTCACGGTAATGGTCGCCACTAAAGCGGTGCTGGTTGTGTTGACAGCGGTGAAACTCACGATGTTGCCTGTTCCGGAAGCGGCAAGACCGATGTTAGGTTTGTTGTTAACCCAGCTGTAGCTCATCGTTCCACCGACGACTGACGATGCGAAGACGATATCCTGCGTGTCGTCGCCGTTACAAAGAGCTTGGTTGGCCACGCTGTTCATGGTGACCTCAGGATTGACGGTGATTTGAAGCGTGTCGCTGTAGCTTGTCCCGGCATTGTTGGTGGCGAAGTAACGCAGGTACCATCCGTTGTAGCTGTGGTTGAGAGCTTGGTTCGTGTAGGTGATGTAATTGGCGAAAGTGTTGGTTTGTGCCAATTGCCATCCGTGACCAAGGTCTTGTTGCTGGCTGTAGTTGACAGTAGGTGCGGTAAGATCCAGCGATTCTCCACTACAGATAGGCTCGGGTTGCGTGACAGGACCGATGACAGGATAGCTTGTGAATGTCGCTCCAATAGTGACATTGGCTGCTGGCATTGTGAATGTCGTTCCCGTGATTGCTGTCGTGTTGTTCGGGTCGGTGGTGTAGTAGAACAGGGCGGCAAGATGGTAGTTGATGTCCGGTGTTGCCGTCACCGTGATGGTGCTGCCCATCGTGGCGGTGGTCGGCGTGGCCGTCACCGTGCCGTTTGTGATTCCAGACGCAATCGACACCGTGTAGTTTTTCAGCGTGAATGTTGCTCCGA
>CAYQND010000013.1:0-63749 GCA_964418895.1 uncultured Lentimicrobiaceae bacterium | reverse complement strand
AAAAATAACAATTACTTTCGAGAGTTTCCCAATAATAAGGTGTAGAATCCACTATCAGACGCAAAACTACGTTGGCAGTATGAGATAAAGGGGAGGCTTAGGTTGTGTATGGCACTTGAGAAACTGAACCGTTTCCTGCAGAAGTTGTCCGACTGGTATGCTTTGTCTTTTACCGAGGGTTAATGCCTACGGCATTCCGACTCTGGCGTTCTTATGACATGAATGTCACGCTTGGAGTTGACGGTCACTTCAGTTCGAAAGTCTCTCCTGCAGAAGGGATTTCAATGTCTCCCCATCCGTTTTTGCGCAGCACGCGTTTGTAGTAATTCTGCGCATCAGGGTCGCCATGAACTAGGAATGTCTTCTTAATCTTGGTCGGATCTTGGCACTTCAAGTATTCGAGCATCTCAAGATAGTCGCCATGTCCGCTGAAGGCGTCGATGCTGAAGATCTCTGCTTTTACGGCGTACTTGGTACCGAAAATCGAGATGGTTTCTGGCGTCGGTTTGGCGAGAATCTTCGCTCCCAAGGTGGCTGGGGAGCAGTAGCCGATGGCGAGGATGGAGTTTTTGGGATCCGAGATGCTGTTGGCGATATGGTGTTTGACTCGTCCGGCCTCCATCATGCCCGATGCGGAAATGATGATGCAGGGGTCTTTACGGCTGTTCAGGGCTTTCGACTTGTTGATGTCGCGCACATAGGTCAGGCTGTTGAATCCGAAGGGGTCGGGGTCGTTGGCGATGACTTCTGCCACATCTTGGTTGAATAGGTCGAGGTGCATCCTGAAAATCTCTGTGGCATTCACCGCCAGCGGACTGTCGACGAATACGGGAATCTTTTCGGGGAATTTCCCTTCGTTGTAGAAGTTGTTCAGCAGATAGACGATTTCTTGAGTCCTGCCGATGGCGAAGGAAGGGATGATGAGTTTGCCTTTTTTCTCTACGCAGGTGTGGTAGATGATGTCAAGCAGTTGCTGTTCGGCATCCGACTTGTCGCTATGCAGACGGTCGCCGTATGTAGATTCCGTGATAAGATAGTCGCAGTGCGGGAACGGTTCGGGTTTTTTCAGCATGTAGCTTGACTGACGGCCGATGTCGCCCGTATAGGCGATACGCGTCATGTCGCCGCCTTCGTCAATTTCAAGGATGGCACAGCCGCTGCCCAGAAGGTGTCCCGTATTGTTGAACTTCACCTTCACATTGTCGTCGAGGTTCAGAAAACGGTTGTAGCCGACGCTGACAAAGGTCTCCATGCAGGCGCGAGCGTCTTTTTCGGTATAGATTGGGTCGAGCGCTGGCAGACCTTGACGACGGCGTTTTTTGTTGAACCACACCATATCGTTCTCTTGAATGAAACCGCTATCGGCAAGCATGATGGAACATAAATCCTGCGTGGCGTTGGTGCAGATGACCTGTCCTCTGAATCCGTTCTTGTAGAAATAGGGAATCAGACCGCTGTGGTCGATGTGCGCATGGGTCAGGATGATGTAGTCGATCTCAGACGGATTCACCATGGTGTTGCGGTTCAGGGCATCGGTTTCAAGTCCTTTGCCTTGGAACATGCCGCAGTCAAGAAGTATTTTCTTTCCGTGATCAGTCGTGATGAGATGCTTGCTGCCGGTGACTTCCTGAGCAGCTCCTATAAACTTTATTTTCATTCGATATGCTCTTTAATGTGCCAAAATTAATAAAAAAACGTGAAGATGTCGGTTCAAGGAATCCTTATGTCAAAAATAATTCACCGAAAGGTTTATCATTCTCTGATGTATCTTTGGTTTTGCCGTATGTCTGGCATGTGCCTTCCATTCCTCTTGTCATGGCCTTCAATAAAAAAACACGAGGAGTGCGGACATGCCGGCTCCTCGTGCTCTGATTACTGAAGAATGGCTTTATTTCACCACGACTTGTCGCATGGCTGTGCCGTTCAAAGTCTTGACCTGCATCGTGTAGATGCCTGTCGCGTATTGTGTCATGTCAATGACGGCTTTCTGTCCTTCGACTTTGGCCTGATAAATGGTCTGACCAAACATGTTGACGATGCTGATGCTCCTCAGGTCTTCTCCTTCGATGTTGATGACATCTTTGGTAGGATTAGGATAAACCTTCACGTTTGCATAGGTTTCGTCAAGCGATGTCACTTGGACGACGATGTAGTCTGTTCCGCTGTTGTCCTGATAGAAGTTTTCGCAGTCAGTGAGACTATAATAAGCAGAAACTTTATAATAGTATGTGCCGACAGGAACTTCGTCCATAAACGTGTAGTGGGTGAGGGTCGGGTCGTTGCTGACCGTACCGACGAGCTGATAGTCGGCATTGCTGGTGCTGCGGTAGATTCTGAATTCTGTCAGCGGATTGTTGATCGCGACTTTGTTCCAGTCGAGCATCACGCCAAAGGCTTCGTTCTCGTAGTAATAACTTCCTTCGAGGTCTGCCGGCGCTGCGCAGTAATAGATGGTCTGGCATGATTCTGATGATTTCGGTGACTCGACGTTCTGATAGACGGCCGAAACCTTGTAGCAGTAGGAACCTTCCTCAAGGTTTGTGTCGGAATAGGAAGTCGAGGTAATGCCTGAGGCGATGAGTGCGTCGTTGCGGTACAACTTGTAACTCGATGCAGTAGTCGCCGCGTTCCAGTTTATGTCGATGTTCTTGACATCCACTATCGCCGTGCTGATGCCTGTTGGCGCTGTCACCACAGTGATGGTGATGGTCGCGTTGGCGCTATTATTGCCATCGCTGACGGTGCAGGTGTACGTCGTGGTCTGTGTCGGCGTAGCTATCGGCGACTGGATGTGAGCGTTGTTCAAGGAAGCGGATGGCGTCCATGAGTAGGAATAGGATCCGCTGCCTCCCACGGGGTGGGCGTTCAGTGTCGTCGATCCTCCCGCTGGGATGACTGATGATAATGTCGTAATGGTCAGCGACAATGGCGCTAAGATGGTGCCGCAAACTTCTTCAGTCTGTGGCGATTCGATGCCGCTATAGACTGTGGAGACGGAATAGCAGTAAGTGCCCGCTGCGAGATTGTTGTCGATGTAGCTGTTTCCTGTGATGTTTTGGGCAATCATGCTGTCGCCACGATAGACTTTGTAGCTGGTCACCGGAGATGCTGCCGACCAGTTGAGGCGGATGCTGCTGTTGTTGACAACGGTGGCCGTCAGGTTGGTAGGAGGCACCACCACGGTGATGGTGACTGTGCCACTGCCGCTCAGGCTGCCGTCACTGACGGTGCAGGTGTAGGTAGTGGTCTGTGTGGGTGATGCTATGGGCGACTGGATGTTAGCGTTGTTCAGTCCAGTAGTGGGGCTCCAGGTGTAGGTGTAGCTGCCGCTGCCTCCTGTGGCTGTGGCCGTCATCGTCGTGCTGCCGCCTTGGGCGATGATGCTTTGCGCTGCCGATGCTTGAACCGAAATGGGGTCGGGAGCTCCGCCGGAAGTGATGGTGACGGTGCCGACGTAAGTGATTTTGTTATAGCCGAATACGGTCAGCGTGGCAGTGCCTTGTGTCCCAGGTGCCGTGAAGGTGATATTGGCCGTCCCGTTGGTGATGGTGGCCGATCCCATGATTTCGTTGTTGCGCGTGAGCGTGGCCAAAGCGCCGTTGCCGGCCGTGGCGTTCACCGTAAACGACGTGGCGGTGGTGTTCATCGTGCTGCTGTGTGTGACGCCCATATTGGCAGCCACCGCATTGCGGAGGGTCAGCGTTGGGTCGCCGAACAGAATCCATGCCATGTAAGTGCCGAGTCCTTGACCTGCGGATGATCCGTATTGGTCGAGGATTTTCATGTTGCCGCATGTCGACGTGCCGCCAAGGGTACGTTTGATGTTGTTGGTGTAGCTCTCGACGAGGACATCAACCATCTCGTCCTGTCCGTACATTGGAGGAATCCAAGGCTGCGAGATGTAGGAGAACATGCCGCCGATGGCGCCGGTAGGCGTGTCATTGGTGCCGTTGTTGGCTCTCAGCCAGGTTTCACCGAAACAGGGCTGGCCGTAGTCGTATTTTCCATTCAGACAGGCCACAGACCAAACGATAGGAAGCATGTTGACGTTTGTCAACGCGTTGACGTTCGAATTGCTGTAGTTGAAAACGCCCCAAGATGTTTCGCTGCCGTGGTTGCAGTAGTTGATGATGCTCAAGCCGGCATTGATGTGCTGGCTGAGTAATGCCGCTGAACCTGTGTAACCGGTGACGCTTTGATAATCCTGATGCACTGTGGTGTAGTGGTAATTCATCAGGTCGGTGCGGATGTTGTTGATATGCTCCCAGTCGTCTTCACCGAAGTGACCGCCACCGCCAGCGTAAGCGGCAACGCCGCCACCCGTGGTGAGCCATGTGTCGGAAGCGGTGATGTCACGTTCGTAATGGATCACCTTATTGACTTGTGTCGTCACATGGTCTGTGTTCTCGGCTGAAAAACGTCCTACGTAGATGTCGTTGTAGTAATCGTCGCCGGCGACTTGTCCGTACCAGTTGTCCGATTTTCCGCTATAGCTGGAACATGAATAGCTGTGTCCCGGAATTTGCGCCACGTCGCCAACAAGAAGGACGTGGGTGATATTCGGGTTGCTGGTGTACTGCGACTGGATGTAGTTTTTGATGGCGGAATCTGTCGTGCCTGCGGTGCTGGTTCCGACTATGGTCGTGGGACGTCCGATTTGTTTTTTCCAGTTGACGAAAGGTTGCATGGCGTTCATGAAGGCATCGTGGCAGATGATGAGCAGGTCGCCGGTTTCGTCAATGGCGGTGTATTTTGCCATCGACGCACCGTAGTTGATGAACTGGTCTTCATAGATGGCGCCGATTTCAGGGTCAAGCGCGATTTGGCTTGACTTGCGCGTGATTTGGTTCTCGCCTCCCACGCCGACGTTGTACATCTCGACAGTCATGTTGTAATAGACCCTCAGCGTTTTGCTTATAGGATTGTATGCGAAAGGATAAAGCACCATGTTCTGTCCGCGGAAGTCGCGAAGGATGTATGGTGAATACATGTTCACGGATGTCGTCGGGAAGAACGCGTCTGTGGCGTATGCCGTTCCATAAGTGTAAGGCACGTCATCGGGGTTGATGGTGCGCGGGAAATCACCCTTTGAAGGTGCGATGTCGTAATCCTTGTATTCGACATAGCTTGCGTCGAGCACGCGGATCTTCATCAAGGCATTGTCGGGGATGATGACGGGAATGGCGTAGGTCGGCAGAAAAGGCTCGCCGGCTTCCGATGTGCTGATGGTCTTGGGAATCGAGACGATATGCGCCTCGCCACGTGGCGTGGACACCATGTCGCTGTAGAAGCCTGGAACCTGAACGTTGACGATAATGCTGCTTTCCGTCGATTTTATGAGACTCGCCTCGATGGTCGAAGGTTTCTCACTGGTAACGTTGACCCATTCCTGAGCAAACAGAGGAATGGAAAGCGCAATCGTAAGGATGATTGAAAAGAGGGTCTTTTTCATTTTTAGTATTACTATTTAATGATTATTCTATGATGATTTTCTTGGTGAACGATAATTTGTCAGTATATATATGCATGATATACAATCCTTTGGCAATGTTGCTCAAATCGATTTGGTTTGCAGTGCCAGTAATCTCTTTCTTTAGCACAGTTTGCCCTTGCACGTTGCTGATGGAGAGGTTTGCCGTTTCATCGAAGCCTGAGATGTTGATGTTGAGCATGTCGTGGGTGGGATTCGGGAAGATGTCAAAAGTGGTTTGCTCCTCGTTGGTTTCAAGGATGCCGATATTGACGATGAGATAACGCGGCATGGAGTAGTGGCCTTCGCCGTCTGTGGCGGTGACGCTGTACAGATAGGCGCCGTCACCCCGTTCCTCGGTATAACTCATCCCGCTGAGGCTGTCCAACACAGTTCCGTTGCATCTCACGATGAACGAATATCCTGGCAAAGTATAAGTCCAGTCAAGGGTTATGGTGTTGAAATTCACCGACGCTTCGAGGTCATCTACAGCGTTAATAGGATAGGTGATGTTGATTGGCGGGAACTCGATGTTGTCGAGCCAGACACAGTCTTCGCCATAACTGGATGAACTGTCTTTGGTGTATATCCATCTAAGAGAATGGGTGCCGGCTGGCAGGGTGTAGGTCTCCTTGCTCCAGTCGGTGATGCCCGACCAAACGTCAGTTGAGACGCCGTCAATATAGAAGGTTAGTTTGTCGCAGCCCGCTTCCGTCGATGTTTTCTTGTAGAAACTGAGGTTTCCTTGGGTGAGGACGTCGATGTTTATGCTTAATGTCGTGATAGCCCCGTTGCCAATGACTCCCGAACGCACACAATAATTACCCGAGTAGGCGTTGGTGTTGTCGATGAACCAATAAGCGGAACCAATGGTCTGCCAGTCGAAGCTGCTTAAATCTCCGCTTTCAAAACCTTCCATGACGTTGCCGGCATGAAGCATGGTGGTGCCTTCGAGCGAGTAATGCTGCGCGGAAAGGATGTACATGACTTGGTATGCGGACCCGTATTCTGCCTCTTCGCTCACATGGAAAACGGCGTATTCGGTGACGGTGTCGCCAGCGGGGATGTCCCATACATATTGTGACGGATTCACGAAGGTGATGATGTTCGAACTGCTGAACATCTCGAATAGTCCGTAATGTGCGTCGCTGGTGCCGTTGTTTCTAACCTTGATGATCAAGGTGCCATTGTGGCCTGGCGATGGGTTTCCGGTCTCGTAGGCGTCAACGAGTTCGAAATTGGGTGCGTGAAGCGTGACGTAGAAGACGTTTTCCCACGTGTCGGTGCCGTCGGTGCAACTAATCTTCAAGTAGGCCTTCGTGCCGTCGGGTGCATTGTCAGCGATTCTTATCGTGAAGACGTCTTCTATGGCGTAGCTCGATTCCGCGTTGATGACGGGAATGACTGTGCTGCCGTTGATGACGGTGACATAGTCGCATTGGCTTGTCAGCGTCGCAGTGACGTTGTTCGCGTTATCGTGACCGATGTTCCTTATCGTCAAGTCCATGTCTAAAGTCTCACCATAGTCGGCCTGACCGTTTTCGTCGTTGATGACATGGCTTTCATAGATGATGTAAGGACCTTCGGTTGGGACGATTTCGATGTCTCTGACGCAGGTCACCTTGTTGTAGCTGGTGACGACAAGTTTGGCGGTGCCGACATCCATCAGCATGGGGAAAGAAAGTACGGTGTTTCCATTTTCCAGTGCTGCCGAAGCGAGTATCTCGCCGTTGAGCGACAAGGTGGCCAAACCATTTTCAATATTGGTGGCGACGGTAAGTTGTGTCGAGCCGATGCTGAGCGCGTCAGGCGTGGTGGTGATCGTCATGTCTGTCGGGTCGTCGGTGCGTAGAAGCAGACTCGGATCGCCGAAGAGTATCCAAGTGTTGTGCGAGATGCCGGCGTCGCTGGGGTGCATGTCAAGGATGTACATGTTGCCATTAGCGGATGCGCCTCCCATGGTGTGATGGAAAGAGTCGCTGTTGCTCCATCCCGTGATGATGTCATTCATCTCGTCTTGTCCCGTCATTGGTGGTATCCAAGCCTGCGATGTCCATGAAAACATGCCGCCTATGGCGCCTGTCGGCACACCGGTAGTGTTGTCCGTAGCACGCATCCAAGTCTCGGCAAAACAAGGCTGTGAATAGTTGAAACGCCCATTCAGACAGGCGACGGAGATGATGTATGGCCATCTGTAGTCGTTGGTCAATGCGTTGACGTGGGTGTTGCTGTATCCGCCTACCGCCCAACTCACTTCCGAACCGTGGTTGCAGTAATTGCAGATGGTGGCGCCAGCGTTGAAGTCGGCACTGATGAGCGTGGCGTTGGTGCCGCCTCCCACTCCCGAATATTGTTGCGTGACGGTCTCGTAGGTGTAATGCATCAAGGTGTCGCGAATGTAATTGATATGGACGTAGTCGGCTTCACCGCCGTTGTGTCCGGAACCGGCACCTTCGTTGGCGCCTATGCCAATGCCCACATCGCCCCAAGTGGCATCGCTCTGCATGTCGCGTTCATAATAAAGCACCTTATTTACATGTGTGTTGACATCCTGAACGCTTTCTACAGAAAAACGTCCTACCAGCGCTTCCTCGTAATAGTCTGTGCCTTCCAGCATGCCGAACCAATTGTCGGAACGGCCTCCCGACATATTGTGCGGTGTAAGGTCGGCGTAATCGCCTATCAGCAGAATGTAGGTAAGGTTTCGGTCGGGATTGTCGTAGATGTTCTGGATGTACGCCTTGATTTGCGTGTCGTTGTTGCCGCCTGCATCGTCAATACTGACCATGGTGGTCGGACGTCCTGACTGGTTTTTCCATTCCACGAAAGGCTGCATGGCTTCCATGTATTGCGCAGGGCAAATCACGAGCATTTCTCCCACGTCTTCAATAAAAGTGTACTTCGACGTCAGGGCTTTGAAGTTGATGAAACGCCGGCCATATTCGTTGGCGATTTCCTTATCGACTGCGATGTCGTTGGAGCGGCGCATTGTTTTCTGGTTCTCGCCATTGTCGCTGACCTTGTCCATGGCGATGACGAGTCGGGTGAAGACCCGAAGCGTCTTGGTCGTGGCGTTGTAGGCGAAAGGTTTCACCATGATATTCTGTCCACGGAAGTCGCGGAGTATGTATGGCTGTTCGAGGTTAGCCTGACTTGCCGGATAGAAGGCGTTTTGGCTGTACATCGGACCGTAGTTGTAAGGCACATCGTCGGGGTTGATTTGGCGGCTGAGATTGCCTTTTGAAGGCGCCACTTCAATATTCTGAAAATCGGTATATTCCGCATCGACGACGCGTGCTTTCATTTCGGCTTTGTCGCCGATGATGACTGGAATGGCATACAAAGGCAAGTCGGGGGCGCCGGCTTCAAGCATGGAGACCATCTTTGGAACGCTGACGACAACCTGTCGGGCATTTCCCACAGTGACCGATTCGGTATAGAATCCGCCAAGCTCAAAACTGACCACGACATGATCTTCGCTGCCCGAAACCAGTTTCACGGCAGGCGCGAATGGCTTGCTCTTGCCTATCCCGACCCATTGTTGCGGGAAGACTGCCATTGTCATGAATGTCAATATGATGACCAGGACGCTTCTTTTCATTATTATCCTATTTCCTGCAAAAATACGATTATTCTCAGATAATGGGAGTGAAGTTCTTCGTTTTCAGATGTGATGATTCAAAAAATGATAATGTGATCGGAACGGGTCTCGAATAGCAAGTTCGGGGATTGTTTCAGTCTGGATTAGAGACAAAAAAATAGGGTCGCAATGATGCGACCCTATTTGTTGTCGAAAACGTGTCGTGATTATTCCACAACGAGTTTTTGAACGCTGGTCTGTGTTCCAGTCACGATGTGCAGGAAGTAGATGCCCTTGGCCATGCCTTCGAGGCTGATCTGTTCGACACCTTCGAAAGTGCCGAGGTTCTTGCTCATGATTTTCTGACCTTGGTAGTTGTAGATGGCATACTCAACGTTGTTGACGGCGCCGTTGACGCTGATGTTCAGCATGTCTTGTGCCGGGTTCGGGTAAACGCTGACGCTGCTTTCGTTCTCGGAAACGTTCAGGACGTTAACCGTGACGGTGATGCAGGTAGGTGTTGCTTCGCCTTCGGTATAGACGGCGATGACGCAGTACGTGTAGGTGTCATCTTCCAGAGGCTCGTCAACGAAGGTCGTTTCGGTAGTCTGTGCTATCTCCACGCCATTGCGTCTGATGAGGTAATGGTCAAATCCACGAGGTGCATCCCATGTCAGGGTGACGATGTCGTTGTTCACGCTTGCATTGAGGTTGGTAACAGAAGCCAGGTTGCCACCAGCTCCTCCTGCGCAGTTGCAGGTGAATGTGCAGACAACGCCTTGTGTCGGTGTGCCTGAACTTGCATAAATCTGGTCGCCATTTTCGTAAGCGATTTCGAATGAACATTCAGTGTCATAGTTTCCATGCACCCAAGAGATGGTGACATCGATGCCACTGCCGATTTCAAGTGTCTGTGTTCCTGAGTTGCCTGAACTGAGGGTGACGCTTTGTGATGGGCTACCATCGCTGAAAGCGACAGTCAGAGATGCGCCGTTCCAGCCGTCTCCGTATGAATCGTGAAGCGTAAAGACCACGTTGCAGGTGTTCTTCAGCATTGCTGTGCCTTGTGCGGTGATTCCGTTGTCAGCGGTCATTGCGATGTTGAGAGGAATCTGTTCCGTCGTCGGGCAAGAAGCATTGACGGTCACTGAGAACACACAGCTGCCGATACCATTGGGGTCAATGGTGCCTATTTCGCAGCTGGTATTGTTGATGGTGATGTAGTTGCTTGTCGTGCTGATGTTTGCAATGGCGTTTGTAGCTCTGTAGCCTCCTTCATTCTTGAAGTTGGCGACGATGGTGAGTGTCTCGCCAGCTTGGTATTGGCCAGCCCAATTGTATCCGTCATAGGTAATGACTGGTTTGGTTACAATAGTCGTGAAGTTGGTCGACCAGGTGTCGCTGCCACAAGTAATGGTCACCGTGAAGTGAAGTTTGTCGCCGTTAGCAGCTGTCTCAGGGACGTTCACCGTGAAGGCGTTCTCAAGATAGACCGTATCGTTGGCTGCGATGACGCCGCAAGTGGCGACACCGTTAGTGATGGTCACATTGTCTTCCGAAGTGAGGGTGATGGTGCTTCCCGCTGATGTCGGGTCGCTGCCCACGTTCTTCAGGCAGATGCTGATGTTGGAATCTTGTGCAAACGGCATCTGGCTTGGAGTATGGGATGTGACGGTGAGATAAGCTCCTTCAGCCGGGATAAACTCGATGTCGGACATATAGGTAACCCTATTGTAACCGATGACGCAAAGTTGAGCTGTGCCAACGGTCGAAATTGGATTGAAGCTCAGCGTGCCGCTACCATTTACGAGAACCGTGCTGGCGAGCACTTCACCATTATACGAAAGTGTGGCAATGGCGTAGTTAGCATCTACATTAATCTGCATCTCGCTCATACCGATCAGCAGTGTGCTCGGATGCGTGGCGTTCATGTTTGTCGGGTTGTCGGTGCGGACAAGCAGACTCGGGTCGCCGAAGAGAATCCACGTGTTGTGTGTGTTTCCGGCATCTCCGGGATGCATGTCAAGGATATACATGCTGCCGTTCAGCGATGCGCCACCCAGAGTATGGTTGTAAAGGTCACTTGATTTCCATTCCGTGAGGATGTCCACCATTTCGTCCTGACCTGTCATAGGAGGTGTCCAAGGCTGTGAGATCCAAGAGAACATGCCGCCAATGGCTCCTGTAGGAACGCCTGTGGTGTTGTTGGTGGCACGCAACCATGCTTCGCCGAAGCAGGTGCCGTCGAACTCTCCGTTGTTGCAGGCTACTGACCAGATGTAAGGCCATTTGTAGTCGTTGACCAAGGCATTGACATTGCTGTTGCTGAATCCGCCAACGGCCCAGCTGGTCTGTGAACCGTGGTTGCAGTAGTTGGCGATGCTGACACCGGCGTTGAAGTCGGCGCTCATGGCACCTGCACTGGTGCCGCCACCTACACCTGAATACTGTTGTGTGACAGTCTCGTAAGTGTAATGCAGCAAGGTGTCGCGTATGTAATTGATGTGGACATAGTCGGCTTCACCGCCCATGTGTCCGGAACCGGCTCCTTCGTTGGCACCGATACCCATACCTACGTGTACCCATGTCACTGTGTCTTGCATGTCGCGTTCGTAGTAAAGCACCTTGTTGACGTGTGTGTTGACGTCCTGGACGCTTTCAACAGAGAAACGGCCCACAAGGGCTTCTTCGTAATAATCCGTGCCTTCCAGCATGCCGTACCAGTTGTCGGAATAACCTCCCGACATGGCGTGCGGTTTCAGCGTGGAATAATCGCCGACGAGCAGGATGAAGGCAAGATTCTGATTCGGGTCATCGTAAATGTTCTGAATGTATGCCTTGATCTGTGTGTCGTTGTTGCCACCGGCATCGGTAAGGCTGACCATGGTGGTCGGACGTCCCGACTGGTTTTTCCAGTTCACGAATGGCTGCATGGCTTCCATGAATTGTTCAGGGCAGATCACGAGCATCGATCCTCTGTCTTCGATGAAAGTGTATTTTGCTGCGCTTTCCTTGTAGTTGATGAAACGTCTGTTATAACTATGTTCCATCTCGGCATCCACCTTGTTTTCAGCTTTGCGGCTGAGTTTCTGGTTCACGCCGTTATTGCTGACTTTCTTCATCTCTATAGTAATGTTGCTATAGACGCGAAGGGTCTTGGTGGCAGGGTTGTAGGTGATAGGGGTGACCATGATGTCCTGTCCGCGGAAGTCGCGCAGGATGTATGGCTGTTCAAGGTAAGCTTCGTTTGCCGGATAGAAGGCGTTCTGACCGTACATGGAACCATAACGGTAAGGAACGTCGTCAGGGTTGATCTGGCGGCTGAAGTTTCCCTTAGAAGGAGCAATCTCCATGTTTTTGTAATCGGTGTATTGTGCATCGGTGACGTTGACGGTCATCTCAGCGGCATCGCCGATGATGGCAGAGATGGCGTACATCGGAAGGTCAGGGGCGCCGGCTTCAAGCATGGAGACCATGCCGGGAACCGATACGATGGCTTGTTTGCCTTTGGGCGTCTTGACATTGTCGGTGTAGAAGCCGCCGAGAGTGAAGTTCACCACGATGCGATCCTCGCTGTTGGAAATCAGTTTCACTTTTGGAGCTGTAGGGTTTTTGCTCCCCATCTCGTTCCATTTTTGTGCGTAACCGCTTCCAAAAATCAGAATTGAAAGAATCAGTAATAAATACTTTTTCATGATTGGGTTGTTGTCTGTGATTATTTGTTTTTATTAGAAAAAATCAAGGAGGAATGACCCATCCCTCCTTGATTAGAAGATGATTGTCTTATTCTACAACGAGTTTCCTTACGCTGACCTGGTTGTCGGCGATGATGCGGAGGAAGTAAACTCCCTTGGCCATGCCGTTCAGGTTGATTTGCTCGGAATTGTTGCTGATCATGTTGCTCATGACCATCTGTCCCTGGTAGTTGTAAACGACATATTTCACGTCTTTGGCGTTGCCGTTGACATTGATGTTGAATGTGCCGTTCGACGGGTTAGGATAGACGTTGACGTTGAGATCCTGATTCTCTTCAGTGCCAGTGATGCCAATGGTGACGGACACGTAAGCAGGTGATGAATAGGCTCCTTCGTTGGTCTTGGCAACGACGCAGTAAGTGTAGATGCCGTCTTCGAGGGTTTCGGCGAATGTTGTCTCTGACTGTGTCGAGAGCAACACGCCATCGCGTCTCACTTCATAAGCATCGGCCTGATTGACGCCAGTCCATGTCAGGGTGACGTTGTTGTCGTTTTCCACTTCGGCCTGCAGGTTGGTGACAGGGTCGAGGACATTGATGACGTTGGTTGGCGGGAATGAGATGTCGTCTATCCAAGCGCAGTCGGAGCCGTTTGACACGGAACCGTCCTTGGTATAAGTCCAAGCGAAGGTGTGTGTGCCTGTCGTCACGGCTGTTGTGACTTCTGTCCATGCGGATTCGCCTGACCATGAATTGACTTCATTTCCATCAATATAGAAATGGAGTTTGTCGTAATTGGCCTCAGATGAAACCATATACCAGAAGCTCATGCTTCCAGCGGCCACCACGTTAACGGAAAGTGTCATTGAGGTGGATCCGTTTTCGGAGATGGCTCCTGATTTGGCTGCATAGGTGCCGCCGTGGGTCGTCTCTGTGGTGATGTTCCAAGGCGTGGCAGAGAATTGCCAGTCATACTTGGTGAAGTCGCCCGTCTCGAAATCTTCGATGATGGCGCCAATCATGATGACGTATGTGCCTTGCACGCCGTAGTAGCCTGCATTCATTCCGTAACCAATCTCGTATGTGGAGCCGTTTTCAACAGTGCTGGCGATGGTGAAAGGCGCCGTGATGGTGACTTCCTGTCCTGCCGCAATGCTTTCAACAGTGTATGTCGTGTTCGTGAAAGTGATGTCGCTGGAACTTGTGAACAGATCCAACACGGCGTTGGTGGCGTCGGCGGTGCCGGCGTTCTTAATTGTGATTGTCATTGTGCCGTTGTCGCCAGGCTGAAGGTTGTTCTCGGTGCTGACCGAAACGACTTGGAAGGCTGGAGCGTGCAGGGTGAGGCTGATTCTGCTCTGCCATGTGTTGGTGCCGTCAGTGGTGTTCACAAAGATGATGGCTTTGGTGCCTTCAGGAACTTCGGAGCTGACTTCGACATTGAAAGCATTCTCTATGGTGTAGGTGGCGTTAGGAGCTAATCCTGATACTTCGGCTGCACCATTGAGGATGAGATAATCCGATTCGGTGGACAGGCTGACACTCAGATTGCTGGCCGGATCATTGCCCACGTTCTTCAACGTGATGTTCATCGGGATGGTTTCGCCATAGTTGGCCTGATGGCTTGCATTGAGCAATTCGTAACCATCGCAGGTGATGTATGGACCTTCCATTGCAGCAGCAGGGATGGTAGCGAGGTAAGGCTGACGTTGTGGTCGTGTCACGCAGATGGTGACGTCTCCTCCGCTGGTGACAGGTTCAATGTCAACAGTGACGGAACCTGAGTCATCAACGAGGCCGGTGCCATGAATGACGCCGTCTTTGGTGATAGCAACATAAGAACCTGGGTCGGCTGTGACTTCAAAAGTTTCCATGCCAATCGGGAACACGCTCATGTGGCTGACGGTGTTCGCTATTGGAGTGATGTTATAAGGCATGACAGAAGCATCGCCGAGTGTATGGTAGGCTTGCCAGTAATAGAGCGGGCTGGAGTGGGTGTCATATCCGCCGGCGTGAGCATAGCACACTGCAAGGTTGCCAAGGAAAGGAACGGATGCGACAGTGTTGTAGGTGTTGTCCATCCATGTGCCGTCGTAAACGCCGGTTGAGGATTCCTCGAAGGTAGGTGTGGAGCCATTGTGTGTGTTGGTGGCTCCTACTCCGAAGTAGTAGTCTTCATACCAGTATGTGCTGGGGCATGAGCCGATATAAGCGTAAGCGCCTTTCTGTGATGCGCGGATCATGGCCTCGCCGAAGCAAGTGCCGCTGTATCCCCAGTCGGCTGCAAGGCAGCAGTTGCCCATGGCAAGGAAATACTTGTCAACATTGGTCAGGTTGGCGACGTCGCTGACGGAGATGCCTGGTGAATACCAGCCAGTCTCGCTGCCGTGTGCCGTGTAGTTGGCAAAGCCGACACCAGTGTTGAGGTTGTTGTAGCATCCGCTGTAGGATGTGAGGTAAGCGTAAACATTGTTCAGACCATGTTCGGCATTGTAGTAGTATGTCGTGGCGTAGTTGATGGTAGGTTGTCCGACTTGAGGATTCCATGTGCCGTCAGCACCGGCGATGAGCAGCACGTTGCTCAGGTAGGATGGATCAGGCATGGTGTATTGTTCGTATTCCAGCGTCTTCTCGATGATGGCGGTCATGTCGGCCACGTTCTGGGCGCACATGCGGCTGTGGAACATGTCCGGGAAATAGTCGTTGTCAACCGAGCTGTAGTAAAGGTCGGTGACTTTGCTTGTTGAGCTGCCTGTAGCACTGGCGGCAACCTGTTCCTTGTCACCGAAGATGATGACGAATGTGGGAGCGTCTTCAGCATATTTCTGGCTGATGAAAGCCTGAATGGCAGAAGCTGTGGTGCCGATTTCATCGGTGTAGTTGACATCCATGTAGAATCCCTTGGTGGTCTTCCATTCAATCCATGGCTGCATGCATTCTTCAAACATATTGTTGGCGATGACCAGCATCTTGACAGGTGCTTGCCAAAGGTCGGGGTGTTCGGTATAAACGTCGTCACGCCAGTTGAACATCTGTTTGTAGATGCCAGCGAAATATGGGCTGAATGTCCTTGCAAATTCCTGTTCAGCAGCGACTTTGTCATATTGGTCGTAACTTACTTCAACGGTGATGTCGTTGTAAACCTTTATGGTGTTGTCACTCGGGTTGTACGACACTGGGTTGATGGTGAGTGAACCGACTTGGATGCCACGCATGGTGCCAAGAATCTCAACCTCGGTGATGGGGCGTTCTGAGAACGATTTGCTGGCATAGGCTTTCTCGCTGTATGCAAACTTCACGTCCTTAGGATCCTGGTCTTTTCTCACTGATACCTGAGCGGGCATTAAGGTCTTGATGCCATAGTCAGCAAGTTTGTAAATGGTGGTGCTGTAACCAGTCACTTTCGCGCTAATGTTGGTCGCGCCGTAAGGCACGGCAAGCAGTTGGTGTGCTGCTGGCAATGAAGGCTCACCGGCATTTCCGGTAGGATAGGTTCCCTGCATCGTGATGTCGGAGAACTCGCCTTTTTCCGTAGAGACGGGAGTGGCTTCAATACTTGCAAATGAGAATGTCGCTTGGAAGCCGTCTTCCGTGACATTGGTGCATTCCTGCACCGATTTGCTCGCCTTCAGATCAATGTGATTCTGGGCGTTGGCCATCATGCTGAAAGACATGACAATCAGCAGACTTACGGTCATTAGTAAAAACGATTTTTTCATTGTAGTTGATTAGTATTGGAATTATTTGTTTATTGATATTTTTCTGTTCACACAGGCCTTGTCGGTAAGGACCTGGACAATATAGATGCCTGCGCTGAGTTTGCCGATATTGATGCTGACATTTTCAGCGTCATTGGCATTGACTGTCATGACATTGCGGCCTGCAACGCTGAACAGCGTCACGGTGCGGATGACATCGCCGCTGATGTTAAGCGTCATGTCGTTTTGACGGATGCTGACAGTTTGGTCGTCGTCTTCATTAGTTTGAGATGGCAATGGTCCGATGGTTCCGTCGGGCATGATGTTCTGAGCGTAAAGGGCGGTCTGGCTGTTGCGTCCGTCGCTCCATGCCAGAATAAGGGTGCCGTTGTGGAATCCATCTACAGGTTCGCAGCCGCTCTTCGTTGATGCCACGGAACTCATGTCGGTTTCCCAAATGACGTTTCCTTCACCATTGATGCCGATGGCCTTTAGTATATTATTGCTGTAGTCGCTCGATTTGATATAGGTTATGACAGCGCCGTTTCCATTAGGGAAGGCGTTGGCTTTGATATCGCCGATTTCAGTGTCTTGTGTTGGTATCAGGGTGAAACCATCATTGCCCCACGGTTTCTCTCCGGTTGTTGTGATTCTGTTGACTCTCAAAGCATGGGTTCCTTGTGTCACGGCGTCGGTCTGGTGGAAAGCCACGATGAGGTCATGGGTGATGGGATCGACGGTTCCGCTAGGATAACTGTGGAAATTGACGCCGTCAGGTTCACAGATCTTGATGCCGTTGTTGTCAGGATAGGTGTTGTTTCCGTTCTCATCGAAATGGAAGATGAATGTCTCGAAACAGTCGTTCAATGACGGATATGAAATCCATGCGTATCCGCCGCCGAGTCCATCAGCGACGGCATCGTGCGAGATGTATCCTCCAATGGTTTGGAGTGACATCAGCATGGTTTCAGGTGTGGCCTGTGCTCCTTCGGGAGTGTATTTGGCGACAAAGATCTCTTTCTCGTAATAGTAAGTGTAAGCTGGGGCTTCTTTTTCATAAACCACAGAAACATTGTCATAGGCGTCAACAACAAGGATTGCGAAATCCACGGATTTGCCGTTGCTGTCGCTGATGGTCACAATAGGACCGAGCGTGCCGTCAGCACTGATATGGCGGACGTAGGTGTTGAGGTCGTCGTTGGCGGCAACCCAGACACTGCCATCCAAACCTGCCACGGCTTCGCAACGCGTTCCACTTGAATTGATGGTGAAAGTCTGAATGCCGTCTTCACCCCATGCGAAAGTACCGTCAGGGTTGAGTTTGACGGCATAAGGCTCGCCGCTGCCGGTGCGCTCATCGACAAAATGCGAGACCACGCATCCATCGCTCGTGGCAGCAAGGGCTATTCCGTTGGAATAGGTCGAACTCTGGTGCGTGTTGACCAAAATGCCATCATCGCCCCATTGCTTGTTGCCATCACGATCCACTTTCTGAATGGAAGGCACCCAACCGTTGGATTTCATGTTGCTCCACTGGAAGTAAGTGTCTCCAGTCGATTCGCAAGTGGATACGTAGATTTCGCCATAGTCATTGCTTCCGCTGGCAACCAGCGTGTTGGCTGATGGATCGTTGACCCACTGGGCTTGCGTCATGCCGAAAAACAGCATGAATGCTGATATAAAAATCGCCCTTTTCATGATATAGAGTTTGATTAATTTAATTTGTTTGATGTTTTTTAAGACTACAAAAATAGTATTTTTTCTATAGGTGGAGTGGTATTTATTGCATAAATCCTTTCAATTTATTTTTATTTGTGCATCATTTCTCACAGCATCATGGGAAGATGATGTTTTGGCTCAAAATCGCCAACGGCTCGTATCGTCAGGATACGTGCTAAATGGTATCGTCCGGCAGTAATTCGCCCGACGGATTGCCTGTTATCGCAAAAATGATGTCATCTGTCGGTCACCGTGTATTGCTGGCCCGACTTCGTGCTGAACGTCGTGAGGTAGTATTCACCGTCGCGGCTGGTATTGGTGCGGATGTTTTTGCCTTTGTTACAGACCTTAACTTTGTTGTCGGTGCGCAGGGTGCATTTCCCGGATTCCTTGGAATGAATGGTGGCTTGATTCAACTTATTGTCCGACCATTTGATGTCAACGCTGTAATTGCCTCGTGCACAGAGTCCTGTGATGTCACCTGAGGACCAAACAGAAGGCAAGGCGGGCAATAGGTGAATTTCGCCATTTTGGCTTTGAAGCAACATTTCGGCAATGCCGGCGATGCTTCCGAAGTTGCCGTCGATCTGGAATGGCGGATGGGTGTCGAAAAGGTTCGGCAGGGTGGACTTGCTGAGCAGTTCCCTATACATCTTGTAGGCATGGTCGCCATCCAGCAGCCGCGACCAGAAACAGATTTTCCACGCCTTGCTCCATCCCGTCCCGCCGTCACCGCGTATTTCGAGCGTCTTGCGCGCTGCATCGGCGAGTTGTGGGGTTTTAAGAGGCGAAATCTGATGTCCAGGGTGAAGGCCGAAGAGAAGTGATGCATGACGGTGTTGCGGGTCGGTATCCTTCCAGTCCTTGTACCATTCCACCAAGTTGCCGTTTGCCCCGACTTGCAACGGATGCAGGTTGTCGCGATAGTGCGTCCATCTGGCACGCAGGTCGGCGTCTTTTCCCAAAATCTGACTTGCTTCGATGAGGTTAGAAAACAAGTCCCAGCATAATTCCAAATCCATTGCGGAACCAATCGTCACTTCTCCACGCTTGCCGTTCTCATCGATGAAGGCGTTTTCCGGCGAAGTGGAGGGAACCGTGATGTACTTCCCGTCTTTCTCCACAAGCCAGTCCATCAGGAAATCGGCAGCGTCTTTCATCAGCGGATAGGCGGACTGAGAAAGGAACTCCTTGTCACCGGTGAACAGATAATGTTCGTAGAGATGGGAGCAAAGCCATGCGCCGCCCATCGCCCAGTTAGCCCAAAGCGGGTCGCCAGCCTTTTCACCGACAGGATTGGCGGCAGCCCAGATGTCGCTGTTGTGATGTATGGTCCAGCCTTGCATCGCGTACATGTTTTTCACGACTTCGGCCCCGTTGACGGAGCAGTCGCCAATGAAACGCATCAGCGGGAGCGCCGTCTCGCTCAAGGCAAGCGGCTCGGCAGGCCAATAGTTCATCTGCACGTTGATGTTGGTGTGTATGTCGCTGCCCCAAGGAGCATGGCGCTGGTAACACCATATTCCCTGAAGGTTGCAAGGCACTTCGCTGTCTTCGCGCGAAGAAGAAATCAGCAGGTAACGCCCGAACTGGAAGTACAAGATTTCAAGTGCATGGTCGGTGGCTCCGGATGCATAATTTTCAAGTCTCTGCGGTATGGTGCTTCCTTCCGGGACTTTTCCGCCAAGGTCAAGGGTGACTCTGTCGAAAAGCGAACGGTAGTCGGCTATGTGGGCTTTACGTAACGCGTCGAGGCTTTTGGTCGATGCGGATGTGATATAGGAAGATGCTAGGGAGTCTTCGTCAAGTCCTTCGGTGTCAGGATGATGGTCGAAGCCGTTGAAACTTGTCGCGGCGCTGACGAGAATCACCACGTCGCTGGCTCCGCTGACGTGAAGTCCGGGCGTTGAATAGACCTGGCCGTCACACTGCACCACCTTGACGCGGAACTGGTAGCGCATGCCTTTCTCGCCGTTCGGCCCAACACGCCATTGCGAATATGGCTCTTCCCATTTGGTGCTCATGTAGTAGCCTGCCTGGCCACAGACCTTAAATTCGTTTTCCGACACGCTCGTCACGGAACAGCCATCCCACATCGTGCTGCCGTCAAGGGTGAACTCGAGTTTGCCTTTTTCCGAAGAGGTCAGATGGATGACCATCACCTTGTCGGGATGCGACACGAACGACTCTCTGGAATATTCCACGCCATCGACTGTGAATCTGGTCGTGGCAATGGCGTCGTTCAGGTCGAGGGTGCGGCTGTAATGGCTGACGTCAGGCGCTTTGTCGGTATCTCTTGGTTTTGTGTCGCCCGAATAGGACGAAAAGGCGTCTTTGTTCGCCTCCGATCCGAAGGTCTGCCGGATGTTCAGTGCGCCCATCGGAAGATAGGAGTTGACGTAGGGTCCTTGAAGTCCCATGACCAGTTGTTTTCCTGTCTCCCAATCCTCAGCCAGCAAGGCCTTGCGGACTTTCGCCAGCAATTCGGGACCGTTTTCCACGGGATTGTTTTCCACTCCGCGGCCTCCCCATAATGTGCCTTCATTCAGATAGATAAGACCATCAGTGACACCGCCGTAGATGGTGGCTCCAAGATGGCCGTTGCCGAGTGGCAGAGCCTCTTCAAACGCCGATGCGGGACGGTCATAATTCATGACCAACGCAGGATTCTGACCAGAAAGTGACAGCATGGTAAAGATTATTCCGGCAGTCAATAGTATGTGCTTTTTCATCATTCTGTTTCTTTTAGGTGTCTTCTTTGTCTTATATAATACTGAATATCAATGTTTTATTCATGTATAGCGAAACGCTGTTCGGCAAGTTTCTCGTATTTCGTCCCTTGACGTCCGTAGTTGGCGAAAGGATAAATGGAAATGCCTCCGCGCGGCGTGAAAAGTCCGGTCACCTCGATGTATTTCGGGTCCATCAACTTGATGAGGTCTTTCATGATGGTATTCACGCAGTCTTCGTGGAAGTCGCCATGGTTGCGGAAACTGAAAAGATAGAGTTTGAGGCTCTTGCTTTCCACCATTTTCACGTCGGGGATATAGGAAATGCGTATCTCGGCAAAATCGGGCTGGCCAGTGATGGGACACAACGTGGTGAATTCCGGACAGTTGAAGCGCACCCAGTAGTCGTTGTCCTGATGTTTGTTGTCGAAAGTTTCAAGCACTTCCGGCGCATAATCTTCACGGTATTCCGTCTTGTGACCGAGGGACTGAAGGGTTTCTGGATTTCTTTTTATATCTGTCATATATCTTTGATTTTTAACGGATTGTATGAAATGTCATTGTCGAAGGTGTCGATTTCCTCGCGTTCTTTGAGTTTCCTCACGACGATGTTCGTCACGGGCAGAATCACTATCTCGTACAACACCTTGAACGTCACTTGCGCCAGCATCATCTTGAAAAGGATTGGGAATGGTGTGCCGATGAACGCCAAAGGCATGAAAATCAATGAATCGACCATTTCGCCGGCGACCGATGAGATGATAGCCCGCCACGAGAAGTGTCGGCCTGCAGATTTTATTTTCATCTTGCTCATAACCAGCGAGTTGACCGTTGAACCGGCAAGGAAGGCAAGCAATGAGGCAAGCGTGACGCGTGGCGCCATGTTGAACACATAGTTGAAATGCTCGCCGCCATCCCAGAATGATGCGGCAGGAAGCCACACCACGATTTGGCCGGCAAGCACTACGAAGAAATTCATGATGAAGGCGATCCAGATGACAAGTCTTGCCTTGCGGTAACCCCATACTTCAGTGAAACAGTCGTTTAGGATGTAGGAGATGGGGAAAATGATGACTGCGCCTGGAAGCGTGATGCTTCCGATGGCGAAGACTTTGGTAGCGAATAGATTGGAAACGATGAGACAGACTGTGAACAGCACTGTCATCAGCAGAAACGTTGTTGAGAATTTGTTTTTCATTTTGCAGTTTTTAGAGTGGTACCTGGTACACTTGAAGGGCTTTTGCCGCTTCGCGCTGCAAAGATAGAAATAATCGTGATATTCTGCACGACAAACCTTTATGAAGTTTTACGGTGTGAACTTCACAGGCATGCCGATGGCAAGACCAGCCTTGCTTCTCACTTGATATTCAGTTTCTCTTTGTAGGTCTTGTCGCTGTTCAGGATTTCCATGGCTTTCAACATAGCGGGGTCTTCTTTCAGAGTCACCTGATAATACTGTTGAATCGACCAGATGTCTCTGGCTATCATGGCCTTGATTTGCAACTTGATGAATTTCTCCGAATGCTTGTACTGATCTTCGTTCCATTCCACTTTTTCCTTGTCGGCCGCTTTCCTGAAGTCGGCAATCATGTTGTCGTCAACGGTGAACTTGTTGTTGAAGCCGTCGAAGTCGCCGTATGTGGCTTTCACCGCGTCGCGGTTGGCCATGGCGTAGTCTACGGTGAATTTGTTGAAGACGCCTTTTCTGATTAGGTTGGTGTAGAGTTTGCTGTTGAAACTTGTGTCTGCCGGGATGAAGATGTCGGGCATGATGCCGCCGCCGCCATAGACGGTGCGGCCTGCGTCGGTCTTGTACTTGAGCGAGTCGGGGAACTGAATGCTGTCGGCATGGAAATACTCTCCGTGTTCAAGACGTTTGGTGAGTTCCTTGTAGTAGTCTTCCGTGCCTTGTTCGTAAGGTCGCTGGATGCAACGGCCTGTCGGCGTATGATAACGTGCCGTGGTGAGCCTGATGACGGAGCCGTCGGGGAGGTCGAAAGGACGTTGCACAAGGCCTTTGCCGAACGAACGGCGTCCGATGACGATTCCTCTGTCGTGGTCTTGCATGGCGCCCGAAAGAATCTCGCTTGCCGAGGCGGAGCCTTCGTCGATGAGGACGACGAGTTTGCCGTCGGTGTAACATCCCTTGCTGGTGCTGCGCCATTCCTGTCGTGGACTCTTCAAACCTTCGGTATATACGATGATTTTTCCATCGGTAAGAAACTGATCCACAAGGTCGATGGCAGTGTTGAGGTATCCACCCGTATTGCCACGCAGGTCAAGGATGAGCGAGCGCATCCCCTCTCCTTTCAACTTCTGCACTGCAGTTTCAAATTCCGTCTTGGAATCTTTTGCAAACTGGTCGAGTTTGATGTATCCTATTTTCTTGTCGGCCATGAACGAAGCGTTGATGCTGTTCAACGGAATCTTATCCCTAATGATTTCAAAGTCAATCAAATCGGGATCGGAACCACGAAGGACGCTGACGACGACCTTGGTGCCTTTTTTCCCACGTAAATGTTGCTGAACGTATTCGTTGTCGATTTTCTTGCCAAAGGCATTTTCGCCGTCAATCTTCAGGAACTTGTCGCCTGCCATGATGCCGACTTTCTCCGATGGTCCGCCGGCAACGGGACTGATGACGGTGATGGTGTCGCGAACGAGTTGGAATGTGACGCCGATGCCTTCGAAACTGCCCACCAACGGCTCGTTGGCTTTCTCGACGTCTTTCTTCGAGATGTAGGCAGAATGCGGGTCGAGTTCTTTCAATGATGCGGTGATGGCGTCTCCGACGACCTTGTCGGAATCGATGCTGTCAACATAGAAATTATCGATGTAGTATAATGCCGCGGCGAACTTCTGGGCGTTCTGCTGCGCGCTGGAGACCTTCTTCATATCCTGTGCGGTGGCGGTCAGCCCCGACAGAAACGCTAATGCAATTATTGTCGTTGTGAGATAGTTGTGACGCATGATGTTGGATTTGTATTTGTGTTATAAACGTATGATATCGAATGTGTTGTCGTCTTTGAGACGGATGATGGTGGAACTTTTCGGCTTTTCGAAACTGTCGTGGTAAAGTTTCACCGTGTAATCCACGGACTTGATGAGTTCTTCGGCTATGTCGCTGAAAGTGAGCGCTGAACGCTGGCCAGAAAGGTTTGCCGAGGTGGAAGTGATGGGCTTGCCAAGTAGGCGGATGACTTCGCGGCAGAAATCGTTGTTGACGACACGGATGCAGACAGTCTTGTCGGACGAGATGTTCTTTGCAAGGTTCTTTCCTTCCGAATAGACTATGCTCAGCGGGTTGCTGGCATGTTCGATGAGGTCGTAGGCAATGGGTGGCACGTCAACGACATAGTTGGCGAGTTGTTCCGCGCTGTCGACGAGGATGATGAGGCTCTTTGACGCAGGACGATGCTTGATTTCATAAACTTTGTCGCAGGCCTTGCTGTTGGTGGCATCGCATCCTATTCCCCAAATTGTGTCGGTAGGGTAGAGAATGGTCTTTCCCGCTTTCAGGAACGACACGGTGGTCTGGACCTCTTCTTCAAACTCTGTCAATATCTTGTCAGTCATGATGATATGTTATTTCTTTCCTTGTTGTTTTATCAGCGCATGCAGCACTTGGTATTTTCGTCTCGTCGCCCTGGCGATGGTGCGGCAGATGTGCAGTCCTGTCTTGCCTTCGAGTATGCCTCCCTTGAAAAGGTAATTGCGAATGAAACTGAATGAAGGACTGAAGATGCGGCTGAATAAACCGTTTTTCTTTTTGTTCTCGAAGTAGGCTTTGCCATTCATCTCGGCGAAGCGAAACAACTGTCTTTCAAAGGCTTCCGGCGTGTCGTACGAATAATGAAGCAGGTCGCCGTCGAGATGGGTCATTTTCGGCTTTGCGGCATATTGCAAGGTCTCGTGTATCTCTCCTTGCCACGTGGCGAAGCCGCGCCGCCAAATGCGCGCCTTGCAGTCGGGATAAAGGCCGCAACGCCGCATCCATTGTCCGCAGTAGTTGTTGAGCCGGTTCATCGTGAACACTTCGTTGTCGGCGACAGGCCTTGTCTTCATGGCCGCGATGGATTGCAACAGCATCTCGGAAAGGGCTTCGTCTCCATCTATGGACAAGATAAGGTCGCATGTCGCCAAATCATCGGCAAGGTTTTTCTGTGCTGAATAGCCCAGCCATGCTTGAGTTACAAACCTGACATTGAACGGCTTGCATATCGCTTCGGTGCCGTCCGTGGAGTTGGAATCGACCACGATGATTTCGTCGGCGATGTTTTTCACCGATTCAAGGCAGCGGCCAATCTTGGCTTCCTCGTTGAGTGTGATGATGACGACAGAAAGTGTGTTCATAATAAGTTGCAAAGGTATTCATTTTTGTGAACTTGAATCATGCCGCTGATGCGTTTTCAATCTTGATAAAGGATGCCTCATGAACATATTTCCGTACATTTGCATCAAATTTCACTGATATGGATCTATTGAAAGGAAAAGTTGCGCTGATTACCGGTGCGGCACGCGGAATAGGAAAGACTATCGCGTTGCGTTTTGCGGCCGAAGGCTGTGATATTGCTTTTACTGATTTGATTTACAACGAGTTGATGGAAGGAACGAAAGCCGAGATTGAAGCCACGGGCGTGTGCGTCAAGGCTTATGCCTCCGATGCCTCCAACTTTGACGATACGCAAAATGTGGTTGCCAAAGTCGTGGAAGATTTCGGGCACATCGACATTCTTGTCAACAATGCCGGCATCACCAAAGACGTGGCGCTGAAACGCATGACAGTAGAGCAATGGGACGCCGTCATCAACGTGAATCTCAAGTCGGTATTCAATTTCACCAAGGCCGTCCAGCCAGTGATGTGGCGGCAGAACAGCGGCAGCATCATCAGCATGAGTTCAGTTGTAGGTGTTGCGGGCAATGCCAACCAATGCAACTATGCGGCGTCGAAAGCCGGCATCATCGGCTTCACGAAGTCGGCCGCCAAGGAGATGGGCATTCGCAACATTCGCTGCAACGCCATTGCTCCCGGATTCATCCTCACCGACATGACGAAAAACCTTCCTGAAGAGATGCTGAAAAGTTGGGAAGCCCAGATTCCATTGCGCCGCGGCGGCACGCCTGACGACATCGCCGATGTGGCCATCTTCCTTGCTTCCGACTTGTCGGGCTATGTCACCGGACAGGTCATCCACGTCTGCGGCGGCATGTGCATGTAAGCCCTAACGGCTGTCCGTCAGAAAATCTTCCGCATCCTGAATGGCAGCAGTGTCTGGCTGTCACCTTATCGATGCACAACTTTCATCGGTTGTGACGTCCTATGCTTTTCTTCACCCGCACTTGGGATAAAAACCGTACTTTTGCAAGCAATTTTTCAAAGATGAATGTCGGGATTCCAATATGGATGTATCTGGTCGCCTTGCTGTCCGGTCTGGCAGTCTCATCTTTGCTGTATCTGTTCAACAAGAAACATCATTACGGCAAGGGCCTGACGGCGTTGCTTTTCGCCTTGCGGACGCTCATCGTCGGCATCGTGGTGCTGTTGCTCTTCAACCCTTTCATGCGACAGAAGGTGAGCGTGGTGGAGCAACCCACCATACTGATTGCGCAGGACAATTCCGCATCTCTCGTTTTGGGCAAGGACTCCCTGTTCTTCAAAAACGAGTATCCCAAACTTTACGAAGAGTTTCGGAACACGCTTCAAGCCGACTGTCAGGTTGACCAGTATCTCTTCGGACAGGAAGTGCGCGATTTCGATTCCATGGGCTTTCAGGATCAGCAGACCGACATGTCTTCGCTGTTGCAAACCCTCGACCGCAAGTATTACAAACGCAATGTCGGCGCCATGGTGCTGCTTTCCGACGGCGTGTACAACCGTGGCTTCGACCCGGAACTGCTTGCCGAAAAACTGCCTTTCCCTATATTTACCGTAATTCTCGGTGACACAGTGTCTTATCCCGACTTGTCGATAAAAGACGTTTTCTACAACAAGATGGTCGCGGTAGGCTCCGTGTTTCCCATACGTGTATTGGCGGGAGCCCAGGATTGTGCGGGCAAGAAAGCCGTTGTTTCCTTGTCGGAAAATGGTCATGTGATTGAAAGCCGCAATGTTGACATAAGTTCAAATCGTTTCTCGAAAGAGATTGACTTCATGCTTGATGCCGACAAGAACGGCGTGCGGCAGTTCGACATCGAAATCTCTGGCCTCCGCGATGAAAGGCAAAAACTCAACAACACGAAACGCATCTTCGTGGAAGTGAGCGACCACAAATACAAGATTCTTTGCATTGCCGACGCTCCGCATCCCGATATCGGTGCTTTCAGGGATGTCATGAGCGAAAACGATGTGATGGATTTCGTCTTTGGAAAGGATGAGATTCCCGATTTCGGCGGCTACGACCTCGTCATCATGCATCAGGTGCCGTCCGCCACTGTGGATGCCGGTCAACTTGCCGATAAGATGAATGCCGACAAGAATGTCCCCGTGCTGTTCGTCATCGGCGAACGCACCGAAATCGAAGCCTTGAACAAAATCCAGAAAGTATTTGAACTTCATAAAGGCGTCACCAATACCACGCTTGATGTCAGGGCTTTCCCCAATCCTGCCTTCGGGACTTTCACTATCGACGAAAGACTTGGCAATGAAGTCGGCAAATTCCCGCCATTGGCGCTTCCGCATACTGAAATCAACACGCTGATACAGCACGACGACTTGCTTTGCCAGGAAGTGCTCGGCGTAAAATCGGGCTTGCCGCTGCTCACCTTCGCCAAGGATGGCCGCAAGATGGCATTTCTGTTCGGCACGAATGTCTGGCGCTGGCGTCTGACCGACTATTACCTGAACAAGAGCCACGATGTCTTCAATGAAATCTTTTCCAAGACTTTGAAATACCTGCTGATAAATGCCGACGAAGACTTGTCAGTATCCTGCAAGGACACTTATTTCACAACCGAACCTGTCATCATCAAGGCAGAACTGCGTAACCCGAGCAACGAACTGGTCACCGAACCCGACATCAATATTAAGATTGTCAATAAGTTGACAAACGACACCTACGATTTCATTTTCTCGAAACACGAACACGATTACGAACTGAATGCCGGCTTCTTGCCCGAAGGCGTGTATCTCTACACGATGACGACGACTTTGGCGGGAAGGAATCTCCATGTCAGCGGCTCGTTCTCTGTCGTTTCGCTCGGCATCGAAGCGCAACAACTTGTTGCCGACAAGACGCGCATGACAACCATCGCTCGTCTGACTAACGGCAAGTGTTACGACGTCACGCAACTTCAGCAACTCGCCAAAGACCTGAACAACGATGAAAGGATTACTTCCGTTGAGCACGTCGAGACGCGCTTCGAAGACCTCATACATTCCCATTGGATTTACTTCGTTCTGATAGCCTTGGCGGCACTGGAATGGCTGTTGCGCAAGATGTTCGGCGCTTATTAGTCCATAACCGTGTTGTCAGTTCAACGAAAATCCTTTAATTTGCATTTGGAAAGAAAATCATTCTAATAATACTTAAATACCTGATAATGAAGATTCAAGATCAATCAGTAGTGACAATGACGTACGTCTTGCGCGAAAACGACGAAAACGGAAAAATCATCCAAGAGACCTCCAAGGAACATCCATTTGTGTGCATTTTCGGCATGCAGCAGTTGCTTCCCAAGTTCGAAGAGAACCTGATGGGCAAGGAACCTGGCGACAAGTACTGTTTCAAGTTGACGCCTGAAGAAGGCTATGGAGTCCGTTCCGAAAAATACGTCATGGACCTTGACAAGAATATGTTTTGCGATAACGGTGTGCTGATGCCGATGGTTACAGAAGGCGCCCAGCTCACGATGCAAACCTCTGACGGCTCGCCAATAGTGGGCATCGTCAAGGAAATCAGCGACACACACGTTAAGATGGACTTCAACCACGACCTTGCCGGCATGCACCTTTGCTTCTCTGGCGAGATTCTCGACGTGCGCGAATCCACAGACGAAGACTTCAATGACAACTGCGGATGCGACTGCGACGATTGTCATTGCGACGATTGCGGTGGCGACTGCCATTGATCTTGTACTAAAATATCCGTCATGAAAAGGTTGTTTCCCATTTTTGTGGCTTTGTCTCTGCTCTTTCTCGGATGCACCGAGAAAGAGCAACAGACGCGCTTTACCGTCAATGGCGTCACTTTTGACATGGTGACGATACAAGGCAAAGCATACTCCATGGGCGACTTGGTTGAACTTGACGACGACGTCTTGGGTGACGCATCACCATCTCATGCTGTCCACATCAAGAATTTCCAGATTGGCAAGAATGAAGTCACGCAGGGTCTTTGGAAGGCTGTGATGGGCGAGAACCCAAGCCATTTCAAGGGCGATAACCTTCCTGTGGAATGCGTGAGTTGGGATGACTGCCAGACTTTCATCAAGAAGTTGAACCGTCTCACTGGCAAACGTTTCCGTATGCCTACCGAAGCCGAATGGGAATTTGTGGCGCGCGGCGCAAACGTTCCTATTGCTACGCCTTACAGCGGTGGTTTCAAAGGACCTACCGTAGCATGGTGTCTGGCCAACAGCGATGGCACGACGCATCCCGTATGTTCACTTCTTGCTAACGAAGTCGGCGTTTACGACATGAGCGGCAACGTGCTGGAATGGTGCTCGGACTGGTATGGCAAGTATTCGGAAGATCACAAGAAGAATCCTACTGGCCCCAAAGAAGGAACCTATCGCGTTACGCGCGGTGGCAGCTGGAATCAGATTGACAAATATTGCCGCGTCAGCATTCGCAACTACTGCAACCCCGATTGCAGAAGCTCGGAAGTGGGACTGCGTCTGGCACGATGAAAATAAAGGAGCGGTTCATGCCTCTCCTTATTTAATACGGGAATCTGTTCCGGGAAACGTGTAAGAATTTCGGTTTAGAAATGATAGAATGCATTAGGGGAAGATGCCTCGGCACCTTCCCCTAAAAATTATTTTCTCATTCCCGCAAGCTGCTGCTCGATGACGGCGATTCTCGCTTCGGCATCGGCTTTTTTCTTGCGTTCCTTGTCGACCACGGCGGCAGGGGCTCCGCTGACGAAACGCTCGTTGGAGAGTTTGCCCTCAACGCCTTGCAGGAAGCCTTGGGTGTATTTCAACTCTTCTTCGAGTTTCTTGATTTCAGCTTCGACGTCGATGCTGTCGGTGAGCGGGATGAAGAACTCGGTGCTGCCCACGATGAAGCCGAAAGCGCCTTCAGGGGCTTGGCCCACATAGTTGATTTCGCTCACGTTGCACAGTTTGGAAATCACGCAGTCGAACTCCTTGTTGACTTTGGCGCCTTTTTCAACGACGACGAACTGGATTGCGTCGCGGAAAGCGATGTTTTTCTCTGCCCTGACTTTTCTGATGTTGTTGATGACTTCTTGCGTGAAAGCGAATTGTGTCAGAATATCATTGTCAAAAAGTTGAGCCTTAGGTTGTTGCGTGATGATAAGGTCCTCACCTTCAGCGCGTTCGCTGATGGCGTGCCAAATCTCTTCGGTGATGAATGGCATGAAAGGATGCAGGAGTTTCATCAGACCTTCGAAGAAACGGATGGTGGCGTCGTAGGTGGCTTTGTCCGTGGCTTGTCCCATCGGGGCTTTCACCATTTCGAGATACCAGCTGCAGAAGTCGTCCCAAGTGAGTTTGTAAACGCCCATCAACGCGTCGCTGAGCCTGTATTTGTCGATGTTGTCGTCCATCTCCGCCAGCACTTGGTTGAAGCGGGCTTCAAACCACTTGACAGCCATTCTGGAACTGTCGGGTTGGGCTATCTTGTCGTCCACCGACCAGCCTTTCACCAGACGCAGGGCGTTCCAAATCTTGTTGCAGAAGTTCCGGCCTTGTTCGCAGAGCGACTCGTCGAAAAGGATGTCGTTGCCGGCAGGGGCGGAGAGTATCATGCCCATGCGCACGCCGTCGGCGCCGAATTTCTCGATGAGTTCAATCGGGTCGGGCGAGTTGCCTAAGGATTTCGACATCTTGCGGCCCAACTTGTCTCTCACGATGCCCGTGAAATAGACATTTTTGAAAGGGACTTCCTTCTGATATTCCTCGCCGGCCATGATCATGCGGGCGACCCAGAAGAAGATGATGTCGGGTGCCGTGATAAGGTCGCTGGTGGGGTAGTAGTATTTGAATTCCGCGTTGTCGGGTTCGAGAATGCCGTTGAAGAGCGACAGTGGCCAGAGCCACGATGAAAACCAGGTGTCGAGACAATCGCTGTCCTGTCGCAAATCGCTGACAGTCATATTCTTGTTTCCAGTCTTCTCGATGGCGAGTTGCAAGGCTTTTTCGGCGGTTTCGGCAACGACATAGCCGCCTTCAGGCAGGTAATAGGCCGGAATCTGATGTCCCCACCAGAGTTGGCGGCTGATGCACCAGTCCATGATGTTCTCCAGCCAGTGACGGTAAAGGTTGACGTATTTCGCAGGGTAGAATTTGATGTCGCCGTCGATTACGGGTTTCAGCGCGATGTCGGCGAGATGTTCCATCTTCAGGAACCACTGCATGGAAAGTTTCGGCTCGATAGGCACGTTGGTACGTTCGGAGTAGCCGACTTTATTGTTGTAGTCTTCGATCTTTTCGAGCAAGGCGGCTTCCTTCAGGTCGCTGACGATTTGCTTGCGGACGTCTTCACGGCTCATGCCGACGTACATCCCAGCGGCTTCGCTGATGGTTGCGTCGTCGTTGAAGATGTTGATGCTCTGCAAGTTATGTTTTTCGCCCAGCATGTAGTCGTTGACGTCGTGGGCTGGAGTGACTTTCAGGCAGCCTGTGCCGAATTCAATGTCCACATAATCGTCTTCGATGACGGGGATGACGCGGTTTACCAAAGGCACGATGACTTTTTTGCCGCGCAGCCATTGGTTTTTCGGGTCTTTTGGGTTGATGCACATCGCGGTGTCGCCCATGATGGTCTCGGGACGGGTTGTGGCGACCACAGCATAGCGTTGGCCTTTCTCGTCGGTACGGATGATTTCGCCTTCCATTCCGGTGGCGCCGGTGCCGTCATCTTCAGCCAGATAATATCTAAGGTAATACAGTTTGCTATGTTCGTCTTTGAAGACCACTTCTTCGTCACTCAGTGCCGTAAGGGCTTTCGGGTCCCAGTTGACCATTCTTACGCCTCTGTATATCAATCCTTTGTCATAAAGGTCAACGAAAGCGTGTAGCACGCTCTTGCTGCGCGTCTCGTCCATGGTGAAAGACGTGCGTTCCCAGTCGCAGGAACAGCCGAGTTTGCGGAGTTGCTTGAGGATGATGCCGCCGTGTTCGTTAGTCCAGTCCCAAGCGTGTTCGAGAAACTTCTCACGTCCGATATCGGTTTTCTTGATGCCTTGTTGCGCCAATCTGTTCACCACCTTGGCTTCTGTGGCGATGGAGGCGTGGTCGGTGCCGGGCACCCAGCAGGCGTTTTTGCCTTGCATGCGGGCGCGGCGTATCAGGATGTCCTGTATCGTGTTGTTCATCATGTGTCCCATGTGAAGGACACCCGTCACATTGGGCGGAGGGATGACTATGGTGTAAGGTTCGCGTTCGTCGGGGGTAGAGTGAAAGTAGTTCTTCTCAATCCAATGGGCGTACCATTTTTCCTCTATTTCTGAAGGATCGTATTTGCTGCTGATTTCCATTAGTTTGCTCTGTTGAGTGGATTTGTCATTAAACTTGCAAAAGTAAGATTTTTCATCCTTAATTATTAAGGGTGTGTCCCAAAATCTTTGCTCCTCATTCAAATTTGAACGCAGTGCTTGTAATTATGATGACTTGAAAGAAAATCTGCAAGGCGAAGTAAAAAAATGAAAGGCGTGAATGCTTTTTCCATATCTTTGCTACACTTTATCGAAAAACTGAATCAATATCATCATTAATTCAAATCATTATGACTTCATCATGTATTCTTAACATCTGGCAGACAAATTCCACGCTTGTGATTTTGATTGCCATCCTTGTTGTCGTGATCCCCTTTCTGGCTTTTTATCTGACAAAAGCGAAAAAAGAGCATCCGAAAGGTTTGATTGCTGCGGCGCTCAGCAACATGGGCGAGCGTTTCGGGTATTATATCATGAATGCCGTTCTGCTGCTGTTCCTTGTCTCCAAGTTCGGCTTGTCTGACGCTACGGCAGGTCTCATCTATTCCGTGTTTTATTTCGGCATCTACGTATTAAGTCTGGTGGGCGGTATCATCGCCGACAGGACACGCAACTACAATGGAACCATACAATGGGGCCTCATCATCATGGCCATCGGCTATGTTGCCCTTGCCATTCCGTTGTTCAGCAGAAATGTTGACGGCATTATCGCCGACGGCACTGGTAATTGGTGGAGCATTTTGATTTTCACTTGCATCGCATTGCTTTGCATCGCGTTCGGCAATGGCTTGTTCAAAGGCAACTTGCAGGCTCTTGTGGGACAGATGTACGACAATTTCGAGGCGGAAGCCGCCAAGAAGGGTCCCGAAGCCTTGGCACAGGCCAAAGACAAACGCGACTCTGGTTTCCAGATATTCTATGTGTTCATCAACATTGGCGGTGTCATCGCTCCTTTCGTAGCCCCGATGCTTCGTAACTGGTGGCTGAAAGCGCACGATTTCATATACAATGCTGACATGCCGGCTCTTTGCCATCAGTATTTGTCGGATGGTCAAGTGACGCAGAAGTTCACCGAGACAATCGGTAACTCGCTGACACAAGGCGCTGCGGCTCCTACCGACATGACGCTGTTCTGCTCCGATTACATCACGGTTTACAATCAGGGTATCCATTACGCTTTCATCGCTTCGATGATTGCCATGCTGATTTCGCTGACCGTTTTCTTCGCTACGAAGAAACGTTTCCCACAGCCCGTCAAGAAGGACGCTGCTGATAAAGTCACGACTTATACGCAAGAAGAGAAAATCGCCATGGCCAAGGAAATCAAACAGCGCATGGCTGCTTTGTTCGCAGTGCTCGGCATCGCTATCTTCTTCTGGCTTTCCTTCCATCAGAACGGACAATCGCTTACGGTTTTCGCTCGAGACTTTGTAATGACCGACCTCTTCCCAGCCGAAATCTGGCAGGCTCTCAATCCTTTGTTCGTCATTATCCTTACCCCGCTCATCATGATTGTTTTCGGTTCTCTTGTCAGAAAAGGCAAGGGTGTCTCCACGCCGCGCAAGATTGCTCTTGGCATGGGCATCGCGGGCTGTGCATACCTCTTCCTCATGATTCTGTCAATCGTTTGCAACTATCCTTCGGGAGATGTGTTCCGTGGTATGGATGCTGAAACCATGGCGGCTGCCGGTTTGTCAAAATCAGGACCTTGGGTGCTAATTGTGACGTACTTCTTCCTCACAGTGGCGGAACTTTTCATTTCGCCTCTCGGTCTGTCATTCGTCTCGAAAGTGGCACCACGCCACATGGTAGGACTTTGTCAGGGATTGTGGCTCGGCGCCACAGCACTTGGCAACCTCATGATTTGGATTGGACCCGTCATGTACAACGCATGGCCAATCTGGAAATGCTGGGGTGTGTTCCTCCTCATCTGCCTCGTCTCCATGTCGGTGATGTTCGGCATGGTGAAATGGCTCGAAAGAGTAACGAAATAATTTGAAAAGATAAATAATGAAGGGGCTTGCTTGACAAGCCCCTTTTGCTAAATAACACTATCATGTTCAAAGGACATCCAAAAGGGCTTTACGCCCTCGCATTGGCAAACACTGGCGAACGCTTCGGCTACTACACCATGCTCGCCATCTTCGTCCTGTTCCTTCAAGCCAAGTTCGGCTACAACGAGGCGCAGGCTGGCAATATCTACGGCATCTTCTTGGGATGCGTCTATTTCATGCCTCTTATAGGCGGCATTCTCGCCGACCGTTTCGGCTACGGAAAAATGGTCAGATTCGGCATTGTCGTCATGTTCCTCGGATATCTGCTCCTGGCAGTGCCTATGGACAACGCGGCCAAAGTCACCATGTTTGCTGCCCTCGCGCTCATCGCCATCGGCACGGGACTTTTCAAAGGCAACCTTCAGGTGCTTGTAGGCAACTTGTACGACGAGGCCAAATACAGCGGTTTCCGCGACAATGGTTTCAGTCTGTTCTATATGGCCATCAACATCGGTTCCATGTTCGCCCCAATCACCGCCACTAAAGTCACGGATCTTTTTCTTGGCAAGGCGGGCTTCAGTTATGTGGCTCAGATTCCTTCGCTGGCGCACCAGTATCTTGACGGAACGATATCGTCGGATGCCTTGCCGAACTTTCAGGCTCTGGCGGTTCAGCAGGGTTCAACAGGTGACCTGACGACCTTCGCAAACGATTATATCAACGCTCTTTCAGGCGCATACAACTACGGCTTTGGCGTGGCTTGCATCTCGCTGATTCTTTCCATGGCCATCTATCTGTGTTGCCGCAAATGGTACAAGCACGCTGATGTAAACACCAAACAGGCGAAAGCCATGTCAAGCACTACAGTCCATGTTGAGGAATTGTCGCCCGAACAGACGCGTTCCAGAATGTCGGCTCTTATCATGGTGTTTGTCGTGGTCATCTTCTTCTGGATGTCGTTCCAGCAAAGCGGGTTGTGCCTGACGTATTTTGCGCGCGACTATACCGCCAATACCGCCACGGGCTTTACCCGCATCGGTTTCAACATCTGGGCGCTGACGCTGATAGCCATCTCCATCTACACGCTATTCAGCACTTTCCAGTCGGACAAAAAGAAGACCAAAATCATTTGTGGTGCCGTCACCTTGCTCCTGTGGGGTGGCGCGTTCGCACTTTACAAAGGCATGGATGCCGTGGTGAACACTTTGCCACAGCAGTTCCAGCAGTTCAACCCGTTCTTTGTCGTTGCCCTGACGCCGGTATCCATGGCGGTCTTTGGCGCTTTGGCAAAGAAAGGCAAGGAGCCTTCTTCGCCGCGTAAGATTGGCATGGGCATGGTCGTTGCCGCCTTGGGATTTCTCATCATGGCAGTGGCTTCCATTCCGTTGGCCAGTCCGGCTGTACTGAAATCCGTCGGTGGTGTGAGTAGTACATTGGTGTCGCCTAACTGGCTGATAAGCACTTATTTCGTACTTACCTTCGCCGAACTTTTGTTGAGCCCGATTGGTATCTCATTCGTTACCAAAGTGGCGCCTCCGAAGTATAAAGGCATGATGATGGGGTTGTGGTTCTGCGTGACCGCAATCGGCAACTACCTGACGAGTGTCATCGCGCGCATTTGGGGTACTGGCATGCCGTTGTGGATGGTGTGGAGCGTGCTGATTGTGCTATGCCTTGTCTCGGCAACTTTCATATTCTCCATCATGAAACGTTTGGAGAAAGCGACGTCAGGCTGTTAGAAAATACAGCCGCGACTGATGACGAAGCCTCTCTTTCCTTGAAGGAGGGGCTTTGTTTATGTCAACGGTTTCTGGAATAGCCTTTCGGTTCGCTGTAAATCAGGAAAACAGCGGGTTTCTTGTTCAGGTCGCCTTTGAAATTTCGCCATTCCGAGATGTCTTGGCTGATGATTTGTTCGTCCTCGCAGGTGATGTCGCTGGCGATGCATAGCCTTGTCATCGGGTGACAGAGTTTGCAAAGGTCTTGCAGCATGGCGTTGTTGCGGAAAGGCGTCTCGATGAACAGTTCGGTCTCGTCGTTAGCCGAAGAGCGGCGTTCAAGGTCTCTGATGGCGTTCTGCCGGTCGGGACTTTTTATGGGGAGGTAGCCGTGAAAGGCGAAGGCTTGTCCGTTGAATCCCGATGCCATCAGCGCCAATATCATGGCGTTGGGGCCTGTGAGCGGCACAACTTGTATGCCTGTCGCATGGGCAAGATCTACAATCAGGGCGCCGGGGTCGGCAACGCAGGGCGTGCCGGCTTCCGACATCAGTCCCATGTCTTCGCCTTGAAGGCAAGGACCGAGATGCTCCATGATGTCAAGGTCGCCTTTGGCGTGTTTGTCGAGTTCGATGAACTCGATGTCGTCGATGGGCGTGTCCATCCCGAAACGGCTCAGGTTGCGGCGCGTGGTGCGGGTGTTCTCCACCACGAAATGCTTGAGTTTCCTGACGATTTCGAGGGTTCCTGCTGGCAGTACTTGCTCGGGTTTCGTCGCACCAAGAAATGTGGGGACGAGATATAGTTTTCCAAACTTATTGTCAATCATTGCGCCGTGATTATGTTGTTACGACAAGATTCGCTTCTCGATGTCGTTCACCATCGCCTTGAACTGTTTGTCGGTGTCGAGGCGGTCGGAGATGGTCTTGCAGGCGTGATATACGGTGGCGTGGTCTTTGTTGCCGCATTGTTGTCCGATGGAGGCGAGGCTGGCGTTGGAATACTTCTTCGAGAAGTACATGGCAATCTGGCGGGCTTGCACGACCTGGTGTTTGCGGGTGTTCAGCGAGAGGTTGTCCACCGGGATATTGAAGAAGTCGCACACGATGTTGATGATGTATTCCACCGACACTTCCTTTACGGAGTTGCGGATGAAGCGGTCGATAATCTGTTGCGCGAGGTCGATAGTGATGGCCTTCTTGTTGAGCGACGACTGCGCCACGATGGAGATGAGCACGCCTTCAAGTTCGCGGATGTTGGTCTTGACGTTCGTCGCCATGTATTCGATGATGTCGTTCGGCAGCACGATGCCATTCATATACAGTTTGTTCCGCAAGATTTCGCTCCTCGTGGATGCGTCAGGCATCTGCAAGTCGGCCGATAATCCCCATTTGAAACGTGACAGCAAACGCGGCTCCATGTCTTGAAGGTCCATGGGAAGCATGTCGCTGGTGAGCACCAGTTGCTTGTTGTTCTGGTGCAGGTAGTTGAATATGTGGAAGAAGGTCTCTTGTGTGGCTGATTTTTTGGCAAGGAACTGAATGTCGTCGATGATGAGCACGTCAATCATTTGGTAGAAATGGACGAAGTCGTTGAGGTTCTTGCTTCTTGCCGCGTTGAAATACTGGTTCACAAACTGCTCTGTCTGAACATATAACACCGTTTTGTCGGGGTATTTCTGCTTCACCTGTATGCCGATGGCATGACAGAGGTGCGTCTTGCCTAAGCCTGTTCCGCTATATATGAGCAGCGGGTTGAATGCTGTTTTGCCCGGATTTTCGGCAACGGCGAGACCCGCAGATCGGGCCAGACGGTTGCAGTCGCCTTCGATGAAATTGTCGAAGGTGTAGTTCTCGTTGAGTTGCGAGTCGATGTCGCGTTTCTTGAGACCGGGTATGATGAAAGGATTGACGGGGACTTCGGAGATGGATTCGGGTGCCGACCTGCCAATCGTATTGTTCGTGTTGCTGACGTTCGAACCGGGAACGACCATGTTCAGTTTGCTGTCGCTGCTGTCCATCACGATGCTGTACTCCAGCCATCCGTTCGTGCCAAGCACTCTTCTGATGGTCTTCCTCAGCAGGTCAATGTAATGCGACTCGAGCCATTCGTAGAAAAACTGACTCGGAACCTGAATGGTAAGCACATTGTTCTGCAAGGCAATGGGAATGATGGGGCGAAACCACGTCTCATAACTCTGGGCAGTGGTGTTGTCTTTGATCACCGCCAGACACTGTCGCCATATTTCCACATGATTATCACTCACCATGGATCTCTATTGCCTTCCTATTTATTGTTTTTGTCTAATGTTCGGGATTGGATGGCGGATTTTGTCATCTGATGACCGAAATAGGACTACAAAAGTCTGATGAAAAAAGTTAATAAAAAAATTTTTCTCCTATTGTATTTGAACTATTTTTTCTCTATATTTTGGCGTTTTTTGAATTGGAGGCCTGTGAGATTTAATACATTGATTTATAATGTTTTCAATAGTTCTATCTTTACTCCGAAAATTCTGCGGAATTTGTCCGCGATTTTTTCAGCATCTTTTTGTCTTGTTGAAAACTCCAGATAGCAATTCATTTCGAAACGCGGATTCTGTTGCTCGAGGTTTTCTTCTTTCATGATGCGCATCACTTCATTCAGAAGAGGATAGGCAAATTCCAAACTGTAAATTTCGTTAACGGTTTTCTCCACAATCTGAGCGTTTTCCAGCGCTTCGCCAGCCGCGGTCTTGTATGCGTTGATGAGTCCGCTGACGCCAAGTTTAATGCCGCCAAAGTATCGCACCACCACCACGCACACGTTGGTGACGTCCTTGGAGAGGATCTGGTTCAGGATGGGCTTGCCTGCGGTGCCGGCAGGCTCGCCGTCGTCGCTGGAACGGAAATAACTCTTGTCGGGGCCTATCATGTAGGCATAGCAGTGATGTCGCGCATCGTAATAACGCTTTCTGATGTCGGCGATGGCGGCTTTCACTTCTTTCTCGTCATGCACGGTGAATGCCATGGCGATGAACTTGCTGCCTTTCTCCTTGTACAGCCCTTCGCCATCTGTGGCGAGCATCTTGTATGTATCGTCGAACATCATGGTCTTGAGGCAATTAGGATTACGGCAATGATGGCCAATGCCAACCCGATGAGGTTCTTGCGTGTCAGTTTTTCTTTGAAAATCAACAGTCCGACAAGGGCAGTGCAACAAACCACACCGATATTATATAGAGGGAACAGCACCACGTTGTCGAACTGCCTCATGCATTGGTAGACGCAGTAAGTCGAAAAATAGTTCACCAGCCCAAGTGCCGTGCCGCCGACAAGGTTCTTCCATTGCAGTTTTGCCTTGCCTTTGACGGCGTCATAGGCGACGAGCAACAGGCCGAACAGCATGGCGATAAAGTAGATGAAAGCAATCATGAAACTCATGTCGGGAGCCTCGTTGAGCCTCTCGGTGAATTTCATCAGCATATCGCCGATGCCGGTGCCGAAAAAGATGATGACGGGAAACAGGATGAGCCGACGATTTCCTTTATCTTGCTTGCTGTCGTTGCGGCTCACGACAAGGTACAGCGCGACGAGTGCCAGCATGATGCCGAATCCTGCCGCCATGTTAAGCCTCTCGTGAAACAGAATGATGCCCAATGTCGTTGGAATGACAACCGACAACTTGCTCGACAGCGAAGTGATGGTCATCCCGGATTTCTGACTGGAATAGGCCATCAGCAGATAGGTAAAGATGAACCAGAACCCCGTCAGCAACGACAGTCCGAACCAAGGTTCGGAAACGACTTGCGTCACGGGTTCGATGCTTTTGCTCATCAGAAGACCTGCAGCCGTCGCCACGGCGTAGTTCATGGCAATGGCCTGGTGGTTGTCGATGCCGTAACGGTCGAAAAGCCGCATGGTGACAAACACGCCCGCTGAACACAATATGGCAAGTATCAGATATCCCATCGGTTTGCAAAAATAAGACTTTTTGCGTTTCATCGGCTTGTGACAGACTCAGCGGAAATTGGGTTCATTATTTTGCAAATGATTCTCCAACAATACTATACGATGTTCAATATTGCTTTTATCCGGAATGCTATTGCGTTTGCATTGGCTTGTGTATGCGAAATTGCTTTACTTTTGTCTCAATGAACGGACATTGTATCAAGGACGTGAGGCGTCATTTCAACATGGCATTGCAATCGGTCTACACACAAAGGGAGACCGAACAGATGTGGTATGCCATTATGGAGGACGTCTTTAATATTAATAAGGTGCAGTTGATGCTGGATGATGACTTGCAAATTACTGACAATCAGTTTGATGAAGTGGAAAGTATCATTATGCGTTTGAAGGCGCACGAGCCTTTGCAGTACATTGCAGGTCGGGTTGGATTCAAGGATATCAGCCTGAGTGTCGGGTCTTCCGTATTGATTCCGCGTCCGGAAACGGAAGAGATGGTGAGCCGTATCATCGGAAACTGGGAAGGCAATCCGCCAGGACGTATTTGGGATATCGGCACGGGTTCGGGATGCATCGCCATCGCGTTGGCCAAGGCGTTTCCCAAAGCAAAGGTGGTGGCTTCCGACATCTCGGTTGAGGCGTTGGCTGTGGCGCGTGAGAATGCGGCAAGCAATGGTGTCAGCATCGATTTCGTCCACGACGACGTGTTGCATTCTTCCTCTCAAGTCTTTGACGGACAGGTCGATCTTGTGGTGAGCAATCCTCCGTACGTCCTTGAGTCGGAACGCGCCTTGATGAAACCCAATGTGCTGAATTGGGAACCCGAAACGGCGCTCTTCGTCCCCGATGATGATCCTTTGGTGTTTTATCGCGCCATCATTGCTCTGGCATCCAAACACTTGTCGCCTGATGGCCTGGTGTGGTTTGAGATTAACGAAAGCAAGGGCGACGAGATGAAGCGTCTATGCCATGATTATGGTTTCTCGGATGTCGTGATTCTTCGTGATTTCTTCGGTAAGCCGCGTTTTTGCGTCGCGAAAAGATGAGTTATTCCTCCCAGATTGAAAAATGACGTTTTGCCTTGCGAAGTGAAAAATGACTATTTTTGCAGCGCGATGATGGAGACTGCCGCGGGCGGAGCGAGTCCGCGCGAGGAAAGTCGGGACAGCACAGAGCACCATACTTCCTAACGGGAAGGTGTCCGCAAGGGCAACAGCAAGTGCCACAGAAACATACCGCCTCCGCGGAGGTAAGGGTGAAAACGCGAGGCAAGAGCTCACGCATCGGGTGGTGACATTCCGGTGGGGTAAACCTTATGGGCTGCAAAACCAAATAAATAGACATCGCCATCTCAGGATGACGTAAGGGCTGCTCGTCCGAGTCTTATGGGTAGGTTGCTTGAGCCTGCGGGTGACCTCAGGCCTAGAGAAATGGCAGTCGCCCCGCAAGGGGAACAGAATCCCGCTTATTAGAATTGTCGCTTAATGAACCCTATCAATCGATAGGGTTTGTTTTTTTAGCGGCACCGATGCCGATAGCACCTTGTCACTGCGGTGCAGCACAAGCCTTGCACATTGCAGTCGCGACGGGCGTGTAATATTGTCCCGAATTATCCGTTATTAGCGAAAATCCTAACCCAAGTTCCGTATGATAGTCGGATTTTGTAATTTCGCACCAAATTCTCAGAAAGAATGAAACGGTTTCTTCATATCATTGTTCTTGCAGCCCTCGTCTGTCTGTTCCCTCTTTCATTGTCAGCCCAGAAACAACTCGGACAATACGATCCGGAAGCCTTGTTCAGTCAAGGCGTGACGTATTTCGAGAATCAGGAATACGGCGCGGCGCAGACCGTCTTTGAACGCTATCTTACGCTGGTGAGCGACAAAAAGCAGCAGCGGGCCGTCGATGCCCAGTATTATGAAGCGGTGAGCGCCTTGTATCTTGGCAAAGGTGATGGCGAGGCAAAAGTCATGAAATTTGTCAAGGAGAATCCGGGCAGCACTTGGGCCAATCATGCCAACTTTTTGTATGCCAACATGTTATTTCAAAATAGGAAGTACCGCGATGCTCTTGCCATCTACGAGAAGACGGTCTCCTCTTCCTTGTCGAGCGAAGAGGCGCAACAACTTCAGTTCAATATGGGCTATTCCTATTTCCAGACCGAAAACATCGACAAGGCTATCCCGATTTTTCATGGTGCTTCGCTCAATGAAGGGAAGTATCAGGATGCTTCGAAATACTATTATGCCCACTTGCAGTATGTGAAGGGCAAGGGCGACTTGGCTTTGCCGTATTTCAGGCAACTTCGCAACTCGCCAGATTATTCGAAGATTGTTCCTGCTTACATTGTCCAGATTGACTATGCCAATGGCGACTATCAGACGGTGATTGACGAAGGTCCCGATGCGATTAGGGATGCCGACGGCAAGCACAAGGCCGAGGTGGCGCGCATCGTCGCCGACGCCTGTTTCCAACAGAAAGATTACCGCAAGGCGCTTGAATATTATCAGGTTTACAGCAGCCATCTCTCCGGTAAGAACGCTTCGCGCGAAGCCCTTTACCAGATGGGTACCTGCAAGATGAAAACCGGCGATTACACTGGCGCCATCGACGATTTGCAGAAAATCGCTGGCGGCGACGATGCCATCGGGCAGTACGCTTCTTACTACCTCGCCTATTGCTATGACGAGACCAACCAGCCTAAGTTCGCCCGCAATGCTTACTATGCAGCCTATTCGGCCGGCTTCGACGATGCCATCAGCGAGGAATCGCTGTTCAACTATGCCAAACTCAGCCTCATGCCGGGCGTGGATCCTTTCTGCGAAGCCGTGGAACAACTGGACCGCTTTGTGGCCAAGAACCCCAAATCATCACGCGTCACGGAAGCCGAAGAACTGTCGATATACCTTCTGCTGAACGCCAAGAACAACGATGAGGCCATCACGCGGCTCGAAAAGATGAATAGGAAGAGCCGGGCCATGCAGAACATTTACAACAACCTTCTCTATTCCACCGGCGTGGAGAACTTCCAAAAAGGCGACTACGACAAGGCCGTGTCTTATTTCTCGAAAGTGTTCAACAGCAGCCAGTCGTCAGAAAAGAAAGCCGAATCCTGTTTCTGGCTCGGCGAATCGGCCTACACGCTTAAAGACTATGACGCGGCGGAGCGTTATCTCAAACAATACAAGTCCACAGAAGGAGCGCACCAGATGAAAGAATATCCCATGGCAGACTACGATTTGGGTTATGTGTATTTCCAAAAACCTGATTATCAGTCGGCTACTTCTTGTTTCAGAAATTTCATCCAGTCGTGCGACGACCGTCAGAGTGACCTGAAAAGCGATGCTTATCTGCGGCTTGGCGACTGCTCCTTCATGCAGCGAAACTATGACAATGCCATCAATTATTATGACATGGCAACGCGTGTCGGTAAGCGCAATGCAGACTACGCCTTGTTCCAGAGCGGTTTGTGCTATGGAGCGCAAGGTGACGCGAACCAGAAGATAGCGGCGCTCAATGAGATGACGAGCCGTTATTCGGGTTCAAAATATTATGAGCAAGCACTTTACGAAATAGGCAATACGCACCTTGTCCACAACGACCAGCGTTCGGCAATCGCCGCGTTCAGCCGTCTCGTCAAGGAACGGCCACGCTCGTCATACACAAGGCAGGCCATGCTGAAAGTCGGCATGCTGTATTACAACAACAATCAGTATGACCAGGCGATGAGCACGCTGAAGGCCTTGGTGGAAAGCCATCCCAACACCGATGAGTCGCGCGAGGCCATGACCATCATCCGCAGCATCTTCATGGAAAAGAACGACTTGGACAGTTACTTCGCCTACGCCAAGTCTTCGGGGCAGGGCCAGGTGGAAGTGTCAGAGCAGGACTCTTTGGCTTTCGCCAATGCCGAGAACTTCTATTTCGAAAGCCGCTACGACGATGCCGCAAAGGCTTACCAGTATTACTTCGACAACTTCGGCCAAGGCGCCTATCTGTTGAAAGCGCATCAGCATGCTTTGGAATGCGCCGAGCGCAAAAACGACAAGAATGCCATGATGACGCATCTGAACTATATCCTTGCTCAGAACGACAACGAATACACCGACAACGCCTTGCTTAAGATGGCGCGCATTGAATACGACAATGGCGATTACAGCAAGGCAGGCCATCACTATCAGCGGCTGTCGCAACTCACCAACGTGCCTCAGATGCAACTCGAAGCCCTTGAAGGCGGCATGAAAAGCAATTTCTTCATGGGCAACTACGACACGGCCATCTCGATGGGTGAGGACCTCTTCACGTCTGACGGCATCACTGCCGACCAAGTGAACCAGATTAACCACATCGTGGGCAAGTCTTATTTTGAAAAAGGCGAATACGTCGCCGCCATGCAGAAACTCGACAAAAGCGCAAAGGCCGACAGATCGGTTTATGGCGCAGAAAGTGCCTATTATTCAGCGCTTTGCTCGCTGAAACTGGGCAAATACGATGAAGTCGAAAGCAAGGTGTTCAACATCTCCGACAACTTCTCGTCGCATACCTACTGGGTCGCCAAGTCCTTCATTGCGCTTGCTGATGTCTATGTCGCGAAGCGCAATTATTTCCAAGCCAAGGAAACCCTGCGAAGCGTCATCGACAACTACAATGGCAACGATTTGAAAGAGGAAGCCCGCGCCAAATTGGCGGAAGTGGAGCGGCTCCAGCCCGCCGTGGGACAGAGTTCTAACGGAATACTGCCTGTCGAAGATGGAGATCAAAACTGATAACGGAGGACCTACAATGAAAAGACAACAGATTATCATGATTTTCGCAGCCATGCTGCTCTCCGGCACGCTGATGGCGCAGCATAACGAACAGGTCACCATTGAAGGAACCTACCGTCCGAAGGCCACCAAGGTGGAAAAAATTAAACTGACGCCCGAAACGCCAGAACAGTCTTACGAGGCGCCTGACACTGATGTCGATGCCAAGGACATCGGTCAGAAGTTCGATATCGAACTCGAAAAACTCAGCCCCACAAAATTGTCGTCGAAATTCAACGCCACGGTGAAACCTGCCCAGAATTTCCTTCTCGCCGGAATAGGCTCACGCATTTCTCCGCTGTTCGTTTACACCCATGACTCGCGTTTGGGGAAAAGTGTTGACTTCGGATTGGGACTGAAGCACTACTCGTCGTGGATGAATATGAAGCCTTATGCTCCGTCTTCGTTCATGGACAATGAAATTGAGGCGAAACTTGATGCCAAACTGAGCGACTATCAACTTGACAACAGATTTTTCTACAAGAGTCACATGGTGCATTATTACGGTTATCGCCTCAGCGACTCACTTTTCACCGATGAGCAACTTGAAGTGCGTTGCCCGCGTCAGGTGTATAACAGTTTCGGTATCAGCACACGGCTTAGTTCCACCGACACCCATCTCGAGACGCTGCAACATTTCATTGGACTCGACATTCGCCACGTCAACGACATCATCGGCGCCAAGGAGAATTTCGTTGACCTGAAAGGCGGCCTGAGTTATTCGAACAACTGGTGGGGCGAACGTAATGCGCCGCAGACCTTGGGAGCCGACATCGACTTCGTGTACGACCGCTATGCTTTTGCAAGACTGAGAAGGACAAACCGCATCCTGTTCAAGTTCAATCCTTACTTCAGCATGATAGGCGATTTCTACAAGTTGCGACTTGGCGCCCTTTGCAATGTCGTCTCTACCGACGGCCGCGATGGCACGGAAGCCTCGGTGCATCCTGATATCAAAGGAAGTCTTTATGTCTTCGACAAGAAAACTGAGTTTTATGCTGGCATGGGCGGCGGCCGCAGCATTTACTCTTATTATGACGTCGTGGAAGACAACCCGTTTGCCAATCCGTTGCTTGACTTGCAGTTCCGTAACGAAATGCTTACTTTTGAGGCTGGCGTGAGGACCAGCATCCTTCAGTGTGGCGACATCCACGTGGGTGTTCGCTATGCCAATGTCGAGAACGACAATTTCTTTCTTCAGAGCCTCATGCGTCATAACGGTGGCATCACCTATGTTGACGACACGATATACAATAGTTACGTCATGACTTACGACGACGCCACAGACCTGAAGGTGTTGTTCAATGCGCGTTACAAGTGCGCCAATGCGCTCGGCATCGAGGCCAACCTCGTGTATGACAAATGCACGCCTGCTAAGGAGGAACATGCATGGTATCGCCCGTCGCTCACCGCTGAACTTAAAGGCAGTTATGACTTAAGCGACGAATGGAGTTTCAGCCTTTCCGCATTCTATGCCGGTGGCCGTTACGCTCAGCATTCAGATGCGACAGGCGAGACGCTCGCTGTGAAGTTGAACGACATCATCGACATCGCTGCCGGTGCGGATTTTAGAGTTAACGAACAACTGTCCGTATTTGCCAAGGTGGACAATCTGGCCAACTGCAAGTATCAGTTGTATTATGATTATCCAGTCACGGGCGTACAAGTTTTCGGCGGCATCAAGATGACGTTCTGACCGCTGTCCTCGCTGTTTTATGATGAGGCCTCAAACTCAGGTTGAGGTCGGTCTTTTTCTTGACAGACAATCTCTGTCGCGACTGCCGTTTTTTTAAATTCTTTGCTTCTGTTTCGAGAAATTTCCTTATCTTTGCCATTTATATAGTGCAAAAGATAACTAATTGAATATGACTGAAGAAGAGAAAGAAAGAAGAGAATTGGCAAGTAGCGAATATACCGCCAGTAACATCCAGGTTCTTGAAGGTCTTGAAGCGGTGAGGAAACGTCCTGCCATGTATATCGGCGATGTCCATTTCCGCGGTCTGCACCATCTGGTCTATGAAGTCGTGGACAACTCCATCGACGAGGCTATGGCCGGCTATTGCGACAAAATCACTGTCAACATTTTGGAAGACAATTCCATCAGCGTTCTTGACAATGGCCGTGGCATCCCTACTGGAATGCACGAGAAAGAACATCGTTCGGCATTGGAAGTCGTCATGACTGTCCTGCATGCTGGTGGCAAGTTCGATAAGGGTTCGTACAAGGTCTCCGGCGGCCTCCACGGTGTCGGCGTAAGTTGTGTCAACGCCTTGTCGTCGCACATGACGGCCGAAGTGTACCGCGAAGGGAAAGTCTTCCGTCAGGAATACGAGTGCGGCAAACCTCTTTATGATGTCAAGGTGGTGGGCGAGACCGACAAGAACGGCACAAGAATCACCTTTACACCCGATAAATCGATATTCTTAATCTCTGACTACGACTACGACACGCTCGCCAACAGAATGCGCGAGTTGGCCTATCTGAACCGCGGCATCACCATCATCCTGACCGATGAACGTGTGAAGAACGATGACGGCAGTTTCAGGAAAGACACTTTCTTCTCGGAAAAGGGCCTGATTGACTTCATCGAATATCTTGACGCCAATCGTGTGAAGATAATCCCTGAACCCATTTCCATCAGTGGAGAGAGGAGCAATGTCCCTGTGGAGATTGCATTGCAGTACAACGAGGAATATTCCGAGAATCTGCATTCTTATGTCAACAATATCAACACCATAGAAGGCGGCACCCACTTGCAGGGCTTCCGTTCCGGCCTCACAAGGGCTTTCAACACCTATGTCGATAAGATGGGTCTGCTTGAAAAGTCGAAAGTGAAGATTTCACCTGATGACTTCCGCGAAGGCCTCACAGCAGTAATTTCCGTCAAGGTTCCCGAACCGCAGTTTGAGGGACAGACGAAGACAAAACTCGGCAATGACGAGGTGATGGGCATCGTCAACTCTATCGTTGGCGAGCACCTTACGAATTATCTTGAAGAGCATCCCAAAGAGGCAAAGACCATTTTCGACAAAGTCGTTCTGGCAGCCCAAGCGCGTCAGGCGGCACGCAAGGCGCGCGAGATGGTGCAGCGTAAAGGCGTGCTTTCAGGCTTCAGCCTTCCTGGCAAACTGGCCGACTGTTCGGAACGCGACCCTTCCAAGACGGAACTTTACCTCGTGGAGGGTGACTCCGCAGGCGGCTCGGCAAAACAAGGCCGTGACCGTAATTTCCAAGCCATATTGCCGCTCCGTGGCAAGATCCTGAATGTCGAGAAAGCCCATCCGCACCGCGTCTTCGACAGCGAGGAAATCAAGAACATCTACACCGCACTCGGCGTCAGCATTGGCACCGAAGAAGACAGCAAGGCGCTGAATCTCGACAAACTCCGCTATCACAAGATTATCATCATGACCGATGCCGATGTTGACGGAAGCCACATCACCACGCTCATCCTGACATTCTTCTTCCGCTATATGCGCGAACTCATCGAAAACGGTTACGTCTATTGCGCCACGCCTCCTTTGTACCTCATCAAGCGCGGCACCAAAGCCATACGTTACTGCTGGACTGACGACCAACGCATCAGTTCTTTCGCCGAGATATCCAAGAACGGCGCTGACAAGAGCGTGTCGGTGCAACGCTACAAAGGTTTGGGTGAAATGAACCCCGAACAGTTGTGGGAAACCACAATGGATCCGCAATACCGCACATTGAGGCAGGTGTCGTTGGAAAACGCTATGGAAGCCGACCACATCTTCTCCATGCTCATGGGCGATGATGTCGCGCCTCGTCGCGAATTCATCGAACAGAACGCGACATACGCCAACATCGACGCATAATAGTCCGGCTCTGTCTGTCGGCGGACTTGGCACCGAAAATCATTAAGAGAGGCATCTGCAAATAGATGCTTCTCTTTTTTTTACAAACCATATTGAATGGCATGGCTTGTGCAGGTATTTCTACTTTGTGTGTGCTGTTTTTTCCTCTTTTCTTTTGCGAGTTCGAAACAAAGTATGATTTTTGCGTTAACATAGAGTCAATCATTATTTCCTGTCATCATAAATTCATCAATCATGAACGCTACAAAAACAAACTTATCAATGTTCGTGACCATTGTCATTGGCATGCTTATGCTGCTCAATGTTACGAGTTCATGCAAGCGGAATCCCAACGGAAAGGGGATTTTCGTGGAACATATCAAGCCTGTTCCGGAAGTGCTGCTCCCGCTTCTCGACTGTTACACGTCAGGAGTCATCGGTATGGGTGAGCCTATCCAGGTCAGTTTCACCAGCGCCGACATCCTGAAAAAACAATACGGAGAAGACCTGCCGTCGAAATTGTTCACATTCCAGCCTAACCTGAAAGGAAGCGCTTATTGGATTGATGACCATTCTGTTGGCTTCCAGTACGATGATATCGACTGCAATCAGCAATATGTGTGCTCGTTCAAGGCCTCCGAACTCGTCGATGTGCCTGACGATGCGGTGCTTGAATTTGGCTTCACTGTTCGTAAGCAGAATTTCAGCCTTGTGTCGGTGCTTCCCGACTACAAGTCTTCCGATCTTGCGGATTTCACCATTCGTCTGGCATTCACCAATGCTATCGGCGAGGATGAAGCCCTCACGGTTTTCGATGACGATTTCATCAACAAATACCATCCTGAGTCGGTTTCGTCAACGGGCAAGGTGTTTGATTTCCTGATCAAGGACATCGCACGTCAAGATAAAGACTTTACAATCCCCGTCAATCTCGACGGAACGAAACTGAACTCTGCAAGTAAAGCCAGCGAAGAGATTACCGTGCTGTCGTCCAGCGATTTTTCCGTCGTGCAAGTAATTCCTGATAGCGACAATACTTCGCTGAAAGTCTATTTCTCGCAGCCGCTTGACAAGGAACAGAACCTTGACGGATTCCTTGAATTCAATCATGAAGTCGGATACACGTCCGACATTTACGACAATGCAATCACCATCTATTTCGACAAGACTGGTATAGAAAGTTGGTTTGAAAACCAGATGACCGTAACGGTCAAGGAAGGCATTCGTTCCGACAATGGCAAAACGCTTCTCGATAGCAACACCTTCGACTTCGGACTCGCCACGGGCAAGCCGAAAGTCCGTTGGACAAACGAAGGCAACATCGTCCCCGACATTGCCGATCCTACAGTGTATTTCGATGCCGTTGGCGTTAACGAGGTCACACTCAGGATTATAAGAATCTTTGACAACAACCTTCTTTCGTTTATCTATGACAATGGCCTCGAAGAAACGTATGGCGTCCGCAAGGCTGGTCGGCTTGAGAAAAAAGTCAGGTTGAAGGTCGATAATCCTTCTCCATTGCAATGGAAGACTTTCCCCATCGTGCTTTCCAACTATATCGACGTGAAGCCTGGTGCGATGTATCAGTTGAGCCTTGACTTCGGTCCTGAAGATTACGTGAATGCCACCGACAAGGTGAAGAGCATGGTCTCGCTCACTGCCGATGATGAGAGTGGCTATTGGGAAGGGGAAGAGGACAGTTATAAGAAATATCAGTATGATGAATCCTCTTGGGATGATCCCATGGGTCTTTCCTACTACAATGACGTGGAGGTGAAGAAGAATGTGGTCGTTTCCGACCTTGCCGTGACGGCCAAGATGGGTCGTACCGATGTCGCCGATGTGTTCGTTTACAACATCTCCGACGCCACCCCGGCCAAGGCTCAAATCAAGGCATACGACCTTCAGCAGCAGGAAGTCGCTGATGGCAAAACCGATGCCGATGGCCATCTCCTTCTGAAATGCGCCACCCGTCCGTTCTTCATCGTTGCTGCCGATAGCAAAGGCAGCAGGTCGATAATCAGATTGGAGAATGGCGATGCCTTGTCATACAGCAAGTTCGACATCGAAGGCGAGACAGTCGAAAAAGGCCTTGCCGCCTTCGCTTATAGCAACCGTGGCGTGTGGCGTCCCGGTGATGAATTGCAACTGAATATCATGCTCAGTGACAACAATACGGAACTTCCCGAAGGATACCCCGTTGTGCTCGAAGTTTACGACGCCATGTCGCGTCTTTATGCACGACAGTCCAAGACAAGTCCCAACAACGGCATTTACTGCTTCAACGTGCCGACAAATGCCGCCGATGAAACGGGTGTCTGGCAGGCCAAATTCAAGGTTGGCTCCAATGTGATAACGAAATATCTTAGAGTTGAGACAATCAAACCCAACCGTTTGGAAATCAACTTTGCGTTGCCGGAACTTATCAGCGCCAGAGATGGCAATGGCGTGGCCTTGTCGTCGAAATGGCTTAACGGGCTGAAAGCGACAGGGCTGAAAGCCAACGTGGATGTCAAAATCAGCGCTGGCGAGACTTCTTTCAAGTCATTCAAAAACTACACATTCGAGAATGTCTGCGAGAGTTTCAGCACCCAGGAAGTCGCGCTTTTCAGCGGACCGCTTGGCGATGACGGAGTGGTCAACATCGGCTTCTCTCCATTGGCGCAGATCAGCGCAAACGAAATGCTCAATGCGGTGTTCTCCACCAAGGTCTTCGAGCCCAGCGGAGACTTCAGCATCACTTCAACCAAGACGCGGCTCTCGCCTTGCAGGAGTTATGTTGGCGTCGAGTTGCCAAAGACTTCGTCGAAATACGGAAGTTATTATGACACCGGCAAGGACTGGAACTTCAACATCGCCGTCATCAATGAAAATGGCAGCATGTCGAAAACAAACACAACGCTCGAATATCATCTTTACAAACTCGACTATTCATGGTGGTGGTCAAGCGAAGATTCCGATTTGTTGCAACGATATGCCAGCGGCACTTACAAGCGCCCTTACAGTAATGGCACTTTGTCGTGTACAGGACATACTTCGCTGAGAATCAACATCCCCGACAAGGATTGGGGCTATTATCTTCTTATCATAGAAGACAATGTGGGTGGAAATGTCTTTGCGAAAGTCATCGATTTTGATTGGGGCAGTTCATACATGCATGCTTCATCGGCGACGGATGCGCCGGTAGAACTTTCCATGAAGGCCACCAAAGATTCGTATCAGGTGGGTGAGGATGTCGTCGTGACATTCCCCGCCAACGAGAAAGCGCGCGCCCTTGTCACCGTGGAGTCCAGCGACAAGGTGATACAATCGATGGTCATCGACAAATTGGGTGAAGAAGGGAAAGTCGTTTTCAAGGCGACTCAGGATATGATTCCGAATGTGTATGTGTACGTGGCGCTCATCCAGCCTCACGATGCAGGTAACGACATGCCTATCAGGCTTTATGGCGTTGTTCCTGTGAAGGTGGAAAATCAGAAACTTCAGTTGAAGCCGGTCATGAGTGTCCCTGAAACCTCGAATACGAACAAGAAAATTCAGGTGAAGGTGAGCGAAACCAACGGCAAACCGATGTCATATACTATCGCTGTCGTTGACGAAGGCATTCTCGACCTGACGAGTTTCTCCACTCCCGACCCATACAAGTATTTCAACAGCAAACGGGCATTGGCGGTCAGGACATGGGACAACTATGTCTCAGTCATCGACGCTTTCACTGGAGATTTGGGCTCTGTCTATGCTATCGGTGGCGATGGACTCATCAATCAGGAAATCACACTCGACAAACGTTTCAAGGCGTATTCTGTCACATACGGGCCGTTTGAACTTGCCGCGGGCAAGACAAATACGCTCGACTTCGAGGTCCCGCAGTGCTCAGGATCGTTGCGCTTCATGGTCGTGGCCAAAGGCGAAGGGAAATCTTTCGGCTCGGCCGAAAAGGAGATGAAAGTCATAGATCCCATCACGTTGTATCCTTCGGCACCGCGTGTCGTCGCTCCGGGTGACGAGTTGACACTGAATGTCCAGGTGCTGTCGCCATTGTTGAAAGGCAAGACGGCGACCGTCAAGGTGCAGAACACGAATCTTGCCACGGTGGGAGCGCTTCCAAATTCTGTGAATGTCGATGCGCAAGGCGAAGGCATGATCACGATGAAGGTGAAGGTGCCTGAAGTCATGGGAACTGCCAAGATGAAAGTCACGGTGTCGGGCGGCGGCCACGAAGTGGTGTCGGAAACCGAGATGCCGATACGCATGCCTTACTCCGAACGCCGGCAAAACGTCATGAAGGAAATCCCTGCCAACCAGTCTGTCAGCATACCTTTCGACATGAATTGCATTTCGGGTTCGCAAAGCGGCAAGGTCGTCGTCTCTGGCTTGGTGCCGGTCAACCTCTATGGACGCCTCGATTATCTCGAAAGTTACCCATACGGATGTCTTGAACAGGTTGTCTCCAAAGCGTTCCCGCTGCTTTACGTGAACAACTTTGTCCAGCAGGATGAAGCCGATGTGGCGAAGATGAAGGAAACCGTGAATTCGGTGATAAGCGACATCAAGGCTTACCAGCGTCCTGACTTCACACTCACGACATGGCCTGGTGGCAAGTCAATTGACGAATGGACAGGGGTTTACACCTTGCATTTCCTTGTTGAAGCCAAGAAACAAGGATTCAACGTGCCGCAACACCTGCTGGATGGACTTGTCAAGCATCAGACAGCAACGGCCAAGACATGGCGGAATGACTCATATCAGAATTATCGTCAGACCATCCAGGCTTACCGTCTTTTTGTCCTTGCTTTGGCAAAGTCTCCGGAAATGGGTGCCATGAACAGATTCAAAGAAATGGAGATGGAATATCCGCTTACCAAGATACTTGCCGCTGCGGCTTTTGCACAGACTGGCAAGACCACCATTGCGCAGAAATTGCTGCCCAACATCAGCGGGTCGCAACCGATGAGCGACTATTCCTATTCGTATGGCTCCGATGTCCGCGACCTTGCTTTCGCAACATATACGATGATGTTGTGTGATGTGGGCCAGCAAAAGATTCAGGCTAACATCAACGCGATTTGCAAGGTGCTCAACTCCGACAGATGGCTCGACACTCAGTCCACGTCGTTCGCGCTGTTCGTCTTGGGCAAATATGCCGAGAAGAACAAAGTCGCCAATGCTAAAATCTCCGCTTCGGTCACTATTAATGGCGACAGCCATGCGGTCAATGCCAACATCGGTTCGGCAAGCGTTCCTTTCGTTCCGAAGAAGGGCAGCAACGAAGTGAAAGTCAAGAACAACTCCGGCAACAAGGTGATGGCCATGGTCTATACCAAGGCTTCCTATGCGGAGTATGAACGGAAAGAAAGCGGCGCTGGCCTGAAGATGACGGTGAACTACGTTGGCAAGGACGGCAGCCCTATCAATGTGGCATCCATGACGGCTGGAACAGACTTCAATGCCATCGTCAAAGTCGTCAATACTGGCATTGAAAGCATCAGCAACATGGCATTGTCGTATTACCTTCCATCAGGATGGGAGATTGTCAGCGACCGCTTGTCGGATGCCATGGGCGGCAATGTCGACCACTACGACGTCCGCGACGACAGGGTCTGTTATTACTTCAGCATTCCTGCACAGCAAAGCGTCACATTCAAGTTGCAACTCAACGCCACTTATAAGGGCAAATTCACCATCCCTGCCGTACATTGCGAAAACATGTATGACGACCAGATCTACTACGTGGTTCCTGCCCGTAATATTGAAGTCAAATGATTACCGGATTCCGTTTGCCGCAGAAACCTGCGGCAAACGGTTCCTTCTTTAGCATCATGATAGGCTGGTTTAAACGGCATCGAAGGCTCTCGATAGTGTTAGCGGTCATAGCGGGTTTGTTTCTGCTTTTCCTTTGCATTCCCGTGCCTCGTTTCCACGATCCGTATTCTACCGTGCTTCTGGCTAAGGACGGGGAGTTGCTTGGGGCGAGGATTGCCGACGACGGCCAATGGCGTTTTCCCGCTTCAGAGACTTATGGCGATAAGTATGTGGCTTGCCTCCTTGAATACGAGGACAGGTACTTTTTTCTGCATCCCGGCTTCAATCCCGTATCTTTTGTCAAGGCCTTGCGGCAGAATCTCAGAGCCGGCGACGTCGTCAGAGGTGGCAGCACCATCACGATGCAAGTCGTCAGAATGGCAAGGCACAACAAACCGCGAACCTATAAGGAGAAGATGATAGAAGTGGTGCTGGCCTTGCGCCTGGAACTGCGCTATTCCAAGAAGGCGATTCTGAATCTTTATGCCGCTCATGCGCCTTTTGGAGGCAATGTCGTGGGCATAGATGCCGCCTCATGGCGCTATTTTAACACCACGCCCGACAACCTCACTTGGAGCGAAGCCGCCACGCTGGCGGTGCTGCCTAATTCTCCGGCGCTCATTCACCCCGGACGTTCGCGCGACCAACTTCGGCTGAAACGTGACGCCTTGCTGAAACGAATGACATCGTCGAAAGTGTTCATCCCTCGCCGCCTCAGCGCTGGTCGTCTTTCGGAAGATGATTATGAGTTGTCGCTGATGGAAGACATTCCTGAAAAGCCCTACGACATGCCAGTCTTGGCATACCATTATCTCGCCGGACTTGAAAAAGGCCATAAGGGTGAGCAAATCCATTCGTCAATTGACATCGACTTGCAACGTTCCGTGATGGAAATTATGGAGCGTCATTATGGGTATAACGCTCAGAATCAGATAGAAAACGCTGCCGTATATGTCATCAATTATCGTACCCATGACATTATGGCTTATGTGGGCAACAATATGGATGCGCGTGATGCCGCCATGGTCGATATGATCAAGGCGCAACGTTCCACGGGCAGCGTGCTGAAACCTTTCCTTTTTGCCGCCATGCTGGACGATGGCATGTTGCTCCCCGACATGTTGGTGCCCGATGTGCCTTTCAGCCTGTCGGGCTATACTCCGCGAAATTATTCCGGTGAGTATTGCGGCGCGTTGCCGGCGAGCAAGGCATTGCAAAACTCGTTGAACGCTCCTTTCGTCTTCCTGCTGAAGCGTTACGGCCAGCCGAAGTTTCATGCTTTGCTGAAACGCCTGCCGCTTTCGGGCATCACTTTTGACGCCGAACACTACGGTCTTTCTATCATTGTCGGCGGTGCCGAGGCTTCGTTGTTCGACATCGTCAATGCTTACGGCGCTATGGGACGGAAACTCGCTTCAAAGGTGGATGACTATCATAACGATGATGACAAGGAGTCGCCATTTTCCGCCGAGGCTATCGCTGAGACTTTCCACGTCATGCTTGACTTGACAAGGCCAGTGGGACAGGTGGGATGGCGAGGATTCTCATCGTCACGGCAGGTGGCGTGGAAGACCGGAACGAGTTTCGGATTCAAAGATGCATGGGCTATTGGCGTCACCGACCATTACGCCATCGGCGTGTGGGTGGGAAATTCAAATGGAGAAGGCCGTCCAGGCTTGACGGGAGTCGGCGTGGCAGCACCCATCTTGTTCGACGTGGTCGATAGGCTTAATGACAGATTTAGTTATCCTGCATCCACTGACGACGCTGTCGAGGTCGAAGTGTGCAGCGAGTCTGGCTATCCCAAATCAGAATATTGCACCGAGACACGCCGCGTCAAGGTCCCCGATGTGGAAAACAAGACGGGCGTATGTCCGTACCATAAGAAGATTTTCCTCGACTCCACACGGCAGTATCAGGTGTTGCCCGACTGCTATCCAGTCAATCAGCAGTGCTACGACATTTATTTCGTCCTTCCTCCCGAGATGGAATGGTTCTATAAGAAGCAGTCGCCCATCTATCGTCCGATACCAGCATTCTATCCCGGTTGCGGCACTTCGGCATCAGAAGACATGATGTCGTTCATCTATCCCAAGACCGATGCCAAAGTCACGATTCCAATCGGCATCAAAGGCGATAGACAGCAGGTGATTTTCGAGATTGCCCACCGCAATCCCCAGAAAACCATTTACTGGACTCTTGACGATAAGTATCTTGGAGAGACACGCCTTAACCATCAGATGCCCATCGATGTCGAGAAAGGCACTTATCATCTGCGTTGCGTCGATGAGGACGGCTTTGAACTGAATCGCAAGATTGTGGTGCGCTGAGCAGATCTCGGATTAATTCGCTCCGTATCTTTCCGGCAACGCCTTGATTCTTGACCCTGTCATTGTTTCATTCGCTTTTCACTATCTTTTGATTTCTTTATGAAAATAGTCAAAATGTAGCATAGATTTGATTTTTTCCTACCTTTGCAAATTAAAAATTACTGCAATGTCACAATTTAACGATAAATTTGTCGGAGAAGGACTTACCTACGATGACGTGTTGCTGGTGCCGGCCTATAGCAACGTGCTCCCGCGTGAGACGGATCTCAAGACCTATTTTTCACGCCACATTCAACTTAACGTTCCTATTGTGTCTGCTGGCATGGACACAGTGACAGAGTCAACCATGGCCATCGCCATCGCTCAGGAAGGCGGCATAGGCGTGCTTCACAAAAACATGACGATAGGCAAGCAGGCTGCTGAAGTCCGCAAGGTGAAACGTGCCGAAAACGGCATGATCATCGACCCGATCACCATTCATGTCGATTCCAAAGTGAAAGACGCTCTGGCGCTTATGTCCGAGTACCACATCGGTGGCATTCCTGTTGTGGACAGCAACAACATTCTTGTTGGCATCGTCACCAACCGTGACTTGCGTTTCGAGCGTGGCCTGGAGCGCCCCATCAGCGAGGTTATGACCAAAGACCATCTCATCACCACCACCGAAGTCGCTTTTGACAAGGCCGCCGACATTTTGCAGCAATACAAGATTGAAAAACTCCCCGTTGTCGATGGACAGAACCATCTCATCGGGCTTATCACATACAAGGACATCATCAAGGTGAAGGCGCGTCCCAATGCCTGCAAGGACAGTCGCGGACGTCTTCGTGTCGCCGCCGCAGTCGGTGTCACGGCCAACACCCTTGAACGTGCTGCCGCATTGGTTGACGCCGGCGTTGACGCTCTCGTTGTTGATACGGCTCACGGCCATTCACAGGGCGTGATTGACATGGTGAAGAACTTGCGCGCTCATTACCCCGACATCGATATTGTGGCAGGCAACGTTGCCACTGGCGCAGCGGCTTTAGCCCTCGTGGAGGCTGGCGCCGATGGCGTGAAAGTCGGCATAGGTCCCGGTTCGATCTGCACAACCCGTGTTGTGGCAGGCATCGGAGTTCCGCAACTTACCGCGGTGCTCGACGTGGCCCAAGCGCTTGAAGGCTCTGGCACTCCCATCATCGCTGACGGCGGCATCCGCTACACTGGCGACATCGTGAAGGCTTTGGCGGCAGGCGCATCTTCCGTCATGGCAGGCTCCCTCTTTGCCGGAGTCGATGAGTCACCAGGCGACACCATCATCTTCGAAGGACGTAAGTTCAAGACATACAGAGGAATGGGATCTCTCGAAGCCATGCAGTGCGGCTCGAAGGACCGTTATTTCCAGGATATGGAAGACGATGTCAAGAAACTCGTTCCGGAAGGCATTGCCGGTCGTGTGCCATACAAAGGTTCATTGTCCGAAGTGGTTTACCAGATGGTCGGCGGCTTGCGCTCAGGCATGGGCTACACAGGCTCCCACACCATCGAGGATCTGAAGAAAGCCAAATTCATACGTATCACCAGTTCCGGCATCCTCGAAAGCCATCCTCATGATGTCACCATCACGCAGGAGGCCCCGAACTATAGCAAACGCAGTTGATGCTGGCTGACGAAACTTTCAATAAAAGCCGATTTTCAACCGGCTTTTATTGTTTTGGAATGTTTATTGATAAGTAGATGTCGATATAGACTGAAAACTGAAAAACAATGACAAACGACACATTCGATTCATCCCTCTTGTGGGAAAAGATTTGCACCTTCAGCAAAAAGGCAGGCCGCCTTGCCACGCGCCCCGCATTGCTCCTTTATTACGTCATGACCGATCCGGCCACGCCACGTAGCGCCAAGATCGTCGTAGCCGCCGCTTTGGCTTACCTTGTGCTGCCTGTTGACCTCATCTCGCACAAGAAGCATCCAGTCACCGGATGGCTGGATGACATTGCGGCTTTGGGTATTGCGGTTGACAAAGTGCGCCGCCATATCACTCCGGAGATGGAGAAACGCGCCGACGAGCAACTCGACAAATGGTTTGGCACACAGACCAACGATGCTGTCCCGACAGAATAACGTTTCCACGCTATAATATAACTACATGAAAGCCTTACTATCCTATCAGGAACTTCAAAACATCATTGCTGAAAAGGCAAAGCAACCCTTGTCGTTTTCCCAGACCGATGAGAAGACGCTCTGCGTCTCTTACGTCTTGGACCTCGGAATTTTCAAGAAGACCTTGAATGCCAATCTCAAAGTGGAAGAGATTCGTGGCAGCGACATCACGGTGTCGTACGCCAACGACAAAGCCATGCAGATGGTGATTGACATGGCGCTTAAAATGCTCCGCGACAAGATACCTGCCGATGTTCTGGAAGAAGCGCAAGGCTCTCGTCTCATCATCCATCTTTCCAAGATAGAGCAGGTTGAAAAAGTGCTTGCAAACTTCACGCTGAACGACATCAGCATGCGCGACAACGGCATTGAAATCGACGGGACGCTGAAGTCGTAAGGACACGCTTAGCATTACAGACGAACCGAGGCTGATGGCTTACCATCGGCCTCTTTCGCTATATGCGGAAGACAAATCGCAGAGGCGCAATTTTCCACATTATTCTTCGTTATTGATAGCATCGGGTGATTCATTCGAGGTTTTTATGTATTTTTACCGCTTATTTCGGAAAGAAATCAATAGGAGTAATTAATATTTAATCAACTTATTAGAAAATGAAAGTCAACATCTTGAAAGCGTGTGTTTTGCTATTGCTATTTGCTCCAGCCATACACACCAATGCCCAATCGAAACTCGGCAAACAGGTTTTGATGACAATAGGAGGCGATCAGGTCACGGCAAAAGAGTTTACTGATGTGTACGAAAAGAACAATTTGAAGAGCGGCGTCGTGGATAAGAAGTCTGTGGACGAATATCTTGACCTCTTCATCAATTATAAAATGAAGGTCAAGGAAGCCACCGAGATGAAACTTGACACCAGCGCAAAGTTCAAGAGGGAATTGGCGAACTACCGCAAACAACTTGCAAAACCGTACTTCTCTGACGAAGTGGTGAGCGAGAATCTCCTTGAGGAAGCCTATCAGCGCAAACTGAAAGACATCCGCGCATCGCATATTCTTGTGGCATGCGACAAGAACGCTTTGCCATCCGACACTTTGAAGGCTTACAAGAAAGCCATGTCGATACGCAAGCGCGTCATGGATGGCGAGGACTTCGGCAAAGTGGCCGCAGAAGTTTCCGATGACCCGTCGGCACATGACTATCCTGCTACAGAATCGTCTCCGGCACGCTTCGGCAACCACGGCGATTTGGGCTATTTCACCGTCTTCGATATGGTCTATCCTTTCGAGACAGGCGCATACAACACCAAGGAAGGCGAAGTGTCAATGCCGGTGCGCAGCGACTTCGGATACCACATCATCAAGGTGACAAGCATCACTGACGCCATAGGAACGGTGTCGGCGGCCCACATCTTCCTCCAACTGCCGCTTACGGCTACCGAAGAAGAGGAGACCGCTATGCGCGACAAGGCCAACAATATCTATAAGGAAATCATGGCTCAGGATGGCAAGAACTGGAACGATGCTGTCAGACAATATACCGATGACAAGGGAACGATTTCCCGCGGCGGTGGGTTGAGCAACTTCACAGTCAGCCGCATTGTGCCTGAATTCATTGAAGCCGTCAAGACGCTGAAACCTAACGAAATATCTAAGCCAATCCGTACGAGTTACGGCTATCACATCATCAAATTGCTGAGCACTACCAAGATAGGCACTTTCGAACAGGAAAAGCAGGGCATTGCCGAACGCGTTGAAAAGGACGTGCGCTCTAAGAAGTCGGAAGAAGTTGTCCTCAGTCAGGTGAAAAAGGAATATGGCTTCAAGCAGGACGATAAGAATCTTGAAGGTTTCATGGCCAGCGTTGACACCACCATACTGGGCGGAAAATTCACTCCCGCCGCCAATACCGACCTTAACAAGCCGCTCTTCTCGATGGAGAAGCAGAAATATACGGTGAACGACTTCGTCAAATACATTCAGGACAATCAGGTGCCGCAGAAATACGTCACATCGCAGACCTATGCAACACAACTGTACGAGAATTTCTCGAATCAGAGTGTCATGGACTATGCCGACGCCCATCTCGAAGAAAAATACCCAGATTTCAAGCAACTTGTCAATGAATATTATGATGGCATCATGCTCTTCGATTTGATGGACAAGGAAGTCTGGTCAAAAGCCGTCAAGGATACGACAGGTCTTGAAAACTACTATGAAAGCCACAAGACGAACTACATGTGGAAGAAACGCGTTCAGGCTGCCGTGATTACCGTTGCACGTGCCGAATCATTGCCGGCAGTGGAAAACTACATCGCACAAGGACTTTCGGTCGATAGCATACGCACTGCCATTGCTCGCGATTCCGTGAAATACGTCTATGTCCGCAAAGGATTCTATCAGGAAGGCGACAACCAGAATGTCGATAAGACTGAATGGAAGATAGGCACCATCAACAGAATTCCTTCCACCGTTGACCAATCGACGGTGATTGTGGAAATCCTCGACGTTCGCGACCCCGAGCCAAAGACGCTGAGAGAAGCCAAGGGACTGGTGACTTCCGACTATCAGACCGAACTCGAAGGGAAATGGATTGATGCGCTGCATCAGAGATATCCTGTGGTGCTGAACGACAAGGTGCTGAATAAAATCAGGAAATCATATCAATGAAAAGGGCAGGCATATTGGTTCTGGTGTTTCTGTCTATCCTCACGACAAGTTGCAAGATGTCGAAGGATAAGCAAGGACGCGTGGCGGTGGCGGAATGTTATGGAAAATACCTTTACGACACAGACCTTAAAGGAATCGTTATGCCTGGCACCAATAAACTCGACAGCATCTCACGTACACGGGCTTTCATCGACTCGTGGATACATCACCAGATCTTGATTCATCAGGCAGAAAAGAACCTGTCGCCGGACGAACTTGATTTCTCGCAGGAACTTCAGGACTATCGCAACTCTCTCGTGATTTATGCCTATGAGTCGGCATTGATAAAGCAGAGACTCGACACCATCGTTTCCGAAGAAGAGTTGGAACGCTATTATGATGAAAACAAGGAAAACTTCCAGGTGCACCACAATATGGTGAAGGTGGCTTATGTCATCCTTCCTGAAGGTAACCAGCACGTCAGCGAATTTCGGAAACTCATGTCAAGGAATGACACCGTCATGATACAACAGGTTGACAATCTTGCGACAAAATACAACGCCGTCTGTTATCTCGACATCGATTCGTGGATTCGCCTCGATGACCTCCTCAAGGCAGTGCCGTTGGAGATCTACAATACCGAAGGCTTCCTGAAGAAGAATTTCTTCATCAGTTTCGACAAGGATGGCAGCACCTATCTGTTGCGTTTCAAGGATTTCCTGCTTAAGGAAAGCGTTTCGCCATTAGAGATAGAACGCGGCAATATCAAGGACGTGATCCTGATGAAACGCAAGAAGGACCTGCTTGAGAAAATGAACTATGATCTTTACGAGAAGGCATCTCATGACAAAGCCTTCGCCATTTATTGATGTTGAATAATAAGCAAATATGAAAAGAAATATTCTCTTTATCGCTCTTTCGCTGTTGGTGGCGCCATTGTTCGGCCAGACTAAGCCAAGTCAGGTGATTGACAAGGTTGTCGCCGTTGTGGGCAAAAACGTCATCCTGCAATCCGAAATCGAAAACCAGTACCTGCAGTATGGTATTCAGGGCGGTGCGCAAGGCAATGCGTCATCGCTGCGCTGCCAGATTCTTGAAGACCTGCTGTTTCAGAAACTGATGCTGAATCAGGCCGAGATGGACAGTGTCACCGTGACCGACGAACAAGTCGAAACGGAGATGAATCGCCGTATCAATTATTTTGTTTCCCAGATTGGATCGCAAGAGAAAGTCGAACAGTATTTTGGCAAGACGATGTCGGAAATTAAAGACGAGTTGCGGCGTTCTGTCAAGGATCAGATGTTGCAGGAACAGGTGAGGAATGGCATCACGAAAGACGTGCAGGTTACGCCGTCGGAAGTGAAAGCCTTCTATCGCAGCATCCCCGAAGACAGCATCCCGATGGTCAGCCCACAATTTGAAATTGCTCAGATTGTCAAGCGTCCTCCTGTGAGCATCAACGAGAAACTGGAAGTCAAGGATCGTCTTTACCAGATCAGGAAACGCATTCTCAACGGCGAGAGTTTCTCGACCATGGCGGTGCTATATTCCGAGGATCCCGGTTCCGCCAAGAAAGGCGGCGAACTTGGCTTTGTCGGCAAAGGGGAGTTCGCTCCCGAATTTGAAGCCGTGGCTTTCAACTTGAAAGATGGCGAGATTTCCGAAGTGGTGGAAACCGAGTTTGGATTCCATATCATCCAACTTATTGAACGTAAGGGTGATATGGTCAACTGCCGACACATCCTTCTCACCGCCAAAGTCCCTGTCGAAGCGCTCGAAAAAGCACAGAAAGAACTGGACTCTGTCGCAACTTTAATCCGCAATGGCGATGTGACCTTCGACGAGGCTTGCAAAAAATTCAGCGACGACGATTCCAAAAACAATGGAGGCTATATCTCGAATTCTTCTACCGGTGGTAACCGCATCAGTCTTCAAGACCTTCAGGAACTTGAATCCTATTACAATGAGTTCAAAAACCTCTCCTTCGTGATTAGCAAACTCGGCGTAGGCGAAGTCAGCAATCCCGTCCCAATGACGACAAACGACAACAAGGATGCCTTCCGCCTCGTCAT
>CAYQND010000012.1:0-72008 GCA_964418895.1 uncultured Lentimicrobiaceae bacterium | reverse complement strand
CTATCAATGACATAAAATAGAAAATGCGCCAAGGCGATACTTAGGATTACACCAGGTCATCATTCCTTAACGCATTTCTATACCGCAAATATACAACTTTTCAAACACAAACAACTAAAACAGAGAAAAATGGAAGAAAAAAACACAAATAAAAAGCTATTACCAAACAAGGTGCTGAAATTGTGGTGTTTGAATTTGAAGAAATGAACCACAAAATTCAAAAAGAGTTGTATAGTCTTAAACTACAAAACATACTTTTTAATTGCCAATTGGCAAGATGACGGATACTTGTATTTCTATAGCATCACTGACAGCAATAAAGTACTACAATAAAAAAAACCATCAATATCTGCCTCGTGGAACTACAATCCACGCTCTCAATATCAATGGTCTTTCGTCTGCAAATATACAACTTTTTAAACACAAACAACTAAAACAGAGAAAAATGGAAGAAAAAAATACAAATAAAAAGCCTATTTTGAAACAAGTGCCGAGGCTGTGGAAGTGCTTATTTTTAAAGGGAAAAGAGAGATTTTTATAAGTAGGAATGATTCAGGTTACATAAAAAGGGCGGAGATGAATTTCTCCGCCCTTTTTCAATTGTGTTTTCTCTATTGTCTTAGAAGATGTAATTGAAACTGATGTAGGTCTTCATTTTTTCGCCGTCGCGCTTGTCGAGTGCTTTGGCAAGATCAACGCTGACAACGAGGTTGCGGTTCATGATGACCTTGAGACCGCAGCCGGCTCCGGTGTGGAGGCCTTCCTCGCTGTCGGTGACGAGTGTGTTGTCTTCGTCGCCGTGGTTAGCTTTGTATTCGTCAAATTCCTTTCCGCGGAAACGCTGCGTGACGATGCCGGCATCGAAGAAGGGGTTCACGCCCAGCATCCAGTTCTGGTTGATGAATTGGAAAGAGAGGAAGTTCCAGCGCATCTCGACGTTGCCGAAAGCAAAGCCTTCGCCGATGATGCGGTTGCGGTCAACGCCACGTACGGTGTTGCTGCCGCCCAATCCCTCGGTGTACATTTTGTTGAAGAACATGGTGTTGAGGTTGTTGATCATGTACCATGGCGTTTCGCCGGCCAGAAGATTCTGGCTGCCGAGTCGGTAAGCGAAAGTGAGTTTGTCCTTGTAAACGGGCAGATACTGACGCCACAGCATGGTTAAGCAAAGGTTGCTGTAGCCGTCCTTGTCGATGATGTCGGGTGATGCTGCCAGCGTGCCTTCGGCATAGATGCCTTTTGACGGAACACTGTTGTGGTCGCGGCTGTCATATACTAGACCGGCTCTGACCTGCATGGTGTTGCCGCCATCGGCTTCGTTGTCCTTGATGAGGCCGGCTTCGTTGTATCTGTCGTATAACGTCGTCACCGGAATCAGTGTCTCGCCCGAGTCGTAAGATTTGGTCTTCGTGTTGTAATATGCCAGTCCTGCCGAATAATAAAGGTCCTTGACGCCGAAAAGCGGCCGTTGTATGCTGGAGATGAATCGGAATTGGCTTCGGCTGATGTTGTTGTAATGGCTTCCGTCGATGGCTTCGTCTGCTATCCAGTCGGGATTGCTCTCATAGCCGTTGTAGCCGAAAAACTCGTATTTCTTGGCATTGAAGTACGACACGTCAACGAACAGTTTGGTGTTCTTGATGAGGTAAGGGAAGTCGGCGTAGAAACGCAACACGCTGGAGCCTCCCGTGTTGCGTGATGCTTCCACATTCATCTTGTAGTCGTAACGCGGATAACGGCTTCCGTTGCCGTAGTTGAATATGTCGCAGGTGACACCGTATTGGAAACCCAAGTCGGCATCGTAGCCCACCACAGGCAATGGTCCGAAGTTCCATCCTTTTTTGATGATTTCGCCCTTTTCGTTGAGGGTCTTTTCCTTTTTCGTCTTTTTCTGGTTGTCTTGCGAAAAACCGTATGCAGAGATTAGCAACGCCAATGCGATGAGTAATAGTTTTTTCATGTTTTGTCAGTTTATTATGGTGACAAAAATAGTGAAAAAACAAAACGAATGGATTATCAATGTGTTTTGTCTCCCAATCGGATTCAGGTTTAGTGGTGATGATAAAAGCGTTATTTTTGCGTTTTTAATACAAGGCACGATTTATGGGTTTTTGGGAAATTCTGCTTATCGGAATCGGATTGTCGATGGATGCGTTTTCCGTATCCATCTGTAAAGGATTGGCTACACGCAAGTTCTCATGGCGCATGGCGATGATTTGTGCGTTGTGGTTCGGGGTGTTTCAGGCGGTGATGCCTTTGATCGGTTTTTTCCTTGGCGTTCAGTTTCAAGGTCTCATCGAAGCCCTTGACCATTGGATTGCTTTCGGACTGCTTGTGATGATAGGTGCCAACATGATCCGTGAAGCTTTGTCAAAACAGAAGAGCGAGAGTCAGGACGCCTCGCTCGACTTCAAGACGATGTTGCTGCTTGCCATCGCCACCAGCATCGACGCGCTGGCTATCGGCGTCTCTTTCGCATGCCTTCAGGTGAACATCTGGAAAGCCGTGCTCGTTATTGGCGCTACTACCTTTCTGTTTTCCATCGCCGGCGTGAAGATTGGCAACGTATTCGGCTCGAGGTTCGAGAAGCAAGCGGGCGTTGTTGGCGGCATCATATTGATACTGATAGGGTTAAAGATATTATTAGAGCATCTTGGAATCATCTCTTTCTGACGGTCATGGTTATGGATGTCATTCTGCATTATATGGAACAGGGGTCGGGTTTTCCGCTCATTCTGTTGCATGGCAACGGAGAGGACGGCTCTTATTTCGCGCCCCTTTTAGAGCGTTTCAGCAGCGTTTTCCGTGTCATCAGCCTTGACACACGTGGACACGGGTTGTCGCCTCGTGGCGAAGCACCCTTCTCGATCCTTCAGTTTGCCGAAGACCTTCATGACTTTATGGATGAGCACTACATCGCCAAGGCGCATCTTTTGGGCTTCTCCGATGGCGCCAACATCGCTATGGCCTTTGCCTTGAAGAATCCAGAACGTGTTGGCAAACTGATTCTGAATGCTGCCAATATCTTTCCTGCGGGCATGAAGATGCCTGCTTACGGGTGGGTGTTGCGCCACTATCTGAAGGCCAAGTTGCACAACGATGTTGCGGGACAGGAACTGATGCTGCTGATGCTCAGGCAACCCTGTTTCAGCTTCGACGATTTGAAAGGCGTCAGCAACCCGACGCTGGTCATCGTCGGCGACCACGACATGATACGCGACCGTCATTCGCGAAGGATACACGAAGCCATTGCCGATAGCTGTTTCTGTGTGATACACGGCACGCATTTCTGCGCCGTGGAACAGCCGGAGGCTTACGGCGAAGCCGTCATGGATTTTTTGTTGTGTTGAATCCGCCGCCGATAAAATTCAAGGTAAAAACCATTGGCATATTGAAAAAAGTGCTACTTTTGCATTCCAAATGTCGCGGGATGTAGCGCAGCCCGGTAGCGCGCTTCGTTCGGGACGAAGAGGCCGCAAGTTCGAATCTTGTCATCCCGACATTTCAAGCCAGTCAGTGAAGATTGGCTTTTTTATTGTTCCGCCAGTTTTCTTATCAGCGGAATGAGTTCCTCAAAACGTTGGAAATGATGACCGCAGCCATCCATAAACACCATCTCGTTGTGTTCAGGATAGCGTTGTGCCAGATAGTGGTGATTGCCAAGGAGTTCGTCGTCGTTGGCGAGTGCGAAGTTCAGGTTCTCACCTTCTGGTGTCGCATGTTCGAAGAAGTCCGTCTGAAATTGTTCGTATGCGGCAATTTGTTTGCGTGTCTGTCCCACATCCTTCGTGTCATTGTCATGCTCGGCCTTGGTGGCGATGTCATGCAGCAAGGGAATGGGATTGGTGACGGGATTGACGGCCAGCACCGGAACGGAACAAGCCGCGCAGCAGCAGATGGCGTAATAGCCTCCCAAACTCGACCCCACGACAAGTTGGGGACGCTTATGGGTGATGATGCCGACAAGTTGTTGCATGATTTCCAATGGAGGAATGCTCTTGTAATCCAGTGTTGGCGAAATAATTTCATATTCGGTGAGGTGTTCTTTCATCAGTTGCGCCTTGAAAGCGTTTCCACTGGAATACAGGCCGTGAATGTAAAGCAGTTTGTCCATGACGCGAAATCATTTATCGCTGCAAAAATAGGTATTTTATGGGTTCGTGAATGGCGAGATGAATCGCGCAATATGACTGCCGGTTTACTATTTCTTCCTCAATGCTTGCATGTTCCATTGTAAAGTAGTTCGTCTGACCATTTAAAATCATTGTAAAGCTGACGAAAATGAGGGTAATTGTGATTATCTTAGATAATTCATTTTTACTTGGATTTTATGAATTTAATTGTAATTTTTTGTTCATCAGCAAGGATAACAGCCACGTAGATTCCGACAGGCAAATATGAAAGGTCTATTATCTTGTCACAGCAATTTTCTTTTAATACTACATTATTATTACCTAATACGTTAAAAATGCAGACTTGTCGATAACTATTGGAAAAATCGTGCAAATGAAGTTGTGAGTTAGACGCGTCGAAATAGACGTTTAATAGTCCATTCTCTTCTTCCACTGAAGTAATGGGACCATCTATAACACATGCATCATAATTTTCGTTCTTGTAAATCAGCTCGTCGTTATCTGTATAGCATAGCAATGTGGGATAATTATATTTTCCTATTTTTTGACTTTGGCAGGAATTCATGATACCTTCCATCGATCCAATGCCTTCTATCCATGTGTTATACCATGACCAGTTGTAAGAATCATCGTCCCTCGAACTGATGTAATAACAATTGCGTGTCATTCCTCCAACATATTTCGGAATTATGGAATCAACACGAACATATACGCCGCCCCAGTCATGCTGATTCCAATACATAAGAGTACTGTCATTTACAGCCAATCCGAAATCATATAACAAATAATCATTATCACTACCACTCGGTCTGTAATATATTTCCCCTGATTCTTCTTCTCTCATGTATCCAATTAATTCATATTCCATACTTTGGCCATTAGGAGAACTCGAAAATTTCTGATATGTCTTTTTGTATTCAATGTCTGCAATCAAAGTATCACCATCAAAAACAATTGATGAAGTAATTTGAAAGTTCGGATAGGTGGAATAATATGTCAGCAAGGTATTATATTCTGCGTTATCCTTGATTATTTGTATATTGTCACTCTTTTGCTCCGATTGGAGCAGAACAAATTCCTGCGCTTTCGTGTTTGAACATATTGCAAACACCATTAAAAATAAAATTAACTTATTTCATAATGTTATATTTTTTGATGTTAATAAATCTTTTTTGCGTGTTTATTTTAATTGAAATTCATTTCTATTGCAAGGTTTGAGAGTGGATTCATAAAAATATTGATTCTTTGCTGAAAATAGTTTCTACCTCTGCAAACGGCAGCACACCGCTATTGCAGAGGCTTGTACGGCTTAAGTTGTTCTTGCACAAAAACCAAATCCGGTTACTCTTGTTGGAAACGGAGTTTAGAACGAGAACATCTTCGATGTTTGGTATGTGTTCTGTGTGTTTCACCGTGATGTTGGATTTATAGGTTAAATATTTGCAAATGTATTCATTAATATTCTAAAAATCAATTTTTTTGTCCGGCATTTGGTCGGCTGCGGGTTTTGCGGTTGGTTGTCTTAGCTGAGAGATGAGAATTGATAATTGATAATGATGTTCTTATCTCTCAGCTAATGAAACCCTTGCAGCCGACTCTTGCCCGACTTGTGTGTTTATTCTTTCACAATCTTGTTTTTGAATATTATTCCGCTTTCTGTCTCAACCACAACAAAATACAATCCTGATGGAGTGTTTTGCAGGTTCAGTTCATGTGTGGCATTTTGTTCAATTACAAGTGCGCCGGTGTTGTTGTAAACGACTATTCTGTTTGCCGCTTCACCGTTTGGAAGTTCAATTATCAATTTGTCTTTTACCGGATTTGGGTAAACGCATAGATCCATTTTTCCAGGTTTTTCTTCAACTGATGTCAAATCCATATCTCTGAAAATGGGAAGTCCCAAATTAATTCCGACTGTGTCTTCACACCATGTCAGATAATCACCACTGTTAGGCTGGTTATTTACCCACAAGTTCAAGACATCAAGCAAATCATAGGCTTGTGCTGTTCCAATAGTTATTGGTCGAATAAGTCGCCATAGCTGTACGTATTCGTAAAATGACACGGCATCTATTACCACGCCATAATTCAGCCGAACAGGTTGGTCATCAAAACCAAAAAGTGGATCCATCCGGTTGAAGTAACTGTTTTCTATTATACCAATGTCCTCATTAGATATAGCTACTCCACTTCTTGGAGCTAGACCACTGTAGCCTTCAAACTCTTTCAATTCGCCCCAGTAAGAATAACAATTTTTAATAGTACCCTGATTGATTGCGGCAATTCCGGCAGATTCACCAAAAAGAGGCCAATACAGCGTATCTACAATGCTGGCACAATTTTCAATCAAGCCGACAACATTGTCAACACAAAATCCTCCAGAACTATCATTTCCTTTAAATGACGAGTATCTTACCATACAATTTCTCACAGTTGAATTACTGATAGTTTCAAACATTCCTCCTATATAACTATAGAGAACGGAACCATTGGCATAACAATTCTCAATAAGAGAATAATCTGCACGAATTGCCAAAATTCCGCACGAACGAGTTTCAACATCAACCTTAAAGTCACGAATAACAATGTTTCGAATCTCTCCATAATCAACATTTTCAAATAATCCCATTGGCATTCTGCCTTCATATAGTAACAAATTATTAATCACATGAGCATTGCCTTCAAATACTCCTCTAAATTTATTATAATGAACAATATTGTTAGGTTCAAAAATGGTAGCCGATATAGGAAACCACCGGTGACCATCTAAATCGATATTTTCTTCCAAGAATACGGTTTTGTCGGTGAAGTCATCTGCTTCCTGCCCATTCAGGCCGTTGCTTACTACGGATAGCCACGCCAAACCTTCAGCAGAATAAATGTGTACGTTACCGTTTGCATCAGTCTGATAACCTTCTGGCTGTTCGGTAACAATATCTGTCCAATAGGTTTCAGGATAATTGTCAACCACTGTGGCTGTTTTTTTTGTTGCAGGTATCAGCGACAAGGCATAATCTGTCTGTTTTGTATAGGCTTCATGTGATTTTGGGATATACTGAGAAAGTTTTCCCTGAATGCCTTTTGTGCCTTGTTCTTCAATTTTTTCATAAAGACTGCCAAGGTCAATAGTAGCAAAGATACTGTCGTTGAAAGAAGAACTTTCATCAGTTATCACGTTCTCATACCATGTTATGGCTTCTTCGTAGTTTTCCATGATTTCGTCACAACGATTTGCTAATGATGAACCTAGCTTCTCAAGCAACGTATCGGATAGAATAACTGAATTTGTCATGTAATAGTTTTGCAAAGATTCTAGATCTGTGTTTGTTGACCGTTCAAGTGATAGAAGTGAGCCTAATGCGTTAGCAGCTTGTGTAGTCTCTGGATAGTTTTCTACTATGTTTTTATAGGCTTCTGTTGCAAGACTATAATTTCCAGCAACAGATAGTGAATCTGCATTTTGTAATGCTCTTTCAACTGCTCTAACAACGCTACCTTGACAAGCTCCCATCGACCATGTCGGTTGGTAGTCAAATGTTGCATAGTTTCCTTCTGATTGAAAATGAATGCTCGGCACTATGTTCGATCCCCAATAATTTTCCTCAATATTAAGTTGTATTTGGTTATATCTGCCATCATAGTTACAATAAATATATGGATGGCTTTCTGTACTCGTAATGCAATTGTTTTTAAATTCTGAAGGGAAACAATTTCTTGAAAAATAAACTTCAATACTATCATTGTCATGAATGAATTGTGTCAGTTCTGCCGTCAATGCAGCACAATTACCCGAAAACTTTCCTATATTACAATTGTTCAGTAACTTCACACCACATTCATTATCTGTGATATGGTTCATTTTTATATCTCCTGTTGATGAATACATGATAAGCCCAGTTTCAATGCATCCTTCTATGTAATTGTCATTAACGATACGTGCTGCATCTGTAAAAGAATTACCACAGTTCATGATGTTAATGCCATTTTCAAAATATCTCTCATCGACTAGGCTATGACTACTCTTTACAATACTACAATTGCTAACTGTATAGGAGGAGTATCCGTTAATATAGATGGCATTACTAATCACATTTTGGAAGTTGCTGAAAGTGCATGCATTGACTACAATAGTATGGTTGCTGAAAGTGTTGTCGGCAACAATACTTAACGGTGTTCTCAAAAAAACACATTCATTAAATGTGATGTTCCTTCCTGGAAACGTAAGATTGCATTTCGAGAAATATGTTCTGTTAAAGGTCAGATTATTACCATTATTGATGATGATATCAAAGGAAGCTCCCTCATTAGCTATAAATCTGACTCCATCTCCAATAGTTATATTGCCGTCTATTACAATACTGCAAATTCCTCGCTTTGCCGTGAATGTAACACTATCTTGAATACTTAAACAAGAGCCATTCGCAATGTGTATAGAGCATGGATGATTATCTGTTCCATAAAGATCAATATCGACATTTTCGGCTACCTCAAACGTAGCGTTGTTGGTTACATTGACAGTACGTCTTGCTACTTTATTACTCGAACAGGTATAGGATGCGTCTATTGCCGATTCGTGCGGTAAAAGATCATAATCAATAGATAAAGTAGTTGTAGTATTATTCCCAATACTAATATGGGATGTCGGACAATCCAATTGAAATACTTCATTCCAACGATAGTCAATGAGAGAAAAATCTTGGATATAGCAACTATCCGGAATATAATTGGCAATATATTTAGTATTGGCGAGAAGAAAAATCTTTCCTATGTTATCCAAGCCAAGTTTGTTTCCATAATCCAAACCAATCTCTAATGGTTCATCGTCAATACCGTGCATGGGATTAAGTCCGCCTTGATAATTAAAAATCTTGTATGAAGCAGTATCTGTAGGAAAAATAGAATTAGCCGTATTGCTTTTTCCTGCAACAAGTTGAAGTTTGTTCCTTTGGGCATGTTTGACAGTAGCCGACAGATAAACAGTTTTTTCCGGGGCATCGATGGCTACGCAGGTATAGGCTCGGTAGTTATTATTCATGACACTTCTCATCAGGCTGTATGGGACCCAGATGTAACCACTATTTTTCCAAGAACTTCCCCAGCTGTTAGCTACCTTGAACGCGCCTCTTTCGCACAAAGTCAACGGCGTATTTGATGTTGGATAATCGTAAGTTTGGTTTTCGTTGAAATCAAAACAACAAATGTTGTCATCATAGCCTACAATAGTCATAGCGTGGCCGCCAGTCAATGCCCACGAAGTCAGCAGGAATTCGTTAGCATGAGGTGTCCCACTTGGTATTCTTGTAGTAGTATACCCGTTTCCCATATTAACTGATATGACCGCAAGTCCACCAATGTTGCTTGAAGAATTGTGGTTTGACAACCATCTCTTCAAGTTGTCCAAACTCTCATAAGTGCTCCCCCAAGTAATTGTATAACTTCCCGAACTGTTATTTTGATAGGATATTCTGTTTTCAGTAGCCGCAATATATTTTTCCTCTCCGTCCATCCAACGTCTGAACGGCATCTGACTTTCTTCAGATGAACCAGGATAGAAGTGTTGATTCAACATCGAGTCATAATAATCATTCAATGTTGGGCATCCGTCTTCACAAACAATGTTGAAAGCACTGCCAAAACCAGTTTCAAAACTTCCATTGCCTTCATTCTTGAAATTATAAGTAAAGAATGGATGATAAAGGTTCATTCTATCTTCCTCTGTACCTGTCCAACTACTTCCAGCTTCAACATTTCTGTAACGGTTCATTTCGTATGTGAAAGTATATGCCACTTCTGAACAATGAACGCAAGAACCAGATTGCCACTGATTGAAGATTGGCGGCATATACATGTTTGTCGAGTTATCGACTGCCGAAGGAATTGATTTAGCCATTGACTCATAAGTGAAAACCATAGGCTGCATTAAATTTTCAAGTTCCGAATCGATATATGCATCGCCGGCAACACACGGATTTTCGTCAGGGTTTTGCCCATGTGTTGAGCAAATAAGACCAATAACAAACAATAAAAGTAAAATATTAGTTTTCATTTTAAAAATATCCCTTTCGCAGTTCTTTATTCCGCTGTTTTTATGAAAGGGTTTGGCGTGGCTACTTTGTTTATTATACAGACACTTCATCGCACGCGGGAATCTGCACCTGCTTTTTTTGTAATTTTTGGTGTGCAGACAAACAGTTTTTCTGCTGTTTTTATCTTTGCCTGAGTATTTTCTTTTCTGTCATCGCCTCTGCAAACGGCAGCACACCGCTATTGCAGAGGCTTGTACAGCTTAAGTTATTCTTGCACAAAAACCAAATCCGGTTACTCTTGTTGGAAACGGAGTTTAGAACGAGAACATCTTCGATGTTTGGTATGTGTTCTGTGTGTTTCACCGTGATGTTGGATTTATAGGTTAAATATTTGCAAATGTATTCATTAATATTCTAAAAATCAATTTTTTTGTCCGGCATTTGGTCGGCTGCGGGTTTTGCGGTTGGTTGTCTTAGCTGAGAGATGAGAATTGATAATTGATAATGATGTTCTTATCTCTCAGCTAATGAAACCCTTGCAGCCGACTCTTGCCCGACTTGTGTGTTTATTCTTTCACAATCTTGTTTTTGAATATTATTCCGCTTTCTGTCTCAACCACAACAAAATACAATCCTGATGGAGTGTTTTGCAGGTTCAGTTCATGTGTGGCATTTTGTTCAATTACAAGTGCGCCGGTGTTGTTGTAAACGACTATTCTGTTTGCCGCTTCACCGTTTGGAAGTTCAATTATCAATTTGTCTTTCACTGGATTGGGATAAACTCTGATTTCATCGTTTTTTGCAGGTTTCTCATCAATGTCTGTAATAACAGAGATTCTTGTCCGAAAAAGCTTATTCAAAGTTCCCGTGCCCAAATACAAGTAGCCGTCTTTGTCAATTCTCATTTTAAGCACTGAAAAAAGTGGAATTTCATCAGGACATTTCGCGCCCAATGATTCAAATGTATTACCATAATCAAGGGAACGCATCAATGTATCTCCTGAGACACCGCCAAAATAAAGAATCTGGCCATAATCTGAAACAGTAAAATAATGGGCGCGAATGGAATAAAAGCTTTCCCTCTCATCCACCATCTTTCCGTTTGCATCCTCTTTCCAACCAAATTCATTGCAAACGCCTGCAAAAATATCATTGTTCGACGATGACGCGATGCCACAAACACCATAATTGGCGAAGGCAACATTTTCCCATGTCAGACCGCCATCCACGGATTTGTGAATTCCGTATGGCATTGTATCGGTCGGAGGAGTCGAAAATGTGCTTATACTCGCATAAACGCCATTAGGAGTGGCCTCAATATCAGTAATGCCACATTCATAATCGGAGGGATATATGGAAGATGTATTCCATGATTGGCCTCCATCGTGTGAAAATGACACACCGGTTTGTGAGAAAGTCTGTCCAACAATAAAGACAGTATCCTCGCCACTCAAGCAGAATATCTCACCTAATGCAGGGTGAGAGTATTCCGTCCATGTGTTGCCCAAGTCGGACGAAACCTTGATATACTGTGAGGATAAAGCATAGATTTTGCCATTGGGAGAAATAGAGATATCGTTTACATCATCCGGAAGAATATTGATCCATGTTGTGCCGGAATTTTCAGAATAGAAAACACCATATTCAGTACCAATAAAAATTCGATTGTTATTACCAAATTCAATGTCTTTCACGGCATAAGGTACTTCTATCTCTTCCCAAAATTCCTGTGCTTTTGCGTTTGCCCATACCGCAAGCACCATTAAAAGTAAAATCAATTTTTTCATAGTTATTTAATTTAGAAATTAATAAATAATTTATTTCTTTAAAGCCTTTATCTTTCTCCTTTCTTACGGCTTCGGGTTAATACGTTGGTCTCCAAAAGATCTCATTGCAGAGACCATCGTATGATATATTTGTTTTACGCATTCATCTCTTTATGCCATGCTTTTTGCTTCAAAGATATAAAACTTTTAGTTTGTCATCCAGATTCTGAACCACAATATTGTTTTACTTAACAGTTTAGTCGTTGTATTTTATTAAGCATTAGATGTTTACATGGATTTTGCGTAAAAAAGCGGTAAAAAACGTGTTTTTTGAGAGATTTTTTTATGGGGAGAGAAGTGGTTTTTGAGTGAAAAAAGTATGATTTATTTGCTTATGATGAATTTCCCCGTCTGGGTGAATCCGTTGCAGCGTATTGTGTAGAGATACACGCCGTTGGATACATTGCGGGTGTCCCACACCTTCTGTCCCTGCCGACCGCTGACATGAAGCCTGTCGATGACTGTGCCGACTGCTCCTGTTATGGTGATCTCGGCTTCCGTCTCATCTGCCGGAAGTGTATAGTCGAATGCGACATACACCGTCGCCGGATTGGGTTTCGCTGTAGCCGACAAGCCGTAAGCCCTGCTCAATTCGTCAGGTGATATGGCTGTGCCGTTGCCTGAGCCTCGCTGACCTTTTATCCCGTTGATTTCGGGGCATGAGGTAACGGTGTAGATGCCGTAAACACCTTCTAAAATGCTCTCCGCCTGTGACTTGGCTATGCCGGTGCCGTCAGGCATGAATCCATGTAGGATGCCGAATATTGATTTGGTTGAATATTAATCGGGAAAGAGACTGACCCGCTTGAGTCAGTCTCTTTGTTATATCCTTAGGTTTGCCTATTTAAGTCGGGGTTTCGGCTTTTTATTAGATGTCAGTTCTTGGTGTCGTAAATTCTTATGGCTTTGATCTTTGCATCCGCCTTAAAATTCGGGTGCTTCACGATGGCGCCTTCTGAGGATTTGATTGTCGGAATTATGCCTTGATAGTCTTTCCTGTCCACGAAGTATTGCATGTCATTCAAGTCGATGACAAAATCACCATCCATGTCGTATCTTGTGAAAGTGTTGTTGTTTTTGAGGATTTTGCTGACGCTGTCGCCTACATGATAGCCGGCGGAGTTCATGTATTTGTCGGAATAGACGATTATGTCATCAATGAGGTCGGTGAATTGTTCGGTATTAAAATCGTATTTTGTCCTGATCTCAAGAATGTCGGTTCCGTTTTTGCGAATCAAGAACAAAGGTTCTTCTTCTCCTTCGGCCATGTGTGATTTTTTGACAATTTCATAGCCATTGATGGATTTAGGCATTTTGGTGCCGAACCGGAGTCCGGCAAAACCGTCGCGGTGGATGTCGGGTGCGATGCCGTCGCCTTGCGGGTCGCGCCGGAAGCGTGTTCCGTCCCAAATGTATGACAGCTGGCGCCCGCGCTCGGAGAGTTCACTATGCTCGTTGGTGTTGTAAAGAAGTCGGAATCCATTCTCGCTGGGATTGATGAAAGGCGTCGTGTTGCTGAAGTCGTCGATGGCGCTGGGAATCGTGTCGGTGAGTTCGATGGGGTCGAAGAAGTCGCCGAAAGACGGATTGTCGATAGGGCGTTGCGTCTCTGTGAGCTTGTGACTTACCAGATCGTAACGATAAGTCAAGTCCTGATTGACATAAAGGCTTTCGCCGCCTTTCAAAGTCTGGTAGATGACGAGAAACGCGTTCGCATTGGAATACTTGTACAGGTACATATCAATGTTTTCCGTATTTACAATGTCGATGGCGTTGCTCCATTTCAAGATCCATCTGCTGTGGTTTCCCTCCTCCCAATTCTCACGCATTCTTTTCTCAGCTTCGACGTAGTTTCCTTTGTATCTGAGCGACTTCGGCATGCGGTCTTCGGGAATGGACCTGAAAACCGTCCATAGCATCTCGAAATTCGGCTCAATTGAGTCGACAAACAACTTTTCTGAAGGCTTGTCTTCGGGAACGAAAGCGACAGAACTGTCGACGATGCTGTTTCTGTTGTGGTTCCCGCATGAAGTGAAAAAGGGAAGGACAATCAAAAGAAAAATAATAATAAAGGTCTTCATTGTGAATGAATTTTGGTTCATTGCAAAGGTATTAGTTATTTCGATATGAATTGTTTTTTTTGCCAAAAGAATTGCATTATGATGATGTTTTTGTATTTTTGAATGCTTTTAATGATTCGGGGCTTTGCCGGCTTGAAAGGAGTTTTTCTTATTTTAGTATTGAAAATCAAAATATAACATGAATAGATTAATATTTCTTCTTCTGTTGTTGGTGCCGTCTTTTGTCAGGGCGCAGTATGATGCCCGTTTTGAAGATGCTTCGCTTCGCATCGATTATTATCTGTGTGGCGATGCCTACAACACACATTACGCCTTGAAAGAAATGATGCGTGAGCCTTATTGGAGCGGTTCGAAGCATAATCTGATCGATACGCTTCAGTATGGCGATTATATGGTTAAGGTTTTTGATTCCGGCACCGGCGACCTGTTGTTTTCGAAAGGATACTGCAACCTTTTCGGCGAATGGCAGACGACTCCCGAAGCCAAGAAGATAGTGAAAGGTTTTGAAGAGTCGGTGATTATTCCTTTCCCGAAGGAGAGGGTGAAGGTGTCCTTGTATTATCGCAATCACGAAGGCGAGATGAAAGAGGGTTTCAGAATGGAGGTGTCGCCTGACGATTATTTCATCCGTGGCCATAAAGATCTGAGCCTTGCCGTCTATGATGCTTGGATTGGCAATCCGGACTATTCCAAAGCCGTTGACATCGTTATTCTGCCCGACGGCTATACGCAGGAAGAGATGGGCAAATTTGTCAAGGATTGCGATTTCTTCGTCAAGAGTCTGTTTTCTTACGCTCCTTACGACAAGTATCGTAACAGTTTCAACATCCGTGGCGTCATGGCGCCTTCAGTCGATTCGGATGTCACGATGCCCGGCGACCTCAAATATAGGAACACGGCGATGAACTTCAGTTTCTGGACTTTCGATTCGGAACGATACTGCATGAGCACCGACAATCGATCTATCCGCGATTTGGCCGGACAAGTCCCTTACGACCAGATCTATATACTGATGAACACCGAGAAATATGGAGGTGGCGGCATCTACAACTTCTACTGTTCCAGTGCTAGTGGCAACTCGTTCTCGTCCGACATCATCGTGCATGAATTCGGTCATGGCTTTGCCGGACTTGCCGACGAGTATTATGACGATGCGGGCGGCTACGAGGAGTTCTATAACCTTGCCGTGGAGCCGTGGGAGCCTAACATCACCACGATGGTCGATTTCGGCGCCAAATGGAAAGGCATGATCGACAAGAGAACGCCGGTGCCCACGCCCCGTGAAAGCAAATACGAAAACGCTATTGGCGTCTTCGAAGGCGGGGGCTATGAACCGAAAGGCGTCTATAGTCCGCACATGGACTGCCTGATGAAGACTTTCAAAGGCGACACGTTCTGTCCGGTCTGCGCCAAAGCGATAGAACGAATGATACAATATTACTCCAAATGACAATAAATCACTAATAGTCTCATAGGAACGACATGAATGTTAACTATCTCGACCTGTTGCTGGGCGTTATTTTGATGTTGTTTGGTTATTTTGGTTTGCGCAAGGGACTGATTGTCGGGGTGTTTTCGCTGTTGGCTCTGGGAGTTGGCATCTACGGGGCCTTCCGCTTTTCGGATTTCACCGCCGTCAGAATGAAAGGGCAGTTCGATATCAGTCCGGAACACCTCAACACAATAGCGTTTTTGCTGACTTTCATCGTGCTTGCCGTCATTGTTAGTCTGTTGGGAAAACTGATTGCCAAAGCCGTCAAGTCCATCAATCTGGGCTTCCTCGACAAGTTCGGCGGATTCTTGTTCGGATTGGCTAAGGGGCTGTTGCTGTGCAGTTTGCTCATCATGCTTTTCAATGTTTTCCATTTGGGTGGCATGATTAAGGACGAAACCAAGGAAGAGTCAACCTTGTATCCTTTTGTAGAGAAGACTGTGCCTTTTGTTTACCGAGGTTTCGACTTGGTCAAGGATGCTGTTCGGGAGCATGGTGATGATGAAACGAAAACGGACGACGCATCCGAAAATACCGATGACGACGTTGAAGAGACGTCGGGTGGAATACAGATTTGACGTTTTTCCCGGCTATTTCTTTTTTTCTTCGTTGGCGGCTTGCTGCGCTTTCAGGAAGCAGGAGCGGCACAGCGGCTCGTAACTGTCTGTTTCGCCGAGCACGACGAGTTTGTCGTTGTCAATGATGCGGTGCGAGAACTGGGCAAGGCCTCCGCAACGGATGCAGATGGCGTGTACCTTAGTGACATCTTCGGCAATGGCCATCAGACGCGGCATGGGACCAAAAGGATTGCCCATGAAGTCCATGTCAAGGCCGGCAACGATGACCCTCACGCCTTGGTTGGCGAGTTGCTGGCAGACGTTGGGCAACTCCTCGTCGAGAAACTGAGCCTCGTCGATGCCAATCACGTCAACGTCGTTGACGTAAAACAGGATTTGTGACGCGCTCTCGACGGGAATGGAATGGATGGCGTTGGCATTGTGTGACACGACATCCTCTTCGCTGTAACGTGTGTCCACGCCAGGTTTGAAGATTTCGACTCTCAACTTGGCAATACGGGCTCTGTTCAGCCGCCGGATGAGTTCTTCCGTCTTGCCTGAAAACATGGATCCGCAAATCACCTCGATCCAGCCTTCATTGATATTTCGAGAATCTTTTTCCTGAAACATGCTTTTGCGTGTGAAAAAAATAGTAATTTTATCGATTCTTTCAAAGCAAAAATACAGATTATTCAGATATGAATGGCGAATATAATCATCAAAATGAGATTTTATTGTCCTTGAAACGAGAAATCAACACGTTGCAGTTTCAGGTTGATATGCTTCTGAAGAATGGGGATAGTATTTCCCAACTCGACAGGGATCTTTTGATGGAGCATTTACGTGCCGCTTACGACAAGTTGCTGTTGATGGACATGGAGTCGGCTTTGCCCGAAACGACGGAATCCGAATTAGATGACGAAGTGGCGGATTCGATTGCTGTTTCTGCTCCTGTTGAAGATCAGCCGCAGGAAGAGCCGGAATCGGAGCCTGAGCCTGAACCGGTTGTTGAACAGGAACTGGATTTACAACAGCCTGTTGCAGAAGAAGTTGTAGAAACGCCAGCCGTAGAGCCTGAACCGGTTTCAGAGCCTGAAACTCCTGTTCTGGACAACGAAGAGACCATTGCCGAAGAGCAAGTGCCCGCAGAAACGCCTGCACCGGAGGTCACTGACGAAGACAAGCCGTCGGAGGTCGATTTCGGCTTCATTTTCAATGTCGATGACACCCAAGCGGAACCTGAATCTGACAATTCCGACAAGATTGTTCATTATATCGAAGAACTTCCTGAGGAGATGATTTCTGATGATGAACTCGATACGGTAGACAAGTTCTTGGAACGTCCTTATGAAATCCCCGTTCTGGAAATTGAACATAATGACGAAGTGCCGGAGGAACAACTGTTTGAGTCCGATACGGATTCCGAAGAAGATGGTCAGGAACCTGAGCCTCTTGCTCCAGAACTTGAAGAAGATGAGGAAGTTGCGCCTGCCACCAAGTCGCCGGAAATCAATCATAATGTCATTTTTGAAGTCGACGACGCCACGGCGGTTCCAGAATCGCATGACGCCCCAGTGAATGAACATGTTGAGAGAACGCCCGAACCCGTCCAGTCTGCCAGACCCGCACAAGATATCGCGTCTCTGTTCGACAATCTCAACAGTGGTTTTGAGACCAACGTGCCCGGCACGCTCGGTGAGAAGATGCAGCATGAAGACAACACCCTTGCCGCAAAACTTCAGCAGAAGCCCGTACATGATTTGAAATCCGTTATCGGAATCAATGATAAGTTCCTGTTCGTCAATGAATTGTTCGGAGGAAGCATGGAACGATACAACAGGTCTATCGACAATCTGAACGATGTGAAGACCCTCAATGGCGCCTTGATTTACCTCAACGAACTTCGCATCGAGCTTCAATGGAACAGCAGCAACGAGGCTTACAGAAAGCTTTCCAATCTGATTTCACGCAAATTCGATAGCTAACACCGCAATGTCGAAGTTATATCTGGTGCCAACGCCAATTGGCAATTTGGAAGACATCACCCTGAGGGCGGTCAGGATACTGAAGGAGGTCGACGTCGTCGTGGCGGAAGACACGCGCACATCGGGCAACCTGCTTCGCCATCTTGAGATCAGCAAGCCCATGACGGCTTTCCATATCCATAACGAACATCAGCAGGCTGAGCATCTTGCCGACCGCATTGAGGCTGGCGAGACCATGGCTTTGGTCACGGACGCCGGCACGCCTGGCATTTCCGATCCGGGTTTCATGCTGGTCAGGGAGTGCATCAGCCGTGATATCGAGGTGGAGTGCCTTCCCGGCGCCACGGCATTTGTCCCCGCCTTGATAGATTCCGGATTGCCGGCCGAGCGCTTCATCTTCGAAGGTTTTCTGCCGCACAAGAAAGGCCGTCAGACGAGGATACAGGCCATCGCATCCTATCCATACACGACTATCCTTTACGAGTCGCCATTCCGTCTGGTCAAGACGCTGCAACAGTTCATGGAGGTCATGGGCGCGGAGCGTCGCGTCGCTGTGGCACGCGAACTGACCAAGATTCACGAGGAAATCGTGCGTGGCACGCTGCCTGAGGTCATTGAACACTTTGGAAAGAAAGATGTGAAAGGCGAGATTGTCATCGTCCTGGAAGGCCTGAAATCGTCCGAAAAGGATGATGTTAGCGACGACCCCGAAGAGGAGTGAATCCGGTAAGTTTATTTCGAGAATTTTTTCATCACGGCGTAGGCTTCCGTAATGCCCAGTTCTCCGGCTTTGCTGAGGTCGGCGGCGGCCAATGTGGTCTCGCCGATGAAGATTAGCGTCAACGCGCGGTTGTAGTAAGCCTCGGCCAGTTTGGGATTCAGGCTGATGGCGTCGGAGTAGGCGTCGATGGCGCGGTTGTACGACTTCATCTGCAAGTAGGTGTTGCCCAGATTGTACCAGATGAAGGGATTGCTATTGTCTTTTATAATATTGAAAGACAATAAGTTGACAACAGTATTGTAGTCTGCTGGATTTTCCTGTGCCGTGTTGTTCACATTTGCATCCTGACGTGTTATTGAAATCTTGTCATTGTCGGGATTCATCGTGTTGAGTTCGGCTTCGGCGGTCAGCAAGGCCGAGAGGTTCAGCGTGGCGTAGTCCGCGTAGTTTGATGAAGCGGAAACCAGTCTGTACCATGTCTTTGCCGAGCCGAAGTTGCCTGCCATCTGCTGCATGATTCCACAAATCATGGCTTGCAGGTCCTTGTCGGCGATGTTGTCGATGGCGGCTTGGGTGATGGCGTTGTTTTCGGTGAAGTCTTTCGTGACGGCCGTTATGGCGAATTGGCGGGGCAGGTTGCCCTTGCTGTTAATCAGGCTTATCTGTCTGTCGAGGTAGGTACTCTTTTGCCGTTTTTGGTTGGCGTTCGTCTCGGGACTTATCATGCTGAGGATGAAGTCGGGGAAAGGTGTGATGTTCACTTCGGCATACTGTATCTGTTTCTGGCGCATCTCGCCGTTGGTGAAGTCCGACTCCAAAGCGATGATTTTGTTGAAGTAGGCCGAGTCCGCGTATCTGTTATAGAGCGTCAGCGAGTCGGCTTGCCCGCCGTTGGCATCTTGGATGATTTGCATGGCCCTACGATGGTCGAGGTAAGCGCCTTTGGCGTCGCCTTTCTCTTCTCTGACGATGGATCGGTTTATCCAAGCCCCGATGAATCTCGGATAGAGTTCCAGCACCTTGGACAAGTCCTTTTCGGCTTCGTTCCATTTCTCGAGTTTGCAGTTGACCACCGACCTGTTGAAGTAGGCGTTGATGTTGCTGGGGTTGATGAGGGTGACAAGGCCGAACATCTCGAGTGCTTTCGTGTAGTCTTTCTTGCAGGAATAGATGATGCCGCGGTTGTAGTAGGTGAGGGCGTTGCGTTCGTCCAGCAAGTTGACGTATTCGTAGTCGTCCATGGCAGAGGTGGTGTCGCCGAGTTGCAGTTCCGTCACGGCGCGGTTGAAGATGTAGAGCGGGTTGTCGGACTTGATGCGTATGGCTTGGTTGAAGTTGTCCAAGGCGTTGCTGTAAGTCCCGCGCTGGGCTTCGATGAGACCTTTTCTGAAATACAGTTCCGGGTTCATGAAGTCGTAGTGAATGGCTTTGTCCATGTCGGCCAAGGCGTCGTCGTACTGTTTCAGATAGCCTTTCGCAATGCCTCTGTTGACATAGGCCAACGACATGTTCGCCATGGTGGCTGGCGACAGTTCGGGTTTGAAACTGAGGGCGAAACTATAGTCGTCGATGGCTTTCTGGTAGAGTCCCAGTTCAAGATAAGTGGAGGCGCGCGCCAAGAAAATCTCGGCGTCGAAAGGGTCGATCTCCAATGCCTTGGCAAAGTCATTCAAAGCCTCGCCGTAGTTTTTCAACTTGTCGTTGCAGTAGCCTTTATACTGGAAAGCCTTGATATATAATGGGTTGAATTGTATCGCTTTGTCGAAATCCTCGATGGCGCCGCTGAAATCATCAAGGCAGGATTTGGCGTAGCCTCGCATGTAATAGGCTTCGAAGTTCTCGGGTTTGAGTTCAATGGCGTCGTTCAGGATTGCTATGGCTTGGCTGTAATCGCTTCCTGTCAGTTCGTAACGTGCGTTGTTGATGATGTGCTGGTAACTGATTTGGGCTTTGGCGGTTGTGCAGGCCAGACAAAGGAAGAGAAGCAAAAGTCGGCGATTCATGGTGTCATTTCTGATTGTCGAGCCACAGTTTCCATTCGTTTTGCGTACCGTTGAAGATGTCGAGGTCAACGTCGCCTTCGATGCCTTTCACAGTGCCGGTATGGCAGTACTGAAGGATTTTCCAAGACTGGATTGGCACGGTCTCGGGCTGTATGAGGGCGCAAAGCCATAACGTCTCATCTTCGAAATGCTTGGCGACGTATTTTTTGTGACCGTCCTGATTCGTGTATATCATGACATTGACGCCGAGTTGTTTCAGCGTGGTCACCATGTCGCTTATGGTTTTGATGCGTTTTTTATGTTCGATGAACTTGCTGTTGCCCCAGTCCTCCACATCGACCGCTACTGGTATCGCGAAGGTCTTGCCTTTGATGCAGTCGTACAGTATCCTGGCTTGTTCCGCCCCGTCCTTGTCGAAGCGCAGGTAATGATAGACGCCGACTTCGAGACCTGCGGCGGTGGCTTCGGCGTAATTCTTCTCGAAAGCCTCGTCGGTCTTGTCGCCGTGCGAAGCCCGCATGATTACGAACTGGATGTTCTGCTGCGCCACTTCGTTGAAGTCAATGTCGCCGTTATGTCGCGACACGTCTATGCCTTGCACGGGATACTTCAAACTGTCGATGACGACATCCTGATGATGGTAGTAGTGATAGCCCAGTATCAGGCCGCCTAAGAACAAAGCCAGACATAAGCCGGCGAAGATGAGAAGGTTTCTCTTCTTTGTTTTCTTCCCGCTTCTCCTTTTCCGGGTGGCGGGCTTGCGCGTCGCCTTAGCCTTTTTCTTTGTGCTTTTCTTCGTGCCGTTCATACCATGCTGTCAAAATCGTTGTCCAAAGGGGCTTTCAGTTTCGGATTATTGAGATGACGTTCCTTGTCGCGGTTCGTTTTCTTTGCCATGTTTTTCTGGAAAGCATCGGTAAGGTCAACGCCGGTCTGGTTTGCAAGGCAGATGAGCACCCACATGATGTCGGCCATCTCATCGCCCATGTCGCGTCCTTTGTCGGATTCCTTGAACGACTGTTCGCCGTACGTCCTTGCGACGATGCGCGCCAGTTCGCCTACTTCTTCGGTAAGCAGCACCATGTTTGTCATCTCGCTGAAATACCTTACGCCGTATGTCTTTATCCACTCGTTTACGGCATCTTGCGCTTCCTTAATCGTCATGCTGTCCATAATTTCAGAACGTAAAAGTAATGGAAAATAGCATACCGGGACATGGTTTCGCGCAATATTCTTATTTTTGCCGAGTTTTCATTTCAATGAGAGGCAATCGCTTATACATATTGATTTTGTGCCTTGCTGCCCAGATTTGTTTCGCTCAGGAGGGTGGCACGAACAAGACGCGCATCCACATCGACAATGCTGATGAGATTACCTATTCGAGGAATCTTGGCAATGCCCAGCGTTGTCTGGGACATGTGGCGATGCGCCACGATTCGGCTTTGTTTTTCTGCGACAGCGCGTATTATTACGAAAACATGAACAGCGTTGACGCTTTCGGCAATATCCATATCATCGTCAACGATACCGTCGAGATTTTCAGCAACACCATGAATTACGACGGGGAACGGCGTTTTGCCGAGTTGCACGACGACGTCCGTCTCATCGATGACTCCACGATGCTCGAGACGCAATACATGACCTACGACCGCAACCTGCATCTCGCCAGTTATCCTGACCATGCCGTGACGACACGAGGCGACAAGAAACTCGTCAGCGACGTCGGCTATTACCGCGACGATATCAAGGAACTTTCCTTCTTCGACAACGTGGTGGTCACAAGTCCCAAATACCAGATGTACTCCGACACGTTGTACTACAACACGCGCATCGAGAAGATGTGGTTTACCGGTCCGACGACCATCATCAACGAGGAGAACACCATGCAGGGGGAATCCGGCTATTATCTCGTGGACGACGATGTGGCGCTTTTCGACAAGAAACCTGTGCTCTTCAACGAGACGCAGCGTTTCACTGCCGACACGATCTACTACGACAGGCAAAGGAGTTTCGCCAAAGCCATGCATTCCGCCGTCATGATCGACACAGCCTACAAGGTCGTCATGAATGGCAATTACGTCGAGTTGTGGAAGAAAAAAGGCTTTTCTTACGTCACGGATAGCGCCAGGATGATTTATTACGACGGTGGCGACTCGCTCTATATGCGTGCTGACAGCATGTTTTTCAAGTTCAAGTCGGAACTGAACAAGGAAGAGAAGGTCTGGGCTTATCGCGGTGTCCGTTTCTTCAAGTCCGATTTGCAGGGCAAATGCGACTCCATCGCCTTTCTGATGGCGGATTCCACTATAAGGATGCGCATCAGGCCGGTGTTGTGGGCCGAAAACAGCCAACTCACCGCCGACTCCATCGACGTGGTGATTGCCGACCATAAGATTGACAGCGTCATCCAGAAGGAAAATGCCTTCATCATCTCGCGCGACACCATCGAAGGCTACAACCAGATTAAAGGCGTTGACATCATATCGCATTTCCGCAAGGGCAGCCTCCACAAACTTTACGTCACGCAAGACGCCGAGACGATTTACTGGCTTCGCGAGGACGACCAGTCGCTGATTGGCATCAACGTCTCAAAATCGTCATCCTTGCAGATGCTGATGCAATCGGGCAACATGTCGCGCATCAAGTATTTCAAGAATATTGACGAGACTATGTTTCCTGAAAGCGAACTGAAGGAATCCGACCGTTATCTTTCTGGTTTCAACTGGAACGACGAAGCCAGGCCGAAAGACAAGAACGACATCTTTCGCATCACCGACGGCAAAGGCATGAGTTTCGGCTCAGGATCTGCCACTTCGGGAGATGTTGCCAAGCCTCATCACAGAAAGAAGGATTGAGGCTTCGGCTTGAATTGCCTGTTTCTTTTGTCTGTTTTTCAACTTTGTATAAGGGCTATGGATTGTGTATGGTGATGCTGTGCCGTTGCACATAGTCATTTCGTTCGCTTCATCTGATTGTTTCTATTGAAGGATATGGGTTTATGTCGCTATTTATTTGTAGTAGATGGTTGATTTATAGAAGTTTGGCATTGTATTTGTTAGTATTTAAGACATGTATGTGATTTTTTCGCAATTGTGTCTATGATTAGTGCTGGTAGTGTGGCGGTCGGGTTTATCCCATACATTAGAGTATTGACAATGAGTAGTTTTTATTTTTTACTTGATAATACGCCTTCTTTTTTAAACTAACACATTACCATTATGAACAATAAATTATGTATTGCAGCATTATTTACTGCATTGATTTTCATCCAGTTAGGATGTAATAAGAATAAAGATCATGATCCCGAGGATGTCTCAGAATTTGATACCATTTTTCCAAAGTCTTACTTGCCTGTATATCCGGGTTCCTATTGGGTGTATGGTAATGAAGATGGGCGTATTGATTCGGTTTTTTCTGCCGATGACTATGTGCTTGATTATTATCAAAATCCTGAAGCAGGTTATGTCTCCGATACATTTTATGTACCCGAATTGGACAATGTCCCGATTTGGGGTTACGAGGCACACACGGGTTCCGTTTCTCACTCCGGTTCCTATCCATTCACTTTGATTCTAAGCGACACGGCAGAAGTTGGATATGATTGGATTATAGCCTATTGGCAAGGAAACGAAAACCGCCGTCAGATAATAGCGAAGGATACCACGATACAATTGGCGTCAGGAGCCGCCTTTGATTCAGTCATCATCGTAAAAGAATACCAAACGTTACCTATCAATGTCCTTGAATGGTGGTATAAAAGATATTATGCCAAAGGAGTTGGCTTGATCAAAGAAGAATCGTGGTTCAGTAATGATAGCACCTGCAACAACAAGGAACTGATAGGCTTTAAAATCAATAGATGATCTACCCACTGTCCGTTGATGGACGTTTTGCGGTGAGTCTATAATCACATTACATTCTGCAACCAACTATAGGGTTATAGCCCTTTCATTCTGTCCAATACGTTGTTTTAGGCCACTCAATAAAGATTTGGCCTGTTGGCAATATAGTTTGCCATATAAAATCATTGCACTGTGGCTTTCAACGACTGCGCAATCTTGTTTTTCAGTTCCAGCACCATCTTGTCCGTATCGCTGCGTTTCTCGGGGCGGTAAAGATTCTTGTACTTGCAAGGTGCAAGGGTGTAGTGCAGGTCTTTCATGGTTCCCGTGATGTCGAGGCCGAGACGTGTCGGCAGCGGCGTGTCCGTCACAGAAATGTGGTAGTTGCAGGTGTTGTCGAGGTTGTATCGTCCCGATGCCACGGCCTTGTATTTGCCCATGGTGAGCAGGAAAGGATAGAGGTCAACTTCGTTGCGGAAGACGGTAAGTTGCACGTCGAGGCTGTCAATCTTGTATTCACCGCCACGGCTGACCATAAGCATGTTGGTGATTTTCGAGAGCGAGGTGGTGTCTTTCACGTACAGGTTTTGTCCCTCGATGTCGGCTGCGGCTCTCAGCGTGGAGATCTTCGGCTGGTAGTTCGATTTGAGGTTGGTCTGTGCTGTGATGTGGAACTCAGCGTTGCCGTCGAAGGTCTTGAGCATCGGTACCAGCGTGTCAATCTCAGGAATCATGCTGAGCAGGTCGTTAATCTGGACATTCAACAGGTGGAAGTCCATGCCGAGGAAGAGGTGGTTCTTGCGTGGCGACTGGTACATGGCAGTAAGTTGCATCTCCGCCGCCTTGTTGGTGAAGCCTATTTCCTTCAGAATCAGCGTTCCGTCCTTTACCGTCATGTGGCCTCCGAGGTTATGAAGGTCGAAGTTGTCGTAGATGGCGTTGTCGGCTTTCACCCCGAAGTTGAAATCCACTCCTCTTGGCACCATGAATGGATTGTCTTCTTTCGGTGAATCTTCTTTCGCTGTTGCGGTGCTGTCGTTAGGCGAGCCTCCCAATCCGCTGGTGAGGTCCATTATCTCGTTGATGTTAAGGAACTTGGAACTCAACTGAAGTTCACCTTTCATCAGGTTGTCGTTGTTGGCCACCCAATCCTTGATGCCGACGATGTTGCCTTCCAGACTCATGTCGGATTGTCCAATCTTGACGGTGCTTTTCTTGATGCCGAACTCGTATGAGTCGAACACGAAGTCGATGTTCGGAATGATGATTTTTTCATCGATGCCGGCCACCTGCACTATGGCGTTTTTCAGCGAGAAGTCGGCGACGGGATTCCATTGGTTCAGGAAGTCGGTCTTGCTTTTGTTTTGGTTTGCCGAAGCGTCGAGACCCAATGATATGGCTGATATTTTGTAGGTGTCGCCCATAGTGGCAAGGAACTCGCCGCCGTGGTATGTCGCTCTGACTTTCAGGTTTTTCGATTTCTGTGGCGTCGTGGTGAGCGTGATGGCTGGATTGTCAGCATTGAGGGAGATGGTGTCGTAATTGGCTTTCAGCGTCTTGAACGCCATATTGGCGTTCAGGGCTATGCCATTCATGCCGCTGCTGACGTTGTCGGCGATGGCGTCGATGTCAACGCCTTGGAGGACGGCATTGATGTCTTTGCCCACGCGTGCGTTGAGGTCGCTGCTGTTTAGGCTGATGAATGCGCCTTTGGTTCCTTTGGTCTTCACCGATGACGGCAGAGCCAGTCCGATGTTCAGTTTTGGTGATTCGGCATGTATGGTGTCGGCCATGTCGAAAACGAAGTTGCGGATGACGACAGTGCCTTGTGCGAGGGTGCGGTCGAACTTGTATTTCGTCACGGTTTCAAGCAGTTCGTCGAGGTTGCAGTTCACTTTGAGTTTCACGTCGGAGTTGCCTTTTAGCGCGATGTTGTCGGGCAGGAATTTCTTGAGGTCTGACAGCGGCATGTCGGCATCCACGTCGAGGTCGAAGTCGAGTTTGTCGGTGAGGTCTCCAACATTGCCTTTTGCCATGATTTTGGTCTTGTTCATCATGGCGTCGAGGTTGCTGATGCTGACATTCGACTTGTCGTTCAGATTCAGGTCGAGGAGCGCGTCGAAGGCGATGTCTGTAAAGGGATAAGGAAGGCTGGGGATGTCAACCTTGGCGTTGTCGGCAACCACTTTGGCACTGATGAGGGGCATCAGCGAGTCGTTGAAAACGCCTTTTATGGTGCCATCTTCCAATTGCAAATTGCCGAAGAAACCGATGCCGCCGAAGGCTTTGATGACGCTTTGCGGCAGGTAGGTCAGCACGTCTTCCACCACCAGTTTGTTGGTGCTGAAGTTCATGTCGAGGTTGATGTCGCCGTTGTCGGCGTAACTGCCGTCGCCGTTTAGGGCGATGGTGTAGTCGTTGAGGCCTATCTTGGCGTTGTCGAGATGGCCGTTCATGCTGTCGAGGCTGAAGATGACGGGCAGTTCGAGGCTGAGGGTGTCGTCTTTGAGATAATCTTGACCAAGGTTCAGGCTGATGTCGGGCGTGTCGAGTTTCAGCAAACCGTTAATCTTGCTGTAACCGTTCACGGTTCCGTCGTAACTGATATCCACTTTTGTGGTGTTCGCCAGCAGGCCGGGCATGGCGAGATTCAGGCGCTCGGCCGTCAGGTCGAGGTTGGCGTCGATGTCTTTATCCTTGAGGTTGCCTTTCAGGTCAAGTCCGAGGCCGTCGAGACGGGCGCACATCTTCGATACCGAGTCGGTGTAGAGCACCGTGGTGTTCTTCATCTTCACTTCCTTCAGGTCGATGGCATAGTCGAAAGGGGTGCTCGTCGTGTCGTTGTCGATGCTGTCGGTGACGAACACGTCGTAGTTGGTCTTGCCTTCGCCATTGCTGAAAAGGTTCACATAAGCGTTTTCGAGTGTGCATTTGTTGACGACGATATCCTTGTCCTTCAGCAACTTCCTTATGTTCGCCGAAACGATGAGTTTCTCAATGTCGGCCAAGGTGTCGGAGGGCGCGCCTTCCATCGGGTTGACCAGCGTCACGTCGTCAATCTCGATGCCGACGTTAGGAAAGGTCTTGAAAAGTGTCAGGTCGGCTCTTCCAAGACTTATGTCGCACGTGACGAATTGCGGGGCATATTTGTTGACTATGCTGGTCAGTTTCTTGGGCGACAGGATGATGGAACTCGCTATGACGACGGCGATGATGACGACACCCAACAGTGACGCCAAGGTGATGCCGGCAATTTTAAGCGTTTTCTTTACTGCTGAAGATGCGGTTTTCATTGGGCTGCTTTGTTATTGTGAAACGCGGGTGAAGTAATGGTATGTGCCGTAGTCGTCGTGATAGGTGAGTTGCGTGCTGTTGAGCGTGACGAGGGTGTAGGTCTTGGGAACGATGGCGCCGTTGAAGAGGATGTGTTCCTGATAAAGCGTGCTGCCGTTCACGGTCCAGTTGAAATCTTCGGCTTCTTCTTCCGTCACGTCGTCTTTGATGTCCCACGTGGCTCCGCCGCCATCGGAATCGTACCGTTCGTACAAGCCGTTTTCCTCCCATTTCCCTATTAGCAGGGTGCTGTCGAAACTAATGATTTCAGGATCGACACAGGAAGTGACGATTAAGGCTGTGAAGCTGCACAGAAAGAATATGAGGACTTTTTTCATGATAAAATATGTTCTGTCGAAAACATTATTGTAATTTACTATAAATCAATGCTTTTTCTATAATAATGGCGTGGTCGAAAGCCAGTTCCGGCAATTTGTCTGTGGCGAACCATCGGGCTTCCTTGGCGTCGTCGTCGCCTGTGGCGATTTTGTCGCTGTCGTCGATGCCCCAATAGGCCACGGTGATGGTGCGCTGACGCGGGTCACGGTTGGGTTCGCCGAAAGTATGGAACTGATGCAGTTCCACATTTTCCAGATGCGTTTCCTCCTTCAACTCGCGCGCAGCGGCGTCGTCAAGGTTCTCGTCCATCTCCACAAATCCGCCAGGCAAAGCCCAGCATCCCCTGAATGGATCGTTGCGCCTCATGATGAGGAGCAGATGCAGTCGTCCTCCGATGTGTCGGAAGATGACGCAGTCTGTCGTTACACAGGGACGTGGATATTGGTACTGGTACATTGCACTTTTGTTTAGTTCCGCAAAATTATAAAATCGCAGATTATGGTCTGAGATGAAAACTCATGTATTTCATTGCTTACTTATATCAAGTCTCATGCCATCAGAGTAGGCGCTGAATTCCGGAGCGTAAAGGCACTGGATGAGCGCATAGCCGTTGCTGAGCTGTCCCTCCTTGGTGACGTACATGCTGTATTCCAGCTGGTGCGTGCCTTTAGGAAGGAATTCGATGAAGAATCCCATGTAGGTGTCTGTCGTTGACTGGTAATACCACATGCGGTCATCGTATTTGTATTCCGAGACTTGCTCCAAAGGCTCGCATCCGGCGGCACGCAGGTCTTTGAGGAAGACGTAGGTCATGTCCTGCTTGCTTTCGAAAGTGATCTTCACGGTGAGCTTGTCGCCGACCTTCAGTGGCTGCTTTCCTATGGGCACGAGCTGTATGCCGTTGTCGGTGACGCGTTCCACGTAAAGCGCCCTGTCTATCTTGAAGGCCGATTCGTCGCTTTTCACTTCGTCGATTGGGACGAAATACTGGCGGAACAGGCCTCCCCAGACGAGATGGTTGGTCGGGTTGTCGACAGTGAGCGACTGCATGCCGGTGGTGATTTCATTCGCGTTCCAGCGGCGCTGTATGAATCCCGTTCCCGCCACGCCGCCTTCGGTGCTGACCGGCTGGTCGCCGAACTTCAGTGTGACCTGTTTGCTATTGTCGAGCCAGTCGCTGCCGCGCATGAGCAAGGCGTAAACGGCTTCCGCCGTTGACGCGCTGTTCTCCCATTGGTTGGTCTGCTTCTGAGTGAGCAGCCACACGCGCATCTGGTCTGCCATTGCGGTGTCCTGGTCGATTTCGTCGAAGGCCGCCATGATGCTGGCATGAGTGGCGATGTGCGACTCGAACCAAAGCAGTCTCTTCGGCCAGTACATGCCGATGTCGTCGTTTTTCTGTGCGCATTCCTTGAATGACTTGATCATCAGTTTCGCGGTGTCCTTGTATCCGGAGCGGAAAAGCAGCACGGCGGCTTTCGACTTCGTGTTGAAGCCGAAGTCGGTCCATTTCTTGTTGAGACTCTCCAAGTAATAGGCCTTTGCTTTTTTGAAGTCCTTGTCGGAATTCTGCGCTTTGAAGAAACTCAGGGCGTAGAGCTCGTTCAGCGTCAAGCTGTTGATGGGCAAGTTGTTTTTGTCCTTCAGCATCTCGCGATAGGAGTCGGCCACGTCGTATTCCAGGAACCGGACGGCTTTTCTGATGATGCTGTCGGATTTCATGAGGTTTTCGCCACTCAGCGATGACAAGGCGTTCATCTTCGAGAGCTTGCCGAACCCCGACAGTATGTAAGTGCTGATGAACGGGCTTTCCGGCATGCCTTCCACCCACGCCCAGCCGCCACTTGGTTTCTGCTGTGTGGCGATGAGGTTCAGCGCTTCCGTCTGCTTGTTTCGCATCGTGTTGATGTCGAAGAGGTTGGCCAACATGGAACGTTGTTCCGACTCGTTCTTGGCTTCGAGGACCCAAGGCGTCTCCTGCAGCATGATGGCTTTGAGGTCTTGGTCTTTTTCCAGTTGCGATTTCAGGGCGTCAGGCGTTTCGATTTGCCATTTCTTGATGTAGTTCAACAGGTTGGGGATGTTATTGGCGACATAGGCAGACAGCGTGTTGGCGTAAAACACATAGAAAGCCGTTTCTGCATGGTCGGTCTTGGCGTTGGCAAGATAGGGCAGGGACTGCACGGCGTACCACACGGGGTTGGTGCTGAAGTTCAGCGTGAGGCCGTAGTTTCTTTCGTGGCTGTCGGCTCCGACTATGGATGAGAAGTCGAAGTTCTTTGTCGTTTCAGCTTTGACGGTGATGGGAAGGGTCTGCGTCATGAAGACCTCGCTACTCAGCACCGGCAGCAGATGCTGTTCGGCATCGGAGAACGCTCCGGCGAAGGCGGTGAAACGGAAGGCGAGCATCTCAAGACCTTTGCGTGTAGCCACTTTCCAAGTCACCTTCTGGCTGCGTCCCGCCACGATGGTGGGCAATTGGACGACGGCATCCGAGAGTATCAGGTCGATGGGTTCCATGGTGGCGGGGTCGAAGATCTCCAGTTGCGCCTTAGGCGTGACGGCCTCATCGCCAGTGTTGATGATGTTGGCGACGAAATACAGTGTGTCGCTGTCGTACATGTAGCGCGGCATGTCGGCCATGATCATCACGGGTTTGCTCGATTTGAAGCTGTATGTCTTGTATCCCGTCTTGCGGTCTTTCGTGTAGGCGAGCATCATCAGGTTCCAACGGGTCAGCGCATCGGGCATGGTGAAGCTGAATGTGGCGCTGCCGTCATCATTGGTGCGCAGATTTGGGAAGAAGAATGCGGTCTCGTTGAAGTTCTCGCGCAGCGTAGGCGTGGCTTCCTTCTTTTCTTCCTTGCCCTTGGTGTTGTCATCGGCGACGGTCACACGCGCTTGTGGCGTGTCTTCCACCATTACTTCATCAAACACCATCTTTTCTGCCCTATCAAACATCGGAGCACCTGCACATTCATATTCTTGCTCGATACCATTTTCGTACAGTATTTTGCTTCTTCTATATTCGTAAAAGTCTGATATTCTGAAGATAAATGCGTTGGAAGGCAGGTTGTAGTCGAACAGGATGAAATAGAAGTGACGTGGCCAGGATGCTTGCGATGATGTGAATTGGGAGCATTCGTCGATGCTGAAGTTTCCTGCCCACCTTGAATATGGCGACATGCTGAAATTCCAGTCGTTTTTGGCGAAGACATCCAACGAGGCGTCGTACATACCGGCAAGTAGGCTTGCCGCAACAGGTTTCTTGTCGTTGCCGCGCACGGTGACTTCCCATTTTTCCTCGGCACCCGGGCTGAGCACGTCGCGCACAGAGGCCAAATCCACGTTCAGTTTCAGGTTGTCGTAAGGCACATTGACAATGATCGTCGTGCTATTCTGAATGTTCTCTTTCACGAAAGCAAGTTTCAGCGTCAATCCGCCACGGTCGGCCTCGGTGACTTCATAGTTTAACTGAAACACCTCGTTGTTGATGGTGACATGCCTGTCAAGCCTGACTTCGTCGCCATGCATCAGCTGGATCCAGACATTGGCTTTCTTTGCCGATGTGCCGATAGAGAATTTCAAATTTTGTCCTGGCTGCGCCGATTCCTTGTCAACGTGGGTCCAAAGCATGTTGTTGAAAGGCATTTTCTTGGAGTCCGTCTCATAAAGCGTGAATTCTTGATTGTTGACGGCCAGCGTGTCGTCGAGGCTCACAAATTGGACAAGATATTTGCCGGGTTTCAGATCGAGCTTTTCCGGTATCACGCAAGTCTTTTCATCGACGGTGACTTCGTCCTCGAATACCAAGGTCTTGTTTTTCAGCCTGTTGCTTGTTGCATAATAGTCGAATACGGGAAAATATTCGTCGAGTTCCTTGTCGCTGAGCATCTGACGGTCAAGCATGATGTTCATGTCAGTCGAGTTGAAGAAGTCGAGTTTGTCGCTGTCGTTGTAGCTGTAGAACATGCGTTTCACGCGGCTCTTGGCGGGTTGTCCGCTCATGTTCATCACTTCGAGATGATAGTCTTTAAGGCAAGACTTCTCCACGCTTTGCGGCAGGTCGGTCGAGAGGCACACTTCGTTGTATCCCGCTCTGATGGAGAAGGTCTTGTCGTGTGTCTCGCCTTGCGCGTTGGTGGCGGTGACGGTGATCTCGTAGGTGAATACGGGCTGCTGCTTGGGCTTGGTCTTCAGCGAGGGCTTGAGGTTGAAGTTGACTGAGAACTTGCCGTTTTCGTCGGTGCGGGCTTCGCCGTAGTCGATTTGTTCGTCTTCGATATCAGGATAGTAACACCACCACCAGCGCCATGGGAAATAGGTCTTCCTCACTACGCGGTAGCTGTACTTCACGTCGTCGAGGCCGAAACCGGCATAGGCATCGACGCTGCCTTTCACCGTGACGGTCTCATTGAGCTTGTACTGTTCCTTCGGGCTTTCGAAACTGACCTCAAATGAAGGCCGTTTGTATTCCTCCACCTTGAAACCGACACTTCCATTTCTGGCTTCCAATCTGTATCTTCCGTTCAGTCTGTCGGACGGGATGACTAAAGATCCTGAAAACGAGCCATATTCATCGGTGACGAAGTTGACAGAAGCGACTTCTTGCCCATTGGCGTCTTTCATTTTAACTATCTCGTCATATTTCTCGACGAGACTCTTATCGTTGCCTTTTTTCCTTACCACGATGCCTTTGTAATAGACTGTCTGTCCGGGGCGGTAGATGGCGCGGTCGGTGAATATGCTCGTGTTTATGGATTCGGTATCTTCATGTGGCGTCGGCACACTGAAGTAGTCGTCGTTCAGAAGCACATCGTCTTTAGTGCGAATGTTGATGTGGAAGTCGTTCGATACGGCTCCATCAATGGTCACCGAGCCTGAGTTGTCGGTGATGTAGGTTTTGATCTTCTCGTTGACGTATTTTCTTTTCTCGTAGTTGTATGATCTCCTGACCAGCTCCACTTTGGCATTTGGGATGGCGTTTCCCGTCTTTCTGTCGAGGGCAAACATCGTGATACTGTTCTTGTTATAGTTGGCCACATAGCTTAATCCTGACACTTGGAAACGGACGATAAGGGTGTTGTTTTGCGACGCTTTTCCATCTTCCGTTGTCGCCAGCAGGTAATACTGTCCGGATGCGAGTTCGGGTAAGGCGACAAGCGTTTTGTGGTCACGGTAATCGGTTTCGGCAGCCGGTTCGATCAGGTTTTCCAGCAAGGGTTTTTCCTTTTGCAAAGCCTTAAGCAAGTTCTCCCATCCCAACTCATTGTACTTTTCGATATCGTCCTCGCTGACCTTGATGATGGAATAACGGAGATGCTGGCAGTTGCGGTATTTGAGTATTGCGGCTATGCGCTGGTCGGGCAACTGGTTCTGTTGCATCTCGATGGAGATGGACACACTCTTGATGTACTCGGCGATGGGGTTACAGTCCTTGCTTTTTTTCGGATAGTTTTTTATGATCTCATCGCAGAGTTCCAAGGCTTTCCTGTAGTTGTCGTATGTGGCGCTGTCGCTGTCCGAATAGGTGTCGACAAGATTCTGAGCCAGTTCTGTGGCGATGAGGGCCGAACTGGGATTGGAGGCATGCTGTGTCCTGATGTCGCCGAGTACGTCGTGGTAGCGCGTGTCTTCATCAAGGATGTCGTTGACAAACTGATAGCGTTTCACGTCATTGTAAATCAGCACGTCCTCGTCGGATTGACTGATGTTGTATGCAATGAGCTGTTGGAATATCTTTAGGCATCTGATGATGGGGTCGTTGTTATCGCCCAGGTCTGCTTTGGCGAATTTTTCATCAGGGAGCCACCACAGTTCGGTGTTCCATTCGGGCTGGATGTCGTCAGCTGAAGCGATGTCTTGGTAATAGTTCGCCGTGCGATGGAACAGGAATTCGAACACGCTCTTTTCGTAGTCGATGTACTTGCTTACGCTGTCACCATCGTCGAACAGCACGAGATAGTCTTCCGTGCGGGCCTTTTTCAGCGCGGCGACGGGTTCCAGCGCCTTCACGTAATGGCTGTCGATGAGGTTAAGGAAAGTCTGCTCGTCCCAGTATTTCATCTCCGTCTTGCTGATGTCTTCGTCAATGGCTTTGTTGCCGTTGATGGTCCATCTGTGGGAGGAAAGGTATGTCGCATATTCGTTTGCTATTTCAGCGTGAAGTATGGCTGCCGCCACGGTGTCCAGCGTGGGAAGTTTCGATTCTGCATATTTCAGGAAAGTCTGGCTGTAATTCTTGTCATCATCTTCCTTCAGCTCCAATACATTGCGCCGGTAGAGAATGGTCTTGAGCAACTGGGGCTGGTTGTTTTCTGACAAGGCCTTTTTCTCGATGGCATCGATTTTCTTATCCGCACTTTCCGGAAGGTTGTTTTCCAGATCTTTTTTTACTTCTTTCCACATGGCTTTGTAATCGTTATTGTTTGAATATGAGAATGATAGAAATGCTGATGACATGATTGTCAGCAAGCAGACGGCTAATATTTTTGATTTCATAATTATACGGGGTTGTAACCAAATAGTTAGAGATTTGCAAATATAGCACTCCTGCAAATACCGTGCAAATCGATAATGTGCTTACAAAAATACTATTTTTGCAAGACGAAAGGAACAAGACGTGACAGAGTTGTGCGATATTATTCGCCCCATATCATCTGAAATGCAACAGCTCGACAAGTATCTTGCCGATTCCATCGCCGTTTCCACCAAGCCGATGCTCTCCATTATGGACTATGTGTCGCGTTTGCAAGGGAAAAGGCTGCGTCCGGCATTGGTGGTGCTTTGCGCCCGCCTTTTCGGGGATGCCGTTCCCAAGACCTATCGTGCGGCAGCTTTTGTCGAGATGGTTCATGTCGCCTCGCTGATACACGACGATGTGGTTGACGAGTCGTCCTTACGCCGTGGCAAGGCTTCGGTAAATGCCTTGTGGGACAACAAGTCGGCCGTGCTGGCTGGCGATTATATGCTTTCGCAAGCCATTTCCATACTTGTCAACAACAACGATTATGACGTCTTGGAAACCATCCTGCCTACTGCCTCGATGATGTGCGAAGGCGAGCTGATGCAGATGGGCAAAGCTATTGATCTCGACATTTCCGAAAATGATTATTTCGACATCATCACGCGCAAGACGGCCTCGTTCATGGCTTCGTGCTGTGCCGCCGGAGCGCTGTCGGTGGGCGCTGATGCCGCAACGCAGCGTAAGCTGTACGACTATGGCAAGTGCCTCGGCATCGTGTTCCAGCTCCGCGACGACCTCTTCGATGTCCTTTCCTCCGATGAAATCGGCAAGCCCGTTGGCAACGACATGATGCAGCACAAGCTGACTTTGCCGCTGATCCATTATCTGGAACAAGCGTCTGCTACCAACCGCGCCGCCATTATCGATGCAGTGCGAAACGGCCGTGATGCTGCCACGATTCTGGAACAAGTCAGGAAGTCGGACAGCATAGCCTATGCCGAGTCAAAGATGAAGCAATACGGCGAGCAAGCCTTGGCACAGCTTCAAGGCTTTCGCGACAGCGATATCCTTCAGTCCCTGAAAGCCCTGACAAGTTACTGCGCTGAAAGAAAGCGATAGATTCCCGATATCATGATAAAATAACAAAGGAGTCCTTTTGAGGACTCCTTTGCCGGTTTTGGTGTTATTGATATTATTTGAAAGCGTTCTCGCTCAGGCCTTTGCCTGACAGTGCGAGGTCTTTCATGTAACTTGGCACGGGTTTGCCGAGGTATTTGTCGACATAAATCTTGCCCAAGTATTGTCCGAGCATGAATCCGTGTCCGCGCAAGCCTGTCAGCATGCCGACTTCGGGATCGACGATGTAGCGGGGTTCCATGTAGTAGCCTGCCCACACGGCGTGGAAGCCGACGGAGGCGAGGTTGGGAATCCAGTCGGCGAAGACTTCGCTGCACACCTGCAGGAACTCCTTGCTGTTGTATTTCAGGTTCTGCCGTGCTTCGAAAGCGTCGCAGTCGGGCGAGGCGCAGCCGATGACTTGTCCCGTGCTGAGGAACTGCTGTCCGTAAACGGCGCCAAAGCCCTTGTAGTGACGGCGGTCGATGATCATGTCAAGCGAGTCGCCCTTCACGCCCATGTTGGGCAGACGGCGTGTGATGAAAGCTTGGTGCTTCACGGGGTAGAGCTGGGTGTCGATGCCGAGCATGTCGGTGAACTTCTCCGCGCCCCATCCCATGGAGTTGACGAAGTGGTCGCAGCAGAACTCGATGTATTGCTTGTCGTGGGTGCGTACCAAGGCGTAGTATTTGCCGCCTTGTTTCTGCACGTGGAGCAGCTCGCAGTCTTCAAACAGACGGCCGCCATGTTCGATGGCGATGCCGCGGATGTAGTCGATGGTGCGGCCTGGCGTGGCTTGCCAGCAGTCGTTGGAGATGAGGGCGTGCGAATAAGCCTTGCTGTCCATGTTCCACAAAGGCGAAATCTCCTTGCGGAAGTCCTTCTTCTCGATCATGTAGGCATCCGACCAAGCGCGTGAGGCGTCCAAAGCCTGGTACGTCGCATCGTCATGGACGAGGTTGACGTAACGCGTCATCTTGAAGTTGATGTTATGCACCGCCTGAATGCTCTTGAAGATCTCAAGATTGTGGTTGGCGATGTCGGAGATGTCGGGGTTGGAGAATGCCGGTCGTCCGCCACCGATGCAACGCCATGAAGAGCCTCTGTCGTAGTTGATAAGAACTGGTTTCTTGCCTGCTTCGGCAAAATAACGGAATGCGCCGCTGCCAGCGATGCCGCCGCCCGCGATGAGCACTTCCACATTTTCTTTCTTGACATCGTGGCCGGTAGGGAAGACGAACACTTCCTTGGCGTCCGCATTGTAAACGTCGCCCAAGGTGACTTGGCTTGCCAGAGGCGCACGCGGCGTGGAGTCGCCGACGAGTTCAATGCCATAGGAACGCAGTATCTGTTTGGCTCTTGGAACACAACGCTTGCCACGGCAAGGACCCATGCCCATGCGGGTGATGTGCTTCAGCTCGTCAACGGAGATGTATTTGCGGTCGCCGATGACCTCGAGGATGGTCTTCAAATCGACATCCTCGCAGTGGCAGACGTAGGTCTTGCTGTCAACGGCATGTAACGGTTTGTATTCCAATGGTTTTGGATATCTTTCTTTCAGGATGAAGCCGCGGACGCAGGTGATGTGTTCTGGTTTCGGGTTGGCCACCACGCTGTCGCCACCGCATTTGGTGACTTTCACGCGTGCCACGTTGGTCTTGTTTTCCTTCTTCAGTATCTTCTCTACGATGCCTTCGCCGACCTTTTTGCCATTGTTGTCCACCAGATAGACTTCGGCGCCTTCACTGACTTCGTATTCGAAAGGCAGGAAACAGATTTGCTTGCTGATGTCGTATCCGAAGATGGCCAGACCTGGGCAGTGGTTGACGCACTGCATGCAGCCGATGCACTTCGTGTAGTCAACGGCAGGAACGGTGTTGGTGCTTGTCTTGCTGATGGCGCCTTGTGGGCATGAGAACGAACAAGGGTTGCAGGCGAAGCCGTAGAGGCAGTCGAGCTGGACGAAAGGCTTCTCCATCATGCGTTGCATGTCGGGGAGCGCCGGTTTGTCGAGGACGCGCACAGGATGTTGTTGCGAGTCGATATATTGTCTTGAGATTTCAAGATATTCGTCATAGTTGAATCTGACGTCGAGGTTCTGCGCCACTTCATAGGCGGCCTGCTTGCCACGCAGGACGGCGCTGGTGCCTTCACCGATGCGGACGGCGTCGCCGCAGCCGTAGGTGTTGAGTCCGAAGACCTGTCTGCCCTTGATGAGCAGCTGGCTGTCGGGTATCAGTCCGGTGCAGATGTTGATGATGTCGATGTCGTCGATGATTTTTTCAGTGCCTGGAATGGGCTTGAAATTCTCACATTCCGCTATCACGGCTCCTGTGATGCCCGTATAATCCTTGTTGGGGATGGCTTTCAGCAGTATGTGTGATGTCATGATGGGGATGCCCAGACGCCGCACGCGGTTGGCTTGTACCGGGAAACCGCCTTCGTGGTCCATGCCTTCGATGATGGCTTTGATGGTGGCTCCAGCCTGCATGCCTTGGTAGGAGGTGAGGTAGCCGATGTTGCCCGCGCCGACGGTGAGGACTTTCTTGCCCAGCAAGGTGTGTTCCTGATTCATCATCTTTTGGAAGACGGCGGCGGTGTAAACGCCTGGCACATCGTCGTTTTCGAATGTCGGCATGAATGGCACGGCGCCTGTGGCGACGACGAGATGATCGGCGTCAACATAGCTGATTTCCTGTGTCGCGATGTTCTTCAGGGCGATGCGGCGGCCTTCGAGCAAGTCCCACACCGTGTTGTTCAGCAGGATGCCTTCTTTGTTGTCGCCTGCCAGTGTCTTGGCGATGTCGAAGCCACGCATGCCGCCGAATTTCTTTTCCTTCTCGAAGAAGAAGAACTGGTGCGTCTGCATGTTGAACTGACCGCCGATGCTGGCGTTGTTGTCGATGACCATGTTAGGGATGCCCAACTCGTTGAGTTTCTCGCGGCAGGCCAGACCCGCAGGACCGGCACCGATGATGGCGACCGTGGTCTTGTATATCTTGACTTCTTTCTGAGTGTTGGCTTCAACTTCCGGCTGGTAGTCCTTGGGGATTTCGCGGACTTCCTTCACGCCATCGACCTTGGTGATGCAGATACGGCGTATCTTTCCATCCACCAGCATCTCGCAGGCACCGCATTTGCCGATGCCACATTCGAGGCTTCTGTTGCGGTTGTCGATGCTGTGGCTGTGAATGGGATAGCCTGCCTGATGAAGAGCGGCGGCAATGGTCTTGCCCCGTTGTCCTTTTACTTTCTTGCCTTCATATTGGAATTCTACCAGATCTTCTTGTGGAATGTCCAGAATGGGGTGCTTTTCGATTTTGTACATGTCAAAATGCTTATATGAGGAATTTGAGAGCACAAAAGTAAGAAATGCTTCTTTTTAATAGCAAGAAGTGAAGGTGAATTTTTTAAGATTTCGTTCTCGATTCAGGAGGTTGCGCCTCCCGGCTGTCATTCTGCGTTTTTCCCTTTTGTCGAGAGGAGTCCGCAGGCCGCATCGATGTCCTGTCCCCTTGAAGCGCGGATGGTGGCGATGATGCCTTTTTTGTTCAGCGCGTCGCGGAACATCACCATGCTGTTCATGTCGGGACTTTTCATCGGCACCTTAGGAATGGCATGATAGCGGATGAGGTTCACGCGGCAATGTGTGCTTCCCAGCAATCTGGCGATTTCCTTGACGTGTTCCGCCGTGTCGTTCATGTCTTTGAAAACGATGTATTCGAACGAAAGGCGGCGTTGTCCGTGCCAGTCGTATTGGCATGCGGCATGAATCACTTCCCTGATGGGATAGACTTTCTCCACCGGCATGATTTTCAGTCGTTCGTCGTGGAATGGACTGTGCATGCTGATGGCGAGGTTGCAGCGTGATTCTTCGAGGAAACGCTTCATGGCGGGGATGATGCCTACTGTCGATACGGTGATGCGTGTCGGGCTCCAAGCGAGGCCCCATTCTTTGGTGAGGACGTCGAGCGCGCCCATCAGGTTGTCGTAGTTGTTCAGCGGCTCGCCCATGCCCATGAAGACGACGCTTGTCAGCGTGTCGAACTCCGGCAGACTCAGCAGCTGGTTGACAATTTCCGCCGTGCTCAGGTTTTTCTGAAAGCCTTGCTTTCCCGTGGCGCAGAACAGGCAGTCCATCTGGCAGCCCACTTGCGTGGAGATGCACAGCGTGGCGCGTTCGCGGTCGGGGATGTATGCCGCTTCGACAAAGCCGTCGCCGGCTTCGAAAAGGTATTTCTTGGTGCCATCAGTTGAGCATTGTTCCTTGACGGGAGCACGAAGTCCCGTGTCGTAATGCTCGGCAAGCAGCTCGCGCGTCTTTTTGCTGAGGTTGCTCATGTCGCCGAACGAGGCGCAGCGTTTCTGGTAAATCCATTCCACCAGCTGGCGCGCCGTGAACTTGGGCAGCTGCAAGGTGTTGACGATATCCTGTATCTCTTCGGGAGTCTTTCCCAATAGTGTCTCTTTTTCCATGCCACAAAGATATGAAAATTGTGAAGACGTGATGTTTCAGGCCGAAAACATGATTTTGCCAGCAAGCAGATATAGATTTTCCCAGCATCGGGCGACTTATCATCCGGCCATCACTGCAGCAGGATTTCCATTATTCGGGATGGCGTATTCCATAGAATCCGCTTCGTCTATGTACCTGATGATAAGGCGTCATTTCGAAGCATGAGTCATCTCGTCTATCACTTGTGGCGTCATCGACAAAGTCCACAGATACTGATTTTTACCCCGAGTACTTGCCAGAACCAGTATGTTTCATCTAGTCATTCGGTTTGTTTCGGTCTTCCACTTCCCAAATCCAAAGCATATAATCTGGGAGCATGTTATCCACTCGTTTTGCAACTGTTCTATAGCTGACCCTACCACGCTTGAATATCTGCGATTCGCCTTTGATGATAAAGTTTGTACCTTTGGTTATGCAGTCGTTGTAGGCTTCGGTGAAGTTCCAGTCAAAACCACCATTATTGTCTATTACCAAAATGGTGTCAACAGCAAACTTAAAGAAATCTTCGTCATTGTCGAAGACTATAGCATCATGTTTCTTTAGTATTTTCATAGGTTTGTGTATTTATGACTTATATAATTGAATTACTCGAAACTTAACTACAAATTGATGTTCGGTTCAATAAATATTATCGTTTCTATTATCAAAACCTGATTCCATTGGAACAAGGTTAGGAAATGGTTTATTTCGGCGCAAGAAATGGATAAAAAAAGGCCGCCGAAGCGACCTTTTAACTAAGATTTTATTTGACTACACGTTTTTTTATGCCAACGTGTCCGGTCCAAAACATACTGTCGTTTCTATTTGCGATTGAGTCTGGATATTGAGAAAATCAACACTCAAACGCAAACAGAATCAACAAGGTTGCCGAGCGTCTTATGCCTTCAAAGCCTGCTCCACAGCAACGGCGACAGCGACGGTGGCGCCCACCATCGGGTTGTTGCCCATGCCGAGGAAGCCCATCATCTCGACGTGTGCCGGGACTGATGAAGAGCCTGCGAACTGTGCGTCGGAGTGCATGCGTCCCATGGTGTCGGTCATGCCGTATGATGCGGGGCCGGCGGCCATGTTGTCGGGATGCAGTGTGCGGCCTGTGCCACCACCTGATGCGACCGAGAAATAAGGCTTGCCAGCCTGCACGCGTTCCTTCTTATAAGTGCCTGCCACAGGATGTTGGAAGCGTGTGGGGTTGGTGGAGTTTCCCGTGATGGAGACATCGACACCTTCGAGCCACATGATGGCGACGCCTTCGCGCACGTCGTCGGCGCCATAGCAGTTCACCTTGGCGCGGAGCCCTTCAGAATAGGGGATGCGTTCCACCACTTCCACCTTTCCGGTGTAGTAGTCGAATTCCGTGCGGCAGTAGGTGAATCCGTTGATGCGCGAGATGATCTTGGCGGCGTCTTTGCCGAGGCCGTTGAGGATGACGCGCAGTGGTTTCTGGCGCACCTTGTTGGCCATTTCGGCAATCTTGATGGCACCTTCCGCAGCGGCGAAACTCTCGTGTCCGGCAAGGAACGCGAAACATTCCGTCTCTTCGCGAAGCAGACGTGCGGCGAGGTTGCCGTGTCCGATGCCTACCTTGCGGTCGTCGGCGACAGAGCCGTCGATGCAGAACGACTGGAGGCCTTCTCCGATGGCTTCCGCCGCTTCGGCTGCCGTCTTGCATCCTTTCTTGATGGCAATGGCAGCGCCACAGGTGTAAGCCCATTTTGCGTTTTCAAAACAGATAGGCTGTGTCTCTTCCACCATCTTGTATGGGTCAATGCCTTTGGCATCGCAGATGGCTTCGGCTTCTTCAATGCTCTTGATGCCGTATTGGTTCAAGACATTCAGGATTTTCGCCATGCGTCTTTCCTGACTTTCAAATTTCACTTCTCTTTTTGCCATGATCTGTTCTCCTTATTCTTTACGTGGGTCAATGTACTTGGCGGCATCGGCGAAACGGCCGTAGGTGCCTTTGGCTTTCTCGAGCGCTTCGTTGGCGTCAACACCTTTCTTGATGCTGTCCATGAACTTGCCGAGGTTGACGAATTCGTAGCCTATGATTTCGCCGTCTTTGTCGAGGGCGATGCGTGAGCAGTAGCCTTCGGCCATCTCGAGGTAACGGGGACCTTTATCCAAAGTCCCGAACATGGTTCCCACCTGGCTGCGGAGGCCTTTGCCAAGGTCTTCAAGCGAAGCGCCTATCGAGAGGCCGCCTTCGGAGAAGGCCGACTGCGAACGACCGTAAACGATCTGCAGGAATATCTCGCGCATGGCCGTGTTGATGGCGTCGCAAACGAGGTCGGTGTTCAAGGCTTCCATGACGGTCTTGCCGGGAAGTATCTCCGCTGCCATGGCCGCCGAATGCGTCATGCCAGAACAACCTAAGGTCTCCACCAAGGCTTCCTGGATGATGCCGTCTTTCACGTTCAGCGTCAGTTTGCAGGCTCCTTGCTGCGGGGCGCACCAGCCAATGCCGTGAGTGAAACCGCTGATATCTTTGACGTCTTTCACACGCACCCACTTGCCTTCTTCAGGAATCGGTGCGCAAGGGTGATTGGCGCCTTTCTTCACGCAACACATGTGTTGCACTTCTTGAGTATAAATCATATTTTATTGAAGTTTGTCTGTCTTTTTCGCCGCAAATATAGCAAGAAAACTTTGATTTGCTGCCGTTATAAAACAATAAAAGCCTTGAACCATGATTCAAGGCTTTGAGCCGTACCGAAGGCCGGAATCGAACCGGCACGAGTGTAACCTCATCGGTTTTTGAGACCGACGCGTCTACCTATTCCGCCACTTCGGCTCACATTGAGGCTGCAAAGATACGCTTTTTTCCTTTCCATCAACTTTTTGTCCGAAAAAATGCTTTGGCGATGTCATGGAATCACTGCCGCAGAAGTCCGGCACAGCAGGCCGCAGACTGCTCTACGTAAACGTCTTGGCGTCATTCGCAGACTTTCTGCATGTTTTTTTTGAAAAAACGGTCGGTTCTACTGAGGAAATGCCTAATTTTGCAGCGAAATATTTCAAAGTTCATCATTATCCATGGCACAGAGATTTGTATCTATTTTTGCCGGAAGAGCGACAAAGGATCTGGGTGAGAAGATCGCCGCTTCCTATGGCATTCCCCTTGGGAAGTCCGTCGTCACCGAGTTTTCCGATCATGAATTCCAGCCATCCTTCGAGGAAAGCATTCGTGGACATCATGTCTTCATTGTCCAGTCCACATTTCCGACTTCGGACAATCTGATGGAACTTTTGCTCATGATTGATGCCGCCAAGCGTGCTTCGGCGCACAAAGTCATCGCGGTCATCCCGTATTTCGGGTGGGCGCGTCAGGACCGCAAGGACCAGCCTCGTGTGAGCATCGGTTCGAAACTCGTGAGCAACCTTCTTGTCGCCGCAGGCGTCAACCGCGTCATCACGCTTGACCTCCATGCCGACCAGATACAAGGCTTCTTCGACATTCCCGTCGATGCCCTGTACGCCTCGAGCCTGTTCGTTGAATATATCAGAAACCTGGGTCTGCACGACATTCTCATGGCATCGCCCGACATCGGAGGTTCGAAACGCGCTTCGGCTTACGCCAAACGTCTCGGCACCGACCTCGCCATCTGCCACAAGCAGCGCGCCATGGCCAATGTGGTGGCCAGCATGACGCTCATCGGCGATGTCAAGGACAAGGACGTCATCATCGTTGACGACATCATCGACACTGCAGGCACCATCGTCAAGGCAGGACAACTCATCATGGACAATGGAGCCAAGAGCGTGAGGGCTTTCGCCACTCATGCCGTGTTCAGCGGCCCGGCCATGGAACGCATTGAAAATTCCGTCTTCAACGAAGTCGTAGTCACCGACTCCATCCCGTTGAGAGGCGAAGTTTCAAATAAAATCAAGGTTATAAGCACAGCGGACCTCTTCGCCGAAACCATACATCGTGTGGAATCGTACGAATCGATAAGTTCGCTTTTCATTTAATATTAAACAATCAATCAATCGAATCATGAAAGTAGTATCAATTAGCGGTTCTCTTCGCGAGAACGTAGGGAAAAAAGATGCTAAAGCGCTTCGTAGGGCTGAGATGGTTCCATGCGTCATGTACGGCGGCAAGGAACAGATTCATTTCGCTACCGAAGTCAAGAATTTCAAGAAGATCCTGTTCACCCCAGAATGCTTCATCATCAACATTAAAATTGATGGCAAGTCATACGACACCATCATCCAAGATGTCCAGTATCATCCTGTTACTGACGACATCCTTCACGCCGACTTCCTCTTCATCAATGAAGACAAGCCTATCACCGTCATCCTTCCTGTCGTTTTGGAAGGTCAGGCTCCTGGCGTGTTGCGTGGTGGCAAACTGAATCACTGCATGAGAAAAGTCAAGGTCAGCGGTATGGCCAAAGACCTTCCGGATAGCATCGTCATCGATATCCGCGGCCTCAACATGGGCGACACCATCAAGGCTAAAGACCTCGACATCAAGGGCGTCACCATGCTCTGCGCTCCTACTTCGGTAGTCGTTGACGTGCGCGTTCCACGTGGCAATGCTGAAGAAACGACCGAAGAGGCTGCTCCTGCTGAAGGCGCTGCTGCTCCTGCTGCACCAGCGGCAAACTGATTTCTTGCAGCATAAATACGAAAAGCCGTCTTCGGACGGCTTTTTTTCTTTGCCATGACGCGTTTTCCTATCTTTGCAAGGTAATCCTGAATCGAGATGTCTTTTTTCCAACGCCTCTTTCACAAGAGCAAAACAACACAACCTGACGAGATGAAATATCTTATAGCCTGCCTCGGCAACATCGGCGCAGAGTACGACGAGACCCGCCACAACATCGGTTTCAAAATCGCCGACAGACTGGCACACGACCTCGAAGGCAGTTTCACAACGGGCAGGCTGGCCCAGACTTCGGAGATGAGGTTCAAAGGCCAAATCCTGCTGGTCGTCAAGCCCACCACATTCATGAACCTCAGCGGCAAAGCTGTGCAATACTGGCTGCGGCAGGAAAAAATCCCTGCAGAAAACCTTCTCGTCGTTTGCGATGACATCGCCTTGCCACTTGGAACGCTGCGCCTGAAGAAACAGGGTGCCGACGGTGGCCACAACGGCTTGACCGACATCATCGAAAAACTCGGCACCAACGTCTTCTGCCGTCTGCGCTTCGGCATCGGCAACGACTTCCCGCGTGGCAAGCAGGTCGATTACGTGCTCGGAAAATGGAAACCCAGCGAAGCGCCTGTCGTCGATGAGCGTGTCGATGTAGCGGTCGAGATGATCAAGAGTTTCGTGACACAAGGCGTTGACAGGACGATGAATCTGTTCAACGGAAAGTGAACATAGTCAAAAGTGGTTGCCTTGCGACAGCATCCGAACCATGATTGGTATTAGCGCATCGGCGTGAAAAACGGATTGGTAAGGATTTACCTCAATATAAATGACAAGGCCTCTGCATAGGAGGCCTTTTTCTATTTCAGAAAGGTATAAGGATGCACTTAATGCCGTCACCACACTTAATGGAGCGGCCTATAAATACTTTGCCAACTTGTGCGCGTCGATTATTTTAATCTGATGTCTATCAATCTGAAGACATCCTTCATTCACCAATTCCGCCAAGATGCGCGCCACCGACGGACGTGCCACGCCCAAACGCTCCGCAATTTGTTGTTGAGTATCAATATCCTGTGTATTAAGCAAATACAAAGCCAGCCGTCCTTTAAGGTTTTGAAGCGCAAAAGTGTTCACTTTCTGGCTAAGGAAGATGCTCCGGTCCGAAATGACGCGTAGAAAGTTGGACAGCACGGTCGGATTAAGTTGCATCAGGTTCATGAAGCGCTCCTTATCCAAAATACAGACTTCACAAGGCGTCACACATTCCACATTGACCGGAAACTGATTGTCGGAAGCGTAGATGAACGCAGGTGCCAGCATGTTGGGGCCATTCAGGAGTTCTATCGTGACTTCTTTTCCATCAGAGCCAATCATGCCCGAACGGATTTTGCCCTCAAGCAGAAAATACACCGACCGACAAGGTTCTCCACGCATTGCCACATATTCGCCTGGCTTGTATTTATGAACGGCATAGGGAGTCCGCTCAAGAAACTGAGACAAATCGGACAGTTTAACATTCTCAAATACAGTAATATGCAATAGCGTTTCCAATTCCATTTCCATCATCTTTCGGAGTACAAGATTACATTTTTTTTCGGATTGTAACAAATGTTACAATTCAGGTCTGGGTTTATGGAGAGTTTTGCCGCTGTAATCAGATAAAGAAATCAATTCAATAATAATCTAAAAACAATTAATCATGAATGAGTCAATGTTTTGTTTTCAATGCCAAGAGACCGCTAAAGGTACTGGCTGTATGCTAAAAGGTGTTTGCGGAAAAGAAAGTACCACTTCCGCCATGATGGACATGTTGTTGTTCGCCGTTCGCGGCGTTTCAATCGCTGCCACACAAATGCGCGAAGAAAAACTGCCCGTTTGCGATTGCGTGAACACATTTGTCCGCGATGCTTTGTTCACCACCATCACCAATGCTAACTTTGACGAAAAGCGCATTGTCGAGAAGGTCGGCCACGGTCTTGAGATTAGGAACAAATTAATTCAGACTGCTTCACAAAGCAATGTCATTATCTCACAGGTGGAGGAAACCACTTGGAACGGAAACAGTTCGGAATATGCTGAAAAAGCCAAAACCGTGGGCGTTTTAAGAGAATCCAATGAAGATTTGAGGTCATTAAAAGAACTCATCACCTATGGTTTGAAAGGCATGGCCGCCTATCTGGAACATGCCCATAATTTGGGTTTCGACAACGACGAGATTGATAATTTCATGCAGCAGGCAATGGCTGAAATCACCATCAAGCATCTCTCTGCCGAAGAATTGACCGCCCTTACGCTGAAAACCGGCGAGTACGGCGTCAAAGCGATGGCCTTGTTAGACGAAGCCAACACTAAAAGTTATGGAAATCCTGAGATCACCGAAGTCAACATCGGCGTTAGAAACAATCCGGCCATTTTGATTAGCGGCCACGATCTGAATGACCTCGAACAATTGCTGGAACAGACCGAAGGAACTGGTGTTGACGTCTACACACACGGTGAGATGCTGCCAGGCCACTACTATCCGAAATTCAAGAAGTATGCGCACTTTGTTGGAAACTATGGCAGTTCGTGGTGGCATCAACGCGAAGAGTTCGAAAAATTCAACGGTGCCATTCTCTTTACCACCAATTGCATTGTTCCTCCATTGCCCAATGCGACTTATACGAACCGTATCTTCACCACCAATGCCGCCGGTTTCCCTGGATGCCGCCATATCGAAGCGGACGATGAAGGACGCAAGGACTTCTCCGAGGTTATCGCCACTGCAAAACAATGTCTTCCTCCGACCGAAATCGAAAGCGGTTCCATCGTGGGCGGATTTGCTCACAACCAAGTTTTCGCTTTGGCCGACAAAGTTGTTGATGCTGTGAAAAGCGGCGCCATTCGCAAATTTGTTGTCATGGCAGGTTGCGATGGAAGAATGAAAAGCAGAGACTACTACACGGATTTTGCTCAGGGATTACCTGCTGACACTGTGATACTTACCGCTGGATGCGCCAAATACCGCTACAATAAGTTGAACTTGGGTAACATCGGAGGCATTCCTCGCGTTTTGGATGCCGGCCAATGCAACGACTCCTATTCTTTGGCTCTCATTGCGCTGAAACTTAAGGAAGTGTTTGGTTTGGCTGACATCAATCAACTGCCCATTGTCTATAACATAGCCTGGTATGAACAGAAGGCTGTGATTGTGTTGCTGGCATTGCTCTCCTTAGGCGTGAAGAACATTCACCTCGGACCCACTTTGCCTGCTTTCCTTTCGCCAAATGTCCGTCAAGTGCTGATTGATAATTTCAATATCGGAACCATCTCGACCGTTGAACAAGACCTTCGCGAGATGATCGGATAAATTTCACCTGTTTTCTATAAATCAGACAGCCTGAGGGGAAACCCAAAGGCTGTCTTTATTTTGATTGCACTCCTTTGCCGTACACTAAAGAGTTGCTATCGAGAATCGGTGTCTTGCTGAATAATTGAAGTCCCGAGAAGGGAAGGGGTGCGGCCAAGTGATTAGGATTCGGAATCCGAAGTGGGGGGCTGATTGTCGCTCTCTTCGTTTTTCTCGTTTTCCTCCCTCGCTTTCATGTCCCTGTATTTTCCTTCAAAGATGTCGAAGCAGACGAAGCGGCATTCCAACGGGCCGTTCCAGATCGGGATTTTCTTGACGGGGCGCAGACCTACATGGCGCAATGCCACGGCGTCGTCGGTGATAAGCCATACTTTGAATCCCACAAAGTTGTGTTTCAAGGTGTTGCCTATGTTCTCGTAAACTTCGTCGATGTCGTCTTCTTCCAGTCGGTCGCCATAAGGAGGGTTGATGATGACGATGCCGCCGCCTTCAGGTGGGGTAAGGTCTTCCATGTTTTTCTTCATAAGGTGGATGTCATGAGAGAGGTGCGCGTATTGCACGTTGTTTTCGGCGATGGAGACGGCTTTTGCGGAGCGGTCGGATGCCCAAATCTCGTGGTCGAAGTCGCAGATTTTGCTGTCGGCTTCAAGTCTGATTTTGTTCCACAGTTCTTCATCGTAGTCGGGCCACTTCATGAATCCATATTCCTTGCGGTAATAGCCGGCGGGGATTTTCATGGCGAACATGGCGGCTTCGATGGGCAGCGTTCCTGAACCGCACATGCAGTCGATGAAGTTGCTGTCGGCCTGCCATCCCGACAGTTGAATAAGTCCGGCGGCAAGCACCTCGTTCATTGGGGCTTTGTCCACCATCTTGCGGTAGCCGCGTTTGTGAAGCGACTCGCCTGAACTGTCGAATAGAATCTGCACCTTGTCTTCGCGGATGTGCAGGTTGATGCGGAGGTCGGGGTTCAGCGTGTTGATGCTCGGGCGTATGCCGTAGACGTCGCGGAACTGGTCCACGATGGCATCCTTGAGTTTGTAGGAGACGTACTGGGAGTGTGTGAAATAACTGCCGCTCACCACGGCGTCGATGGCGAAAGTCTTGTCGGTGGTGAGGATTTCAAACCAGTGGATTTCCTGCGCCTGTTTGTAAAGTTCTTCCTCGTTTTTCGCGAAGAAGGTCTTGAAAGGCTTGAGCACTTTCAGGGCTGTCCGTGCGCCATAATTGATGCGGTACATCATTTCCTTGTTGCCCTCGCACAGCACGGCGCGGTGCAGCAGGCGCACATTCTTGGCTCCCATGCCTCTGATTTCGTCCGCCAGCACTTCTTCAAGACCGGAAACCGTCTTTGTCACAAGTTGATAGTTGTCTTCCACAAGTTGAAATTTTCCGCAAAGGTAGGAAAGTTTGAGAACCTGACGCATCGGTGGATTTTTCCACGTCGGCACGAAACGGAATATTTGAGAGCATTTTGTCTCAGCCGTGCTATCCCACCAAGGGAATTGTTGTCCATGCGGCAATGCAATAAAATCGTAAAATAATCCTAACAACCAAACTGAAAATTTTCTATTTTAGCGGATTGTTTTTGAAAATCGAACATAGACAAATATGAGCACAAATTTTGATCCGCGCGCCAACTACGAGTCCACCAAAAAACAGGCGGGCTATGTGGAGCGCAAGAAGGCCGTTCAGGGAGACTATGACCGCATAGGCTTCATGTCGGGACTGGAAGTGCATCAGCAGGTTAAGACCAAGGAGAAACTGTTCTGCCATTGTCCTGCCGGTAAATTCAACAAGTTTAACGACTACGATGCCGAACTGATTCGCCACATGCGTCCCACGCTGTCTGAACTCGGCGAATATGACGGCACCGCCTTGATGGAATTCAAGACGCATAAGGAGATTGTTTACCGCATCAACAACGATACGGCATGCACCTACGACATCGACGACACGCCGCCGTTCCCCATCAACAAGGAAGCGCTGCACAACGCCATCATCCTTGCCCTGCGTTCCAACCTGAACATCGTCGGCGAGGTTCATATCACCCGCAAGCAATATCTCGACGGCAGCATCCCGACGGGATTCCAGCGTACCGCCATCGTCGGCGTGGAAGGCATGCTGAAACTGCCTAAGAAAAACATAAGGCTGATACAGATGAGCGTCGAGGAAGACGCTTGCCGTGAAATCAGCGACATCGGCCACCGCCGCATCTATCAGACCGACCGCCTCGGCGTGCCGTTGATAGAGACGGTGACCTATCCCGATTGCGTCAACCCTGACGAGTTGCGCGAGACCGGCGACTTCATCCGTTTCCTCGGCCGTTCCACAGGCTTGGTGCGTACCGGCATCGGCGCAGGCCGCCAGGATGTGAACGTGAGTTGCAAAGGCGGCACACGAATAGAACTGAAAGGCATCTCGCACACCAAATGGATTCCAGAATTGTCGCACAACGAGGCGTTCCGCCAATGGTCGCTGCTGCTGCTGCGCGATAGCCTGGCACAGAAAGGACTGAAGAAGGAAGGCTGGCATGTCGAGTCGTCTGATATCTCTTTCATGACCGATTACGAGCCTATCGTGAACGCCAAAGCCAATGGCGGCGCGTTGAAGATAGTCAAACTCCCCGGATTCCGTGGCGTCTTGTCGCACTTCACCCAGCCTGGCAGGATGTTCGCCAACGAAATCGACGAACGTCTGAAAGTCATCGCCTGCCTTGAGCAACCGAACATGATTCATGACGAGATGCTCGACCCTGTGATTGACGCCTCGCATTGGCACAAACTGGGCAAGAAAGTCCACGCCACCGATGACGATGCCCTCATCCTCATCTGGGGACCGCAGAACGACATGCCTACCGCAATCGACGTCATTCAGGAACGTTGCCTGATGGCCTTCGATGGCGTGCCGAAAGAAACCCGCAAGGCAATCTGCAACGGCATCACCATCTTCGAACGCGTGTTGCCGGGCGCCGACCGTATGTATCCCGACACCGACTCCGCTCCTATACCGATCGATCCGAAATGGGTTGACAGTCTCAAAAAGGAACTCCCCACCGAGATCATCGACCGCTATTACAAACTGAAGGAATGGATCGTGCCACAGGATTGCTTCACCTACATCCTTTCAAGGAATTATTTTCCTGTCATGCTCGACATCGTTGACAAACTCGGTGTTGACGGACGTCTGCTTGGCCGTTTCATCGGCATGCGCCTGAAAAACCTCATGGGAAAGAATCCAGGCACGAAATTCACAACCGACACGCTCTACAAGTTGTTTGCATTTCTCAAGGAAGAAAATCTCAACTTCCGTCTGGCATGGAACATGCTTCCAACTCTGGTGGAACATCCCGACATGGACATGAAAGCGGTGCTCGACAAGATTGGTTTCAGAAAGATGTCGGCCGACGAGTTGAGAGCCAAACTCGACAATCTGGTGAAGACCTATGTGCCGAAGAAGAAAAATAGCACGGAACTCAACCGTCAGAACTGGATCATGGGTCAGATGCCGGAAGCCGTGGGCAACATCGAAATGAAAGAATTGGCTAACAAAATCAAATAAGAAGAAACATGGCTGAAGAAGATTTTTTTCAAGGATATAAAGGAGCCGCATTGGAGGTTCTGAAGAAATTCAATTGCCGCGTCTGGGGACAGGCGGAATGCCAGACCACGAGCGGTCTTTTCAAAGGCACAGTCTTGCCTCGCGCTTTGAATAATGACGACCAGCACATCGTTTTGAAAGTCGATACAGGCTACAATATCGGCGTTGACATCACCACCATCACGTCGATGGTGGAGACGGCCTATCACAAAGCCAACTACCACATTCCCGAGAAGGAATTTCCATACACGGAAGGCCTGCCTCACGTGAAGTTGCTTGGCACTGGCGGCACTATCGCCTCACGCCTCGACTACCGCACGGGAGCCGTCATTCCGGCGTTCTCTCCGGGCGAACTTTACGGTTCTGTTCCTGAGTTGGCGGATATCTGCAACCTCGACACCGAGAAGGTGTTCGCCGTGTTCTCCGAAAACATGTCGCCGAAAGAGTATATCACGCTGGCGCAGAAGATTGGCGAAGAAATCCGCAACGGCATTGACGGCATCGTCATTGGTCACGGCACCGACACCTTGGCGCACACCGCTGCGGCGCTGACATTCATGTGCCAGAACCTTCCCGTTCCGGTGATATTGGTTGGATCGCAACGTTCTTCCGACCGTCCTTCGTCGGATGCCGCCCTGAATCTGATGCACGCCATGACGGCTGCCGGACACGGTGACATCGCCGAGGTGATGGTCTGCATGTTCGGTCCTACTTCCGACGAATACGGCTTCCTTCACAGAGGAACGCGTGTCCGCAAGATGCACTCCAGTTACCGCTCCACCTTCCGCACCATTGCCGACACTCCTGTCGCCACAGTGAGCCGCAAGACGGGCGTGGTGCCTATCAAGAGGGAATACAACCACCGCCGCAACGACCGCGACGTAAAGATCATACCGACCTTCGACGACCGCGTGGCCATACTTTACTACTATCCCGGAATGAAACCCGACGTGCTCGAGTCGCTCGTCGATAATGGCTACCAGGGCATCATTTGGGACGGCACGGGATTGGGACACGTCAACCGTGGCATGTTCGACGCCATCGAGAAAGCAACCGAGAAGGGCGTTCACCAGTATATGTGCGTCCAGACCGTATGGGGTTATGCCCACATGTTCGTTTACGACACCGGCCGTGACCTGATGGCACGTGGCATCATCCCGGCGGGCAACATGCTTGCCGAAACCGCCTACATCAAGTTGGGTTGGGCTTTAGGACAGACGCACGACCGCGAAGAAGTGAAGAAAATCATGCTGACTCCTGTCAACAGTGAGATCACACCTCGTGAACCTTACAACGGCTACCTCATCTATCAGGGTGGCGTTCCCGAAGTCGAGGAGTTTATCAAGAAAGTGCATAAATAACACTTTAGGAAAAGGATTGTGTTGTAATTCAATACGTTGTATTACGACAGTTCGGATTAAGTATTTTTGTTTTCATATTTTTTTGGGGTGCCGCAATTGCGGCACCTTTTTTTGTCCATTGCTGGTGTGCCATGATTCGCGTTTTGCATTAGCAAGACGGAGCGACGCGACTTTGCCTTCTTTTTCCATTCCCATGTCTCTATAAATGAAGCGACTGCTTTCGTTTTTCTAACTGCTTTATTTTTAGTTGATTTTCTTTTCGATTCGGCTTGTGGTTATGTGAAAAAATATGTACTTTTGCCGAACAAAACAAGTGTAGATAATTATAATCCGTTTTCAATGCAACCATCTCATATTGAACATATTGGAATCGCTGTTACCAGTCTGGACGAAGCCATTCCATTCTTTGAGACCCTGCTTGGCACCAAGTGTTATGCCATAGAAGAGGTCGTTGACCAGAAAGTGCGCACCGCGTTTTTACGTTGTGGCCAGACCAAAATCGAACTTTTGGAGCCTACGAGTCCCGAGAGCACTATAGCGTCATTCATTGAGAAGAACAACGGTCGTGGCGGCATGCATCACATTGCGTTTGCCGTTGAAGGCCTGGAGGAACAGTTGGCAGAAGCCAAGGCTGCCGGCATCCGTCTCATCGACGAGACGCCACGTGGCGGTGCTGAAGGTCTGTCCATCGCTTTCCTTCATCCGAAATCGACATTCGGCGTGTTGACGGAGTTGTGCGAGAACAAGAACAAGTGAAAATTAATTTGGGCTTGTCGCGGACAGTGTCGTGCGTTCTTTCGCACTCACATGTTGTTGTAATGTCCGCATCATGTCAGGCCCGTCAAACCAGTTATAATAAAAAATCCTCTAATATCCTATTCTAAGTCATGTTAATTGAACAGAAAATACAGGAATTGTTAGACAAGCGCAATGAAGCCCGTTTAGGCGGTGGTCAGAAGCGTATTGACTCTCAGCATGCAAAGGGCAAAATGACTGCCCGTGAGCGCATTGCCATTCTTCTTGACGCTGGCAGTTTCGAAGAGACTGACATGTTTGTCATTCATCGTACCACTGATTTCGGTCTCGACAAGCAGCAGTACCTTGGAGACGGCGTCGTCACTGGACACGGCACCATTGATGGCCGTATCGTTTACGTTTACGCTCAGGATTTCACCGTTTTCGGTGGCGCCTTGAGTGAGACTATGTCGTTGAAAATCTGCAAGGTCATGGATCAAGCCATGAAAGTTGGCGCTCCTGTCATCGGCATCTGCGATTCAGGCGGAGCCAGAATTCAGGAAGGTTCCAGAAGTCTTGCCGGTTTTGCGGAGATCTTCCAGCGCAACATCAACGCCTCTGGCGTCATTCCGCAGATTTCGGCCATTTTCGGCCCCTGCGCAGGTGGTGCGGTGTATTCGCCGGCCTTGACCGACTTCATCATCATGTCGGAAGAGAACAGTTACATGTTCCTCACCGGCCCGAAAGTCGTGAAGACCGTTATCGGAGAAGACGTCTCCACCGATGACTTGGGAGGTGCCAAGGTGCATACCCAGAAATCTGGCGTTGCCCATTTCGCTGTCGAAAACGAAGAGGAAGGCCTGAATCTCATCAGAAGACTCATCTCTTTCCTGCCTCAGAACAACATGGAAGACACTCCTTTGGTGGAGTGCAACGACCCTGTTGACCGCATTGAGGATTCGCTGAACCAGATCATCCCCGACAATCCGAACAAGCCTTACAATGTTTCGGACATCATCACTGCCATCGTTGACAATGGTGATTTTCTTGAGGTTCATAAGAATTACGCAAAGAACATCATTGTGGGTTTCGCCCGCTTTGACGGCGTGTCGGTCGGCATCGTTGCCAACAATCCGGCATTCTTTGCAGGTGTCCTCGACATCGATTCGTCGCGCAAAGGCGCCCGTTTCGTCCGTTTCTGCGACGCTTTCAACATCCCGATAGTCACGCTGGTCGATGTGCCCGGCTTCCTTCCCGGAACGGCACAGGAATATGGCGGCATCATCGTTCATGGCGCCAAATTGCTGTACGCTTACGGCGAATCTACCGTGCCGAAGATCACCATCACGCTGAGGAAATCCTACGGCGGATCGCATCTCGTCATGGGTTGCAAGCAACTGCGCAACGATGTCAACTACGCATGGCCTACTGCTGAGATCGCCGTCATGGGCGCTTCCGGTGCAGTCGAGGTTCTTGACGGCAAGAAAATGGCTGAAATTTCCGATCCTAACGAGCGTGCGGAATTCGTCGCCCAGAAGGAAGAGGAATATCGCAAGAAGTTCGCCAATCCATACGAGGCGGCCAAATTCGGCTACATCGACGACGTCATCGAGCCACGCAATACCCGTTTCCGCATCATCCGTGCCCTGCACACGCTGGAAACCAAGCGCCTGGCCAATCCAGAGAAGAAACATTCCAATATTCCTTTGTAAAACCCGAAGAAATGGAACTGTTACTGCTATTGGTAAAAAACACGGCTGCCGATTTTGACCTTGGATGGATTATCACCATCGTTGGATTCTGCATCGTGCTGATTTCATTGTACATCTTGTCGTGGATATTCAACGGCATCGCTTCTTATTTCACGAAGAAAGATGCGAAACCCGCAGAACCTAAGACAGTCAAAGTGGTTGAAAAACCCGTTGTGAAGGCTGTTGAGGGAGATGCGGTTTCCCCAGAAGTGGTTGCTGCTATCGGAATGGCTTTGTACCTTTCCACCAACCTTCACGATGAGGAAAGCAATGTCATCACGATGGAAAGAAGGCAGACTTCTTGGAATTCGAAAAGTTATGGAGTAAGACACTGGAACCGTTAATTTTTAGACAACAATGAAAAAATTCAAATTCACAATAAGTGGAAAACCTTATGAAGTGGAAGTTCAGGACATCGAGGGCAACATTGCTCAAGTCGATGTGAATGGTGCTTCGTATAAAGTTGAGATGGACGAGGCTTCGGCTCCGGTGATGTCACGGCCTGTGGCAGCCCCGAGCAAGCCAAAGACTTCGGCTCCCGCCACGAGCGCTCCTGCTCCTAAACCCGCAGCGTCGGGTGCCGGCTACAAGATGGCCGCCCCGCTGCCGGGAACTATCATGCAGATCTTCGTCAAACAGGGCGACACCGTCAAGAAAGGCGACAAGTTGCTGATGTACGAAGCCATGAAAATGGAGAACGACTTGCTGGCCGAGGTTGACGGCACCGTCAGCGCCATCAACTGCCGTCAAGGTGACAATGTGCTTCAAGGCGATGTTTTACTTGTAATAGGATAAGACAATGCTTGGAAAGAAAAGTGTCTATAGAAAGCCCCTTGTAGTCATCTTCACCTTGCTCATCCTGGGCATCCTGAATTCTGTAGTGGTCAACAACCCGACATTCGCCACCCGCGTGTCCGATCTGACTGGTCAGACCGCTAAGGTGAGCGAGATGGCGCTGGCTCAAAGCAACACTCAGAATATGGCCGTACAAGGCGTCAACGTCACCAACACGACACAGACTATGGAGAAGGCTGAGCCTGAACAACTGTCGAAAGGACAGGAGTTTGTGAACGGCCTCAAGAAATTCTGGCGTCTGACAGGTTTCCGTAACGTGAAACTCGGCAACCTCATCATGATTCTTGTCGGCATCTTCTTCATCTTCCTCGCCATCCGCAAGGAATATGAACCTATGCTGCTCATACCCATTGGAATAGGTATCATCATCGGAAACATTCCGTTTTTCCAAGGCGATGGCATCACTCTTGGCGATGCCCTTGGCTTCGCCCAAAATGCGATAAGCAACGGGACGTGGAGTTTCGACGGGGAGTCGGCCAAGGCCTTGATGCTCGCCATCTTCGACGGCAGCGACAAGCACATGGTTCTCAGCGAAGCCATCAAGGCTGCTGAGAAGACGGACTTGGCGAGCCTTGGAATGAACAACGTCGAGGAAGTCAAGTCCTTCCTCGGTCAGGTGTTCAAAAGCGGTGAAGTGAACTTGCAGACGGGCATCTACCAGAAAGGTAGCGTGCTCAACTACTTGTACTTCGGCGTGACGTCTGGTGTGTATCCGCCTCTTATCTTCTTAGGTATCGGCGCCATGACGGACTTCTCTTCCCTGATAGCAAACCCGAAACTGATGATTCTGGGTGCCGCCGCACAACTTGGCGTGTTCCTCACATTCATCGGTGCCCTTTACTTGGGTTTCAACCTCAGAGAATCCGGTGCTATCGGCATCATCGGTGGTGCTGATGGTCCTACAGCCATCTTCTTGTCGTCGCGACTTGCCAACGGAACGAATGGCACGCGAAATCTCGTAGGTCCTATCGCCATCGCGGCATATTCCTACATGGCCCTCGTGCCGGTGATACAGCCTCCTGTGATTCGTCTGCTGACTACCAAGAAAGAACGTCTTATCAAGATGAAGGCGCCTCGCAAGGTGAACAAGACTGAAAAGATCATGTTCCCTGTCATCGGTCTGATTCTGACGACTTTCATCAGCCCTACCGCTCTGCCTCTGCTGGGCATGCTGTTCTTCGGCAACCTCCTCAAGGAGAGTGGCGTGGTGAAACGTCTGGCCAACACGGCTGCCAATCCTTTGATAGACATTGTGACTATCATTCTCGGCTTGACGGTCGGCGCATCGACTCAGGCATCCGTATTCCTTACGCCAAGTTCAATCAAGATCTTCGCTCTTGGAGCCTGCTCGTTCATCATCGCCACTGCTGGCGGTGTGCTCTATGGCAAACTCATGAACGTCTTCCTGAAAGAGAAGATCAACCCGATGATTGGTGCGGCAGGTGTCTCCGCTGTTCCTGACAGCGCGCGCGTTGTGGAGGTCGAAGGACAGAAATACGATCCTTCAAACCACCTTCTGATGCATGCCATGGCTCCTAACGTCTCCGGCGTCATTGGCTCTGCCATTGCGGCAGGTGTCATGATGTCGTTCCTGATGTAATCGTCGGCATCGTATAGTAATGGCAAAGGCCGTTCCGAAGAGCGGCCTTTGTTTGTTTTTAGCGTGAATGGCTTGGGTTATTCTTCCTTGACTACATCAAAATAGTAATTCGTGGTGTACACCGTCGTGTCGCCGGATACACCGAATTGCACGAAGCCATGCAGTCTGATGTCTCCAAGTTCGTCGTGATAGACCGTGGCAGATAACGCATAACCATTGTTTTTCATGCTGATGAGGTAATCTGCATCGTTGATTGGCGCCAGACCGTGGAACGTCAGCATTGTCTCTGAAGGGAAGTTCACTTTGAGCGTGATCAGGGATTTTGCATAGTTTTGAATATGTATTGTTGCATCCTTGAACACGACGTTGTTGTTGGTGGGAATATCCGAATAAACGCTTTCATCTGTGTTGGCGACATAGTCCCCGAGTATGTCTTCAGTGGTGTAGCCGAAGAACTTCTTCCATTCCGGTTTGTCGTCCTTGCATGAAGTCAATGCGTACGTCATGCCTAAAGACAATAATGTGATGATAATGAGCCTTTTCATGATTTACTGTTATCTGATAATCACCAAACTATTACCGATGCTGCCGCCTTGCTTGTCACGGCATTCGATGTGATAAAGTCCTTGTGGCAGTTTGAGTGTTTTGAAGGAGAAACTGTCGGTGGCGCTGAATGGGATTTCCATCATCGTTCTGGCGTTCTGGTCACGGATGATGAGCATGCCGTCGGAGATGTTGTCCAATTTCACGTTGATAACCTCGTTGGCGGGATTGGGGAAGATGTGGAACTTAGAAGGCTGTATGAATTCCGAAATGCCGATCTCATCCTTGTCGAAGGCAGCGATGGCATAATCGCCAGAAGGGATATCCTCGACGATGATTTTGCCTAATCTCCAATTGTATGTCCCGTAGTAGGTGAATGGGATGATGTGCCATGCTTCGGTGGCGTCGCGGCGGTAGAGGATGATGGCGGAGTCGCTTTCCGATTGGATGATGTCGGCATCCATGGTGGCTGAATAGACGAAACTGCCGTCGATGTCGGCGTCATCATGATTTTCGCGCCAGATGGTCCAATAATGGCTGTCTGACATGGTCACACCGGGTATCTCGGGATCGTCTTCAGGGCCCACGAAATGCGCCTCTACGCGGAGAAACTCGTCATTCTCAATGGCGTTGACTTGTGCCTCGAAATAGTTGAATGATTTCTTTCCTGTGGTGCTGATGATGAAGTTCTGTTCCGCACGGGCGTCGGCAAACTCGTTGTAATAGTCGCCAAACACGGCAACAGGCTCGAAATCAAGCGTTTTCACTGTGCTTCCCGTCAAGCCGTTCCAGCATACTGTGTCGGTGATGATGTTGCGGTTCTGGTCCATATAGGCGATTTCGTAGATGTTGTGTTGTCCTACGTGAGAGGCGCCCAGATGCTGGTATCTCATGTTGATATGCACATCATACTGGTTGCCGTTTTCGACGACATTGTAACTGTCGATGCCGAAATGCGGCATTCCGGCAGAGAACACCCAAGTGTCGAAAAAGCCGTTCATGTCAACGCCGGTGGACTCGGTGAGGGCGTCGCGGAGGTCTTCGGAACTTGCCGCACCATAGGCGAATTTGTCGAGATAATGGCGTATGCCTTCGAGGAACAGGTCTTTTCCAACATAATTCATCATCGTATAGGTGATGGCGGCGCCACGGTCGTAAACGGCCCTGGAGTCGTAGGTCATGTCGAGAGGCATGTTGTTGAGTGTCATCCAGTTGTTTGGACTTCTTGTCCAGTTGACGACGGAGTTGACCAATGTCGACATGTTATCATGGAAGTCGTCTTCGCCATAGATGGCGGAGCGGTAGTACAGGCCGCAGAACTGGGCGAATCCTTCGTTTAGCCACATGTCGCCGGCTGTGGAGCAGGTGACTTTGTTGCCGAACCACATGTGCGACAACTCGTGAGCGATGTATTCTTCCTCCGTGGTGTTGCCGTTGATGATTGAACTGGCTAAAGCGATGTTGTCGATATGTTCCATGCAGCCTATCGGCGTGCTGACGTAGCCCACCCTGTTGAATGGATAGGCGCCGAAGCATTGTTCGAAGAAGTTGCAGATGCCTTTGATATTCACGAAGGATCCGGGCACGTTGCCTATTTGCGAAGGCTTGGCGTACACGTTGATGGGAATCGTTCCGTTCAGGCCCTGGTAACTGTCTTCCCAGAGTTCATATTTGCTGATGGTTGCGGAGATGTGATATGTGGCGATTTCCTGTTCAGTCTTCCAGTGCCATGTCGTGGTGCCGTCGTTGTTGTCGGTGGTTCCGACGAGGATGCCGCCGCTGACGGCTGTCATGCTGGTGTCGGCGGTGATGAAGACGTCGTAGGAAGCCTTGTCGGTGAAGTCATCCACGCAAGGGAACCACGCTTTTCCCAAGTTGTGTGGCTGTGAGTCGAAGCCTACGCCAAGGTTGAAGGCGATGCCGTTGCTCCAATGGAAGCCGCCCCAACTTTCACTGAAGGTGGGACCGCCATAAGTGATGGCAATCGTGGCGTTGCTGCCAGCCGTCATGGGGGTCTGCAAACTGATGACGAGCAGGTCGCCATTTTGCGAGAATCCTGCGATACTGATGTCGTCGCTTGTCACGGCGCTGACTGTCAGTTCCTTGAGTTCAAGGACTATGGACGATGTGTTGGCTGTGGCCTCAAAGGTGACCAAGGTTTGTGCCTCGATGCTGTTTTCGGTGAAGTCGAGATTGTTCAGATGGATTTCATAGTGCTTTGTGTCTATGTTTTCTCCGGCGGTCTGTGCCGCCATTCTGAAACAGCAAGTGGCAAGCAAAATCAGTAGTAATGCGGTGCGTTTCATATCTTGTCGTTTATTATTTATCGTTTTAAGTCGGGATTGGTCAGGATGACATCGGTTTCTATGGTGTTGCTTTCATGCAGGGCGCGGTCGATAATCTTCACGGCGAACTTTACGGTGTCGCCTTGCGAGAGCGGGTTGAGGATGTCCATGGTGTAGTCCATCGTGCCTGTGATTGGCTTGTCGTCTTCGCTGTCAAGCAGCCGTTTGAAACGGGCGCTGAACGTAGTGGTGTCGTACGATTGGGTGGAAGCGTTCCAGATGACGATGGGCGTGGCGACGAATGCGCCGTTTTGATATTTGCGGTATTCGATGATCAGATTGTAGTAGTACTGCTCGCCGAATCCGAATGGCGACAAGGTGTCGCTGTCGTCGAGGCCGAGGTCACCGTCGCCGTCGATATAAGAGAAGGTGAGCACGCCTTGTCCCGTATAATTGCCGTTTTCGTCCGTGACGTATTTGAAGCCTTCGTAACTAATTTGGGGCTCGATGGGGTAGTCAACGGTCTTCCGGCAACCGGCGGCCGTCAGCAAAAGCAATCCGGCAATAACATACAATCGTGTCTTCATGATGTCGATTTGGCCGTAAAGATACACATTTAAGCAGAATCAAAGGATTGTCATCAAAAGGACGCGGTTTTTCCGATTTTTGTTTTTCCTTCCGGTGAAAACAATCGTCAGTTTGTCTGAATTTTTTTCACGCTGATATTCAGATTATTTCGATTTTTTCAATTTGAAATCATCCAAAATCTGATTTTTTTCATCGGAGGTAATCGACAAAAACATATCTTTGCTTCGTGATCGATTTGCTTTTAAGGCGCAATCACAACGAGAGAAATTTGTTTAATGCCTAAGTTGTATATCATATCAGGCTGCAATGGCGCCGGTAAGACAACGGCTTCGTTTACGGTGTTGCCCGAAACGCTGCACTGTAATGAGTTTGTCAACTGCGACGAAATTGCTAAGGGGCTGTCGCCTCTGAATCCGGATGGCGCCAAAATCGCCGCCGGCCGTCTGATGATCTCTCGAATCAAAAAACTTATTGCTCTCAACGCTGATTTCGCCATCGAAACCACCTTGGCATCGAAATCCTATCATAGCCTCATACAGAGCGCTCATGAAAAGGGTTATCTCGTCAATCTGGTTTATTTTTGGTTGTATAGTCCTGAACTTGCTCTGAAACGTGTCGCCGAACGTGTGAAAAACGGCGGACACAATGTCGATGAACCTATCATCAGAAGACGATATGTGCAAGGCATCAGGAACCTTTTTAACCTATATTGTCCCATAGTGGACTATTTTATTTTCATTGATAATTCCATCATGCCAAGCGAAGTCCTGGCAGAAGGCAACATCAACGAGATCAGAATTTACAACGAGGAGAAATTTAAACTGATTAGAAACTATGACAACAGTAAAAGTGAAGGCAAAGAAGACTGATGTATCGGATCTTACTCAGAAACTTATGAAAGGTCTTGACCTTTCGTACCGCAAATTGCTCATGGGACGTTGCAGAAGCAATGGAACATTCTGCTTTTGCGATGAACAAGGTCGTATTTTTACCGTTAGTGCAAAAGAAGTAAAAGCAATGATGAATGGGAAATAATCTTTACTAAATCACCTTTTATTCAGAGAACGCTTCCCTTGGGCCTGTGGCTCATGGGAAGTGTTTTTTTTGCTCTCGCCGCGCTGGCGTTCTCTTGTAGTTTGTCATCTCTTTTTGCGTAATTTTGTGTTGTCATATCTCCTATGTAATGAAAAGAATCCTACCAATCTGCCTTCTGTTCCTGATATTGGGAATGCAATCATTCGCCCAAGACGAGCGTAAGCCCGAAACCGACCCCGTCATTGTCAACCGCGTCAGCCAGTGGCAGGACCTGAAATTCGGTTTCATGATGCACTGGGGCATCTATTCCCAATGGGGCGTGGTCGAGTCGTGGTCGATTTGCAACGAGCCTTGGATTGACCGCAAAGGCGCCAATTATGTCGATTATAAACGTGATTATCAAAATCTTAACACCACATTCAATCCCGAGAATTTCAATCCTGAGGCTTGGGCGGCATTGGCCAAGGAAGCGGGCATGAAATACGTCGTCTTCACCACCAAGCATCATGACGGTTTCTGCATGTACGACACCGACGAGACTTCCTATTCGGTGACCGACCCGAGTTGTCCGTTCTCGAAAAACGGCAAGGCCGACGTCACAGCCGCCATTGTCAAGGCGTTTCGCGGACAAGGTTTTTGGACAGGTCTGTATTTTTCCAAACCCGATTGGCATTGTCCCGACTATTGGGCGCCTGAATGGGCTACACCTGACCGTAACGTGAACTACGATCCTGCCGTGCATCCCGACCGTTTCAAGAAATATTGCGATTTCACCTACAACCAGATTCATGAACTGACGCACAACTATGGCGACATCGACATCCTTTGGCTCGATGGCGGCTGGGTGCGCCCGGCGTGGAGCGTTGACGATGAATGCCGCGACTGGTTGGGCTGCCAGGGATGGATACAGGACGTGAACATGCCGAAAATCGCCGCCATGGCGCGCGACAACAACCCCGACCTTATTATCGTAGATCGCTCAGTACATGGCAAATACGAGAACTACCAGACTCCAGAGCAACAGGTGCCCGACACGTTGCTGCCTTATCCATGGGAGACCTGCATGTCGATGGGCGACTCCTGGTCTTACGTGGAAAACGACAACTACAAAAGCACCACCAAACTCATCCATTTCTTGTGCGACATCGTCGCCAAGGGTGGCAACTACCTTCTTAATGTCGGCCCCGCCCCCGATGGCAGTCTGCCGCCTGTCGCAGTCCAGCGCATGCATGAAATCGGCGCGTGGATGAAGGTGAACGGCGAAGCCATCTACGGCACGAAGCCCGTATATCCTTATGTGTCGGGCAAATTCCGTTTCACGCAGAAAGACGATAAGGTTTACGCCATCTATCTCCTTGAGGAAGGCGAGACGACAGTCCCGAAAGACCTTTCCTTTGAAGATGAAATCCCGCTAAAGACGGGAAAGGTCAAGGTGCTGGGTGCCAACACCAAGGCGGTTCTAAGCATGAAGGATGGCAGTTACAGACTGCACATTTCCAGTCCGTTACGGTGTTCTCATGCCGTAGTCTTCGAGATACGGAAAAAGTAAGTTCGTGAAACGAACGCTCTTCGATGCTGCAGCCTAAGGACGATGTCTTGGCTGTATTATCCCACAACGATATTGATGATCTTCTTCGGCACGAAGATGACCTTCAGAATCTTTTTCCCTTCAATCCATTTGGCGGCTTCGGGGGAGGCGATGACGGCATCGCGCGCCGCATCGGCATTAGCGTTGAGGGGCAATTCAAGGTTGAAGCGCATCTTCCCGTTGAACGACACAGGATAGCAGAAGGCGTTTTCAGTCGTCTTCGATGCATCGTAAACAGGGAAAGCGGCATTGACCACAGATGTGTCATGTCCCAACTGATGCCAGAGTTCTTCGGCGATGTGCGGGGCATAAGGCGAAATCATGACGGTCAGCGGCTCCAGTATCTCACGCTTGTTGCATTTCAGGTCGGCTAATTCGTTGACGCAGATCATGAAGGCAGAGACGACAGTGTTGAGCGAGATGCGTTCGATGTCTTCTTCTTCTTTCTTGATCAGTTTGTGAAGGCTTTTCAATTCGGCGGCTGTGGCGGGCGCGTCGCTCACGCAGAAGTTGTTCTCGTCGTCGTTGAAGAGACGCCAGAACTTGCGCACAAAACGTGATGTGCCTTCAATGCCTTGGGTGTCCCATGGCTTCGACTGTTCGAGTGGCCCGAGGAACATCTCGTAAAGACGCAGGGTGTCGGCGCCGTATTTTTCCACGAGGTCGTCGGGATTCTGAACGTTGTATTTCGATTTCGACATCTTCTCTATCTCGACGCCGCAGATGTATTTTCCATCTTCGAGGATGAATTGCGAGTCGGCGAAGTGAGGCTGCCAGGCGCAGAAGGCGTCGGTGTCGAGGACATCGTTATGCACGAGGCTGATGTCGGCATGGATGGCGTCGCAGTAGTATTCGCGTCCCTTGACGTTTTTCGAGACGAAAAGCGGGAATGGCGTGAAAGGCACGGTCTCTTCGAAAGCGGGGACATCCTTGCCTTGGATGAGGTCTATTATTTTCTGTTCTATTTTTTGCGGGTCTTCGAGGACGGCGCGGATAGGAATCATGAGGATGCGGTAGCCTTTCTCTGCGGCGTATTCTTCATAGGCTTCGGCGACTTTCTCGAGGTTGGCGACGCGTTTGATCTCGATGAGGATCTCTTTCTCAGGGCAGAAGAAATCGAACTCACGGCGTCCGTCGCGGTAGTTTCTCACGAACTCGGTGCCGAGTTTCTTGTCTTTGATGAACTCCCAAACCGTATATTCGGCCATCTTCTCGAAGTTGGCGCGATAGACCATGCTGGAACGGCCTTGTATCATGCCTTGGTTGATCATGCGGTGGAACGGCTCTTCTTCGCAGGCCATGCCGATGTCGTGGAGGAACTTGTTCCAGAAGCGGCTGTAGATGAGGTGACCTGTGGCATGTTCGGCACCGCCGATATACAAGTCCACTTGTTTCCAATAATCGTTGGCTTCGTGACTGAAATATTCCTTGTCGTTTGTCGGGTCCATGTAACGGAGATAATAGCCGCTTGATCCGGCGAAGCCCGGCATGGTGTTGGTCTCGATGGGATAGCCTTCCTTGGTGACCCAGTTTTTGGCGCGTGCCAATGGCGGCTCGCCCGTTTGTGTGGGAAGGTAGGCGTCGATGGAGGGCAACTCCAGAGGCAGTTCCGTGTCGTCCATGGCGTAAGGCATGCCGTCCTTGTAATAGATCGGGAAAGGCTCGCCCCAGTAACGCTGGCGGCTGAAGATGGCGTCGCGGAGACGGTAGTTGGTCTTGCCAGTGCCGATGCCCTTATTCTCTATCTCTTCTATCATGCGGACGATGGCCTGTTTTACGGGCAGTCCGTTGAGGAAGCCGGAGTTGACGAGTTCGCCGTCCTTGGCGTCGAAACTCTCGTCCCATGTGGCTGGGTCAGTAGCCTGGCTTCCAGGCTTTTTCACGACTTGTATGATGGGCAGGTTGAAATGACGAGCAAAGGCGAAGTCGCGGCTGTCGTGTGCTGGTACCGCCATGATGGCGCCGGTGCCGTAGCCCATGAGGACGTAGTCGGCAATCCAGATAGGCAGTTTCGTGCCTGTTATCGGGTTGATGCCATAGGCGCCGGTAAACACGCCGCTGACTTTCTTCACTTCGGCCATACGCTCGCGTTCCGAACGGTTCTTGGTGCGGTTGATGTAATCCTCCACCTCTGAGCGCTGCTTGTCGGTGGTGATGGCAGACACCAGTTCGTGTTCAGGAGCCAATACCATGAAGGTGGTTCCGAACAAGGTGTCGGCGCGGGTGGTGAACACCTCGATGTCGGCGTCTTTGCCATCGACGGCAAAATGCACCGATGCGCCCATCGACTTCCCGATCCAGTTGCGTTGTATGTCTTTTATCGATTCACTCCATTCGAGGCTGTCGAGACTTGTCAGCAGACGGTCGGCGTAGGCTGTGATTCTGATCAGCCATTGCCGCATCGACTTGCGCACTACGGGATAGCCGCCGCGTATGGACAGGCCTTCGGCCACTTCGTCGTTGGCGAGGACGGTACCCAGTTCGGCGCACCAGTTCACCATGGTGTCGGCGAGATAGGCCAAGCGGTAGTTCATCAGCACTTCCTGCTGTTTTTTCTCGTTCATGGCTTTCCACTCTTCGGCAGTGAACTGCAGCGGTGTGCTTTGTGCGGCGTCAAGGCCTTCGGTGCCTTTGGCGGCAAGAGTTTCTGTCAGTTCCGAAATTGGGCGTGCCTGATTGGCCTTGTTATCGTAATACGAGTTGAACAGACGCAGGAAAGTCCATTGTGTCCACTTGTAATATTTCGGGTCGCAGGTGCGCACTTCTCTGTCCCAATCGTATGAAAAACCGATTTTGTCCATCTGCTCGCGGTAGCGGCTGATGTTTTTTTCCGTCGTGACGGCAGGATGGGTGCCGGTCTGGATGGCATATTGCTCGGCAGGAAGTCCGTAGGCGTCGTATCCCATGGGATGCAACACGTTGAAGCCTTTAAGACGCTTGTAACGCGCGAAGATGTCGGATGCGATGTAACCCAACGGATGCCCCACATGGAGTCCTGCGCCGGATGGATAAGGAAACATGTCGAGGACATAGTATTTTGGTTTGCTATTGTCGATGCCGACTTTATAGGTTTTGCTGTCGCGCCAGTATTGCTGCCACTTCTTCTCGATTTCGGAAAAATTATAGTCCATTTATCAGAATGTGATTTGTCGATGAAATAAGCCACAAAGGTACATTATTTCAACTATTGGGTGAAAACAATTTTCCCTTTTCATGGCATGACGCGGATGCTGTCATGTCTTTTTTTGAAATAATATTGAATGTCTGTTGCGGCAAACTATTTATCTTCGCAAAAATAATTTTGGCGCAACGAGCGTTTATCTGTCGTGAAAGGTAACCTATACACACGGAAGAAGCATTGGAAGATAGCATTGGCAGTAGTGGCCATGCTCATCGTGGGAGCGTCGTTGTGGTACACCAACAATCTGGTGAAGTCCGTGGCGCGTCAGGAGACCAATCAGGTGAAGATGTGGGCCGAAGCCATGGAACAGCAGGCCTTGATGATGAAATATACCGAGAATTTCTTCAACAAAGTCAGCGAGCAGGAGCAGAAACGCGTCGAGTTGCTGTCGCATGCTTACCGTAGCGTGCTCGACATCTCCAACAACGAAAGCACCGCCATCTATTTGGAAATCATTCAGAACAACATCAGCATCCCCATCGTCATCACCGATGACAAGGATAATATCGTTCTTTCGACAAATCTACCTGATTCACAGATAGATAAGAGTGTATTCGATGACGAGATGAAATCCTATTACTCCACATTCCCGCCTATCAAGATTAACCTGGGTCCCGGCAAGGTGCAGTGGCTCTACTACAACGAATCGTTGATTTACACCGAGTTGAAGAGCGTTCTGGAAGAGATGTTCTCCAACTTCATGAAGGACGTCACGTTTAATTCCGTGGGCGCTCCGGTCATCGTCATGAATGGCGACCAGACCGAAGTCATCGGTTACGGCAATCTCGATTCCACGCTGATGAAGGACGACAATTATGTCCGGCAGCAGATTGAAGTCATGAGCAGCGACCACGATCCGCTCGAGATAGAATTCATGGACTTCGGCAAGGTTGACATTTATTACCGCACCTCCGATTTGGTGCAGCAGATACGCTATTATCCACTCATTCAGATTGTTATCGTTGCTTTATTCCTGCTAATCGCTTACCTGTTATTCAGTTACGCGCGCCGTTCGGAACAGAATCAGGTGTGGGCGGGCATGGCCAAGGAGACGGCGCATCAGTTGGGGACGCCATTGTCGTCGCTGATGGGCTGGATTGAACTGATGAAGATGCAGGATGAGCCTTTCGTGGGCACCAACGAGATGGAGAAAGACATCGAGCGGCTGCAGATTGTCGCCGACCGCTTTTCTAAAATCGGTTCAGTGCCGAATCTTGAGCCTACCAACATCATTTATATCGTGAAGGACACGATGGACTATCTGGAGAAACGCTTTTCGAAGAAGATAGAGTTTGAGATTAACCTTCCCGACAAGGAAGTCATCGTTCCGCTGGCGCCATCATTGTTCCGCTGGGTGCTGGAGAACCTCGTCAAGAACGCTGTCGATGCCATGGGCGACCACGGGAAAATCACCCTCGACTTCATTGAGGAGACGGACCATGTCGTCATCGACGTGGCCGACACGGGCAAAGGCATCCCGAAGTCGAAAATCAAGCAGGTGTTCAATCCGGGCTACACGAGCAAGAAACGTGGCTGGGGCCTCGGTTTGTCGCTGGCGAAGCGCATCATCGATGACTATCACAAAGGAAAGATATTTGTGGAAAGTTCGGTCGTCAACCAAGGCACCACGTTCCGCATCATACTGAAAAAAGAAGTCTGATTTCCGTATATCAACGTATTTCGGTAACGCCGTTGTCGCTCATGAATTGGCGGATGGCAGCCGCATGACGTCCCCTGATGATGACGTGATGGTTGCCGATGCTGTGGTTGAGCATGTAGCCGCGCAGGTCGGCGCCGAGCATGATTTGCGTGCGGCAGAAGTGACTGCTGCTGTCGCAAGGCAGGGCTTCGGCTTCAGCCACGAAATAACGGTCCAGTTTATCACCTCCCCATTTCATGATGGTGTATTCCGTTTCGGGAAGATGCCCTTCTATGGCTACACCTATCGACGATTCGAAATGGGAACGCAGGGTGATGCTGTCGCACATCGTCGTTGGGATGGTGCAGTGGGCCAGCAACGAATATTCCTTGCGGAGCAGGGAAGGATTGGCCATGAAAGCCTTTTCGCCGCATAACTTTTCGGCAAGGAGCATCGTCACGAGCGTCTGCTGGTCGCCTTCGCAACCGGCCACGATGCCTTCGTCGTTGAGCAACCCTAAAGCCATGCAACTTGTTGTCTTGTATTTGTTTACCAAGTCGAAACAACGTATCGTCATGGCTGCCAGATTTTCTTCTTCGCAAATTGCCTTGATGGCGTGATATGCCTTGGCGGCCTGCATCATGTCGTGACTTGTGGGTTCAACCACCGTTTTGGCCTTTTCGAGCATCGTCCGTGCCATCGTTGCGGATTGTTGCTGTTCCGGCAATTCCATCCTCTCGCCGATGCGGTTCAGGTCGATGGGAATCATTTCGATGCCGTATCTTTCCTTGACGGCGTCCTTATCGATGTTGCTGGAAATCAGCCAGTCGGAAGGCGCGCCGAAGCAGCCTATCCTTGTGCCTTGCAGCAGTTTGTCATGGATGTGGCAGGACAAGGGCGGCGTTGCCGCTTCTTCGGTGAAGGTGCCGCCTTGTTTCAGGGCTTGTATCATCTCTTCGTCGGTGCCGTGTATTATTCTGCCTTTTCTCCCGTGTGCGTGCAGGTACGACAGTATCTCGAGGGCGGCGGCGAGGGAATTGTTACGTCCGTCGGCAATCAGAACGATGTCGGATTTCAGACGTGGCATGACGCGCACAAAGAGGTTTTCCACACCGCCCGTGGCGGTCATCACGGCATCGGGTTGCGGCATGGCATCCATCTTGTCGGCGGATTCTTCTTCGCCGAGGATGATGGTGCCGGCATTTAATTGTCGCCGCATGTTTTCGATGAAGATGCCATATTCCTGCCTGACAAAAGCATCGGACTGGAAGGAAGAACGGAGGATGAGGATTGTCATGATGTGGTCTGTTTGTCTTGCATTAATAAAAACAAGGAAAATCCAGACTTCGACTTGAGTTTGTTTCGTCTTCAGTCCGGATTTTCCTTCTGTGCCGATTCGTTGTCAGCGCTGAGTTTCTCAGCGTGCTATCACGAAGCGTCTGACTGTGCCGTTGTCGGTTTTGATGAAATAGATTCCTTCGGGGAATGATGATGTCGGGATGATGGTTTCGTTGCCGTTCATCGCGTATTGTTGCATCACTTGTCCGAGGGCGTTGCAGATGGTGACTTTGCCGATGTGTTCACCCGAGACCTTGATGTAGTCGTTGGCGGGATTTGGGAACATGCTGATGCTGTAGTCATCGCTTGTCTCGACGCCGGTCAGCGAGGTCATGAACTCGACGAGGGTGGTTTCGCCCCATTCGCCGTTGGCGTTAATGCCAGTGCCGAGGGCGTAGTAGTAGGTGTTGGGCTGCAAATCTACCCATGTCCATTCGTCGTTGGCGTAGAGCGGATAACCGTTGCTGCGGATGACGACCAGAGCGGAGTCGGCGCCGATTTCCTTGTAATATTCCTTGGTAATCAGGCCGTAGTGGTATTGTGCCGTTTCCCCGTTGGGCACGGCGACGGTCTTCACGGAGGTTTCACTCAGCACTGACACGTCGATGTCGATGACGGAGGTGCCTGTGCCGCCGGCGGCTTGCGTGGTGACGAGGCTCGTCTGCATCTCGTAGAAGGTGCTGTCGGCGCCGAGAGGCAAGGCGTAAACGGTGTATTCCGTATTCGGTATCAGGTCTGTCCAGACGTTGGTGTATGCGGCGTTTTCAGCCAAACCCCACATCTGCACGAGTTCTTCCAGCGTCTTGCCCATGAGCATCACCCAATTTTGCATTTCTTGTGCGGTGCTGAGCAGGATGTAATAGGATGCGCAGGTTTCGTTGGGAGTGAAACTGGCTTCGACCGTGGTGGTGGTCACTTCACCCAAGGCGATGTCCACAGTGGGGTCGGCGACGGTGCCGCATTCATGCTCTTCGATGCCGTACGGTGCCAGCGCACTGATGATGGTCTGTGCGTTGTTGATGGGCCACAGGTCTTGGATGACGATTTGACGGTTGGGGGCGATGAGGATGAGGGTGGGATAGGCCGTGATGCCGTAAGTGCTGCAGAGGCTGCTGCCGCCGCCGCTGGTACCGATGGTGGGATATTCCACGCCATAGGTGTTGCACCAGTTCATAAGCACGTCGTCACCGTCGTAAGGCGATATCTCCATGAAGAAGACTTCATGGGCGTTGCAGCCCAAAGCATGATAGGCTTCAACAACTTTAGGAACCGCAATGTTGCACGGACCGCAGGAGTTATAAAAGAAATCGATCAGGACATATTGTCCGCCGTCGAGGATGTCGAAAAGATGTACTGTGGTGCCGTGGATGTCGGTGGCGGTGAAATCGACGGCTTCAGTGAGCGGACATTGCGCCGAAAGGCGAAAGCCCAACAAGATAGCGACAATGATGAGTAGAAGTTTTTTCATTAGCGTGATGTTTATTGATTGTTCTTATTTGTATTGCCGGACAAAAATAAACAAAT
>CAYQND010000011.1:47415-74970 GCA_964418895.1 uncultured Lentimicrobiaceae bacterium | reverse complement strand
TAACCGTATAGGCTACACCTCTTTTTTATATAATTAGTCTTTCGACTTATTTCACTTCCTCAAAGTCCACGTCGGTGACTTCGTCGTCGCCGCCTTTGCCGGTGTTACCCTGCTGTTGCTGGTTGCCTTGGTTCGGGTCGGTGTTGCCGCCTTGAGGACCACCCTGTGGGCCATTCTGAGGACCTGCGTTTTTGTACATCTCCTCGCTGGCCTTCTGCCAGATGGCGTTCAGTTCGGCCATGGCAGCGTCGACGTTGGCGATGTCTTGAGCCTGATGTGCGGTCTTCAGCTTGCTAAGCGTAGCTTCGATCTCGTTCTTCTTGTCGGCCGGCAGCTTGTCGCCATATTCCTTCAGCTGTTTTTCAGTCTGGAAGATTGTGGCATCGGCTGCATTGAGCTTGTCGATCTTTTCGCGTTCGCGCTTGTCGTTTTCAGCATTGGCCGAGGCTTCGTTCTTCATCCTTTGGATCTCTTCATCGGTCAAGCCTGATGATGCTTCGATACGGATGCTCTGCGACTTGCCAGTGGCCTTGTCTTTTGCCGAGACGTTGAGTATGCCGTTGGAGTCAATGTCGAAGGTGACTTCGATTTGCGGCACGCCACGTGGCGCTGGCGGGATGCTGTCGAGGATGAAGCGGCCGATGGTCTTGTTCTGGGCTGCCATAGGACGCTCACCTTGCAACACGTGGATTTCCACTGACGGCTGGTTATCGACTGCGGTTGAGAACACTTCCGACTTGCGGGTCGGGATGGTGGTGTTGGACTCAATCAGTTTCGTCATCACGCCGCCGAGGGTCTCGATGCCGAGCGACAATGGCGTCACGTCGAGCAACAGCACGTCTTTGACTTCGCCTGTCAGCACACCGCCTTGGATGCAGGCACCCACAGCGACAACCTCGTCAGGGTTCACGCCCTTTGAAGGTTCCTTCTTGAAGAAGTCGCGGACGATGTTCTGTATGGCCGGGATACGGGTGGAGCCACCTACGAGGATAACTTCATCAATGTCGTTGACGGTCATGTTGGCATCTTGCAATGCCTTGCGGCAAGGCTCGATGGTGTCGTGTATCAGCTTGTCGGCCAGTTGTTCGAACTTGGCGCGCGACAGCGTTCTCACAAGGTGCTGCGGAATGCCGTTCACAGGCATGATGTAAGGCAGGTTGATCTCCGTCTCGCTTGACGATGACAGTTCAATCTTAGCCTTTTCAGCAGCTTCCTTCAGACGTTGCAGCGCCATCGGGTCCTTACGCAGGTCGATGCCGTTGTCTCTGATGAATTCTTCAGCCAACCAGTTGATGATGGTTTCGTCGAAGTCATCGCCACCGAGGTGTGTGTTGCCGTTGGTGGATTTCACTTCGAAGACGCCGTCGCCCAACTCGAGGATGGAGATATCGAATGTGCCGCCGCCGAGGTCGTAAACGGCCACTTTGGCGTCGTTTTTCTTCTTGTCCAGACCGTATGCCAAAGCGGCAGCGGTAGGTTCGTTGATGATACGGCGCACCTTAAGACCGGCAATCTCACCGGCTTCCTTGGTGGCCTGACGCTGCGAGTCGCTGAAGTATGCCGGCACGGTGATCACGGCTTCCGTGATAGTCTGACCGAGAAAGTCTTCAGCAGTCTTTTTCATCTTCTGAAGCACCATGGCCGAAATCTCCTGTGGCGTGTAGGTCTTGCCATCGATGTCGATGCGCGGGGTGTTGTTAGGTCCTTGTACAACCTTGTACGGGACACGTCTCATTTCGTTCTGTACCTTGTCGAAGGTCTCGCCCATGAAACGTTTGATTGAATAGACGGTACGCAACGGGTTGGTGATGGCCTGACGTTTTGCAGGCTCACCTACCTTGCGTTCGCCGTTATCGGTAAATGCGACGACAGATGGCGTGGTGCGGTGGCCTTCGCTGTTGGCGATGACAACCGGCTCGTTACCTTCCATCACTGCTACGCATGAATTGGTGGTTCCTAAGTCTATACCAATGATTTTTGACATTTCCTTGTTCTCCTATTATTTGTTTATTCTTGTATTACTTATGAAAATTTCAACGAATTAGGTTTTGTCAATCATTGTGCCAAAGGTCGGTTTTGCGATTTTTGCGCCATCCGGATTTTCGTCATAATATATAACATACTTATTATTAATTATTTATATCATTAATGTCAGATAAAATGACAAAATGACAAAATGGCGTTTACGTCGTTTTCGGGATGGCGTGTCAGGTGCGGAAATGTCAGCGCTTCTTCTTCATGAAACGTTGCAGCAGTTGAAGGCATTCGGTTTCCATCACTCCTGAGGCGGTTTGTGTCTTCGGATGCAGCATGTTGCCGAAGCGCGAAAAGCCGTTTTTAGGGTCGGCGGCGGCCCACACAACCCTCTCCACGTGGGCGTGGAACAAGGCTCCGGCACACATAGGACACGGCTCGAGGGTGACGAATAATGTACACTCTTCAAGATATTTTGCCGCAAGGGCGTTGGCGGCAGCAGTAATGGTCAGCATCTCGGCGTGCGCCGTGACATCGTGCAGCGCCTCAGTCTGGTTGTGACAGCGGGCGATGATTTTGCCGTTGCACACCATCACGGCACCAACGGGAATCTCCTGCTCCTCAAAGGCGGCTTCAGCCTCCTTGTAGGCCTGCTTCATGTAATATTCGTCCGAGAAAATGCTAAGTGTCATAGTATGCTGTTATTAAATCCTTTACCGGAAGAAAAAAACATCCCAGTCGGGACCAAGTCTGAATTTCTCACGGAAACGGATGAGGCTGTCTGCGCACAGCGTGCAGTGCGACACCCCATCCTGATGGGGCTCCATTCTCGAAATGACTTCGCCACGCGCGTTCAGCACTTGCGACTCGCCGCTGTAACTAAGGCCATGCGGGTCTTCACCAATGCGGTTCACACCGATACAGTAAGCCTGATTCTCGATGGCACGCGCCACCAGCAGTGTGTTCCATACCACCATCCTCGAATCGGGGAAGTTGGCCAGAAACAAGGACAAATCGTACTCGTAGTGTCCGTTCTCGTAATGATTACGCGCCCACACGGGAAAACGCAGATCGTAGCAGACCATAGGACGGATGCGCCAGCCATTCAACTTGACAAGCAACTGCTTCTCCCCTCTCGCAACCAACTGGTTCTCACCGCCGATGCTGAAAGGATGACGTTTGTCATAGCGTTCGAAACTGCCGTCGGGACGCATCCACACGAGGCTGTTATGATAGGCGCCGTCAATGTCGAGCAAAAAAGTGCCGCAAACCACAGCATGCTTCTCGACAGCCATGGCCTTCATCCATTGCATGGTAAGACCATCGGGCGTTTCGGCAAACTTGAGCGGGTCAACCGGAAAAGCGGTGTTGAAAGTCTCAGGAAGCAAAATCAAGTCGGTGCCTGCAGCCACTTGTTCAAGCAAACGGCTGAAATTGGCAAGGTTGGCTTGCTTGTCCTCCCAACGGAGATCGGTCTGGATATAGGCAATGTTCAGGTCGTTCATGTCTTAGAATTGGAAATAGATGAACGACTGAAGGTCGGCAGTGATGAACTGATAGACGATGAAGACGATGGCGACCACGGTCACGACCATCAACGGGATAGGCATCTTGGCGAACCAGATGCGGTAACGGCGTTTGAAATCTTCGGGCAACCAGTGAATGATCATGCCGATGATGATGAGGGCAAAGACGTATTTGTATTGCTGTAGCATGGCCGGAATCTTGCTCGTTTCCCAGTGGCTGCCAATCTGGTTGACCATGTTTTTGGCGGTGTTCCAAGCCGTTTCGTTGGCTTCGGCAGGATTAAGGTTCGATCCGGAGCGGAAGAAAAGACGCGTGAAGGTGATGAAGGTGAAGGTCTGCAGCACGGCCCATGCTTCGTTGATCCATTTCGACGGCTTCCCGCCGAACAGGCGGAAGAAGAATTTGACGATGGTGCCGAAAAACACCACCAAGGCCCACACGAAGAACATGTTGAATACCGGAAGCGGGAAGAAGAAGCAAAGTGCCGCCAGCACCGCGGTGACAAGGAACACGACAAGCGTCTTGACGTTGATGCTCCAGTTGCGCCAGAACTTATAGGCGAGGATGCCGAGGCCGTTCAGACCGCCCCAAATCATGAAGTTCCAACTTGCGCCATGCCACAATCCGCCAAGGAGCATGGTGTCCAGCATATTGATGTTGGTCGTGATTTTCTTGCGGCTGGAAGGACGTAGAATGGCGACGGCGGAAAGTATCACCGTCAAGGTCACTAACCCTAACGCCACCCACAGACTCCCTGAAAGGATGGTGGCAATGGCGGCTATGGTGAAGATGCAGGCGAAAGAGCCGATGGTGCCGTTACGATTGCCGCCAAGCGGAATGTAAAGGTATTCCTGAAGCCAACGCGAGAGCGAGATGTGCCAGCGTTTCCAGAACTCACCCGGGTTCTTGGCCTTGTAAGGCGAATTGAAGTTCTTCGGCAGATAGAATCCCATCAGCATGGCGACGCCAATGGCGATGTCGGTGTAACCCGAAAAGTCCGCATAGACCTGCAGCGAATAGCCGAACAAGGCCGACAGGTTCTCGAATCCCGAATATAGCAACGGGTTTTCAAAGACACGGTCGATGAAGTTCACGGCGATGTAATCGCTAAGCACAATCTTCTTGATGAGGCCGTTCATGATCCAGAAAACGGCGATGCCGAACTGCATGCGGCTCAGAAAATACTTCTTGTGAAGCTGCGGTATGAATTCGTTCGCTCTGACGATAGGGCCAGCCACCAACTGCGGGAAGAAACTGATATAGAATCCGAAGTCGAGGATGTTATCGACAGGCTCGATGTTGCGCCGGTAAACATCCATGATGTAACTGATGGCCTGGAACGTGAAGAACGAGATGCCCACAGGCAGAAGGATGGCATCGACACTGAAACGGTTCGTCCCCGTCAACTCGTTGCCAACCCAAGCGAACACGTCGAAGACGCGGCATTGTACTCCCAACAGGTTGTTCACCACGTCGGTGATGAAATAGGAATACTTGAAATAACACAATGTCAGCAAGTTGACGACGATACTGACAGCCAAGGCTATGGTCTTGCCTTTTTCGGTCTTTTTCTTGTAAATCCATTTCCCCGCGAAGAAGTTGTAGCAGGTGGTGAAAATCAGAATCAGCGTGAAGATGCCGCTCGTCTTGTAATAGAAGAACAAGCTTACGAAAAACAGGAAGCTGTTGCGCAGCAGGCATTTGTTTTTAAGCAGACAGAAGACGGCGAAGACGATGGCGAAGAACGCCCAGAAGTAGAACTGGGTGAACAGCAAGGGATGCGCCTCGTCGAAAGAGAAGAGCTTCTGGAAGAAATCGGACGCTATGTCGCTGAATGTCATCATTTCATTGTGTCTTTGAATGCTTCTTCAGATGGTCTGTATAACTGGTTATCAGTGCGTTGTATAACAAATCTCCTATCAGGACATAGCCTTGACCGGTGAAATGCACCTTGTCTTTTTTCGCCAGTCCGTATTCTTCCCACCGCTTCATCGATCCTGCACCGCCCATGATGTCGTACTGGTCCCATACGCCGGCATGGTATTTTCTGCCCATCTCGAGGAAAGCCTGTTCGGCGATGCCTTCGTTGAAGTTGATTTCATATCTGTTTCTTCTCGTCATGATATAACTGTCGTTGTTTGTGATGAACAGCAGCGCGCAGTTTGGATTGACGCTAAGGATGGTGCTGATGAGCTGGTCGTAGTCATTCATGAAAGCCTGCTTCGAGAATTCGGACGAATGGCTGTCGTTGATGCCGATGCCGAAGATGACGAGGTCGGGCTTGACGAGTTCGAGGTCACGCTTGAGGTCGGCGCATTCGATGTACGACATGACGCGGGCGCCGTTGATGCCGATGGCGTGGAAACTGATGCCATTCATGCCATTGTCAAGATAGATGCCTTGCAAGGTAAATTCCCCCTCGCCAGGACTGAAGACGATGTTGGCCGAGTCGGTGTAGCAAGGCAGGTCGAAGGTATAGGCCGACTGGGCATCGTCGAAGGTGCCGCTTATCGTGGCGCCGCCACAGCGCACCATGGGAACCTTGTCGCCGTAGTCGGAATAACCGATGACTTTGACTTTGTTGAAGTCGAAGATGAGCGAAGCGTCGCTTAAATGCCTTTCTGGCGTGATGATGGTGATGCTGGCGCTTGAATCCGACGTGGTGATGGCGGCGCCGGTCAGGCCAAGAGTCCTGTCAAACGCGACAGCATTGCGGCAGTAAGACCAATTGCCAGTGTATAGCGTGGTGAAGCCTGCCGGATTGTTGGTGTTTCCTGCCGAGAAGGGGAAGACGAGGCCTTTGCCCGCCGTGGTTCCCTCGCATAGGGACAGGAGGTTGTCGCTCACTTCTTGCGAGAACACGCCCGACTGGACGTGGGAGCCGCCGATGTGAATGATGTTCACGTGGCCTTTGCCCAGGAAAAACAAGGTGTCAAGTTTGGCATAGAAATGCTCGAAAGACGGGCTGTCACCCTGGAAGATGACCTTGTTGCGGTCGAAGTGGGCGAAAGGAAGGTCTGAAACGGGATGCACGCAAGGCGTCGTCTGGGCGTTGGCAAACATCCAGAGAAAGGACAGCAATATGGTGAGGCGTGCTTTCATTTCAGTATGAGAGGCCGTTTATTGTCGTAATAAGACCCTGGCGTGAATTTATCGGATTGCTCCACAGCATCGTGTTTGATATACTCGAGGACGACGTCGTTGGGCATGTGCTTGCGCAGTCTATAGAAGTCGTAATAGGTCGTGAATGACTTCACCAATGCGCCACCAATATGTTGGGCGCCATTGAGGGTGAAATGGATGTAGTCGGGGCCGGCAAGAGCGGGTTTGTGCTTGACATACTGCGCCATGGAACCTTCGCCACCCATGACGTGGAACATGTCCCAATAGGCGACATTGTTGCGCAGCGCCATGGCTCTCAGCGAGTCGTTGAGCGCTGGAAGCAGCGTCCAGGTGCCCATCTTTCCGTTATGGCTTTGACCCATGTCGGCGGGGCCGATGAACAGCAACGTGGCTTGCGGAGCGACTTCCCTGAAGTATGCTATCTGACGTTCAAGTTCCTTGAGGTAAGGCGGAATGTTTTTGGTGGAATGTATGCCTGGCATCCTGTTGCCTCCAAACTGAAGGAGGATGAGGCGCGTGTCGAGCAACTGGTAGGACTGTGCCAAGGACTTCTCGTCCATGCGGGTGAAAACGGTGCCCGAACATCCGCGAAGCGGAGCGTTGTCAACATTGACACCGGGACCGCCATCCAGCAAGACGGCGTAAATCTGGGCGCTGCCGCTCATCGAGATTGTGCCGCGCTTCACGTTGGCGGGCAAATTCCAAGTGAGCAGCGACACTCCTGCATTGGCATGGCAGACTTTCTTCTCGCCTTTTATCGTGTCGCATTTCAGCGATGCCGTGAAGCCTTCGCTGTTGTTGCCAATGAGCAACGATACCTTGGAAATCTTCTTTACGTTGTCGAGGGCGTAGGAATGGTTCGATTTCCTGAAGTTTATGCTGCTTTGTCCTGTCGATTGCGAGAATTGCGTCAGCACGCCGTAACGTTTATGCGGGGCCCGGCGCGTGGTGGAGTCGCCGTACAAGGTGTAGCGTGTCAGTCCGGCAGCCTGTTGCGAGACGGAAATGGTCGGCACGGTCTGAATGGCCGGAATCATGTTTGGCCCTGAGCCGCCGAACAATTCCTGAAGTTTTTGACGAAGCACGGAGGTGATGCGGTCCATCTCGATCTGCGAGTCGCCGTAATGCATGACGCGGTAGGTCTTGCCTTCTTCCTTGGCACTCTCGAACAAGGCGAACAACGTGTCAAAATACTCGTAGTTGTTGTCGGGAAGATAGATGCGGTTTTCGTTCGTCGTCAGATAAGACCTGAAGAACTTAAGGCTGTCGAGCGTCGTCTTCGAACAAGTCATCTCGAAACTCTTGTTGACATCGTTCATGACAGAATCGATGTTCACCACTGCTTTCTCGCCAGTTCGCGCTTCGGCATACGAAGGGAAACGCAGGCTCTGGTTTGCTACCCAGACGCCATCGGCGGGAAACAGAAACCAAAACGTTCCTAAGATCAAGAATATTGATAGGATGAATATCAGCGTGTGTGATGCTTTCATGGTTATTTGGTGTATAAAATCAGGCGTTGGCCGTCGCGGATGAAGTCGCCCTTCAGCCTGTTCCATTTCTTTATCTGGCTCACGGTGACATGGTGTTGTTCAGCTATCTGGCTGAGCGTGTCGCCGGGTTTCACTTTATAGGTTGTTTTGCTTGTTTCTTCCGATGTGCCTTTGCTTGCCTGCGCGCTTTGGCTGCTCTTGCTTCCGGCGGGCGCCACGATGAGCACCTGTCCAGGTCTGATGGTGTCGCCCTTCAGGTTGTTCCACTTCTTGAGGTTGCTGACGGTGACATGATTGCGGCTTGCTATTTTACCCAGCATGTCGCCCGACTTGACAGTATAGGTGACGGCTTTCGACGCGCTTTCCTTTTCCAGTTTCTGTTTGGCGGCAAGTTCTTCGGCAGCCTTCTGCTCCTCCGCCTGATGCAAGGCCGACTCAGTGGCCACATACACCAGACTGGGATCCTTCATGAAAAGAAGCGCGGCATCTTTGGGAAGGACAAGATCGTAGCCTTCCATGGGATACATGGGATTAGAGCGGAACACGGGGTTCAGCGCATGGATGCGTTTCTCCGTCAGGCCTGTGACAGTGCTAAGCGATTCCACCAATATTGGCTGGCTGAAAGGCGCAGCATCGTACTTCTCGGTGGAATGCGCCACCTTTTTCATGTCGGAACTGAAGACGTAGTAACTGGCGATGAAGTCGCCGATAATCCTCGTGTCGGGCAACAGACCTTTGTCGTAATACTCCCAAAGGCCGATGTCGTGGCCGGGATTGCGCAGCGACACGTTGTTCAGCAATGGCGCGCTGTTCATATAAGCCAGAATGCACTTCCACCAGTCGCCGAATACGCCATGCAACTCCAAAAGATAGTCGAGAGCCGCCACAGTGGAAGCCTCGAAGGAAAACCTTTCGTCATGCTGGCTGTCAACGACGAGGCCGTAGCGGATGGCGACAAGAGGCGTCATGGCCCATGCCCCGCAACGCTCGCCTTTGCTGTAGCAGACGTTCATGTCCGTCATGCTCATCGGCAGATAGATAAATTCCTCAGGCATGTCGCGCTTGCGCAATTCTTCCTTGAGAAAATCCTCGTAAATATCGAACTCCGCGGGTAGCGCCTTGGAACTGAACTGTTTGATGTCGGAAAGCAGCGGCTTATGGTATGGCAAAGGCACCTCTTTCTGTATGGCGACAAGACGTCTGGCCACTTTCGTGGAATCTACCGGCAAGGCCAACGAATGCGCAGCCATGCCAAAAAGACAGATTACGATGAAAGATAACCTACTGATTCTCATTGTTTTGTTAAAATACGCTCACACTTCCGTTGATCGATACCCTTGCTGAAAATAAGCGTGCAAAGATAGGCAAATGTTCCCAAATACTGGTCGCATTGTTTACCTATCTTGAAGAAAATATCTACTTTTGCAGCCAAATTTTTCGTGATGGAACAGGTAGATAGGACTAAGGATTTGGAGACGAGAGACATAAAGGGATTGTTGTGGGTTTACGCCTTGCCTTCCATCATCAGCATGCTTATTTCGTCGGTTTACAACATCGTTGACCGCGTCTTTCTGGGTCAGTGTGTGGGAGCGCTTGCCATCGCAGGCTTGTCCATCACGATGCCCATCATGAACATCATCCACGCTTTCGGCTCGCTTGTCGGCGTAGGTTCGGCATCAAGAATGTCAATCGTGTTAGGGAAGAAAGACGTGAAATGGGCAGAGAAGATTCTGGGTAACAGCATGTTGTTCACCATAGTGCTGGGAGGCTTGGTCATTCTTGCATCCTATCTTTTCATGGACCGCATCCTGACCATGTTCGGGGCGTCGCCCGACACCATCGCCTATGCCAGAGAGTACATGGACATCGTGTTGCCTGGCATGTTTCTCACCATGGTGACGTTCAACCTCACAGGTCTGATACGTGCTTCGGGCTATCCCACAAAAGCCATGATCATCCTTGCCGGTGGCGCCGTGCTCAACATCTTCCTCGACGCGCTGTTCATCTACGGCATGGGCTGGGGCATCGCCGGAGCGGCATGGGCAACGACAATTTCCATGGCTTCTTCCGCCGTGGCCGCCTTCATGCACTTCATAAAGCGCGACTCGTTCATCCGTTTCCGCCGTCACGCCATGAAACCCAAAGGATACATCTTCCGCAACATAATGCTTATCGGAATGAGTCCATTCCTGATGAACCTTGCTGCGTCGTTTGTCGTCGCCTTCCTTAACAAACAACTGATCCGTTACGGCGGTGACCTTGCTGTGGGTGCCTACGGCATTGTCAACACCTTCGGCAGCCTACTTGTGATGTTCATCATCGGCGTCTGCCAAGGCATGCAGCCTATAGCGGGCTATAACTATGGCGCGGGCCTGACAAGCAGACTGAAATCGGTTTACAAACTCACCCTGAAAGTCAATGTCATCTGCGGTATTGTCGGAACGGCGCTGGCGATGACCATACCACGCATCCTGCTACGCGCTTTCACCACCGACCAAACACTCATCGACATTGCCGTCCCCGCGATGCGTTTTACCATGGCGATGTTCCCTCTCATCGCGTTCACCATCACCAACTCCAACTTCTTCCAGTCCATCGACAAACCTTGGGTGGCCATCACGACAAGCCTGTCGCGACAAGTGCTGTTTCTGTTGCCTCTGATCTACATCATTCCTTCCATCTTCGAAGGTCTTGGTTATTCCGGACTGACGGGCGTGTGGGCTTCCACCACCATCTCCGATACATTAGGCGCCGTGTTGGCGGGCATCCTGCTGATGTCGCAACGCAAGGTGTTTCACGAAAAGACGATATGAAGTTGACGGAAAGGCCATTCTTTTCCTTTAATAAACCATAACTATCTATCGCATATAAAGATACGAAAGACAACTGATAGAATTTAGTTATCCTTAAACGATGGAAGGCTGCCTTGCTGGCAGCCTTCCTTGTTTTCATTTCCTGTATTTTGCCTCAAGATCGGCTCTGTATTTGTCGATGATGTTACGTGCAAGGGCTATGCCATCGCCTTCTGGCTCATCGCTGAACGTTCCGATGCGTTCACGCCACCACATGTATTCGTAGTCAGTGATCTTCGTGCGGAAGGCTTGTTCGTCGAAAGGCTTGCCGGCAGCGACAGCAGCGTTCACATCCTTGAAGAACGTCTTCCATCGGTAAGCGTAATAGGAAGATGTGAGGCCGGCCCAACTGCGGCTGGCATATTCGCTGAGCACACCGTCTTTATCGCCCCACGTGGTGATGATGTTGCGTGCATTGCTCTCAAAGTAGTTCTTGTCCTCTTCAGTCTGGCCAATGGCGCGAGCGTCGGCAATCCATTTCCCGACCAAAAAGTCGCTTTGCGTTCCCAGCAGCGGATCGATGTCATCAAGGATGGAAGTCATCAGTTTCTCGGTCTGGTGAAGTTTAACAGTATCCTTGTCGTTGTATGCCGCCACGTAGTCTTTGTACAGGTCGCCGAACCAATTTCCCAGCATCTGTCGGGTGACGTTCACCACATCGTACTGCAAGGCGCGGCTGTGGCTGTCGGCGGCAAGGAACTTGTCAAGCACATCCAACAAGTTGATGTTGTTGTATTTATACCACGGACTGACGTAATACTGTGTGAGCGGACCCAATGTAGGTCTGGCGTTGATCATGACGCTCTGACCGGCTGATGAAGGCCAGTTGTATATGCTGTCGGCGAGCAGCGACCACCCCGCACGCATGTTCTCGTCTTCTTTGCCGGCGCGCTGGTCGGCGAGTTTCTCTATCCAGGCTTGCTTATTGGTGGTGAGACTGTTGTCCCATGCTTTCTCGAAGACATATTCATACATGAAAGGATTGCAGTCGAAACTTTCCAAAGTGGAGCCGATGCCGGCGAAGTTGTCGCCGCCTTTCACGAAGGCTCTTTCGATGCGGGCATTGACGCTGTCGATGTTACCGACCAACATGGTGTTGCCGCCGAAGTTTCCGAGATAGCACCAGATGTACGGCACGCCATAGAAGGCATCGGTGAGTTCCCACACTGGCTGTCGGTCGCCATAATAGTCGAGCAGCAACTGACGGTCTTTCGGGAACGAAGTGATGTAGGATTCGATGCGGTTTCCAACTTCCCAGTGCTGGCGCTCGTTCCAGAAGAGCCATGTCATCTGCAGCCAACGCGCGTCGGGATCGGCAGCGGCCAGCGACTCGTACACTTGTCGGCTGACGCGGCTCAGATAGGCCGTGTCCCAACTTGGCGGTATCATCTCGTTGAAGATGTCGATGCCATAGATGTGGTCGGTGCCGAACATGGCCGTCTCCTCTTCGATGAACCTCTTCTGAATATCGGTATATAAGGACGACATCGGGTCGAGGAACTTGCACCAGCAGGTGCTGTCGAAACCGGCCCAATTGCCTAAGGACGACAGCGGCGCATCGGGATATATCCTTGTGATGCAAGCCGGGACGTGACCAGCAAAGCCAGGCAGCACAGGCTTCATGTTCAGTTCGCGTTCGCGGGCAACGATTTGCTTTTGCAAGGCTTCCTGATTTTCAAGCCACGACATGGGAAGAGGACCTCCCCACCTGTCGATGTTCTGCATGCGGTGCCACGGCAGATGCGCCGGACCCGTGAAGTAACTGCGTATCTCTTCGTCGGTGAGGCCAAGGTCGCTCCAGACCTTGTACCAAACCGCTTCCTGTCCCGTGATGGCAAGCGGCAGATTGATGCCGTTCATGGCCATCCAGTCGATGAAATGCTCCCATTCATTCCAACTCCACCAAGGCATGGTGTAACCGTAGGTGCAGTAATTCAGGAAGAAACGCTCGCCGACACGGGCTTTCTCGACGACCTTCTCAGGTATTACGGGCAATACAGCAGGCATCTCCAGCGTATCGGCCTCAAACCACGAATACTGAGCGTGGCAGTAATATTTCAGGTAATGGTTCAAACCGACCGCCATACTGTTGGCATTGTTGCCACGAATGACAATCTTGTTTCCGACAGACTCCAACTCGAAACAATCGATGGAATCGGCAGGAAGCACTTCCAGTTTGAAATGATCGGAATACTCTGGAACGACACGGTCGAGCAGACCACGCATGGCCAACACTTCGGGGTCGGTTTCCGATTTTTTGCATGAGGTGCATGCCAGTAAAGCAATGCAGACAAAGAATAATACTTTTTTCATTGGTGGACTATTTTCCCACAAAAATAAGAATCAAATCCTCATATTGAAAAAGGATTTATTATTTTTGAAAAAATATAAAAATGAGAAGCCCAAACATCCTTGTCATTCTCATGATTGTCATAGGATTCGCCTCGTGTCAAAAGCCTGATAATCATAACGGTAATGGCAATAACGGCTACGATGTCCCCGTGACCACCTATGCTGTGGGCGACTATTTCCATAACGACACGCTGAGCGGCGTGGTGTTCAAAGTCACGGCTGGTGGCACGCAAGGCATGATGGTGTCGCTCGACGAGACGCAATGCCAATGGTGCCTGGAACCGTATATCATCGAAGAGACAGGCGCCACCAACGCCATCGAAGGATGGAACAACACCAACATCGTCATGTCGAACTACGATTTGATAAACTTCCCTGCCATTGCATGGAGCATGGAGAAAAACACATGGTTCGAGCACGGACATATCGCCGCCAAACACTGGTATGTGCCGTCTTCGGATGAACTTCGCACCTTGCTGCTGAATATGAATGATGTGAACACGGCCTTGCAACGGCTCGGCAAACCCACAATGGAAGACAAAACCTATTGGTCGAGCACGGAACTGGGCACAAGAATCGCCACCGCCTTGTATCTTCAGAATGACGTCGTCGCCACTGCCGACTCGGAGAAGACCAACAGGTTCTACGTCAGGGCAGTGTGCAATTTCTGAAGCGTCTCCTTCGTGAAGAAGAAAACATTTACAACTTATTTCGTGAAGCGGTAGTCCTCAAATTTCGCCTACAAGGCAGAAAGTTGGTGCATGGCAAAGGCATAGGCTCCAATGGCTACCGCCGATGACGTTCCGAGTTTGGTGACACCGATGCCGATGCGCTTGCCCGGGTCGTACCACACTTCCTGATTGGAAAATGGCACCTTTATCATCATGCCGTTCTTTTCTGTGAAACGCACCATGTCTTTGCTGTCCTGCAAGTTATAGGCCTCCACTTCCATGCGAGGGAAGTCGTGACCGTCGAAGCCGGTGAACGGACGTCTGATTTTCTCCATCAGCATGGGCATGAACACAGGCCAAGCCCCCGACAGTCCGCCACCAATCACTATGATGCCGTCTATCAAGGAGATGGCATTGGCAAGGATATCTGCCAGCGCTGTCGCCAACTCGTCCCATGCCTTGAGCGCGGCGTCTCTGTTGCCGTCTTTGCGTCCCATGGCGATTTCATAGATGTCGAAAGGCTGTGGCGCCTCGTCGAAAGGCATTGCCGCCTCGCGGGCATAGACGCGGCGCACGGCGCGGATGCTGATGCTGTCTTCGGCACTCGTGGAAGGGTACAGCGGATTGCGTGCACGGTTGATTTCACCACCTGCCGAGTTGTCGCCCGAAAGCAGATTCTTGTCGATGACGATGCCGCCGCCGAAGCCGGTTCCTATGGTGACTCCCAGAATGTTTTTGTAACGTTTGGGATTGCCTTGCTGCTCAAGCAGACGGTTCACCTCGGGCAGGAGACCGCCAATGGCCTCGCCGTAGGCAAACAGGTCACCATCGTTGTTGATGAAGACCGGCACCTTGAACTCGTTTTCAAGCATCTGCTTCAACGCGACACCACCTTTGAAGGTAGGAAGGTTTTCGAGGTCGCCGATGATGCCTTCGGGATAGTTGGCAGGTCCAGGAAAACAGAAACTGATGGCCGCGGGCAAGGTGCCGCATTGTTCCTGCAACATCCTGAAACCCAATATGATTTTCCGAAGCACTTCTTCCAGCGTATTTGCCGCCGATGGAATGGTGAAGGCCTCCATGATCTCGCGCGAGTCCTGCATGGCGGTGAACTTGAATCCTGTGCCACCGGCATCGAGGACAAAAATGATGTTTTCCTTGCTGTTCATATATTCTGTATTATGCTGTGATTTCTGTCTTTTTGTTCTTCTTTTTAGGATGCACGAAACATTCCACCCAGATGACCCACATCAGGAAGATGACAAAGTAGAACAGCACCTTGAAGATGTAGTCGTGCGCCAGATGGAAACTGCCAGGCCAGAAGATTTGCATGATGAGGACGCCGCACACCCTCAACACGTTGGTCCATTCGATGATGACAAGTCCCGCAGGGATATACCATGCCTTGTGCTTCCATGGGCCGGGGAAGATAAGCATGAGAAACAGCCAGTGCAGCCACTGCTTCAGACTGGCACACTCCGCGATGACGCCCACCGAAGCGAAGCCGCCTTCATGGTCGGGAGTGAAGATGAAATGCGTCCTGGTGACCGTGGTGATGTCAAGGCCGAAGATATACTGCAAACACCAGCACGTCTGATCGTAGAGCAGATTAGAAGCCCACTGCATCAGGTTGGCGATGGCGTCATGAATAGGCCAATAGCCAATGGCCTGCCAGCCTAAATAAAGAAAATGGAAACTGCATATCAACAGAATAAACAGACCGACATCGATGAGGCTGGTATATTTCGGGTCAGCGTACAACTTTTTGATGTTCTGGACTATCGTCATCATTTTTTTCTTTGTTTGAGACATTCGTCGTCATCCTGTTCCAAATCAAGATGCAATAATATGAAAAATACTGCAACCACTTCATTTGAAAACCACAAAACAGCCGTCACAAGTCTTTGCCAAGAGGAATGATGTTGCTGTGGCAACGGTTATGTAATGTCGGGGAATCCTTTCAGTTCAGTTGGAAAGAGAACAATTAAAGACCAAAAAACCTATCTTTGCAGCCGTTTAACGAAGGAAAACGATGGCAGCGAACGACACGATTGTATCTCAATTAGACCAGACATTGAAAAACGACTCCACGGCAATGGCCGTGATAGAATCTTTGGGAAAAGCCAAGGACACCCCCGTGTCGGAATGGTTGCCAAAACTGGTGAACGACTATCTCATTCCTTTAGGAGTAAAGATACTCGTTGTGCTGGTGGTCTATTTTCTTGGCCGATGGATTATCAAGTTGCTGAAAAAAGGCACCGAAAGGCTGTTGGATCGCCGCAATGCCGACCCGTCGCTGCGGAGTTTCCTGCTTAGCCTGCTCACGGCGATGCTCAACTTCATCCTCATCATCGCCATCATCAGCGTGCTGGGCATCAACACATCGTCCTTAGTGGCACTGCTGGCATCGGCAGGCCTTGCGGTAGGCATGGCATTGGGCGGCACCTTGCAGAATTTCGCCGGCGGCGTCATCATCATGCTGTTCAAGCCTTTCCGAGTCGGCGATTTCATAGAGGCTCAGGGGCAGATGGGCTTCGTGAAGGAAATCAGAATCTTCAGCACCAACGTGCTGACCCTCGACAACAAACTGATTACCATACCCAATAGCGACCTGTCCACGCACATCCTCACCAACTACTCCAAAGAAGACACGCGCCGCGTAGACTGGACTTTCTCCATCGCTTACGGCGACGACTACGACAAGGCCAAGGCAGTATTGCTGCGACTCTGTGGCGACGACACCCGCATTTTGAAAGACCCCGCCGTCTTTGTCGAGTTGCTGGAACTCAACCAAAGTTCCGTCGACATCACCGTCAGAGCGTGGGTCGAGACGAATGACTATTGGGACGTGTTTTTCAGCATGAACGAGAAGGTTTACAAGACTTTCCCGCAGGAAGGCCTGAACCTGCCTTTCCCGCAGATGGACGTGCACGTCAGGAATTGACCTGTCTGTTCTTCTGCCGTTTTCCCAAACGCTCAAGATCGCTGAAGGTGATGTACCTGTTCAGCAGATATGGAAGCAAGGCCACAAAAAGGATGGAGATTCCTTTCGCCACGATTTTTCCCAATCCCGCAATGTCAATCAATAGGTATAATGACAACGAACTGATTGTCAGACAAATGACTTGTACAAGGTAGAAGAGCAGGAATCTTTTCGCCTTCTTGTCGGGTGTCTTGAAATTGAAATTGAGATTGAGCAGGTAACTGCAAAATATGCCACAGTGGAAACCCACAAAATTGGCTGGCTCGTATGGAATCCATAGACACAAAAGCGAATACACGCCAAATTCAAGAGCCGTGCTGATGGTGCCGAAAAGGGCATAAAGTACCAAATGCTGGTATTTTTTATATAACGATTTGATTATCTGCATGATAATCTATGACAAGACGAAAAATTCCAACAATCAGTTATGGCAGTCGGCGCAGTCGTGATCGTCGCAATCATGATCTTCACAACAATCGTGGTCATCGCAGCAGTCATGGTCGTGATGGTGATGATGGCAATGATGGCCAAGGTTTTTGCGATACTCCATCTCCTTGTCCATTTCCTCTATTGTAGGTTCGCGCACGTCAAGCACTTTCCCCTTCACGAAGAGACTGTGTCCGGCCAACGGGTGGTTGAAGTCCATGACAACGAAATCGTCACCGATTTCAAGGATTTTGCCATCGAAGGGATGACCTTCCTTGTCTTGCAACTTGATGGTGGCGCCCACCGTCATCAGGTCTTCGCGCAAAGTGCCGTTTTCCATGAAGATGCTTTTGGGCGCATCCATGATCTTCTCTTCGGTAGGCCATCCGAAAGCGTCGTCGGGAGTGATGGTGAAGGCAAAGGCGTCGCCCGCTTTCAGACCTCTCAGCCCTTCGGAAAAACTTTTCATGATGCGGCCCATGCCGAACATCATCACACGTGGATTCTCTTCAGTAGCGGATTCCAGTATCTCGCCGGCAGCGTCGTCAGCCTGAATGGTATAAGCCAGCACACCGACTTTCAAGTCATCTATCAGCATAATGTCGTTATTATTGGACTGCAAACATACGTCTTTTTCGCCGAACTTCCTGCCAGATACATACAGATGGCTTGATTACAGACATTTACGCTATTCACAACATCATCATTAATGACTTTTATTCTTTCATCGGGGTACGCCATTGGACTTTTTTTTCTATTTTTGCGGCGAATTTCTGAAGAAAGAGATTGCATAGTCGGAAATAATCCGTACTTTTGCAGTCCATTTTGAAAAAAGGCAATTGTAAATCATAATCGAAAGAGTCATGTCAAAAGTTTGTCAAATCACAGGTAAGAAGACGATTAGCGGTAATAATGTTTCTCACTCCAACAAGAGAACCAAAAGGACATTTGAGCCTAATCTGAAAATCAAGAAGTTCTACGTTCCGGAATGGGACGAATGGGTTGTTTTGAAGGTTTCTGCAGCTGGCTTGCGTACCATCAACAAGAAGGGCATTTACGCTGCCATTATGGATGCTGCCGAACAGGGCAACCTGAATCGTTGGTAATCCGGTATCGAATCAAAGGAATATAGCTGCTGTGCCTTGCATGGCGGCTTTTTTCGTTTTCAAATGTCGGGCAATGCGGCATAAATAGCGGGTCTCTCACAATAATAAGTCGAAAAGCGAGTTTTTCAACCATGCGTCTGCGTTTACTCATACTCCTTTTGCTGACAACGGCTGCTTCTTTCGCACAGCAACCTGCAAAAGGATTGATATACGGCAAGGTGACCGATGCAAACGGTCTGCCCATTAGTGCCGTCAACGTGGCCGTGACTTCCCTATCCGTCGGCACTACGACAGGCGCAAATGGCTATTACGAGTTGTCGCTTCCTTCAGATGCAACGCATGAAGTGACGTTTTCCTTCGTGGGCTATGCACCGGAAAAGAAGACGGTAAGTCTTAGCCATGGCGAACGCATCAAACTCGACATCAAGCTCATCTCCACTTCTGTGAGTCTTCCTGATGCCGTCATCTCCGACAGGGCCTTGGATGCCACAAACCTTACAAAACTCAACGCCCGTCAGGCCACGCTGCTTCCTTCGGTGGGGGGCGGCATCGAAACCCTGGTTAAAACCTTGCCGGGAGTGGTCTCCAACAATGAACTAAGTTCGCAGTACAGGGTGCGCGGCGGCAACTTCGACGAAAACATCGTTTATGTCAACGGCATCGAGATCTATCGGCCTTTCCTCGTCGGCTCCGGCCAGCAGGAAGGTCTGAGTTTCGTCAACTCCCGCCTCGTCTCCAACATCAAGTTTTCTGCCGGCGGCTTTGCTGCGGAATACGGCGACAAGATGTCGTCGGTACTTGACGTCACCTACAAACGCCCACGGGAAACCTCCGGTTCCCTCACGCTGAGCCTCCTTGGCGCCGAAGCACACGTGGAAGGTCTCACCGGAAAAGACAAGTTCAGTTACCTCATCGGCGCACGTTACAAGAACACGTCGCTCGCCCTGAACATGCTCGACACCAAAGGCTCCTACCGCCCTAACTTCACCGATGTCCAAGCCCTGTTCAACTACAGCATGAATGAAAAATGGGACATCTCCTTCATGGGCTATTACTCTAAAAACCAGTATTATCTGATTCCTGAAGACAACACCACCGATTTCGGCACAATCAGCAAGGCGTATCGCCTGAAAATCTATTTCGACGGCGAAGAACTCGACGATTATGCCAATGGAATGGGCGCCCTGACACTGAATTTCAATCCCAACAACGCTCTAAATATCAAACTGATAGCATCAGCCTATTCGACCTACGAGACGGAAACCTACGACATTCAGGGACAGTATTTTCTGGGTGAGCGCGAAATGTCTCTCGGCCAGGAAACTTCAGGCGAAGTGTCCAACTATTATGACGTCGGAACCTCTCTGGAACACGCGCGGAACGCTTTCTACGCCCAGATCTACAACCTCGACCTGAAAGGCACTTACGCCAACGACGAGAATGTGGCTAAATGGGGCGTGCGTTTCCAGCATCAGGATATTGACGACGTCGTTTCGGAATGGAATATGGTCGACTCCGCAGGCTACAACCTGCCTCACATCTCGGATTCCATCGGCTATGTGCCTGACGTCCTTCCGAATATCGAGATGAATGACGTCAACAAGGCCAATAACATATTGTCAATCAACAATATGGAAGGCTTTGTTCAGGATTCCAGAACCTTTTTGTGTGAAAACGGAGCCGACATCATCGTTACTGCCGGCCTCAGAGCGAACTATTGGGGCTATAGCAACAAAGTCTATTTCAGTCCACGCGCTGGCATCGCCTACAATCCGAACCGCGACGGCCGCGATGTGGTGTACAGACTCTCCGGCGGCGTCTATTACCAGATTCCGTTCTATCGCGAACTACGCAACATGGACGGCACGCTATACGCAGACTCCAAGCCGCAGCAGTCGTACCAGATTGTTTTCGGCAACGACTACAAGTTTCAAGCCTGGGGACGACCCTTCATCCTCACCTCCGAAGCCTATTTCAAATACCTGAAGCACATCATCCCCTACGATGTCGATAATGTGCGCATCCGCTACTATGCCGACCAGTCCGCAAAAGGCTACGCCACAGGTCTGGACTTCAAGGTGAACGGCGAATTCGTGAAAGGCATCGACAGTTGGGCAAGCCTCTCGCTGATGCACGCCATGGAAGACATCGAAGGCGACTATTATCTGGTGGACGCCAACGGCAACACCTTGCCATTCTACCATGCCTCGCCCGATGAAGTGGCCGACACGATAGCCTTGGGATGGCATCAACGGCCATCAAACCAGACGTTGAGTTTCTCGCTGTTTTTCCAAGACTACATCCCGAAATTCCCTACATGGAAGGTCAACATGACCGTCACTTTCGGCTCCGGCCTGCCAGTGAACAACAACGCTTCGGACTTCTACAACCCTACTTCCAACTACAAAGCCTACCGCAGGGTTGACATCGGTTTCGTCAAACAACTGATTAACGAAGGAAGCAGTTTCAGCAAAGGCAATCCTCTGCAATATGTGAAAAACATGTATCTCTCCCTCGAAGTCTTCAACCTGTTGAACATCAACAACACGATTTCCTACACGTGGGTGAAGGACATCGGAAACACCAACTATGCCGTCCCGACTTACCTCACGCCGCGTTATGTCAACCTGAAATGGGTGACGGAATTCTAACCAGACTTCCCCTTATCGGCTCTGCCGCGTTTCTTGATTTTCCTTCGAAAATATAATGGGCTGGCATCTTGATTTCTGTCGGCTTTATCAGTAGATGTTACGATAACATCTTAGATGTCAATGAAATAAAAAAGGGTGACATTACTGCCACCCTTTTTTGAAAAATCAATTAATCCAATCAATATAATCCATTCATGGCAATCCATTCGCGTCCTTGGGCGCAGATGGCTTCCACTTCGTCAACGGTTTTCGGTATCGGGCGTCCGAGTATGCGGTTGCCGTCCTGAGTGATGAGCAAGTCATCCTCGATGCGTATGCCGCCGAAGTCCTTGTAACCCTCGAGTTTGTCGAAGTTGATGAAATCCTTGTGTTTGCCTTGGGCTTTCCAGATGTCGATGAGTTTTGGGATGAAATAGATACCAGGTTCATCCGTGACCACAAAGCCGGGTTTCAAGGTCTTGCCGCAACGCAGGCAACTGAAACCTTCTTGAGTCGAGCGTGGCGTGATGGCGTCGTAGCCGACGTTTGTCTCGCCAAGACCTTCCATGTCGTGGACATCCATGCCGAGCATGTGGCCCAAGCCGTGAGGCATGAAAAGATAATGAGCGCCGACGTTCAAGGCTTCGTCAGTATCGCCTTTCATCAGTCCGACACCTTTCAGGCCTTCGATGAGGGTGCGGCAAGCAAGGGTGTGCATCACCATGTAAGGCATGTGGGGACGTGTGTTGGCGGCCACTTCCATGTTGGCTTTCAGCACGATTTCATAGATTTCGCGCTGACGCTGGTCGAACTTGCCTCCGACAGGCGTGGTGCGCGTGAAGTCGCTGGCATAATAGTTTTCTGTTTCGGCACCGGCATCGCAGACCATCATGCGGCCTTCTTTCAGCACGTTGTGATGGCCATGATTGTGCAACGTCTGTCCATCAACGCTCAGGATGACGGGGAACGACACCGGACCGCCGCCGGAAAGCGACAAGCCTTCGACGACGCCAGAGATCTGCTGCTCCACCATGCCAGGCTTGCACATCTTCATCGCTGTGGTATGCATGTAATAGGCCGTGTTGGCGGCTTTCTCCATCTCGGCAATCTCAATCGCGCTCTTTACTTCACGCAATTTGACGACGGCTTTGATAAGTTCTTGGCTTATAAAGCCTTCCACACCTTTAATGGATGTGTTCAGCCATTGCGAATACTGAATCAGCGTGTCGCCACGATAAGAAGGAAGGATGTGGACGGTACGTTTCTTCGACAATGCCTGCTGCACATATTCTCCAAAATGGTTGAAGTCGCGCGTGTCGCTGATGCCGATTCTTTCGCCTTGCTCCGTGAGTGAAGGTTGCGGACCGCACCAGATAACATCGTCGATGGTGACTTCCTGTCCGAAGAGGATTTCCTCGCCCGACTCAAAGTCGATGACGCCCACCAAATCGGGGTGATTAAGACCGAAAAAATAGGAGAAATTACTGTCCTGCCGATAGATATACGTATTGTCAGGATAGTTGAATGGAGCCTCGTTGTTGGCAGGGAAAAATGCCAATCCGCTCTTGATTTCTTTTTTCAATGCGGCCCTGCGGCCGGCATATACGTCTTTGTTGAACATTATGATAGACTTTTAGTTTTCTGTGATAATGACGCAAATCTACACAAAAAAAAGTCGTTTTGTTTCAGCAGAAAAAAAACTTTGTCTCATCAAGTGCGATTTGTGTCTTATGCCAAGGCTGGCGCTGTCATTTGCTGCAATGCAGCCTGTTCATGGCCTCCTCTATTTCATCCACTTCTATGGGAAGTTCTTCGAACAGATTCACGGCTTTGCCCTCGGTGATGAGAAGGTCGTTCTCAATGCGTATGCCGATGCCTTCTTCACGGATGTAGATTCCTGGCTCGCAGGTCAGTATCATGCCCGGCTTGAAAGGCTTGTACTTATCTACGCTGTCGTGAACGTCAAGACCGATGTGGTGCGACATGCCGTGCATGAGGTATTTCCGGTACAGTGGCGCATCGGGATTTTGATTCTTCACCTCTTCGGCAGTGAAAAGGCCAAGTTTAATCATCTCCTGTTCCATGAGTTTGTATGTCAGCATGTTGACTTCGTTGATGCTGCCGCCAATCTTGTAAAGTTTGGTGATTTCCTTCATCACGCGCAGGACGGCGTTGTAGCAATCTTTCTGCCGTGGCGTAAACTTCCCGTTGACGGGGATGGTGCGGCTCAGGTCTGACGAATAGTTGCCGTATTCGCAGCCGATGTCGAAAAGCAGCAGGTCGCCATCGTTCAGGATGTCATTGTTTTTGGAATAGTGCAGGCAACAGCCGTTTTTGCCTCCGGCGACGATGGGCGCATAGGCGTGGCCGCTGGCGTTATTCAGTTTGAAGACGTATTCTATCTCCGCCTGAATCTGATATTCGTAACGTCCGGCTTTCACCGTTTCGAGGCATCTGCGGAAGGCTTTGGCGGTGATGTCACAGGCGTGGCGGGTGACGGCGACTTCTTCGGCAGATTTTATCATACGCAACTCATTGAGAATCGGCGCAGTACGTCCGAACTGATGCAAGGGAAACATCTTTTTGACCTGCTTCACAAAGCGTTGCTGGGTGGACTCTATCTTGCAATCGTATTTCGCATATTCATAAGTGTTCAGGAAGATGGTGTCGCATCCCGACAAGGCGATGTCCCGTAGCACGCTGAAGAAATCATCGCTCGACCTGATGACATCGACTCCCGAAATCTCCTTAGCCTTGGCAGCGTCAAGCATCTCGCCCTGCCAAGTCGCCTTCACCGCATCGTAAGGCTCGATGAAAAGCATCTCGCGGTATTGCTCGGTCGGATTGCCGGGCGAAAGAATCAGAAAGGCGTTTTCAACGTCGATGCCTGTAAGGTAATAGAAATCGGACTGCTGTCTGAACGGAAAAAACTGGTCTCCGTTGCGCGGCATGAAATCGTTGGCCGTGAAGACGGCGACGGAATCTTTCTGAAGTCTCGCCGCCAGATTGTCCCTGTTCTTCTTGAAGAAACTGCTTGGCAAATAGGAATTGTTCATTTTGATAGAAATAAGGTTTGTCGTATCAAGAGCGTCTGACAACACTCATTGGACACCACAAAGGTAAGCATAATTGCTTCCGCAAAATATGTTGTTTTGACGAAATCCGTCTTCCGAAGAAAAGCCATGCGTCCGCTACGATGCCGTCGGCTTCTTGGTTTTCAACGGCATTCAAGTGAAATGGCACGTGCATGACGTCAAAATCACTTGAATTCTTATCTTTGCATCAATTTAAACCGTTCAGCATGAGGAAACCCTTGATATCATCCATCACGAAGAAACTATTCATGGCCATAAGCGGTGCGGGATTCGTCCTGTTTCTGCTGTTTCACGGAACCATGAATTTCGTGTCGATAATCTCGTCTGAGGCTTACGAAGGCATCTGCAACTTTCTGGGTGCCAACTGGTATGCCGTTGCAGCAACCTTAATCCTTGCCTTTCTTGCGGCATTTCATGTCTTTTTCGCTTTGGTGTTGTCCGTCGGCAATTTCATTGCGCGCGGCAGGGTGCGCTACACGATGATGAAGAAACCTAAAGAAGTTAGTTGGGCATCACGCAACATGCTGGTGCTTGGCATCTTGGTCCTTTCGGGTTTGCTCTTGCATCTGTTCGGATTCTGGTACAAAATGCAGTTCGCTGAACTGATCGGGCGACAGGCCGCAAACGGTATGGAACTGATTGTCAGCATGTTTTCCAATAATGTGTACAGCATCTTGTATTTGCTTTGGCTAACTGCCTTGTGGTTTCATCTGTCGCACGGATTATGGAGCATGCTTCAGTCGCTCGGATGGAACAGCGAGCGATGGAAACGACGCTGGCAGATCATCGGGCTCGTCATTGCGACGCTGCTTGTGTTGCCTTTTGCTTGTGTCGTCGTGAACTTTTGGCTCATCAACCCGATAAACATCTGATAATCATGGAAGAAATGCTTCAATCGAGGATTCCTGATGGCAGTTTGCCAGAAAAATGGACGAATTACAAGGCCACGCAGAGGTTAGTCAATCCGGCAAACAAGCGTCATCTTGATGTCATTGTGGTTGGCACGGGACTGGCAGGCGCTTCGGCAGCGGCCACCTTGGGCGAGCAAGGCTACAACGTGAAGGTCTTCTGCATTCAGGACAGCCCGCGCCGGGCGCACAGCATCGCGGCACAAGGCGGCATCAATGCGGCCAAGAATTACCCTAACGATGGCGACAGCATCCAGCGGCTTTTCGTTGACACAATCAAAGGCGGCGACTACCGCTCACGCGAGGCCAATGTCTATCGTCTCGCCGAAATCAGCAACAACATCATCGACCAATGTGTGGCACAAGGCGTCCCATTCGCCCGCGATTATGCCGGCATGCTCGCCAACCGCTCTTTCGGCGGCGCACAGGTGTCACGGACTTTCTACGCCAAAGGACAGACGGGACAGCAACTGCTGCTTGGCGCCTATGGCGCCTTGAGCAAGGAAGTGGCAAAAGGTACGGTGAAACTTTATACGCGCCGCGAGATGCTCGACCTCGTAGTCGTTGACGACAGGGCGCGCGGCATCATCGTCCGCAACCTCGAAACGGGCGACATCGAACGCTATTCGGCTCATGCGGTGGTATTGGCCACAGGCGGATACGGCAACGTGTTCTTCCTCAGCACCAACGCCATGGCTTCAAACGGCTCCGCAGCATGGCAATGCTACAAGAAAGGCGCTTTCTTCGCCAATCCCTGTTACACACAGATTCATCCCACCTGCATCCCCGTCCATGGCGATTACCAGTCGAAACTGACGCTGATGAGTGAGAGCCTTCGCAATGACGGACGCATCTGGGTGCCCAAGGACAAAGACGACGTCGCAAAAATCCGTCAAGGCGTGCTCCGCCCTGTCGATATTCCCGAAGAAAGACGCGACTATTATCTGGAACGCCGCTATCCGAGTTTCGGCAACCTCGTCCCCCGTGATGTGGCTTCGCGTGCCGCCATGGAACGCTGCAACGCCGGTTTCGGAGTGAACGAGAACGGCCTCGCCGTCTATCTCGACTTCGCCGACGCCATGAACCGCCTCGGCAGAAAAGTCGTCGAAACGCGCTATGGCAATCTCTTCGAGATGTACCAGAATATCGTCAACGACAATCCTTACGACACACCGATGATGATTTTCCCCGCAGTGCATTACACTATGGGAGGCCTCTGGGTCGATTACGAATTGCAATCCACAATCAAAGGCCTTTTCGTCAGCGGCGAAGCCAACTTCAGCGACCATGGCGCAAACCGTCTCGGCGCTTCGGCCCTCATGCAAGGCTTGTCAGATGGCTATTTCATCCTGCCTTATACGATTCAGAATTATCTGGCCGACCAAATCCAGACTGCGAAGCCCAGCATAGAAAGTGCCGAATTCGAGATTGCAGAAAAGCATGTCCGAAGCCAAATCGACAGACTGCTGTCGGTGCAAGGGAAAGAGACTGCGGATTCGTTCCACCGCCGCCTCGGAAAAATCATGTGGGACCATGTAGGCATGGCTCGTAACAGCGAAGGTCTTCAGAAGGCCATGACCATGATTGCCGATCTGAGAACGGAATTTTGGAGCAATGTTCTCGTCCCAAAGACACAAACCCATATCAACGTGGAACTTGAAAAAGCCCTTCGCGTGGCTGACTTCCTCGAAATGGGCGAACTCATCGCTCGCGACGCATTGCAGCGCGAGGAGTCGTGCGGCGGACATTTCAGGACGGAATATCAGACCGCCGACGGCGAAGCCCTGCGCAATGACGACAATTTCAGTTTCGTCGCCGCGTATGAATACCGTTGCGAAACATCAGAACCCGCCTTGCACAAGGAACAACTCGACTTTAAGAATGTTGAAGTGAAACAAAGAAATTACAAATGACATTATGGATTTCAAATTGAAGATATGGCGCCAAGCCAACCGTACGGTCAAAGGCAAGTTCGTCAATTACGACGTGAAAGGCATATCGCCGGATGCGTCTTTCCTTGAGATGCTCGACATCCTGAACGAAAGTCTCGTCTTGAAAGGCGATGACCCGGTATTCTTCGACCACGACTGCCGCGAAGGTATCTGTGGCGCTTGCAGTCTGTTCATCAATGGCTATCCTCATGGCAAGGCCGAAGGCGTCACCACCTGTCAGTTGTATTTGCGCAGGTTCAAGGACGGCGAGACCATCACCGTGGAGCCTTTCCGTTCCAACGTCTTTCCCGTCATCAAGGACCTCGCCGTTGACCGTTCTGCTTTCGACAAAATCATTCAGGCCGGCGGCTTCGTTTCCGCTCACACGGGCGGCGCTCCCGACGGGAATGCCATTCCGGTACCCAAAAAAGATGCCGATCTGGCCATGGAAGCCGCTTCCTGCATAGGATGCGGAGCCTGTGTGGCC
>CAYQND010000011.1:0-47405 GCA_964418895.1 uncultured Lentimicrobiaceae bacterium | reverse complement strand
CCATGCTGTTTGTCGCTGCCAAAGTCTCGCAGATGGCTTTGCTGCCTCAAGGCAAGGTAGAAGCCAAACGCAGGGTGCAAGCCATGGTGGCCAAGATGGATGAACTCGGCTTCGGCAGTTGCTCCAACACGTATGCCTGTCAGGCCGCTTGTCCAAAACACATCTCCGTTGCCAACATCGCTCGGATGAACCGCCAGTTCCTGTGCGCCAAGATTACTGATCCGCTAAATCATGACTCTTGATAGAGAGAATGACACTTTTTTTTAAAAAATAAATCCATTATTAAAGAAATAGATAAATTTGTGGTCAAATTAAATACAACATCAAAATGAGAAAAAAATTACTTCTTGCCGGTTTATTGCTGGCTGTTTCAATCAATCTTTCAGCCCAGTACAAGGAATTCGGTTTTGGAATGAAGATGGGCCCGAGTCTGCAATGGGCAGGTTCCAAGACGAATACTGTTACCAATGAAAGCACAAAGATGGGCTTCAAATGGGGTTTCCTCGCCGAGTATTACTTTGTGGAGAATTACGCCATCGTCTCTGGTTTCAATGTGAATTACATTCGTGGCAACTACAGTTTTGATGACACACGCAACATCAGCATCGACACCGTAAGCATTCCTTATGAAGGCAATGCGAACAGAATGTTCAAAGGCACCTATTTTGAAATCCCGGTTCTTATCAAGATGCGCACCGAGCCATTCGGGCCTTTCAATTTCTTTGCCGAAGTGGGCGGCAGTGTGGGATTCTGCCAGAAAGCACTGGCAATGGATGACTTCACTACGGAGTTAGGCACAAGTTCCGATGACGACTACGCATCAGTAGCAAAGCAGTACAATCCTATTCGTGCGAATTTCATTGTCTTGGGCGGCGTGGAATACGTCATCAAGGGATCTACACGTGCCTTTGCCGACCTTTCCTACAACAGAGACCTGCTCAACGGCATGTCGTACAAGTACGCAAGGAAATACCTCTATGCGGATGATGCCGAACGTGTTGGCGACAACCTTGACTTGCGCGAAAACGGTTTCAGCCTCGAAGTGGGTGTTCTGTTCTAATAGCGTCAACAAAATAGCATTCCTATGAAAATTGCCATTGCGCAGTTAAATTATTGCATCGGCGATTTCGGGAACAATACGGAGAAGATCATCAAGGCGGCGCACGAAGCAAAAGGCGCTGACTTGGTGATTTTTTCCGAATTATGCATTCCCGGATATTTCCCCGCCGACCGTCTTGAATACAAGGATTTTATCATCCAATGCCAGCAGTCGCTCGACACCATAGCAGACCAGTGCCGCGACATCCCTGTCCTTGTGGGATGCCCGCTTGAAGACGAGAAGAATCCGGGACAACTTTTCAATTGCGCCGTATTCCTTCATGAAGGCAAGAGACAGGTCTTCAAGAAAGCCGTCCTGTGCAGCGACGACCTGTGTGACGAAAGAGCGGTTTTCCATGCTTCTGACGACAATGCCGTGCTGGAACTGAACGGTTTCAGGATTGCAGTCACCATCGGCGACGACTTGTCGAACACAGGCCCCGACCCCATCCTTATTGAAAACAGAATGGACCGGATTATCGGCTTGCATCCGAATCTGATCGTCAACATGGCGGCTTCGGTCTTCGACTACACCAAGCCCCGCAAACGCTGTGACTTGCTGCGTCAGACCGTGCTGAAGTACGAGTTGCCTCTGATTTTCGTCAATCAGGTAGGCGCACAGAGCCACCTTATTTTCGATGGCGGCTCGATGGCTTTTGCAGCCAACGGCCACGTCGATCACACCTTGCCATTCTTTGAAGAGGCGACAGGAATCGTTGACACCGACAGTCTATATTTCCGCATGACCGATGTTGACAACATGGTGATTCCAGAGAAAATGTCACTGATTCATGACGCCTTGACATTGGGCATCCGCGACTACTTCCGAAAATTGGGATTGAAAACCGCAATTATCGGACTTTCAGGCGGATTGGACTCCTCTTTGGTGACTTATTTCGCCGTCAGAGCCTTAGGCGCCGAGAATGTCAGAGTCGTGCTGTTGCCGTCCCAGTTCTCAACAGACCATTCCGTCTCCGATGCCGAAGCCTTGGCGAAGAAACTCGGCATCAGATACGACACGGTTCCGATAAAGCCAATGTTCGACAGTTTCGAAACCGCATTGAAACCCATTTTCGGCGACCTTCCTTTCGATGTCACTGAAGAAAACCTTCAAGCACGCACCCGCGGTGTGGTGTTGATGGCGATGAGCAACAAGTTCGGCAACATCTTGCTGAACACGAGCAACAAATCAGAGGCTTCTGTCGGATACGGCACCTTATATGGCGATTTGTGCGGCAGCCTTTGCGTCATAGGCGATGTTTACAAGACCGAAGCATTTGAACTTGCCCGTTTCATCAACCGCGAAGACGAGATTATTCCCTGGCACGTCATCAACAAGGCGCCGTCGGCCGAACTTCGTCCCAACCAGAAAGACAGCGACAGCCTGCCCGACTATGGCGTGCTCGACCAGATTCTTTATCAGTATATCGAATGTTCCAAGACGTGTGACGAAATCATCGACTTAGGTTTTGACAAATCTACCGTGGAACGTACGCTGAAGATGGTGAACCGCAACGAGTTCAAACGCCATCAGGTGGCTCCCATTCTGCGTGTCTCCCCACGCGCCTTTGGTAGCGAGAGAATCGTTCCCATCGTGGCGAAATACTGATACATATCAGATATTGCGAAAAGTGGCTTGAAGTTCAGGCCACTTTTTTTGCTGCCCCGCCGTTCCACATCATCGTTCAGGGCATCGCTTTCAGAGTCTGCATTACCCTGCGTGAAACCACAAAAAAAGGCTGACGGAAACGCCAGCCTTTTTGAAGTTTATGGTGTGCTGTAATTATTTAGCTTCCTTGATGATGTCGATCAGCACGCGACGATCTAACTCTGTAGGATCAAGTTCCTTGACTCCACCAACAGGTTCAACGATGATGTTGCTTTCAGGAACACCCAACTTGAGAAGTTCAAGTTTGATGGTCTGGCAACGGTTTTCGGAGAGCGTCTGGTTGTATGACGAAGTAGCGGTAGCGCTATCGGCCGAGCCTCTAAGTCTGAGCTTGTAGTTGTTCTCCTTGGCGACCTTGGCGATTTCAGTCATGTTCACAACATCTCTTCTTGACATCAGCTCATAAGAGTCGAGGTTGAAGAAAATAGAGAACGGATAGCTGATAGCTTCGATAGAACCATCGTGGATGAACTTAACAATGGTGTCAGGAGCGATCTGCTGGACAGGAGCGACTTCAGGCTGGTTGGCGAGTTCGTTTTCCAGATTCTTGATACGATCAGTCATTTCCTTCATTTCCTTTTCGTAGTTATAAGGCAAATCGTAGACTCTGCCACCGATGTAATAGGTGAGGCCAAAGCCAACGGAAAAGTTCTGGTCGATGCGTTTCGGGCGAATGCTTTCAGGATATTCACCGTTCGCGTTAGGAAGTGCATGTTGATTAGCATCGCTATAGCCTTGCGTTCCATCCGGGAAATACAGACCTTCAAATTCATATCGCCATGAATCGATGTTCCATCTTGTGAGGACATATTTCAGGTCGAGATGCAGATCCAAATAGTCGTTCAGTCTGAAGTTGTTGATCAAACCGGCATTGAATGACATTTCCAAGTTGGCACCGTCTTTTTGTGCCGTATCCAACATCTTGTCAATAAAGTGCTTGGTCAAAAACACTTCGTCACAAACGCTGGCGGCACCCATACCTACATAAACGACAGGAGTATAGACTCTGTTGGGGTTGTAGTAACCTTGGAAGAAATCTATGGGGCTAAACATCACATCGCCATGCAAATTATGGAATACGAACGATGTGGCGTAGACTTCACCTTCGACAGGGGTTTCGCTTGTATAAAGGAATTGGATTCCTTCCAAAGCACTGTGACGGCCATAAATATAACTATTGGCGCCATTGACGTCGTATGACAGACGCACACCTACATTATGGTTGATCCATTTGCCAAAATTGATGGCACCACCAAACGACATGTCGTTAAAGCCTGTGTAATCTTTTTGATAGTTGGCTGGAGTCACCAAGCTTCCCTTCCACCAGTCGATGTTTCCTTCGGCTGACAGAAACCAGTTTCGGCCAAACTTTGTCGTAAGGTACCGCACCGAGTCAACATGACCGGCTGCCATTGATACCGAAGCGATAAGAATTGCCATTAACGTGATAAACGCTTTCTTCATTTTTTTGTTTTATTAATTAATAATTCAATAATAATTTGATAATCAGAATGATATTTTTACTGACAGATGAATTGCATCGATAGACAAATTGCAAAAGTACAATAAATTCTATAAATGGTTCAAAAAATTTTGAAAAGCAAAAATAATACCAATCTTTCAAAAAACTGTATTTACGAATTTTTTTGTATTAATATCTATTAATACTGATTACGTAAATAAAAAAATTATCTTGAAATACGTTCCAACGTATTCATAACCAACTTTTTGACATAAGGATGATAGTCGTTACAGAATTTCTCACTCACTCTGTTTGCGATGACGACGCAGATGGTGAGACAGTTGTGTCCCATCATTTTACCTAAACCGTAGAGCGCCGACGATTCCATCTCGAAATTGCATACACGCCATCCCTTATAATGGAACGACTCAATCTTTCTATTATTCTCTGGATAAGCCAGTTGCATCCTGAGCGTTCTACCCTGAGGACCGTAGAATCCAGGCGATGTGGCAGTGATTCCTTGGAAATAACCACACCCCAGTCGATTGTAGAGTTCTGTGGAACATTCCACAACATAAGGCTTGGGGAGATCGGCCGGATAGTCCATTTGTTCGATGAAAGCGTCTCTCATATCAATCTGATTGACCGTTTTGTTGCCTTCATAGAAATACAGCAAGCCGTCAAGTCCGATGGCGTAACGGGAAGCGACGTAGCTGTCTTCGACAGGAATATCGGCCTGCAAGGCGCCCGATGTTCCGAGGCGGATGAGATTCAACGTACGGTGGGTGTCTTTCGGCATGCGTGTCGTCAGGTCTATGTTGGCCAAAGCATCCAGCTCGTTCATCACGATGTCGAGATTGTCGGTGCCCATTCCCGTAGAAAGCACGGTGATGCGTTTGCCGTTGAAATAGCCTGTCCTCGAGACAAGTTCTCTGTTTTGACGCTTCACCTCGATTTTGTCGAAGAAAGAAGCGATCATGTCAACACGGCCTGGGTCGCCGACAAGGATGATGTCATCCGCTATCTGGTCAGGATGCAGATTCAAATGGTATATTGCCCCTTCATCATTAAGGATGAGCTGAGAGGCGGGAATCGGCCTGTTCATTTTTATTCTTTCTAATGGTTATCAAGGTGCAAAGATAATCCTTTTTTTCTAAAAGGTGGAAAAGGAGGATATTATGACTTGTCAGACCGCCGGTTATGGCGGAATCGACTATCTTTGCGGAAAACACCATCAGATGAAAGAAGTCGTTGTAAAAAACATCTCCATCGGAGACGAACTGCTTATAGGTCAGGTTATTAACACTAATGCCGCGTGGCTTGGCGAGCATCTTTCCTTGGCTGGTTTTCGCCTAAGTTCGGTGCTGACCGTGGGCGATTCCGAAAAAGCCATCACCGAAGCCCTGAATTCGTGTCTCGACGCCAGTCTTGTCATCGTCACAGGCGGACTCGGCCCAACAGCGGACGACATCACCAAACCGACCTTGTGCAAGTTTTTCGACACGGAACTGGTATTAAACGACGAAGTTTTTCAGAACATCTTGTCTATCTTCAAGTTGCGAGGCTTCGAGATGACGGAACGCAACCGTCAGCAAGCCTTTGTCCCGAAAGACTGCATCTGCATTCCAAACCTTTACGGCACCGTTCCTTGCATGTGGATTGAAAGAAACGACACCGTTTTCGTATTCCTTCCCGGCGTGCCATTTGAAATGAAAGGCATCTTCACCGACGAACTGCTTGAACGCTTCAAGAAGCGATTCCACAGCACGCCTTACGAACAGCGCGTCATCATGACAACTGGAATCGGGGAATCCTTTCTGGCCGACAAGATACACCAATGGGAGGAGGAACTCCCCGATTACATGGCGCTGGCCTATCTCCCTCAGCATGGCATCGTGCGTCTCAGACTGAGCGGCACCAATGAGAACGAGAATACGCTTCACGAAGCGTTAGACAAGGAAGTGGCGAAACTCGCAGCCTTGATCCCCGACAACATTTTCAGTATGGAAGACGTCCATGTCGAACGCGTCGTCTTCGACCTGCTGAAACAGCACCGCCTGACCATGTCGTCGGCGGAAAGTTGCACTGGCGGAAACATAGGCCATCGCATCACGCTGATACCGGGCAGTTCGGCAGTTTACAAGGGAACCGTCGTGTCGTATGCCACCGAGGTCAAGTCGGGCGTCCTCGACGTGCCTCCGAAACTGATAGACGAATACGGTCTGGTTAGCCGTGAGGTGGTGGAAAGCATGGCTTGCAACGTACGTCAACTTATGAAAACGGATTTCGGACTTGCCACCACCGGCATCGCAGGCCCTGACGGCGGCACCATCGACACGCCGCTTGGCACAGTGTGGATTGCCTTGGCAGCCCCCGACGGCGTGGTGTCGGAGTGTTTTAACTTCGGCAACGACCGCGAAAACACCATAGAACGGGCGTCCGTGTCGGCTTTCGAGATGCTCCGCCAATGGCTATTACACCATTTTGAATGATAAAGGAATTTTTCGCATCTTTGCAGCGCGAAAACGACTAATTATATATTCTATAATATTAACAATGAATAAGTTAGAAAAAATCTTGGTTGTAATTTGCCTCTCAACCGCCATCATGGGTTGCGGACAAAAAGAAAACGACTACAAGGCCAAACTGAAATCGCAGGCCGTCGCAGTCCCCGAACTGAGTTACTCTCGTTATGAAGATGCGCTTTTCAACCTCGATACGGCTGATTTCCAGCAACAACTGAAATCCATTCAAAAGGACTTCATGCCTTTCCTCGAAGGCGACCTCGACAATGCGGGCGCTGTGACCTACATCAAGAATTTCGCAACAGACACCTTTGCAATCGAAATGTATCACAAAGTGCAGGAAGCCTATCCCGATATGTCCTACGTCAAAGACATCGTGGAGACCATCTACAGTCATTTCAACTACTATTATCCCGACGTCAAGTTGCCCGAAAAGGTCTACACCTGCGTTTCCGGCATCGACCCACAGACTCCGTCGGTACAGATAATCAAAGATCAACTCGTCATCTCTCTTGACTGGTATCTCTCGCAAGACGCAATCTACGATGAGATAGGAATGCCGAACTACCGCAAGGCTCGTACCGAAAAACTCTCGATGGCCAAGGACGTAGCACAGACACTTTATTTCTATTATCTCTACAAGCCAAGAAAGCAGAGCGACATGCTCAACGAGATGGTCAACACGGGACGCGTCGATTACTTTGTCGAAGCCATGTATCCTGACATCACCGACGAAGCGCTTCTTGGCTATTCCGCCGATCAGATGAAATGGGCCGAAAGCAACGAAGGCCAAGTCTGGGCTGACGTCGTCGGCAACCAGCGCCTTTACGCCACTGGACTCGACATGTATATCATGTTTTTCGGCGACGGACCTTTCACTCAGGAATACAGCAACGACGCCCCGGCACGTCTGGGCGAGTTCCTCGGACTCCACGTCATCCGCTCCTACATGAGCAACAATAATAACGTTACGCTTCAGGAACTGATGGACGAGACCGACATGCAGTCCATCTTCCAGAAGTCGGATTACAAACCAAAAAAGTAATCGGCATACCCGACGTCAATCCTTTCTGATTTCTAAAGTCAACCATTATTGGCTGATTCATATCTTATTGCATATTAGCGATATAGTCGATGATAATCGTTTATTGTCGACTATATACGTTTATTCAGCGCCAGGTCTCCCACCCTTGACGCACTTTTGCAGCACGATATGTAAGTAACATATTATGAATAAAGTTAACTGAATAGAGAATCAACCAATACCCACATACAAAATGTTAGTGAAAACATTCGGATGCGCATTATTCGGCATCGACGCGATTTTGGTGACAATTGAAGTGAACATCGACAAAGGAATCCAGTTTTTCCTGGTCGGGCTGCCCGACAGTGCTGTCAAGGAAAGCCACCAGCGGATAGAAGCCGCCCTCACGAACCTCGGTTACAATTATCCCAAGAAGCGCATCACCATCAACCTGGCACCTGCCGACATCAGGAAAGAAGGCTCGGCCTATGACCTTCCCATCGCCATTGGCATCATGGCGGCATCGGGACAGGTGCAGATAGACCGACTCGAGAAGTTCATCATCATGGGCGAACTTTCCCTCGACGGCACCCTGAATCCCATAAAAGGCGCCTTGCCAATCGCCATCAAGGCAAAGGAAGACGGCTTCGAAGGCGTCATCATGCCTAATGCCAACGCCAAAGAGGCTGCCGTCGTTGACGACATCGACGTAATCGGCGCTGACGACCTGAAACAAGTGGTCGCATTCCTCAATGGCGACGAAGTCATCGCCCCTGTGAAAATCGATCTTGAAGAGATGGAACAGAACGAAATGTATGAATCCGACTTCAGCGACGTGAAAGGACAAGAAAACATCAAGAGAGCGTTGGAGATTGCCGCAGCCGGCAGTCACAACGTGATTCTCATCGGCCCTCCGGGCAGCGGAAAGACCATGCTGGCCAAGCGCATTCCCAGCATTCTGCCTCCCCTGACTTTGCCAGAGGCTTTGGAGACAACCAAGATACATTCCGTTGCGGGAATCATGGGCGGCAACACGTCGTTGGTGATGACGCGCCCGTTCCGAAGCCCTCATCACACCATCAGCGACGCAGGACTTGTCGGCGGCGGCACCTATCCTCAGCCAGGCGAAATCTCGTTGGCCCACAATGGGGTGCTCTTCCTCGACGAACTACCTGAATTTAAGAGACAGGTGCTGGAAGTGATGCGTCAGCCCATGGAAGACCGTGTCGTCACGATTTCGAGAGCGAAAATATCCATCGATTTCCCTGCCAATTTCATGCTGGTGGCGGCCATGAATCCCTGTCCCTGCGGCTATTACAACCATCCCGACAAGGAATGTGTTTGCGCTCCCGGCGTGGTGCAGAAATACCTGAACAAGATTTCCGGACCGCTGATGGACCGCATCGACCTCCATGTCGAAGTCGTGCCGGTGGCCTACAAGGACCTTGCGGAAAAACAACGGGGCGAGTCGAGCGCCGAAGTCAGAAAACGCGTGATAAAAGCCCGCGCCATCCAGCAGAAACGCTTCGCCGACTGTCAATATGTCCATGCAAATGCACAAATGAATTCCCAACTTCTTCAGAAATACTGCGACGTTGACGAAGCATGCAGAAGACTGCTGAAAAACGCGATGGAAAAACTGGGACTCTCGGCAAGAGCCTACGACAGAATCCTGAAGGTGTCACGCACCATCGCCGACCTTGATGAAAGCGAGACAATCCGTCCGGAGCACGTCGCAGAGGCGATACAATACAGAAGCCTGGACAGAGACAACTGGGGAAAATGAACGCTGTCGAACTAACACCATCGAGGCCAACGTCAACTTCCACAGCAGGCTGAAAACCAACGGGATACCGCTGTACAAATAAACTGCGGCAGAACGGCTGATGTCAACAATAAAAAAACGTATATTTGCACATTGAATATTCTGCAAACATAGAAATTAAATGTCTGATAACCAAGATAATAACACTTCAAATAATAAAATAGCGAACATCGACGACCCGGTATTCAACCGTGGCTGTTACAGATGCGACGATTGCAACGTAAGCCAGAACATGCTGGACCACAGCGCGAGCAAGATGGATCAGTTCAACTGGATGCGCGACTTTGAGAGCAACCCGTCGGAATCAAGCCCTTGCATTGCGGAGGTGCGTTTCAAGAACGACAGAAAGGATTACTTTACCTACCCTCCCGAACTTGAGTTGCAGGAAGGCGACATGGTTGCGGTGGAGACCGCCATCGGACACGACATCGGGATTGTCACGCTGACCGGCGATATTGTCTTGCGGCAGATCAAGCGCAAGAAATACCGCACTCCGATGGAGGAGATGAAAAAGATATACCGTCGCGCCCGCACCAGCGACATCGAAAAATGGCTTGCAGCGATCAAGATGGAGAACAGCACACTGTTCCGCAGCCGTCAGATTGCCGACAACCTCGGTCTTGACATGAAATTGAACGACATCGAATATCAGGGTGACAAGACCAAAGCGGTATTCTATTACACCGCCGACGGACGTGTGGATTTCCGCGAACTCATCAAGAAACTGGCGGAAGAGTTTCACGTAAGGGTGGAGATGCGCCAAATCGGCGTGCGTCAGGAATCGGCCAAGTTAGGCGGCATCGGCTCCTGCGGCCGCGAGTTATGCTGCGCCTCATGGATTTGCAATTTCCAGTCCGTCACCACCAACGTCGCCCATGTCCAGCAACTCTCGCCCAATCCTCAGAAACTCGCCGGACAATGCGGAAAACTGAAATGCTGCCTTAACTTCGAATACGAAGCCTATTGCGACGCCCTCAAAGAGTTCCCCGATTCCGGCATCGTGCTGAAGTTCAAGAGCGGAGACGCCATCCACCAGAAAAACGATGTGTTTCAAGGCATCATGTGGTATTCTTATGCCAACGACCGCAGCAACATCATGGCCATCCCTCTCAACAAGGTGAAGGAAATCATAAGCGCAAACAAAAAAGGACAGAAGCCTGAACGATTGGAGGATTATGTCCTTACAATGGAACAACACACCAACACAGAAGAGACCTTCCTCAACGATGACGGCTCCGAAGTGGACTTAAGGAAATACGAATGACGCGACATGACAAGATTTTCTACAGAGGAGTGCTTCCACTTCTCGCAAGCCTGCTGATGCTGGTTTGCCTTGGCTCGTGCCATAACGAGACTTTCGACAAGCGTGTCGTCATTCCGGAAGCGGAATGGCATCAGGACAAGCCTGCCACATTCGATGTCACCGTAACCGACACCGCCAGCATCTACGTCTTCGGCGTTGACGTGCGTCACCTAGAAAACTACCGCTACAGCAACTTGTATGTGTTTTTGCACACCAATATGCCAAACGGCAACATCACACACGACACCATCGAGTGCATTTTGGCGACGCCCGAAGGGAAATGGATTGGCAAAGGCAGCGGGACCATGCGCGACATCAGAATACCGCTGAATCCCAACCTGAAATTCCCACTTCCAGGCGAATACCATTTCACAATAGAACAAGCCATGCGTGAACCCGTCCTCAAAGGCGTGTCAGACATCGGCATCTTCATCGACAAACAATAAACTCGAAATCAAAGGCCATGGCAACGGGTAACAACAACAAGGGCAACGGAAAAGACGACGGTTCGAGAGCTGTCAGGAAGCTTTGGGCCATTTTCGGATACTTCCTCGGCTTCATCGTCCTGCTATTTCTCTGCATCAACATTGGCATCTTCGGCAAAATGCCGAGCTTTGAAGAACTGGAGAACCCTCATACCAACCTCGCAACGGAAATCATTTCTGCCGATGGAGAATTGTTGGGAACCTACTACGTTGAAAACCGTTCCAACGTGTACTATAGCGACTTGTCGCCATATCTTCCCGAAGCCCTGATAAGCATCGAGGATGCGCGTTTCGAGAAACACTCAGGCATTGACTCGAAAGCCCTTTTCCGTGTCGCTTTCGGCGTGCTGACGGGCCACAGAAAAGGCGGTGGTAGCACCATCACGCAGCAATTGGCCAAAAACCTCTTCCCTCGTGGCAAGATGAATGTCTTTTCTCTCGTCATCCGCAAGTTCAAGGAATGGGTGACCGCCACCAAACTGGAACGCAACTACTCGAAAGAAGAAATCATCACGATGTATCTGAACACTGTCGCTTTCGGCCACAATGCGTACGGCATACGGTCGGCGGCAGCCACTTTCTTCGGCAAAACGCCAAAGGAACTCACTTTGGAAGAGTCCGCCTTGATGGCGGGTGTCGTCAACGCCCCGACGAAATTCAGTCCGGTGCGCAACCCCAACAATGCTCTAGCGCGCCGCAACCTGGTGTTGAAGAAAATGTGCGATAACGACTACATCACTCAAGCCGAATACGATTCCGTCTCTCAGATTCCGATCGACATGTCGCATTTCAGCGTCATGGACCATAACAGCGGTCAAGCCACATATTTCCGTGAATTTCTGAGAAACGAAATGACCGAATGGGCCAAAACCCATTTCCGCCCTGACGGAAGACCTTATGACATCTACCGTGACGGACTCAAGATTTACACCACCATCGACTCGCGCATGCAGCGCTATGCCGAAGAAGCCGTCAAGGAATTTGTAGGCGGCACCTTGCAACCTTCATTTTACTCGCATTGGAAAGGTCGTGAAAACGCGCCTTTCACCCTTAGTGACAAGGCCAAGATAGACGAGATTCTTGAGACCTCCATGAAGCGTTCCGACCGTTACCATGCACTTAAAAAGGCAAAGATGAGTCCGAGTGCCATCAAGGCGGAATTCAACAAACCTGTCGAGATGACAGTCTTCTCGTGGAACGGCCCCATCGACACCATCATGACGCCCATGGATTCCATCAGATACTACAAGTGGTTCCTACAGGCCAGCCTCATGTCGATAGAATCACACACCGGCCAGGTGAAAGCTTACGTCGGCGGTCTCGACTACCGATTCTTCAAATATGACCATGTCACACAAGCCCGCCGTCAGGTCGGCTCCACTTTCAAGCCATTCCTCTATTCCCTTGCCATGCAGGAAGGCGAATACACGCCTTGCACCAAGATACCCAACATTCAGTACAGCATCCAGCTTCCCGACGGCCGTTTCTGGGAGCCACACAACTATGGAAAGCGCGTCGGAGAAGAAGTGACGCTGAAATGGGCTTTGGCACAATCGAATAACTGGATTTCGGCATACCTCATGAACCGTTTCGGACCTGAAGCCGTCATCGCCATGGCACGCCGCATGGGTGTCGAATCTCCCATCGATCCAGTGCCTTCCATCTGCCTCGGCGTCGCCGACCTCAAACTGTGCGAGATGGTTGGCGCCATGACCACCTTTGCCAACCAAGGTGTTTACATCAAGCCGATTTTCATCACAAAAATCGAAGACCGCAACGGCAACGTCATCGAGCGCTTCAGTCCGGAAGAATCAGAAGCCATGAGCGAACTCACGGCATACAAGATGATCGAACTCATGAAAGGCGTGGTGCAAAGCGGCACCGGCATACGTCTCCGTTCAAGCTTCCACTTCAACAACCCCATCGCCGGCAAGACTGGAACAACGCAAAACCAGAGTGACGGTTACTTTATGGGCATCACGCCCGACCTCACTACAGGCGTCTGGGTCGGAGCGGAAGACCGCAGCGTGCACTTCAGAAGCACCAGCTTAGGACAAGGTTCTCATACCGCCTTGCCAATCTGGGCATTATACATGCAGAAGGTTTACGGCGACTCTTCCCTGAATGTCAGCAAAGGTGATTTCCAAAGACCCAACCTCCCCGACGTTGACCTGAACTTCAACTGTTCACAAGAAGACTCTGAAGATGACGGTCCGAGCTATTATGATGAATTTTAACGACAACATTCCATGACATCAAACTTCGTTGACTACGTAAACATAATGTGCCGCTCAGGCAAGGGAGGCGCGGGATCGTTGCACTTCCGTCACGAGAAATATATCCCTAAAGGAGGTCCCGACGGCGGCGACGGCGGTCGTGGCGGCGACATCATCCTTCGCGGCAACGCTCAGCTTTGGACATTGCTGCACCTCCGCTACACGAAACATCTCTTTGCCGGCAACGGCATCGGCGGCGGCAAGAACCAGCTCACTGGAGCCGCAGGCGAAGACGTCTTCATCGACGTGCCTCTCGGCACCGTGGCATACCGCTCCAGCGACAGGCAACAATTAGGTGAGATAACCGAAGACGGGCAGACCGTCGTGCTGCTCAAAGGCGGACGCGGTGGCAAAGGCAACACCTTCTTCAAGACATCGACACTGCAAGTGCCAAGATTCGCACAGCCTGGCGAGCCTTGTCAGGAAGAGGTAGTCACGTTGGAACTGAAACTTCTGGCAGACGTGGGACTCGTCGGATTCCCGAATGCGGGCAAATCCACACTGCTTTCCGTCGTATCAGCCGCCAAACCCGAAATCGCCGACTATCCTTTCACCACGCTCGTCCCCAACCTCGGCATAGTTAGTTACCGCGACAATCGCTCCTTTGTCATGGCCGACATCCCTGGAATCATAGAAGGTGCTGCCGAAGGAAAAGGATTGGGTATCAGATTTCTACGTCATATCGAGCGCAACTCCACGTTGCTCTTCATGATTCCCGCCGACAGCCCCGATATCAAGAAAGAATACGATATTCTGCTCAACGAACTGACAAAATACAATCCGGAACTGCTCGACAAGAGCCGCATCATAGCCATCACCAAATGTGACCTCGTCGATGATGCCAAGATAAGAGAGATAAGACGCGACAGCCTGCCAAGCAAGATTCCGCACGTCTTCATCTGTTCGCTTACCGGAAAGGGACTTGATGAACTGAAAGACCTTATCTGGTTGACGCTCAATAAAAAAGAAGAAGAAGAGGAATGACACATTCCTCTCGTCTGCCTCATATCGGATGATGACAATGGAAGCGCTCACCGACCTCGACTCACGGCTGTTCCTGCTGCTCAACGGCCTTCATGCCGACTGGCTTGACGGAATCATGATAGCCATCACCAATATGCTGGTGTGGATTCCCTTATACCTGCTGCTCGTCTATCTTGTAATCAGGCAATATGGGAAGAAAAGCATCTGGATATTCCTTGCCGTAGGTCTTGTCGTGCTGTGTTCCGACCAACTCGCATCTTCAGTATGCAAGCCGCTCTTTCATCGTTTGCGGCCATGCTACAATGATGGTTTCAGAGATGTCATCTACCTGCCAAACGGCATGGCGGGTGGCAGATTCGGCTTCGTCTCCTCGCATGCCGCAAACACGTTTGCCGTGGCGGCATTTCTGACGCCGGCACTCCGGAACAAATACAGATGGGTGGGTTTCGTGATGTTTCTGTGGGCTTTCCTGTCGAGTTACAGCAGAATCTACATCGGATACCACTATCCCGCTGACATCATTGCCGGCGCGGCTTTGGGAATACTTGTAGGATTGATTATCTGGAAAATCTACTCCATCGTCAGTGCAAGGCTCATCAACCGAACTTGACCGTAATGACCGAGTTTAGATCCACGCCACACAGAGAAGCCATTTTAGCCCGATTCAGAGCCAATTCGAGATAGCCATGCGTGCCAAAGATGGCCACAGGCTCAAGTTTGGCAACGTCATCGAAACTCTCCGAAATCTTTGATATCGTATAAAGATCCCTCTTGATGTAGATGATGAATGGACGCCCTTGGCACGTCTTGTCAAACATTTCCTTAGTAATGTTTGTAATCAGGTTGTCGTATGAGTCGATGTACATCACAAGGCCGTTGATGGAATTATCGTTGGCCACAGCGCTAAAGGTGCCACCGACATTCAACTGCGTGCGTGGAGCGCCGATTTTCGACAATGGTTCTCCCTTGGCAATCATCACGGCGACCTTAGCAAAACGGTCTCTTGCTATAAATGTGTATAAATCAGTATCTTGCGGTACGTCGATATAAACAGCCTCGTCATAACTGTTGTCAAGAATCAGGCTGAAGATGCCGTTGTCAGTCGAAATGAAATACTGTCCAAAGGCCTTGACGACCACATGTGGGTTTTCTATTGATTCGATGGTGTCCACAGCGATGATGTGAATGGTGCCTTCAGGAAAACTCACACAGGCATTCCTAATGATGAAACCGGCCTGAATGATATTGAAAGGCTCCACATTATGGGTGATGTCCACAATGGTGGCGTCCGGCATTTTCGACAAGATGGATCCTTTCACTGCTGCCGTATAGTAATCAGTAGTGCCCCAGTCGCTTGTTATGGTGATGATAGCCATCTTGTCTGTCTGTTGAAATTAGGGATCCGTCACATCCTATAATTTGCAAAGGTATGAATATTTGAAATGAAAATCTGATGAAAATCTGAAAAAACAAACGTTGCGCGTGTCATCCCTGCAAAAGCAGAAAAGAAAAGGCACAATTCTTCCCTGCTGAATCAGCGCGAAAAGCATTTTTATGTAAGTTTGCGGAAAATACGCGTCAGATGGCAGAACAGATTTTACAAGTCGAGAATGTGAATCCCTCGGACCTGTATGGGCCGAACAACAGAAATCTGGAAAAGATCAAGGCGTTGTTTCCGAAGTTGAAAATCATCGCCCGTGGCGACTTCGTGAAAGTCATCGGCGATGACGAAGAGCTGGAGTATTTCATCAACAGGCTGGGACTGTTGGTGTTGCAACTCGAACGGAACGGAAAGATTGACGACAAGACCATAGAGCACGTGATGACCGCCGAAGCTGACTCGGAGATCGAGCAGCAGATGACCGACAACGACGTGCTTGTCTTCGGCCGCGGGGGCGTGCCCATCAAGGCCATCACTGCCAATCAGAAACGCATGGTGAGCGCCTCCGAGCACAAAGACCTCGTCTTCGCCATCGGTCCCGCAGGCACCGGAAAGACCTACACCGCCGTGGCACTGGCCGTCAGAGCCTTGAAAGCACGTCAAGTGCGGCGCATCATACTGACACGTCCCGCCGTAGAAGCCGGCGAGAGCCTCGGCTTCCTTCCCGGCGATGTCAAGGACAAACTCGACCCCTATCTTCAGCCTTTGTACGACGCCCTGCACGACATGATTCCATCGTCGAAACTCGACGGCTACCTGGAAGACCGCACCATCGAGATTGCGCCTTTGGCCTTCATGCGCGGCCGTACCCTCGACCACGCCTTCGTCATCCTCGACGAAGCACAAAACGCCACACGAAGCCAACTCAAGATGTTCCTCACCCGAATGGGACGCAACGCCAAGTTCATCGTCACAGGCGACATCACGCAAATCGACTTGCCGCCACGCACTCCATCAGGATTGCCACAAGCCATGGAAGTGCTCGGAAACGTCGAAGGCATCGAATTCATCATGCTTGACGACAAGGACGTCGTGCGCCACAAACTCGTCACCGACATCGTTAACGCCTACAAACGCCACCTCAACGAAGATGACCAGAATCATACGGCATAATGAAATCGGTTTTACCAAAACGTCAACGAAACATCAGCAATGCGAAACAGAACACCCAAACGACACATTTCCCCACCCGATTTTTCCTTTCACACAAAACAAAATGCTATTTTTGAGACTGATTCAACCATCATGGTTGTAACAATAAATAATTGATACAAAATAAATTAAAATACAAATTATGAAAGCACTTACCAGAACGGATTACACTTTCCCTGGGCAAACAAAAGTCTATCACGGCAAAGTCCGTGACGTTTATTTCATCAACGACCAATACCTCGTCATGGTGGCCACCGACCGCATCTCGGCCTTTGATGTCATCCTGCCAAAAGGAATCCCATACAAGGGACAGGTACTCAATCAGATAGCATCGATATTCCTGGATGCAACCTCCGACATCGTTCCGAACTGGAAACTTGCCACACCCGACCCGATGGTCACCATAGGCAAGCTCTGCAAGCCATTCCCTATTGAGATGATCATCCGCGGCTACCTCACCGGCAGTTCATGGCGCACCTACAAAAGCGGCCAACACACCATCTGCGGCGTCACGATTCCCGACGGCATGAGCGAACATCAGAAATTCGCCAGCCCAATCATCACGCCGACGACAAAAGCCGAAGAAGGACATGATGAAGACATTTCGCGCGACGAAATCATCAGCCGTGGCCTCATCAGCGAGAGAGACTACGAACAAATAGAAGACATCACACGCAAGCTCTTCCAACGCGGCTCGGAAATCGCTGCACAACACGGCCTTATCCTCGTTGATACCAAATACGAATTCGGTAAGATTGGCGATCAGATCTACCTGATGGACGAGATTCACACACCCGATTCGTCACGCTATTTCATCGCAGACCAATATGAAGAACGTTTCGCCAAAGGCGAGCCTCAGATCCAGCTTTCGAAGGAATTTGTCCGCGAATGGCTCATGGCCAACGGCTTCCAAGGCAAAGACGGTCAGAAAGTGCCGGAAATGACGCCCGAATACGTCAACAGCGTGTCGGAACGCTACATCGAGCTCTATGAGAAAGTGACCGGACATCCTTTCGTCAAAGCCGACGACTCGGAAGACTTGGAGATGCGTATCAGAAACAACGTGACGGAATTCCTGAAAAAGCAATAACGTAACGGCTTCAAAGGCTCATCCGTGGCCAACACGGAAAAGCCTTTCTGTTGCATCGAAACAACACTATCACACATTGTATCTGATAGAGAATCAATCATATAAGAATTGCAGCACCATGGAAACTAATGACAACGACAGCATGACGCTTGAGAAGATACAGGAAGTCGTAATCCGGCAAAAGGAATTCTTCCTGACGCAAAAGACCAAGCCGATTTCATGGCGCATCACGCAGCTAAAGAAACTGAAAGCCGCGATACTAAACCACGAAGAAGAGCTTTATCAGGCTTTCTGGAACGATCTTCACAAATCGGAAAGGGAAGCCTATCTGACCGAGATTGGCATCGTCATGAGCGAACTCGACCAACACATCAGACGGTTGAAGCAATGGTCGAAGCCTGTCCGCGTGAAGACGCCGCTGTTCCTGTTCCCTTCCAGAAGCCGCATTCTACATGAGCCGCTGGGCGTCGCACTCATCATCGCCCCGTGGAACTATCCTCTGAATCTGACGATGTGCCCGCTGATAGGAGCCATCTCGGCAGGCGATTGCGCCGTGGTGAAACCCTCACCATACTCCAGCGACACATCAAACGTCATCGAGACCATCATCAGGGAGACTTTTAAAGAAGAGTACATTGCTGTCATTCAAGGACACCGCGAAGTAAACGACATGCTGCTTCAACAGCATTTCGACATTATCTTCTACACTGGAAGTCCCGACGTTGGCAGAGTCGTCATGGAAGCAGCGGCACACCACCTTACTCCCGTGGTGCTCGAACTCGGCGGCAAAAGCCCATGCATCATCGACAAGGGCTGCAACATCGACATTGCCGCACACCGACTGGCATGGGGCAAAACCCTGAATGCCGGACAAACCTGCATAGCCCCTGACTACCTGTTCGTCCACGAATCAGAAAAAGAGAAACTCATCGAAAGGCTCATCGCCTCCTTTGAACAGTTCTACGGACAAGATGCGGAACTCAGCGACGAATATTGCCGCATCATCAGTGATAAGGCTTTCCAGAGACTCAGCTCATACCTCAAAGACGGTAAGATCCTTTATGGTGGAAAGACCTCAGCGCAAAGCCGTTACATTCAGCCCACGCTGATAGAAGTGGAGCCTGAGATGCCCATCATGCAGGACGAAGTGTTCGGTCCTATTCTTCCAATAATGACCTACAACAAGATCAACGATGCGGTTGACTACATAAACCGTCATCCCAAACCGTTGGCGCTGTATTATTTTGGGAAAGATAGCAAAGCTATCAGCGTCCTGTCGAAGACCATCTCGGGAGGCGCCTGTGTCAACGACACCGTCATGCACATCTCCAACAGCAGACTGCCTTTCGGCGGTGTGGGCAACAGCGGCTTGGGACACTATCACGGCAAGGAAAGCTATCTGGCCTTCAGCCATACCCGTTCCGTCCTGTTCTCCTCAAACAAGTTCGACATGGCCATGAAATATCCGCCATACGAGAAATTCAACATCATCAAGAAACTATTGCACTGACACCTTACTACATTTAATAATAACAAGATTTTAAACAAACCGGCACTTCCAAGCCGTAACAATACATTATGAAAAACAGACTACTCCTCGTACTGGCCTTTCTCATGCCTTTCATGACCATCAAGGCCGATGAAGGCATGTGGCTTCCTTATTCGTTGAATGGGAAAAACCTTGCCGAGATGCAGGCCATGGGATGCAAACTCACGGCAGAACAGATTTTCGACTTCAACAAACCCAGCCTGAAAGACGCCGTTGTCCAATTCGGCGGTGGCTGCACTGGCGAGCTTATCTCTCTGGAAGGATTGCTGCTCACCAACCATCACTGCGGCCTGAGTTACGTCCAGCAACATTCTTCCGTGGAACACGACTATCTCACGGACGGTTTCTGGGCCATGAACAAAAGCGAAGAACTCCCGAACCCCGGACTTTCTGTGCTGTTTCTGTCAAAAGTGGAAGATGTCACCGACATCATCCTCAAAGGCGTCAACGACAACACCTCAGAAACAGACCGTGCCAAAATCATAAGCGACAACACAAAGGCGCTCACTAAATCCCGCAGTGAAGGAAACGACCTGCGTTTCGAAGTCGTCTCCTTCTATTCAGGCAACCAGTACATTCTGTTCGAATACGAAGAATACCGCGACGTGCGTCTGGTTTGCTGTCCGCCGTGGGGCATCGGAAAATTCGGTGCCGACACCGACAACTGGACATGGCCACGACATAAAGGCGATTTCAACATCTTCCGCGTCTACACCGCACCTGACGGCAGTCCCGCAGACTATTCGGCGGATAATATCCCGATGAAATCCAAGCATTACCTTCCCATCAACATCCAAGGTGTGGAACCAGGCGACTATGCCATGATACTTGGCTATCCGGGCAGCACCGACCGCTATTCGACCTCTTTCACGGTGAAAAACGTCATCGAAGAAGAAGATCCCGCCATCATCGCCTGCCGCACCACCAAACTCCAGAACTACCGCACCCACATGGACGCCGACCAAAGCGTATTCATCAAATACGCTTCCAAGCAAGCCAGCGTCTCCAACTACTGGAAATACAGCATCGGACAGATGAAGCAATTGCGTCACAACCATGTTTACGATAAGCGTCTGGCTCAGGAAGAAGCCTTCAAGGAATGGGTCAACGCCGATGCAAACCGCAAAGCCGAATACGGCGGCATCTTCGATGGCATCGAGAAGAAATGGGAGATCCTCGACGAGATAGAGAAGCCTTTCATCTATCACCGCGAAGCCGGCTGGAATGGCGGCGAAGCCGTTGCCTTGTCAAGAAGATTCATCCGCATCAACAAGATGATCCACGACAAAGCCGATGACGAAGCCATCAGAAAAGCCGTCGATAAACTGCGCCCCGATGTGGAAGCTTATTTCAAGAATTATTCCATGGAACTTGACCGAGATGTCACGACAGCCTTGCTCGACCTTTTCTACAAGGATGTTCCTGCCACGCTCATGCCAAGCGAAGTCCTGAAACTGGGACAAAAGAGCAATGGTGACTTTTCATCTTTCATTAGCAAGGCTTTCGAAAAATCCATCTTCACCGACCAGAAACGTATGGAAAACTGGCTCGACAAGCCAAAGAAACTCGACAAAGACCCCATCTTCGCCCTGACGTCTAACATCATCGAATCGTACAACGCACTTCTCGTGCGTTACAACGAAGCACAAGACCTCGGCGGCAAAGGCGAACGCCTTTACATGAAAGGCCTCATGGCGATGCAAAGCGACCGAAACTTCTATCCAGATGCAAACTTCACGATGCGTCTCACCTACGGAACGGTGGAACCTTATAAAGCTGCCGACGCGGTAAACTACAACTACTACACCACCATGGACGGCGTGATGGCAAAATACATCCCGGGAAACTGGGAGTTCGACATCCCGAAAGAAGTCCGCGACCTTTATAATGCCAAGGATTACGGACGTTATGCCAACGACAAAGGCGAACTGGTAGTGGACTTCATCACCACCAACGACATCACGGGCGGCAACTCGGGAAGTCCCGTCATAAACGGCAACGGCGAACTCATCGGCCTCGCCTTCGACGGCAACTGGGAAGCGATGAGCGGCGACCTTTCGTTCGAACAGAAAGTGCAACGCACCATCAGCATGGATGCAAGATACCTGCTCTGGTGCATCGAAAAAGTCGGCAAGGCCAACAACATCATCGACGAGCTGACCATCATAGAATAAGCTTCAAAGCTTTTCTAAATCTAATGTTTGCGGGCAAATCAGCGTTGGTTTGCCCGCATATTTTATGTGTCACTTCAACGGAACCAAGTCATTGAACCAAAGGGATACTATCGCCTTCAGCAATGAGTAGAAACAAAAAACTCCGACATTGCTGCCGGAGTTAATTTTGAAATCAGATTACGAATCAATATTCCCAGAGACCTTGTTCGTAGTCGAACAAATCGTTCTTGATGCGTTCCGACTCATAGAGCGCGTCGATATTGAAAGCGTAAGAATTGATGTAACGGTCATAGACGTTTTCTTCCTTGACGATGTAACTGTCGAAGATGCGTTTCTGGAAAATCTCGTCGTATGAACGGCGTTCCGAAGAGTTTACGCGGTTGAACACAAATGCCTTGGCCAAAACGTTTCTGGTCTGCTCGTCATAAGGAATCCAGCAAACCTGCGAAAGTCCGTCCTCGTCAACGACGACGGGGCAAATAGCGATGATCCTGACAAGGAACTGTGACAAATGCTTGTCAAAATACCAGTCTTCCTTGATTCTCATACGCGTGACGTTGAGCATACGGTCCTTGAACGTAATCTCATTGGCAACTTCAACACCATCTTTCATGATGACGGGCGGATCACCGATTTTGGTGTTTTCCTTCTCGAAATCATCTCTTGTCAAAGGCGTAATCATGTCGTCAACATTGTTTTCAACCCTGTATGGGGTGATGTCTCCGCTCATGATGGCGTCATAGATGACAGTGGTGAAGTTCCTAAGATCTTCGGTAGGATTTATCGGATAGTAAAAAGGCTGATTGATTTTCTGACGGAAATCAATTTCCCTGATGATGGTTTTCTTCCACATCACGTTGGCTTCCTGGATGTCAGGCAGTGGCGACGGGCGCTTATCCATCATCGTTTGCTGTTGCGAAGAAACGATACTGTTCTTCGGCGCTCTGACGTCGGTAGTCTGAGCATTCAGACTTGCGACGAAGCCACCCAGCATCATCACTGCAAACATTGAAACAATTGTCTTTTTCATCTTATCTGGTATTATGTATTGTTTTTACTTGATTTCTACAGCAATCTGATTATCAAGTACTTTATCCCTATTATCATTACCTCTCACAGTGATGGCCGTGAAGATGAACAAATCGCCCGGCTGTGAGCCGTTGAAGATGCCCTTCATCTCATCAGAGAACTTGGAACCTGTGATTTTGGTCTCTTTGTTGGTGCCAGCCTTGGTCTTGTATTTCAAGGTATAGCCCGTGACATTGTAGCTGACGCCATCAAAGTCGAAGTCTTTCATCTCGGCGATGATACGTCCCGCAGCGACGAGAGCACCCTTGGTCACCTTGCCGTCGGAACTGACATTCTCGATCCTTGCCGTCGGTTTAGGAAGCGGTTTTACTCTCAAAGTGAAACTGCCGAGACTAGCACCTTCGGCGCTCGCCGACAACGTCACTTCCTTGGCCCCTGATGATGGTCTCAGGTTGTACAAACCATTGCCCGTACGTGTCAGTGTGGCACCGTTCGCAACAACGTTCAACTTGCTGTTGCTGAATCCGGCTGCGCCAACCTGAATAGGATTGTCGATACCATCGTAAACCACGTTCATCTTGGTAGGTGAGAAAGTCACCGATGGTGGCGCAACGGTATAACTGCCTTCGAACGGATATTCGGTCAACTCGTTGGTCTTCGGGTCAATCATTTCGATGACACCAGTATATTTGTGATCGCCCACACCACTCTGGAAGTTCAGGTTGATCAAGCCGGTGATATCGCTTTCGTAAACCCTCTGAGCACCGCCGTCAAGAGAGACTTTGGCCGTGGTCATGGAATTTTTCCAGGCCGTGACCATAGCCTGCGCATTGTAAGGCTGGCCAGAAATGAGATATGAACTCTCGGCGAAGACCTTCGCTCCGATGTTGTCGAACGTGAAGTCGCTGCCGTGAATGTCCTGGAACAACTGCGTGACGGAATTCATTTCAGTGGTCTGAATCTCCGAAATGAGTTTGTTGAACAAGGTCACGTCGGCGATAAGCACAGTGTGATAGAAATTATGGTTTTCCCAATCAATCTTGTCGCCCTTCTTTGCACCTTCCGTGTACTCTTCCTGGATGTCCAGACCGACCTGGTCGGCATGCTTTTCACCGATGATGTCGATGATATCCTTGCGATAGTTCTTCAACTTCTCGCAAAGTTCGTATGCTTTGCCTTTCCCATCAACATCGCCTCCAATCATGAATGCGGTAGGATCGTTGAAGTTATCTCTCGCCTTGATTTCGGACGTGTTGACGTCATACCATTTACGATTCGGGTTAAAAGGTTGTATAGTGTCGGCGGATGACAGCAGACCTTCGGCAACGGCAGCCTGAATTGACTCTGGCTTCTCGATGTTCGACACCAAAGTCCATTTCAAAGCCTCAACGTAGTTGATGATATCATCAGTCTTGGATCTGACTTGTTGGGCCTGTTCCCAATAAGGACCGACCTTTTCGGGATCCTTACTGTAAGCGTTTTCGAATGAAGCGTATTGATTGCTGATACGTTCGGCTATGGTCTTGTTGGTGTCACGGACGCCATCGTTAACGATATCGAAAGCATTCAGAATGTCCTTGGAAACATTCATGGCAAGCAAGGCAGTATAAACGAGGTACATCATACCTATCATTTTCTGCCTCGGGGTTTCTTTTGCGCCTGACATAATTCTTTATAAAGTTGGTTAAAAGGTTATTATTATGCCTTGATGTTCATTGCAGAAAGCATGCCGCCGTAAACGTTGTTCAATGCACTCAGCCGTGACGAGAGCTGTGTCAACTGCTGGTTGAGCTGAACTGCGTTTTGAGCTGAGTCGTTGAGATTTTCCATGTACTTGTTCATGGATTGACTCAGTTTCTTGGAAGTTTCGACGCTTTGTTCGGAACTCTGCAGCTGAAGCTCGTAGATGGAGTTGAGTGCCTGCATGCTGTCGGCCACTTTCTTGATGGTGCCGCTGTCAAGGGCGCTAAAATCAAGTTTGTCGAGGGATGCAGAAAGCTTCTGATTGGTTTGGGCGTAGTTGTTGGCAAATTCGGCAATGGATTTGGTGGCACGGTCCATGGTCTGGGCGTACGTTGTTGTGGCAGCCATTGCATTGGAGATGTCGGCCATCTGTCCGGCGTTTTCCGAGAGTTTGTCAAGGCCACGGCCTATCTTTCTGAAGGTCTCTTCGCTCACGTTCATCTTTTCGAACATCTGCGAAAGCATGGCATCTTCAACGTTTCCAATGGAAGAACTCTTGCCGTTGCCGGTAGAGCCAAACTCGGTCTTCGTCTTGCCGTCCCATTCATCTCCCAATTCGGTGAACACATTGTCCCATTTATATTCCAAATGCTGGGGTTCGAAAGCGGAGAGAAAGAAAATAAGGGCTTCAGTACCCAGACCGATACCAAGCATCACGTCGGCGCCATGAATGTGGGTCAGTTTAAAATAAGCTCCAATCATGACGATGGAAGCTCCGAAACCGTAAACATAAGCCATAAAGGTTTTGTAACCTTTGCTTTGAGTCCTCTCCTGAAATCTCTTGAAGAAGGATTGCTTCTGATTTTCTGTATTTGCCATAACAAACCTCTGAATTGAGTCTTTAATTGTTAGTTATTGTTTGTGATTTATTGTTTTGCTATTTTATCTGTAAACTCTCGAAAGTTTAGGATTATCGCCCTTGTTGCGGCCCAAATAAGGCTGAACGCAGCGGAAGCCAATATAGCACCTGGCTGAATCCTGATAGTCGTAGTCGCGTGTCGTGACTTGCAGATAGTAGGAGATGTCCTTCCATGATCCGCCACGAACCACTTTACGCTTCATCACAGGCGGGTCGTCTTCTTTAGCGTTGTAGGTGTAGTCGGGATTCAAGTCCCAAGTGAAGTTATAGGAAGCGGCATCGAAGGCGCTGTTTGTCCATTCGGAAACATTGCCAGCCATGTCGTACAAACCGAATCCGTTAGGAGGATAGCAGCCGACCACGAGGGTTCTGAGGCCACCGTCGGCACTATAGTTGCCGCGTCTTGGCTTGAAATTGGCCAGATAACATCCTTTTGCGTTGCTAGCGTTAGGACCTCCCCATGGATAAGGGTTGAGCATGTTGCCGCCACGAGCCGCCCATTCCCATTCGGTTTCAGTGGGCAGACGGAATTCCGACACGTCAATGTCTTTCTTCGAACGCAGATAGGAGTTCATCAGCTGTGTGCGCCACACGCAGAAAGCCCTGGCCTGCTGCCATGTCACACCAACAACCGGATAATTGTCATAGGCCGGATGCCAGAAATAACGCTCCGTCATAGGATCGTTGAAAGAATAGGAATAGTCGTGAATCCAGCACAGCGTGTCGGGATAGACATTGACCGATTCAGAACGCATGTAAACCGAACGGTCCGAATAACCTTGCTTACGGTTCGACCAAGCTCCTTTACGGTCGGCAGCGATGCCGTTGTCGGCGTCACCGATGGAATAGTCATTCGGCGTCAGCTTCTCATTGGCAAACTCTTTCCTTGCAGCAGCCTGCATGTCAATCCAATAATAGGAATAGTAAAGCTTTCTGGAGTCAATCTCCTTGATACGGAAATATCTTTCATGTTCTGGAAGATACATGGGTTCAAGAGCGTCTCTCACGCCTTCGTCCTTGCTTCTCCAGTCTATTTTTTCCTTCCAGTTCAGAATAGGCGGATCCAAGACCACACCATCCTTGGTTTCGGTTATGGCATATGTGTCGGGGAAAGCGTCAGCAAGCAATCTCCTTGCTATGGAGTCCCTGACCCAGCAGACAAACTGCCGGTATTCGTTGTTGGTGATTTCAGTCTCGTCCATGAAAAATGCCGAAACAGAAACCGTCTTGGGCTCGTAAAGATTCGAAGCCGCAACGTCCTCACCGCCTACACCCATTGTGTAGCTGCCTTGTGGGACAAACACCATACCGTATGGATCTGGCTGATTGAAGGTCTTACTTGATTTGCGCATGCCAACCAATTCGCCTTGATTTGAGTTGCCGCAAGAAGCGAGCAGCAGCACCACGGAGAACAAAAACAGTAGTTTTTTCATCTTCTTTTCAATGATATATTGACAATTCTATTCTTTATCTTCAAAACTCACGTCATTACTGACTTTTAAAAAACTTCCAAAATTAGAAAATATTATTTTCCATCCCACTTTTTTTCTCGTTAATTTCAAAACTTACAAGTATCTGACACTTCTATAATCATTTGGCGACTTGTTCAAATCGAGCTTAAAGCAGTAACTAACAGATAGTTCGTGTGAACCAGGAACGCCTAATCCCATCGTATTTATATCATATGAATATCCTATGTTGACGTCTTTAATCTTCAGACCCACCAGAAAATCGACCGATTCCTGCGGCCTATAATTGACTCCGAGTGAAAAAGCATTGTTATACATCACTTTAGCTCCGACATTAAGTTGTGACGAAGCGATGTCGCTCATGATTCCGATAGATGGAATGAAAACATAGGCCGGCAAGGTCTCGAACTGAAACTGGTAGCCGGCAACCGCATAAAAAGTCCTGTCGGTGGTGAAACTTGCACTGCTTGTGCTTCCCTCGGCCAGCGATTTCCCCATCGTCTCCAGCACGTTGATTGCAGAAACACCCACATAGAACGATTCGGGAATCTGCCAAAACAGACCGGCATTGAAATCAAACAGCATCTGGCTTTCCTCCGAAAGGCCTTGTAAAGCGGGATCGCTGCCGTTTGTGGGATTGTATTGCGAGAAATCAACCGTGCGGCTAAGCAAGGAACCAGCAACGCCAATGCCCAAGGTCGAGCCTCCTAAATCCATGTGAAAGGAATAGCCCAAACAGACGTTGGTGTTGTTTTCAAAGCCGAGCTTGTCCTGAACGATAGCGGCGCTTATGCCTCCATGCATCAGGGGAATGGGCACGTCGCCAGTAAGCAGGAAGGTGACGGGCGCAACATCGTTGCCGTCATCATCGGTGAAACCTGACCACTGCTGCCTGTAAAGCCCCAACAGATTCACACCCTCGCTGAGACCGGCAAAACCCGGATTCACGTAAGCGTATGAATTCGTATAATTGGTGAATATGGGCGCCTGCTGAGCCTTGACACCAAGTGCTGACAGCAACACGAACATTGCTAAAAGTACAGTATGTTTCAGTTTCGCCTTCATCTCTCCGTTTTCATTCAAACTGCTAAATTACAAATTAAATGCATATTTGCTCTCACATATTTTGCATCGGTATTTATCATTATAATTATCAATGATATACAAATTCAAAAATACCGTCACTTGAACAATTTTATGATGTCGTTGCCATTGGCAAAAATCAGCAAGGCAAACACAAGAATCAATCCGACCGTCTCCGCAATCTCCATGAACTTGTCGCTGGGCTTCCTCCGCGTGATGATTTCGTATAGGAGAAACAATATGAATCCTCCGTCGAGAGCGGGAATGGGCAGTATGTTCATGATGGCCAAGGCGATGGAAAGGAAGGCTGTCAGCGACCAAAAACTGGCCCAGTCGAACTTGTCGGGGAAAATCTTGCCTATCGAGATGAATCCTCCCACACTTTCATAAGCCTTGGTGCTTGGCTTCACAATGAGCTTGAGCTGCTTCCAGTAATCGGAAAGTCCCGTGAAAGTCTTCGACATTCCGGCAGGAATGGCCTGAACGAAACTGTAGTCTTTCGTGCTCAGATTGAAGCAACTGTCGATCGGCATCATGTAAACGCCAATGACACCTTCGGCGGGAAGATGCATGGCGAAATGCACCGTGTCGGCAGCCCTGAGTGCGACGACATCGATGTCCTGATTCTTATAATTCTTGATGTTGCTGACAAAATCCTGATAATATGGTGTCTGGATGTCGTTGATGCCGACAATCCTGTCGCCTTTCTGCATGCCAGCGCCTTTGGCGACGGAGTTCTTGCCGAAATCATAGACAACGAAAGGCGTCCTGAACGAGATGAAACCCTTGTCCTGATTGGCGAGAATCTTCGAGATGGCGTCTTCGGGAAGGTTAACGACGACTTTTTCGCCGTTTCTTTCCACTTCAATGGTCTTGGCTTCTTCAAGGATAATCTCCAAAGGTATCTGCGAGAAGTTCTCGACGTAATTGCCGTCAACGGACAGAATCTTGTCGCCGTCACGCAGTCCGAATTCATAAGCAAGGCTGTCAACGTAGATTCCGTTCTTGTTGACTTCGGCTGTGGACAGATACTGCTCTCCGTAGTTAGAAAGCAATCCGATATAGATTGCAATGGCAAGTACCACGTTCATGAAAACGCCGGCGAACATGATGATGAAACGCTGCCATGCCGGCTTCGACCTGAATTCCCACTCCTTGGCGGGCTGTTTCATCTGCTCCTTGTCCATCGACTCGTCGATCATGCCGGAGATCTTGTTGTAGCCGCCTATCGGGAACCATCCGATGCCGTATTCCGTTGAGTCGCTACGGCGCCAGTCGTCTTCCGGCAAAGTGTTTAAGTCAATTGGGCGGTATTCCACATTCTTCTTTCCGTTAAGCAATTTGGTCGTTATGACTTCATACTTTTCAGGGACATTCTTCGAGAAAAACCTGCAGCGCCATTTGCCGTTGACCTTCTTTATCCTGAACAAGGAAAAGCCCCAATCGAAGAAAAGATAGAACTTTTCCACCCTGACTTTGAAGATCTTGGCTGCGGTGAAATGCCCGAGTTCATGGATGATGATGAGGACAGACAGCGCGAGGATAAACTGGAATACCTTAATTAATATAATCATAGAATCTGTGTTATCAGTGAAAAAGCGGACAAATATAGGGAAAAATGATCATTTGGCAGTGGTTTCGGAAAAGTGAGAAGCCCTAATGCCGCCGGCCTCTATCGACATGTATTCGGCTGGGTTCAAGGCGATGCCATTGTGCCAGAGTTCAAAGTGAAGATGGGGCCCTGAAGAAAGGTCGCCGGAATCGCCGAGTATGGCGATGGCCTCGCCCGCGCGGACAAAATCGCCCTCTTTCTTCAGCAATTGCGCGTTATGCTTGTATGTGGAAAAATAGTTGTCATCATGCTGAATGCCAATGGTATATCCCTCATCGATAGACCAGGTGGAATAAATGACCGTTCCATCCTGCACAGCCTTGATAATCATGTCACTGGCCGCAGCGATATCGATGCCGTAGTGCCCGTCAGCAGGTTCGAAAGCCCTTGTGATGGCGCCGCTCAGAGGCACAAAGAAATCCATGGCGGCCATGTTTCTGCCGTATCTTGCCTCGTTCCCATAGATGTCGTACTGGGTTTCGCTCTCGAACTCGGCTCTGAGGATGCTGTCCTGCGCGGATTTTTTCAACCTGATGGTGTCGGCGTTCGCTATGGGCGTGTACATGTCAATCTTGCTGTCGGCGCTGTCGCTGGCAAAATCATAGCCTTCTATGACCATCATGAGATTTTGGAAATAGACGTCCTTTCTGTTGAGTTCTTCGGCTATGGAATCGGCACGCTTGCTGAGGAGGTAAACCTCTCTACTGACCTTAGTGTCGGAATAGCCAGGGATGTATTCCTTTAGCGGGGTGAAAGCGATGATGACTGTAGTCAGGAGGATGAGGAATACGGAAAAGACGATGAGCAAAACGACAAGATTCATCAGGTTCAGGTTAAACCTGAAAATCGGCACCATGGTTTCGTCATTGGACATGACAAAATGGTACTTCATGTTCCAATTAATCTGCCACCACTTTTTTTTCTTCTTTTCGTTATCGCCTGTTTCCGCCATTATATTGATTTGAATCAGAATAACGTGCAAAAATAATAAAAATTGCCTGAATTGAAGACCGCTTTGTCTTTCCTTGAAAAATGGCGCGCATAAATGAAACAAAAAAGCCGTTTCTTGACGGAAACGGCTTTTTTCAGTTTGAACAATCGTTATGATTACATCATGCCCGGCATTCCGCCGCCCATAGGTGGCATTTGCGGAGCAGGATTCTCTTCCTTGTGAGTGGAAACGACACATTCGGTTGTCAGAAGCATGCCGGCAATGGAAGCGGCATTTTCAAGAGCTACGCGCGCAACCTTGGCAGGGTCGATGACGCCTGTCTTGAAGAGGTTCTCGTATGACTCAGTTCTTGCATTGAAACCGAAATCAGCCTTGCCTTTCTTGATGCTGTCAACAATGACGGAACCTTCGAGGCCCGCATTCTCGACAATCTGACGCAGCGGCTCTTCCAGAGCGCGCTTGATGATGCAGATACCTGTCGTCTCGTCATCGTTCTCGCCTTTCAGCTTGCTCAAAGCCGGGATGGAACGGATATAACCGACGCCGCCGCCAGGAATGATGCCTTCCTCGATAGCAGCACGTGTCGCTGCCAAAGCGTCTTCAACACGGTCTTTCTTCTCCTTCATCTCCACTTCGGAAGCCGCACCGACATAGATGACTGCCACGCCGCCGGCGATTTTAGCCAGACGTTCCTGCAGTTTCTCGCGATCGTAGTCCGATGTGGTGGCGGCTATCTGAGCCTTGATCTGAGCCGCACGACTCTGGATATTGTCTTTATCGCCATGTCCGTTGACGATGGTGGTGTTGTCCTTGTTGATAGAGACCTTGTCGGCCTGACCGAGCATCTGCAAGGTGGCGTCTTCAAGCTTGTAGCCTTTTTCCTCGCTGATGACAGTGCCACCAGTCAAGATAGCGATGTCTTCAAGCATCTCTTTCCTTCTGTCACCGAAACCAGGAGCCTTGACGGCAGCCACTTTCAGCGAACCACGCAGACGGTTGACGACCAATGTGGCAAGTGCTTCACCATCAATGTCTTCAGCAATGATGATCAATGGACGACCGGTTTGCAGAGTGGCTTCAAGAACAGGAAGAAGGTCTTTCATGACAGAGATCTTCTTGTCGTAAATCAAAATGTACGGACTTTCGTAAACGGCTTCCATCTTCTCCGTGTTGGTCACGAAGTAAGGTGAAATGTAACCACGGTCGAACTGCATGCCTTCCACCACATCGACGTAAGTGTTGATGCCCTTAGCGTCTTCAACGGTGATGACGCCTTCCTGCTTCACTTTCTCCATGGCTTCTGCAATCAGGCCACCGATGGTGCTGTCGTTGTTTGCCGAAATTGTTGCGATTTGCTTGATTTTCTCGTTATCGCCGCCGACTTTCACAGCCATTTTTTTCAATGAATCGACTACGGAAGCGACAGCCTTGTCGATACCGCGTTTCAGGTCGAGCGGGTTGGCGCCGGCCGTGACGTTTTTCAGACCTGTGTTAACGATTGACTGTGCCAGAACGGTGGCGGTAGTTGTACCATCGCCAGCCTGGTCATTGGTCTTCGAAGCCACTTCCTTGACGAGCTGTGCGCCCATGTTTTCAACGGGGTCAGTCAGTTCTATTTCTTTGGCTACGGTGACGCCGTCCTTGGTGATTTGAGGAGCGCCGTACGATTTTTCTATTACCACGTTGCGGCCCTTAGGTCCCAAAGTGACTTTTACTGCATTTGACAGCGCGTCGACGCCTTTTTTCAGGCCATCGCGAGCGTCCATGTTGAAGATTATGTCTTTTGCCATGATATGTTTGTTTTTACTTTGTATTAATAATAAGGTGTAACGAATCAGATGACTGCGATGACATCGGATTCGCGCATGATCATATAGTCTTTCCCGTCAAGATGGAATTCCGTTCCGGCATATTTTCCATAAATGACCTGATCACCGACTTTCAAGGTGACGGCGTTATCTTTAGTGCCGGGGCCAACTGCCACGATGATGCCCTTCTGGGGTTTTTCCTTAGCTGTGTCGGGGATGATGATTCCACTGGCTGTTTTTTCTTCCGCCAAAGCCGGCTCAATGACGACGCGGTCGGCTAATGGCCTGATTGATAACTTCTTCATGATGTTGTTATTTATTGTTTAGTAATAATGTCTGAACGCTAAAGCCTGCTTTTGCGGACCGTGATTCGTCATGTCATAATCCATGCCAAACCCCAATTGTCGGAAAATGGCAAAAAAAATGTCAGAATGTGTGACATTCTGACATTTCGCAAGTGTTTAATCTCGCCGTATTATTTGGTCTCAGCTGGTGCTGGAGTCTCCGATGCAGGAGCCGTCTGTGAAGCTGGAGCTGTCTGAGCAGCAGGAGTCTCGGTGGCTGGAGTTGCTGGCATCGTATTCTGTATCTGGTCACGCATCTGTGTGTCGTATGCATTGCCAGACTTGACATTCTTGGGAATGGTAATGCTTGAAATCAGGCAGAGAACCACAAGAATGGCAGCCATGGTCCATGTAGTCTTTTCGAGGAAATCCGTCGTCTGACGAACACCCATCATTTGATTTGCACTTCCGAAATCGGAAATCAAACCGCCGCCTTTTGAATTTTGAACCAACACCACTATGGTCAGTAATACACTGACAATCAGAATTAAAACTACTATTACCGTGTACATTTTCCTATTATTATTTTATTGTTTGTCGTTTTTTATCCTCTCAATTTGGGCTGCAAAGTAAGCACTTTTTTCTGGATATTTCAAACTTAATTTTTGATATATTGAAATTGCCTTGTCCTTATAGCCCTGATTCTCGTATATTTTAGCCAAAGTCTCGCTCACGATGTTCTCCTGATCCATAACGCTGTTCTGAGCCACGGTGATGGGATTGAAGAACTCGACCTTCGGTTTCGAGATGCTTGGATTCTCCGCGATGAACTTGTCAATAAGCTCTTTTTTCGAAAGCGATTTATGGGGTTCGGCAGCATCGCCCTTCTGTTTTTCAAGTTCAATCTCCTTAAGCCTGTTGGCGATGATGGCTTTCAGCTCGTCAAGAGTCTTGCGCTTTTCTTCCAGCAAGGCTATTTCCGCAGTCAGCTCCTCTTGCGTTCCGCTAAGGTCGATTTCGGGAATGATGAACATCTTTTCACGGATGATGGATCCGTTGGTGGTTTCGTTGGTGGTTTCCTGCTGAATCTCATTGACGACTTCTTGCTGGATCTCACTGCTGACTTCCGGAATAGTATCGTTATTGACATCCGCCGAAGGCGTCTCCTCCTGTGCAAATTCATCAGGAAGGTCGGAAGTCATGGGCTGACTCACAAAACGGCGATATGCCATAAGGGAGTACAAGCGCAGCCGGCCACGGTTGGGAGCCATGCTGGCAGCCACTTTCAGCTGCGACTCGTAACGGTCGTCTCCAACATTACGATATGCGACGGACAGCAACGTCTGCGCAATATTGAAATAGGGATGCGCGTCGACCAGACGTTCCATGGCGGCGACCGCATCGCCTTTCAGCGTCTCCGGCCGGTCCATATATCCTATAAAAGTGTCATTGTCCATGATTCTTTGGTTTACCAATTGACCAATGCCTTGTTGAATATGTCTTCCACCAAAGCGTCAACAATGGTGGTGGTAAGCGATTCCTGGACTGAATTCAGATCCTGGTCGCTGGAATAGTCCTCGTAATGCGAAAATCTGGTCTCGAAACTCTTCGTGTCGTCAAGCCGGTTGGTGAACCTGACATTGACCGTGATGGTAAGCCGGTTCATTGCGGCGGTCTGGTCGGAAGTGATGGCGACCGGCGTGGTCCTGTAATCGACAATCTCGCCCTCGAAACTCAGGTCTCCACCCGATTCGGTCATGTTCAGCGGAGTCTGGTTCATCAGCGCGTCGCGCAAGGCCGTGGTGAAGTTGTTGCTCAAGAGCGGATAGACCAATTGGGCCTGATTGGGAAAATACGTCACCGATACGGTCTTTGCCTCTGCGGGTATCGAAGCGCCCGAAAAAGAGTAGATGCCACAGCTGTGAAAAACCAGCGGCATCGCGACAGCGACAAATGCTAATATCAGCGTGATTCTTTTCATGAATTGATTCCGTATTCGCTAATCTTGCGGTAAAGCGTCCGTTCGCTGATTCCAAGTTCCTTGGCAGCATCCTTGCGTTTGCCCCTATGCTTTTCCAAAGCCTTGTATATCATGTCTTTCTCGTTTTCTTCCAGGGAAAGAACGGTTTTCTTATCGTGAGAAACAGGTTCTTCCGGCACAAATTCAACCTCCTGTTCGTAATACTCCGGCTCTCCACTGCTGACGCGTGACACCACGGCGTTGCCGATATGCGTCACACCTTGAGGCTGAATGATGGCGTGTTCGGAAGGAATGCCCAACTTGATGTCGTTCAGCTCGCTGCGAAGTTCCGTGATGTCTTTCTTCATGTCGAACAACACCTTATACAGCAAATCACGGTCGGAAAGGCCTTCTGATGATTCCTCTTTCGGCAGCAGTACCGGCAAGGATGTCATCACCTTGTTCGGCAGATACGTGGCGAGGGTTTCGACACTGATGACACGTTCGCGTTCTATGATGGAAATCTGCTCGGCAATATTCTTCAACTGACGGATGTTGCCGTCCCAACGATAGTCGGTCAGCAATTTGACGGCATCGGGGGTCAAAGTGACGGCCGGCATCTTGTTGCTTTCGGCAAAATCGGAGGCGAACTTCCTGAAAAGCAGATGAATGTCTTCCTTGCGTTCGCGCAACGAAGGGATATGTATCGGTATCGTGTTGAGCCGATAATAGAGATCCTCGCGGAATTTGCCTCTTTCTATGGCGAGAGGCAGATTGACGTTGGTGGCGGCGACCACGCGGACATCCGTCTTCATGAGCTTTGAGCCGCCGACTTTGATATATTCGCCGTTTTCGAGCACACGAAGCAGACGCGCTTGCGTGGACAATGGCAGTTCTGCGACCTCATCAAGGAAAAGCGTTCCCTTGTCGGCAATCTCGAAGTAGCCTTTGCGCTCGGCAACGGCACCGGTGAAAGAGCCTTTTTCGTGACCGAAAAGCTCCGAATCTATCGTTCCTTCCGGGATGGCGCCGCAGTTGATGGCAAAATACTGCCCGTGCTTACGCGCACTGTTCTGATGTATGATCTTCGGAAAAACATCTTTTCCCGTACCGCTCTCGCCAGTGATGAGTACGGTAAGGTCGGTGGAGGCGACCTGAACCGCAATCTCGACAGCATGATCCAGCTGGAAATTGTTTCCGATGATTCCGAAACTTCTTTTTATCGACTGAATATCCATGTCATCAAGGTATTTCTCATCTTAACACCGCATTGAGCTGCTGCTCCAAAGCGCTTTGTATCTTTTCCATAGTTTTCTCGATAACCTTGTCTGTCAGCGTGGTTGTAGGTGACATCAGGACTAAGCTCAAGGCATACTGCTTCTTCCCTTCAGGAATCTTGTCGCCATGATACACGTCGAACAGACTCACCGACTGCAGAATCTTGTTCTCGGAAGCCATGGCGACTTTGCGGACCTGTTCGAAGGTGACACTCTTGTCAAATATCATGGCAAGGTCACGGCGAACCGACGGGAACTTCGGCAATGCCTCGAAATGGATGTCTTTGGCACCGGCATAGCATTTCATGACACGGGTCCAATCGAATGTGGCGTGGAAAACGTCTTTCTTCAAGTCGAAATATTTCAGCGTCTTGGCACTGAGTTTTCCGAATGTTACAACTTCCTTACCATCAGCAAGATATGTGATGGAATATTCATAATGCTGGACCTCATTTTCCTTGATTTCCATCTTGCTGACATCGAACTTCAACTGATGCAGTATTCCTTCGACGTACTGCTTGATGTCGAAGAAATCAACGGGTTTGTCTTCGTTATTCCAAAGTTCCTGCTGTCTGTTGCCAGTCAAGAAAAGGTCGAGACACATCTTTTCGGAGAAAGGAGCCAGTGTGTGTTCCTTGTCCTGAACCGCCTTTGAGTCAAAGAAATAGACGTTGCCGAACTCGAAGAACTTCATGTCGCTGACTTTGCGGTTCTGATTGAAAGCAATCGATTCGAGACCGCCCCAGAGAAGGGTCTGGCGGATAACGTTCAGATCGCTGCTCAAAGGATTTAGAATCTTCACATTCTTGTCCTCGTCGAAAGCCTCGAAATCAGCGCTGTAGGCCGATTTGGTCAAGGAATTGTTCATGATCTCGTAGAATCCGTTCGCGACGAGCATGTCGGAAATGTGCTGCATCACCTTGTCGGCATCAGGCTTCACGGCACGGCTTATGGATGCGTGAATGCGTGAAGGGATGGCAATGTTGTCATAGCCGTAGATGCGCAGGATCTCCTCCACCAAATCGGCAGGGCGCGTCACATCGACCTTGCAAGTCGGGACATCCACAACGACATGATTGTCTGTAAGTTCAACAACTTGACATTCAATGCTTTTCAATATGTTTACCGCTTGAGTCTTGTCGATAGTTTGTCCCGCCAGTTTGTCGAGATAATCGAATTTCAAGTCAACGCGTGCCGGCTTGAAATCGGCATTGCAGACATCCTTTATTTCGGAAGAAACGGTTCCTGAAGCCAGTTGCTTTATCAGCATGGCGGCACGTTTCAAGGCATAAATCGTGATGTTGGGATCGGCACCACGTTCGTAGCGGAACGAAGCGTCGGTCTGAAGGCCGTGGTATTTCGCCGTCTTACGGATGGAAGTCGGATTGAAATAGGCGCTTTCGAGGAACACGCTGGTGGTTTCCATGGTCACGCCGGAGTTGATTCCGCCAAAAACGCCGGCGATGCACATCGGTTCCTTGGCGTTGCAAATCATCAGGTTTTTGGCGTTCAGCTTACGCTCGACACCGTCCAAAGTGACAAATGGCGTTCCTTCAGGCATGCACTTCACAATGATTTTTCCGCCAGCAATCTTGTCGGCATCGAAGGCGTGCATAGGCTGCCCGACTTCCATAAGGACGTAGTTGGTGATGTCGACCACATTGTTGATGCTGCGTATGCCAACGGCGGCAAGGCGGTTTTTCAGCCAAGCCGGCGATTCGGCGACCTTAATGCCGCTGATGGTGATGCCTGAGTAACGGGGACAATCGACCGTGTCCTCCACAACGACATCTATATTCTTGCTGTTGTTTTCGACAGCGAAATCGTCCACCGAAGGGATGACGAGATGAAAACGCGTGGTGTTCTCGCGCTGGTTCAAAGCGGCAACGAGATCACGTGCCGAGCCAATGTGAGATGTGGCGTCGGAACGATTGGCGGTAAGTCCGATTTCTATGGTATAGTCCTGTTCCACAGGAAAATAGAACGATGCAGGTTTGCCAACCTCATAATCATCGGGAAGCACCATGATGCCCTCGTGGGATTCACCAAGCTGAAGCTCATCCTCGGCGCATATCATGCCGTCCGACACTTCGCCACGGATTTTTCCTTTCTTGATGACGAAAGACTCGTCACCTTTCCAAAGTTCGGTGCCGATAGTGGCGACAAGGACTTTTTGTCCGGAAGCCACATTGGGCGCGCCACACACGATGTGAAGCGGTTCGGCGCCACCGCAATCGACAGTGGTGATATGAAGGTGATCGGAATTGGGATGTGCGACACAAGTCAGCACCTTGCCCACCACGACACCCTGTAAGGATCCTTTTACTGATTCGAAACGCTCCATGTCCTCCACTTCCAATCCTGTGGAAGTCAGCATCTCGCTGACCTTTTCGGCTGAATAATCGCAGTTGATGTACTGCAGGAGCCAATTGTATGATATTTTCATCTAACGGAAAGTTTTCTCAGATTAAGCCAACGGCCTAAGTATTCATATTAAGTTGCAAAGATACTACAATTCTGACAAATTGTCACATGATTTCAAAAAACATTGCATTTCATGACAAAAGCATCCAGACTGAACAGCAACCTCAGATTGAACGGTTCCTGCCATCACCTGAAAACGGAAACAAATGCCGCTTTGATGTTGACTTCCAACATAATGGCACAAAATGTTGTCGCCAATTATTCACAAATCAATGCACATATTTGAAAATAAGCATATCTTTGCACCAAATTCCATTATGATGTCAGACAATATATTTTCGAATTCCGAGCCTATGGATGATGACAATAACCTGCAAGATAAGGAGATACAATCTGAAAAAGTAGCCACTGAAACATCAGGGAAAAAAGCAGGAAAAGCCATCAGTTCAAAAGACTATTCCAATATAAAGTCGCTGTTCGCCTCGACACACGGCTGCAGTAGGATATTTACGGCGACAAATAATGGCAAAAAGGTGATTATCAAAACCTTAAAAGAGGAATATGTCGGCGACAAAAAATACAGGGATATTCTGAAACAAGAATATGACCTGACGAGTCAACTTTCTCACAAATACATACGTAACGCACTGGATTTCACACAAATCGACGGACTTGGCGATTGCCTCATACTTGAATATGTGGATGGCAAGACGCTGGCTGAACACGTGCGTGTGGGGACACTTACCGAAAGACAGGTTAAGGCGGTCATGATTCAAATTTGCGATGCGCTGAGCTATCTGCATGAACATCAGATTGTTCACTGCAACCTGACGCCCGAAAACATCCTCATCACCAATGAAGATTTCAGGGTGAGAATCATTGACATCGGCATGGTGGAGATGGACAATAAGACCAACCGCGAGCTGCTAATCAAGGAAATGGAATTCATCGCGCCGGAGCTGATAAAAGGCGAAGAAGGCGACAACCGTTCCGATATCTATTCCCTCGGAAAAATCATCGAATTCATCAGCGAACGCAATATTTCGCAGCAGTTCGGCAGCGTCGCCACACACTGCACCCAGTTTTCTCGCGAACAGCGTTATGACGACGTGTCGGAAATCAAGGCAGCCCTGACAAAAAGCCATTCGGCAGCCAAGTTCATCATCATCGGCATCGCACTGTGCATCGTCGCCGCCCTGGTATTCATCTATGTCCCGAAAATCAAGGAGAAGGCGCAACAAGAGAAAAAGGAACGGCTTGCCGTGGAATTCCGCCACGCGGTGGACAAAATCAATTCGGAAAACGCCTCGCTGTGCGACAAATATAAAATCATCTCCGCCAACGACCCTATCGCCGTTGACTGGACGGAAGACAGCCTGCGGCTCTGCCAGCAGTTGTCAAACTATTTCGCCGACGCGGACTTGAAGGATGAAGCCTGTGACGTTCTCAACAGTCAAAGGGAGAGCATCATCAGCAAACGCATGAGCGACCACAACGCCGTCCTCCTCAATGCATTCCGTCAGGCTCAAGACACCACGGCCATGCGTCTGAAAGTCGGAATGGAACAGTCTTCCGATTCAGCGCTCCTGGTCGTTGCCGAAAAATGGCTTAAAATCACCAAGTGATGACATGGGACGTTCTTTCGTCCGGCATTTTCATCCAACCAACGAGAGACGCGGAAAAACGTCAGCCGAAGCGACGCCAATCCTGGCAAAAACAAGGTTAAAGCCAGCAAGTTTAAAAGGGAAACAAAATAATAATTGCGCGTAAAACAAGTTATAGACAAAACGACAAGAAAGTGCTGAGAAGTAACAAACATAGAATAAGCGTCATCTTGAGCTGCATGGCCATCATTCTCCTCGTTTCAGGCTGCTCCACCAAAAAGAACACCCTGACACGACGCGCATACCACAACCTCACCAGCCATTACAATGTTTTCTGGAACGGTCGGCAAAGCGTGAAGGATGGAGACAAGCAGTTGAAAGAAAGCGTGAAAGACGACTATTCAAAGATTCTGCACATCTACAACTATGGCACCAGGACAAACGGCATGGCGCTGAACTCCCAGATGGACCGTGCCCTGGAAAAGACGTCGATATGCGTTCAGAAACACTCCATGAAGTTTGGCAACAAAGAACGCGTGAAATGGATTGACGACGCCTACCTGTATATGGGAAAAGCCCATTTCTACAAGCACGACTACATACCCGCCAGACGCACTTTCGCCTTCGTCGCCACCGAATACAGCGACAACGACATCGCCCAAGTGGCCAACATGTGGCTCATCAAGACCTACGTCCAGACTGAAGAATACCCGAAGGCCATCGCGCTTATCGATCAGACGCAGAGCAAAATAGCCGCCATGAACAAGCCGCCTAAGGAACTCATCCTGAACATGGACTTCACCATCGCCGACTATTACCTCGCCGTGAAAGATTACAACAACGCCGCAAAATACATCAAGAGCGGCTTGCTCGAATCAAACAACCGCGACCTTCGCACAAGAGCCATGTTCATCTTGGGACAGATTTACATGCTTCAGAACGATGCCGACAGAGCAACCGAACAGTTTAAAAAGGTCATCAAGACCAATCCTGCCTACGAAATGGCGTTCGAGGCGAGGATGAACATGGCAAGGATAGGTTCGGCAGATAACGCCGAGGCGCTTTACAAGATGCTGAACAAGATGTTGAAAGACACCAAAAACGACGAATATCAGGACAGGATCTATTATGCCATGGCAGAACTCGCCATGCGCCAAGGCGACCGCAACAAGGCCATCCAATACTACAGGAAATCCGTCGCAGCCTATCGTGACAACCGCATCCAGCAATCCACATCAGCATTGAAAGTCGCCACAATCTTCTTCGACGACAACAAATACGAACTGGCTCAAGCCTACTACGACACCGCGGTAACGGCGATGGACAGGGAAACCTCGGTAGGCTACGACAGCATCATGAACATCTCGCAGACCTTAAACGAACTGGTGTTGAACCTGAACACCGTCCGCGATCAAGACAGCCTGCTCCGCGTGGCCGCCATGGACTCGCTAACACGCAACGCTTTCATTTCCAAAATCATAGCAAACGTCATAGAACAAGAACGTATCGAAGCAGAGGAGAGACAATACCAGGAACAACTGGCCCTCATGGGATCCTCCATTGGAAACAACGAGCCGAGAAGCGAAGCGGGAAACACCACAGGAGCATGGTACTTCTACAACCAGACCGCCCTAAGCCGCGGCTACACCGACTTCAGCAAGAAATGGGGCATGCGCAAACTTGAGGACAACTGGCGTATCACCGACAAGAAGAGTGTCGGAGCGGCGTTGGCAGGAAACGATGGAACCAAGGAAGGCAACAAAAAAGGCAACGACTCAATCTCCGAATCCTATACCAATCACGACATTGCCTATTATCTGGTTGACCTCCCGCTCACCCAACAGCAGAAGGATTCCTCCAACAAACTCATCTCTGCCGCCCTCTACAACCTCGGATTCCTTTACATGGACCGTCTGAACGACAATCCGCGTTCCATCAATTCATACGAAACCCTCAACAAGCGCTATCCCGGCAACGAAAAGGAACTGCCAAGTTGGTATGCCCTCTACAAGATGTACGGCGAGCAGAACAATGCAGACACGGCGGCGGTATACAAAAGCAGGATATTGGAAAAATATCCCGAATCAAGTTATGCGCAAGTGATTCTTGATCCGGACTATTTCAAGAAAATGGAGGAACAAGGAAACGAAGCCTCCGACTTCTACAGCAAGACCTACGACGCCTTCAAGCAAGGGCAGTATTACCGCGTGAAGATGAACGCCGAACAAGCCATGGCACGCTATGAGTCCGACACCGCGCTGATGCCTCGCTTCGCCCTGCTCGACGCATTAGCCACAGGACGCATAGAAACCGTCAACGTGATGGCGGAGAAGTTATACGCCCTCGTCAAAGCCTATCCCACAAGCGGCGTCAGAGGCTATGCTCTTGACGTGCTCAAGAATGTGAACGAAGGCTATGGACTTGGAATAGACCTCCAAGGCATGGTTCCTGCCGAAAAAGGCAAAGGGGAAAAACCGGAGAAGGCCATTCCCTACATCTACGAACCCTCCGCCAGCCATCTGGTCATGATAGTCTGCAACACCCAGAAAGTCAGAATCGATCCCCTCAAAATCAGAATCTCCGACTTCAACAAGAAAGAGCACCGCACCGAAAGTTTCAACGTCAAGAGCGTCATCCTCGACAGCAACCGCACCATTGTCACCATAGGCAATTTCAGCGATGAGAATCACGCCAAGGACTACATAACGTCGATGAACATGGGCGACTACATCTTCGGCGGAATGGACAAGAACGACTACTCTGCATATCAAATATCAAGCACCAACTATCCCATCTTCTATCAAGAAAAGAATCTGGAAACATACAAGCAGTTCCTGAAGAACTCAGAAAAATAACGAACAAAAATCATTGAACATGGAAACACCTTCACGCAATTTAATTGGAACGGGCACCGTCATCAAAGGTGACGTGGAGTCGAGCGGAGACATCCGGGTTGACGGCCATCTCATCGGAACGCTGAAGACCAACGGCAAGGTCGTCATCGGACAAACTGGCGTCATCGAAGGAGACCTGTCGTGCAAGCAAGCCGACATCGCAGGATCAGTAAAAGGCATCATCAAAACGGAAGAACTCACCGCCCTCAAGTCAACATCAAAAGTGGAAGTGGACTTGACGACGAAACAACTTCTGATTGAAGTCGGTGCCGTGTTTACCGGCAAGTGCACCATGTCGCAGCCAACCATGGCCAACCTGAACGCAAAAATAGGCTGAACCCAACTGCATATCAATGATGGATGACGAATATTTAATGAACCAGTCAGGCTATGAAGCCATCGAGAGATTCGATCCGGAACGGCTTGCGAAACTGGAAGAACACTACAAAGCCATACTTGAACTCTTGGGCGAAGACACCGACCGTGATGGGCTGATAAAGACACCGTCACGCGTCGCGAAGTCCATGATGTTCCTGACTCAGGGCTACGACCAGGATCCGATGAAGATTCTGCTTTCCGCACGCTTCAAGGAAGACTACCGCCAAATGGTGATTGTCAAGGACATTGAGATATACTCGCTGTGCGAACACCACATGATTCCGTTCATCGGAAAAGCGCATGTGGGCTACATCCCGAACGGATACATCACAGGTCTGAGCAAAATAGCACGCGTCGTGGAGGCTTACTCACGCCGCTTGCAGGTGCAGGAACGCCTGACAACGCAAATCAAGGATGCCATACAAGAGGCATTGCACCCTTTGGGTGTCGCCGTTGTCATTGAGGCACGACATTTGTGCATGTCGATGCGTGGCGTGCAGAAACAAAGCACTGTCACCACGACAAGCGATTTCATCGGTGCTTTCGAGCGGGAGACAACAAGAGAAGAATTCTTCCAACTCATCGGCACCAACTTACACTGATAACAACAACATAACATTTCGATGGATCAAATTGATAAACATTCGGTTTCCATAGAGGAATATGAAAACCAAAAGACAACAAGGACGTTTTTCGCGAACGTCTTTCTGTGGATGTTCATCGCTATGGGCATCACCGCATTGACATCATTTCTGGCAGCATCCTCGCCGACATTCTTCCATTCGCTGTTCTCGGCAACAGGAAGAATGACAATATTGGGATGGGTCGTGATGCTGGCGCCCATCGTGCTGGTCTTCATCATGTCGGCACGGATTGAGAAAATGAGTTCTGGAACCATGATAGCGCTGTTCATCGTTTATTCCGTCCTGATGGGACTGAGCCTTAGTTTCATCTTCTGGGCTTACTCGGCGACATCCATCTGCAAAACCTTCCTCATTACGGGAGGCGTGTTCGGCATCATGGCCATTGCAGGCTATTTCACAAAAACAGACCTCACCAAATTCGGTAGCATCCTGCTTATCGCCTTAATCGGCATCATCCTCGCCACCTTGGTCAACTTCTTTACGAAAAGCGCAGGCCTCGACTACATCATCAGCATCCTTGGCGTGCTGATATTCACCGGCCTCACGGCTTATGACGTACAGAAACTGAAACAAATCGGCGCTTCGGAATCATTGGAAGAGCATTTCATGACAAAAGCCGCCATCTGGGGCGCATTGTCACTGTATCTCGACTTTATCAACTTATTCTTATTCATTTTACGTTTATTCGGCAGTAGAGATTAATCATGAAAGCATACGTTTTCCCCGGACAGGGAGCACAATTCGTTGGAATGGGAAAAGACCTTTACGACAAGTCGTCGAAGGCAAGGGACATGTTCACCAAAGCCAACACCATTCTCAAATTCAAAATCACCGACATCATGTTCGACGGCACCGAAGAAGACCTTCGTCAGACCAAAGTCACACAGCCTGCCGTCTTCCTTCATTCCGTCATTCTGGCAAACCTGATAGAGGATTTCAATCCGAATATGGTGGCGGGTCATTCTCTTGGCGAGTTTTCGGCCCTCGTGGCGAACAAAGTCTTGGAATTTGAAGACGGCCTTCGTCTGGTGTCGAAACGCGCCATGGCAATGCAAAGCGCCTGTGAAGCCAATCCCGGCACCATGGCGGCCATCATCGGACTTGACGACGCCATCGTCGAACAGGCTTGCGCCGGAATCATAGACGAGGTGGTCGTCCCAGCCAACTACAACTGCCCAGGACAACTCGTCATTTCAGGCTCCTTGAAAGGCGTCGAGAAAGCCTGCGAGGAACTCAGCGCACTGGGAGCAAAACGCGTTTTGCCGCTCAGCGTCGGCGGCGCATTCCACAGCCCTCTGATGGAGCCCGCCCGCGTAGAACTTGCCGATGCCATAAGCAAAACCAAGTTCAACTACGGACTTTGCCCAATCTATCAGAATGTGACAGGCCAATCCGTCACCGACCCTGAAATCATCAAGAAGAACCTGATATCCCAACTCACATCCCCCGTGCTCTGGACGCAAATCATGAACAACATGATTGCCTCAGGACTGCGTTCTGTCGTGGAAGTCGGCCCAGGCTCCGTGTTGCAAGGTCTGTTTAGAAAGACAGACAAGAATATCGAGTTGTCGAGCGCCTCGATCTGACAAACCGTCGATTCGGCTTTTTCTCTCGACGTTTCGGTCGATTCTAACCCTATAACGAAGATAACATGGAAGAAAGAAAAAAGATGCTTCCCATTGTGGTCGCATTATCATTATGCATCGGCATTCTCTTGGGCGTGTTTCTTGGAAAAAGCCAGAGACAAGGCAACAACTTCGGAGGGAAGGGCGGCAGCAAGTTTGACGAAGTGTTGCAACAGATTGAAAAAGAATATGTTGACACCGTCAATGCCAAGGAACTGGAAGAGTCTGCCATCAATGCCATGATGGAAAGCCTTGACCCGCATAGCCAATATGTTTCGCAGGAAGAATTCAACACCATCAATGATCCGCTGTTAGGAAGTTTTGAAGGCATAGGCGTGTCGTTCCGCATCGAAAATGACACCGTCGCCATCATCAACACCATTAAGGGAGGACCGTCGGAACACGTGGGCATTCTTGCCGGCGACCGCATCATCAAAGTCGACGACACGCTGATAGCAGGCGTAAAGATCGCAAACGAAGATGTCATGCGAAAACTGAAAGGCCCGAAAGGCACCAAAGTCAACGTGGAAGTCTTACGCAGAGGCGTAAAGGGACTTCTCGACTTCACCATCAAGCGCGATGTCATTCCGACATACAGTATCGACGTCGCCTACATGCTCGACGACGAGATTGGATTCATCAAACTCGGCAAATTCTCCGCCACGACCTACGATGAATTTGTAGATGCCGTCAGAACCCTGAAGTCACAAGGGATGAAAAAACTCATCTTCGACCTGCGCGGCAACACGGGAGGTTATCTCGGCGCCGCCGTTGACATCGCAAACGAATTTCTGCCAAAAGGCAGCCTCATCGTCTATACCGAAGGACGCAACCACCCTCGCTACTATTACAAGGCATCGCGAAAGGGAACGCTTGAAGATATTCCGTTGGCCGTGCTCATCGATGGGGAATCGGCAAGCGCAAGCGAAATCTGCGCCGGAGCCTTGCAGGATAACGACCGCGGCATCATCATCGGCCGCCGTTCCTTTGGCAAAGGCCTTGTCCAGGAACAGTTCATGCTCAGCGACAACTCGGCCATCCGGCTCACCGTAGCACGCTACTACACGCCGACAGGCAGATCCATCCAGAAACCTTTTGACGGCGATATCGAAAAATACATGTACGAGTCGTACGAACGCTACGAAGACGGCGAACTCTTCAGCCAGGACAGCATCCATTTCGCCGACTCTCTGAAATACACGACGCCGAAAGGCAAAACCGTCTATGGCGGCGGGGGCATCATGCCGGACATCTACGTTCCGCTGGTCAACGACAGTTCGGAGTATTTCTTCAACCGCATCGTCAACGCCGGCATCCTCATGCAATACGCCTTTGACTACGCCGACAAACATAGGCAGGAACTGAGAAAATTCACCTCCGTAAGTCAATTCGACAAGTCTTTCAAAGTGACCGACGCCATGTTCGCCGACTTGATGCAACTCGCCGAAAAGAAAAACATCAAGGGCAACGCAAAGGAAAAAGAAATTGCACGCAAGGAAACGGACACACTCCTGAAAGCCTACATCGCCAGGGAGATATTCGATTACGAAGGCTTCTACCCCATCTACGAAAAAATGGATGACGTCCTTCAAAGGGCCATCATCGAGTTGAAAAAAGAGGGGAACAAGTAAAAACTGACACGCAACGTTACCTTGTATATTATTGTTATATAATGAATTATAGAAATCAATCTCGAGGATAAA
>CAYQND010000010.1:0-83264 GCA_964418895.1 uncultured Lentimicrobiaceae bacterium | reverse complement strand
AGAGCACGACCTTGCCAAGGTCGGGGTCGCGAGTTCGAGTCTCGTTTTCCGCTCAGATTTTCCCGAGTCACATCGGGATTTTTTGTGTCATGGAAACATGACAGGGACAAGTGCCTGAGTGGTGGAATTGGTAGACACGAGGGACTTAAAATCCCTTGGCCTTTAAAGCCGTGCCGGTTCGATCCCGGCCTCGGGTACTAACTTTGGACCTCTTGGAGTCTTGCAGGTGTCGCCTGAATGCTTTGAGAGGTTTTTTTGTGCCTTCTTTCAAGGCATCCTAAGACCAACACGAATCCTATGAGACCGCTGTGCGCTAATTTTTGCGGAGCACTTCTCCAACTTGTTGTTTCGGGCGAAATAATTTCTACTTTTGTAAATCAAAGGAGACTCAATCATGACTTTGAATAAGAAGCAAATCCTGAGCGAGGTGAAACGCTACATCATCATCACGCTGGCCTTGTTTGTCATGGCCTTCGGCTGGACATCATTCCTCATCCCGAACCACATCGTGGGCGGCGGCGTTAGCGGCATCGCAACACTGATCTACTGGTCAACGGGACTGTCAACGGGTATCTCGGTTTTCGTCATCAATCTTATCCTTATCCTGATAGCGCTGAAGATTCTCGGCTTCGGCTTCGGCATCAAGACCATCTATTCCATCGTCATGCTGTCGCTGTTCTTTTCCATCTTGCAACACTACATCACCGACCCGATGATGGCGGGAAAGATTCATCCGTTTGTACAGGAGAAAATTCTTGCCGCTATTTTGGGCGGCGGACTGTCAGGCTTGTCCATTGGTGTCGCCTTCACGCAAGGCGGCAGCACTGGAGGAACCGACATTATCGCAATGATAGTCAACAAATACCGCAACATATCGCAAGGCAGGGTCATCCTGATTTGCGACCTTATCATCATCAGTAGTTCCTATTTTGTCATTCAGGAAGACAAGATACAGACCATCATCTACGGCCTTGTCGTCATGGGCGTGTGCAGTTATTGCATCGATCTCGTCCTGACGGGCAACAAGCAGTCCGTGCAGGCTTTCATCTTTTCCTCCGAGCCGGAGAAAATCGCTGACCGTATCGGCAACGAGATGCAGCGTGGCGTGACCTTCATCAAGGGCAAGGGCTGGTACACTAAGCAGGAGACCGACATTCTCATGGTGGTGGCCCATAAACGCGAGTCCCAAAACATCTTCCGCATCGTGAAGGAAGTCGATCCAAAAGCTTTCATGACGCTGAACACGGTGATGGGCGCCTATGGCAAAGGCTTTGAACAGATTAGAAGATGACGTAAAGGTGCCTTCAATAAGGCTTCACTATGAATAGACAGATCCTGACATGGCAGAAAAGCCTTCGTGATGCTGCGCTTCCTGAGAAGGTGGCTGTGCTTTCGCATTTTTTCAAAACCGGGAAAGGCGAATATGGCGAAGGCGATGTCTTCATCGGCCTTACCGTTCCGGAAAACCGTAAGATTTCCGAGACTTATTTTGCGTTGCCGTTAAGCGACATCGAAGTCATGCTTGAAAGCCCGATTCACGAATTTCGTTTTGCAGCCTTGCTTGCAATGGTGAAGAAATATCAGAAGGCGAAGGGCGACGAAACCTTACGCGAGGAAATCGTGGATTTCTATCTTCGCCATACTCAGTACATCAACAATTGGGATTTGGTGGATTTAAGTTGCTACCACATCTTGGGCGATTTCCAGATGCGCCATCCCGAGAGGGATTTGCTGCGGCGACTCAGCGATAGCCACCTGCTCTGGGAACAGCGCATGGCCATCGTCTCCACCATGGTTATGGTGCGCAAGGGTGATTTCGGTCTTACGAAAGAGTTCGCCGTGAAATTTCTCGGACACAAGCACGACCTCATGCAAAAAGCCACTGGATGGCTGTTACGCGAGATGGGCAAGAAGAATGTTGATGAATTGCTCGCTTTCCTTGACGAATACGCTCTCCGCATGTCGCGGACGACCTTGCGCTATGCCATCGAACGGATTCCCGAAGCGCAACGCCAGCACTATCTATCACTCAAATGAAATGATGGTTTCATAAAAACAGAAAGGGAAGACCATCTCTTGGACAGTCTTCCCTATATCTATTGCTGACAGTTTTTGTCAGCCTTGAAATCTACAGATTCTCAATCGATTCCGAGTTTCTTTCTGAGGTCTTTCGGAATAGCGTTCTTGTGTACCAGAATGTTCATGGTCTTGTAGCGTGCGAAGGCTTTCGACACGTACCAGATGCCTTTGTAATTGCCGGCCATGCCCCATGAGTTCTTCACCATGTAGTATTCGTTGCCGGTCTGGTCTTTTGCGGTGCCGTAGATGAGCATGCCGTGGTCGTCGCCGGTCTCGTAGTCGTCATAAGCCACTTGGCGTTCCTGCTGGGTCACCCATCTTTGTGGGGTAGGGCCGCTTTGTGACTCTTTCTTTCTGTCGGCTGCTGACAGTCCGAGCCAATGTGCCATGTCGCTGCCGTTGAGGTCGGCTTCCTTGCCTTCGATGTCAGGCAGTACCGTCACGCCGGCCATTGGGCCTCTAAGCCAGCCGCTTTCGCTGACGTCGGCACCCCATGCGATAGGATAACCGTTTTCGATGGCATAGTCAAACACCTGCATCAGTTCGTCGATGGGAAGGTTGTAGGCTGAACCCCAGCGCCAGTTGTCCTGCACTTCGATGACGAATTTGTCGTAGAATGGATGGTGCGTGAATGATGTCAGATTCACATAGTCGTTCATGTTGAGTCCCGTTGATTCGGCGAATGACTTGGGAGTGTATTGCTTTCCGTTGTAGGTGAAGTTCTGAGGCAGTTTGCCAAGATAGGCGTCGTAAATGCCGGCGAGACCTTTTTTCCAAAGCGGTTTGCCGTCGCTGTCCATCTGTATTTTTTTGCTCTTGATGACACCTTCAACGTATGGATCGGTGATGTTCGACAATTCCGTGAAGTTCGGAAGCGAGTCGTTGTACATCTTTCCTGCGGGCATCTCAGAATCGGGGACGAGTCCGAAGTTCTTTATGCCGTAAACCACGTCGTAGAACGAGCCGCCTTGAGAGAACGACACGTCGCCGTGAGTACGGACTGCAGCCTCTGCACGGTCGAGATAGGTGTTATAAATGATGAACATTTCCGATAAATCGTACTCCGGCTTGCCCATGCGGAGCAATTCGGCCTCGAAGAATGCCAATGAGGAATAGCACCAGCATGTTCCTGATTGGTTCTGGTCTTTCACAGGAGTAATCGGCAGTTCCTTCACTGTCGTGAATTTGAATCCTTCGCCTTTGTCTTTGGCTTCTGCCTGAGGCGTCGGCTGGGCGATTGTCGCGATGCTGAGCATCATGGCGGCAGTCATAAAGATGTTCCTTAATCTCATGATATGATAATTGTGTTTGTAAATGTCTGCTAATGAATATTATAAGTTTCAGATGCCGATTTTCTTCATGATGTTTTTCGGCATGGCGTCCTTGTTGAGTGTGAAGAACACGGTGTGCAGTTTCACATAAGACTCGGAGCAGTACCAGTAGCCGCCGAATTTCATGTTTTCAGTGCCCCACGAGTTCTTCACCTTGTAGTATTTCGTGCCGTTCTGGTCTTTGGCGATGCCCACGATGAGCATGCTGTGGTCATCGGTGGTCTGCCAGTTGTCGTATGCTTTCTGGTGGTCTTCGGCAGAAATGGTCTTTTCGGGGACGACTTCTTCGAAAGCGAAGAGTTTGTCTTTTATTTCCTTGTCTGTCAAGTCTTTGTATTTATCTGGATTGCTGGCTCTCAGTTTGTCGCAATCGTCTTCAGGCACAATGCCGACGCCTTCTTTTCTCGAGAAGCCTTTGTCGCTGACATCCTGAGCCCATCCAACGGTGTACCCGTTTTCAAGGGCGTAGTCCAAAGCGCCCATCAGGTCGTCGAGCGTGAGGTTGTAAGCCGGCGTCCAAGTCCAGTTGTCGGGGATTTCGACCATGAAAGGCTTGTCGTAGGCGACATGGGTGAAGGATGCGATTTCGATGTAATCTGCCGGATTGAGGGGATAGGCCTTGGCGAATGACTTGGCGTTATACTGCTTGCCGTCCACGGTGAAATGTTCCGGCACGGTGCCGAGATAGGCGTCGAGGATGCCGGGAAGGACGTTCTGCCAGACGGGTGACAGGCTGCCGTTGCCTTTCTTGATGACGGCGTTGGCGTAGCCAGTAATGACGTCGTTCATCTCGCCGTGATTGTGGCGGCTTTCGCCAATGACTTTGCCAGTGTAGTCGCTGTCGGGTATCATGCCGTATTTGTCGATCATGTACAGCACGTCACAGACTTCGCCACCTTGACTCAGCGGGCTGGAGCCATGCATTCTGACGTATTTGGCGACTTTTTCAGTCCATGCGTTGCGCACGGTGAACATCTCCGACAAGTTGAAGTTTTTGTTGTACTTGCGAAGAATCTCGGCTTCGACAAATCCAGTGCCAGCAAAGCACCAGCACGTTCCCGACATGCCTTGATTGTCAACAGCAGTGTTGGGCACGTTGACGGTCTCTGTGAACTCATAAAGTGGCTTCTTCTCTGAGGTCTCTTGTGCCGAAACCATGAAAGTGATCGAGAAAGCCAATGCCAATGTCAGTGTTCTTGAAAGTTTCATCATCTTTTCTTTTTTTATTCTGTGATGCTTCCGTGTTGTATTTCAATAATTTACATTAACAAACTTATTTTTTGCGTCTCCTAATTCGAATGTACGCAGCACTTGCTTCATGCCGTTGCAGGCTGTCGTGAGGAAAAGGATGCGATGCGTTCTGCTCATTAATAGGTCTTGAAAAATGAGTTTCAAAAATAGGCAAATTTTGCAGATGGGAATCATTATGATGAAAATTTCCTTTTTTTTGATTTAGTAATAGCATTTACAATCAAATTATTTACTTTTTCTTATTTTTGCAGTCTAAAATGAAAAGGAATTACGAAATGAAAAGCGAAAACACCAGATACAGATTGCAGAACGTTGCCACAGGTCGTATTTTTGACGATAACGGTTGGTCTTTGGATGACCCCGAATGTGACGCGCCGAGCATGATACGTCCTATTTACGAGAACAAACAACTGAACGTCAAGGATGACGAGAGTCTCGGATTGTATCGTTTCGCCGATTGGTTGCCAGTGAAGCATTTTTTGAACAAGCCTTCGATGCCTGTGACTTACAAGAGCGAGAAACTTGCCAAAAAATTGGGATTGAACAACCTGTTCATCACTTTCAATGGCTATTGGCCAGCCATGGGGGCGAAGATGACGACTTGTTCGTTCAAGGAAATGGAGGCTTTCTCGGTTTGTGCGCGTTTGGGCGAGGAGTACCGTGACAAGGTGCTCGTCGTGGCTTCTGCCGGCAATACGGCGCGGGCTTTCGCCAAAGTTTGTTCCGAGAATGGCATCAAGTTGCTGCTTTGTGTCCCCGAAGACAACATCAAGGCTTTGTGGTTCGACCATAAGTTGAACGACTGTGTGAAACTGGTCATGACGGAGTCGGGCAGCGATTATTTTGACGCCATACAGTTGTCGAATTTTGTCTGCGAGTTGCCTGGATTCCTTGCCGAAGGCGGTGCCAAGAACGTCGCTCGCCGCGATGGCATGGGAACTACCATGCTTTCCGCCGCGACTTTCATCGGCCGCATTCCCGACTATTATTTTCAGGCTGTCGGCAGTGGCACTGGCGCCATTGCGGCATGGGAAGCCAATATGCGTCTGATTGAAGATGGCCGTTTCGGCAAGAACAAGGCGCGTCTGTTTGTGTCACAAAACAAGCCTTTCGTCCCGATGTACGATGCGTGGAAGGCCGACTCGCGTGCGATGCTGCCTTACGATGCCACGCAGGCTCGTCACGACGCCGCTGCGATTTGCGCTCCGGTATTGAGCAACCGCAAGCCGCCTTATTCCTTGGCTGGCGGACTTTACGACGCGCTGAAAGATACCGATGGCGACATGTTCGCTGTGAGCAACGACGAGGTTCATGCCGCTCAGGCTATGGTGCTCGACCTTGAAGGCATCGACATCTATTCCGCTGCTGCTGTGAGTGTTGCATCGCTGATTCAGGCTGTCAACAACCGTCAGGTGCGTCCCGACGACGTCATCATGCTCAATATCACAGGTGGCGGCGAGTTGCATTTCAAGTCGCAACACGACCATTTCGACCTGAAGCCTTTACACGTGTTTCCTATTGGCTTCACCAAAGAGGATGTGGCTGCGGTGATGCAGAAAATGGCTTGGTGATATACCAGATTGCCATTTCCGAAACATTTTCAGATTAAATAGATTGCCATTCGGCATGACGATTCCTTGTCCATGCTTTCATGGATGTGCATCTAAGCGTATCCGTGCAAGCCGCCAAGCAGTAGATTGACGCCGAAATAGGTGAACAGCACGCTGAGGAAGGCGATGACGCTGAACCAGTGGAAAAACATGGGCTTGCGGAAGACGGACAGCGAATCGCCGTGCAACGGCAGCGCATAAAGCATCAGCGTTATCAGCGCCCACACTTCCTTTGGATCCCAACTCCAGTAAGTTCCCCACGACACGTTGGCCCATACGGCGCCGATGGCGATGCCAGCGGCAAGACAGAACACGGCTGGATAGAGCAACAGTTCACTATTGGCTTGTAGCCGTGCAATCTGCGTGTCATTGTCGTTACCAGAATAATGCAGCACGATGCCTGCCATGCCGTTGAGCATGACGAACGCAAGCAATAAATAGGCAAGCATCAGCAAGGTGACGTGGGCACTCAGTAGCGGAGAATTAAGCACGGGAACCAACTGCGTGACTTGAGGATTGGATTCGCCCATCGTCGCGACCATCATGGCAAGCGCAGCGATGAGTAATCCAGCGGGCAGAACCATGAAATAGCGCTTCCGAAAAATCAGGGCTGACATCACGGCGCACCACGCCATGAACAGCATCACTTCGTTTCCGTTCGACAGCGGCACGTGCTGTCCGGCAATCCACCGCAGAAGGATGACAAGGCTGAGATAAGCCGCCATTGCTATGGCCCAGGCCAATCCTGTTATGGAAATCGCTTTTGCAACCGGATGTCCTTTGGCGGAACTATTACAATGAAAAGCAAACAACATGATGGCTACAACGATTCCAAATATTGCTATCAATCTGTTGTGGTTCAAATTGTTATATATATATTCGGCTTTGATGACTCCTTGGCTGGGAAGGCTGTCGCCGGCGTTTTCCAACTGAAATCGCTTCAGTTTCGACAATACATCTGAGAGCGTGGCGTAGTCTTGTTTCACCGCAAGTTCGCCCATGTAACTTTGCAGTTTCTTCACGAAAAGCCTTACATCGTCATTTGTATTCAATGGAAGCGTGTCGGCGCAGGAGTGCCAAGTCACCCTATTGTCGGCATCGGCGATGGGATAGAACCGCAGCGCCTTGTCGTAAAGCAGCGAGCAGATGAGGTTGTACTTCTCGTCTGCCGCCATGAAAGCCTTTCTCGATTCCGTTTCATCACCCGCCAAAATGCGCATCATCGCATCTTTCAGTTTGTAGTTGCCGTAGGAATCGTAATAATCGTCGAGGCCGGCGTATTTGCCTTGAATCTTTAATGCTTGTTGCGGTGCTTTCCCATCGATTTTTATCATGGGCTGCTTCTCCCAACTTGATGGGAAGAAAAGCCATCCTGTCAGTACCTGCTCTGATGATAGGCCTTCATAACTTGGTTTGCCATAGAGTTTTATGGTAAAATCTTTGGCAAAAGTCTGCACGGGACAGATGCGGCCATTGTATTCCATCAACAGGTCTCCGAATTCCGCCGCAATCTGTCTTGGCAAGGTTTGTGGCTTTGTGGTCGCATTTGCCGTGCAACATACTAATAGTAAGACGGCAATGGATAGGTTCCGCTTCAAGGCTAGACTATGGAATCGGCTTTTCTTGTCGAAGAAGAACGACGCCATCGCAAGCAGCATGACGGCGAATCCCGCATAGGTTATGGCGATGCCGAAAGGATCGTGTGTGACGCTAAGCGTGACGGTTCCGTTTTCGTCATAACCCGACATGCCGAAACGATAGCCTTTGTGCCTGATGACATGGTTCATCGAGGCTTGTTCTTCTGTCGTTTTCTGTCCGTCATAGATTTGAATGCGGCAGATGAAATCCATTGGCGAGTTGGTGCCTGTGTAGTATTGTATCTTGAAGTTTTTCAGCGTGATGCTGAAAGGAATGTTTTCTATGGTTCCATTTTCGAAGAATGACGAAACGTTTTTTTCCTTTGTAAGTTGCATCTTTCCGTATTGACCTGTTGACCAAGTTGTTAATGCACCAATCGTGATGACTATGAACGAGAGATGCAGCATGAATGCGGCGGGATGCTTGTTCACCTTGCGGATGATGAGATACGACAGCGATGAAATGGCGAGCGCTATCCAAAGCAAGACAAATGCTAAGGAACTGAATATGTGTTCTTTGGCAAAAGCGGTGCCGTGGATTTTTCCCATCGCCGTGGCTGTGGCCATGAGAATCATCAGAACGACCTGAATCGTCAACGCAATTCTTCCGAGATGCTTCATCATGATGCAAAAATAGGAAACCGGCCTGAAAACGGACTTTTTCTTGTTCAGGTTAAATAGATGAATCAATTGGCTGCGATGGCCGATATCCGTTTGACGATATGTCCGGAATAGATGGCAAGTCGGGTTTGTGCCGCATCCTTGCATTTGTCCGTTTCGAAAAAAATCGATTATTTTTGTCCAATCAATTGTTTTGAGATGAAAAGATTAATGTTCGTGTTCGTTGTGTTGATGACGGTTTTCATCATGCCGTCGTGTAGCGGCGAAGTCGCTCTGCGTTACATGTCGTTCAACATTCGCAACAGCCGCGCTAATGACGGCGACAATGGCTGGGATTTTCGCAAGGCTGCCGTGTTGAAGATGATTGCTGCCGAAGCCCCTACTGTGTTCGGTTTGCAGGAAGCCTGCAGCGAACAACTGGATTATCTTGACGCCAATCTTCCCGCTTACAGCAGGGTGGGCGTCGGCCGAGACGATGGCAAGGAAGGCGGCGAATTCTGCGCCCTATACTATCGCAACGACTTGTATGATTTGGTCGACCATGGCGACTTTTGGCTCTCTGAGACGCCCAGCGTGCCGGATTACGGTTGGGATGCCGCTTGCATCCGCATCGTAACGTGGGCTTGCTTGCGTGACAAGGCTTCAGGGAAAGGCTTCTACGCTTTCAACACGCATCTCGATCATAAGGGCGAATTGGCTCGTGAACAGTCTGTGCTGTTGATTATCAACAAGATACATTCCATTGTAAAAGATGACAAGACGCCAGTAATTCTTTCGGGCGATTTCAATTCGGACATCAGCAGCAGCATTTTCGTTCCTTTGAAAGCCGAGATGGAAGACAGCCGTGCGTTTCTTGATATGAAAGACTGGGAGCCGACTTTCAATTATTTCGGGGCACCTTTCGATGGTGAAAAACTCATCGACTACATCTTTTATAAGAATGCCAAAGTCCGCAGTTTCAAGACACTTAACGGCAATTATGGCGCGCCTTACGTGTCAGACCATTATCCGATTCTGGCTGATTTTAGTTTCTGATTGTGATGGTCTTGTTTCGTAAGAATCAGATTATCAATCTATAGACTGATTTGTCAAAGTTGTGTCTTGCATTCCTTCCTTTTTTCCTTCCAGACGATGAACGTCACGAGGGCGGCGAGGGTGATGAGTGCGCCTATGCCGTAGCCCACAGGGCGTGGCAGGATGCTGCCGAGACCTTCCTTTTCGGCCACAAACAGGAAACATCCCGTGACCATAGTCATGAACAAAGCCGGGATTAATGTGATGAGATACCAGTTTTTCTTGACATTATAGACAAGATAAACTGTTATTGCCCAAAGTGTTACTGTGGCTAAGAGTTGGTTGGCCCATGCGAAGTAGCGCCAGATGACATCGAAGCCGTTGGCATCTTTGAGGCTGAAAACGAGGATGATTCCAGTGACCAAAAACATCGGTATGGCGATGAAGAGGCGGTTTTTGATGGGTTTCTGGTCGTAGTGCAGGAAGTCGGCGATGATCAGTCGGGCGGAGCGCAGTGCGGTGTCGCCTGAAGTCACGGCGGCGCTGATGACACCAAGTATGGTGATAACGGCAATGGCAGGTGTGAACCATTTGTTAGCGATGACGCCTACCATGGCATTGCCGCCAAGCAGGTGGCCATTCTGACCTATCGTCAAAGGCTGTAACTGAGGGTCGTTATAGAAAACTGTGGCAGCGGCGGCCCATATCAGCGCGACGATGCCTTCGGTAATCATGGCTCCGTAAAAAATCGGACGTCCTTGTTTCTCGTTGACCATGCAGCGCGCCATCAACGGCGACTGCGTGGCATGGAATCCCGAGATGGCGCCGCAGGCTATGGAGATGAACATCATCGGGAATATCGGGTTGTGCGCCGCATTGGGATGACGGTTCTGCAAGCCGCTCCACAACTCAGGGATGGCGGGTTTGTAAATTAGAAATGCGACGAAAATCGCGACGGCCATGCCAAGAAGCAGCAGACCGAAGATGGGGTATATCCTGCCGATAAGTTTGTCGATTGGCAAGAGTGTGGCAAGCAGGTAGTAGGTGATGATGACGCCGACCCAGATGCTGATATTCCAGTTGGGCGTGAAGTTGTCGTGTATCAGCACTGCCGGGGTGTTGACGAACACCACGCCGACAAGTATCATCAGCAGCACGGTGAATCCGCGCATGAATTGCTTGGTGCCGTTGCCCAGGTAGGTGCCGTGTATCTCAGGAAGGCTGCAGCCTTTGTCGCGCAATGAAATCATGCCCCCAATATAGTCGTGGACTGCGCCTGCGAAGATGCTTCCGAAGACAATCCAAAGGAAAGACGCCGTGCCGAACTGGGCACCCATGATGGCGCCACAAATCGGTCCCACGCCAGCGATATTCAGAAACTGGATCAGGAAGATGCGCCAAGGTTTCATTGGCACGTAATCCACGCCATCGGCCATAGTGGTTGCCGGAGTGGCACGTTTCGGATCGGCGCCGAAAACTCTTTCGACAAGACGCCCGTAAAGGAAATATCCTAATACAAGGACAGCCAGAGCAATGAAGAAAGTAATCATGTTGCTTGCAATTTTTGATTCGCAAAAATAATTACTTTTCAGGATGATTGTTCTTGAAATGCTCAAATATTAAGACGTCGCGTATCGACTTACAGCAGCAACACCATTCTCATCTTTGGGCAACCCAATATGCCTAAGACTATCGGGGCTAAGGTCGAGGCGATGGTTCTTGCTCACGTTTCTTGAACGGCACAATAACTCGGAAAATGCAGAATCTTCGTACAGCAGGTCGAAAATATAAACTCTTGTATGGCGATAAAAGCCGATATGGTTGTAAAACGCTGTTACTGTGCGTTTTGTTTCCCACCGTATTCCATAAGGTAGTTTAAGGATATCGATGTAAATATCTTATTTTCAATTATTTTATTCATAGTCAATTCCTTTGTTTAAGTTTTTGTTTAAGCATAAAGGCTCGTTCTTGTTAGCGACTGCAAAAATACGAAAATCTTCTCCAATTGGCTCTGTAATACTCTATTGTTTTTCTATGTAAAATTGAAAAGAAAAAATCGAATAATTTCAATGCACAAATCCACATCACCTAAAGACGATGTATATAATTAACAATCAATGATTTATGAAATATTTGAAATTTGATTTTGCTTTGGATTTATTGTCAATGCTGAGCAGTCCAATACCCCTTTTCCATCTGTTGGGTGTAGGGGGTGGGGTGTTTTTTCAAGCGTTATCCGCCTTAAAAACAAAAAGAATGCTTTTTGCGTACTTCACTTTAGACCTAACAGATGAGCACGAAAAAAATTATTGGTTCTTGCCAAACAATATCACCTTGATTGACAATGCTCAACGGTTGTTTATGCAAAACTCTGTGTCGCTATTGTACCACGAATTTATTGCTAATGCCATTGTACTCATAAACATAAATGCCTTTTGCATAGTTATTGACATCTATGGTTATCATTTCAAAATCTCCGCCAATGTTATAGCTTTCGATAAATTGCCCGTTGATATTGTAAATATTTATGGTTGAAACAGTTCCTTTTTCAATCTGATAGGGTATGTTTATTAGGGTTGTTGTTGGGTTTGGATATGGTCGAATTGTAAGGTCTTCATCCTCAAAAGATGACACGGCATTATAATTGCCGTGACATATATATACATCTGTTTGATAACTGAGTTGATAATTTTGACCCATAGCAGCTTTATGTATGTTAAGACGTAATTGATTTCCAACTTTGTAAACGCCCGAACACGAAGCACTTGAACTTTGCCCAAGGTCTTGAATTACAACACCGTCTTCATTGACGATTTTGGCCAAATGTGTAGATGTATTGGAAGCACTAATAAAAAACTCGACTTTGTCATCATTATTGATTAAATGTCTTCCCAAAGCCGCAATACTTGATAATGTAAAGCCTGAAGGCAAATCAATTACAGCGGTTTTGTACAAAGAATAGTTTGAATTGTATAGATAAAACGTATTAGAATAAATAAAAGCACTATTATAATAAAGCCCAATAGGTTCATCAACAATTGGATAAGCACTCACCACATAACCCGAAAAATTATGGTCTAAAGTAAGTTGTGCAAACGATTGGCCAACAAGCATTGTTAAACCAAGCAAGATAAAATAACTCTTTTTCATATTACCAATTATTTAAGTTTCTATATAATTCTTCTATTCGGTCAAAACCAATTTCATATTGTGCTGCGGTTTTCGGAAGGTTATACTTGCCGATTGATTGTGCTTCATCGCTTGTTTCCCATCTGCACGGGGACGAAGGTACAACCTTGCGCCCGCCTAATTCACCAACAATAAGGTTGTAAATTTGTCTTCCAAGTCCTGTGATTTCATCATTAGGCGCATTTTCTGCCTTTCCGTTTTTACGGAGCCATAGAATTAACTCGTCTGCTCCAATTCTGATAGTTTCCATTTGTATTGTATTGATTAAACATTTCTGCAAAATTACAGAATTTTATATTATCATAGTCCAAATTCTTTCTTTACTCTTTGAACGGTACTGTTTGACACATTGCAGAGTTTGGCCACGTTGCGAATGGAATAGCCCTTTTTCAACAGGCTGATAACCTCGCCATATTCATCTTTCTTTTGCTCCTTGGTCTTGATGGAACCTTCTTTGCGACCAAGCTTGCCACCTTTGGCGATGTATTGTTGTCTTCCGCTGTTCAATCTGAATTTGATGTTCTCTCGTTCAAGTTGAGCACAAGTGCTGAGCGTTGCCAACATAATAGGTGCAAAGATGGAAGGCTCGCCATTGTCATCGAGCAAGGTCATTTTCTCCTTCTGCATATAAAGGTTGATTTTGGAATCCACCAAATCCTTTATGGTTTCCAATACCTCAAATGAGTTTCTACCTAAACGGCTCAACTCTGAAACTAACAACATATCCACCTGCTCAGCCTTACAGTATTCCAATGCTTGCTGAAGGATGGGTCGCTCAGCGTTTTTCTTTGCTCCACTAATCTTTTCTTCAAAGACCTTGACCACTTCCATTTTGGCGTATGTTGCATATTCTTTCAGGTCTGCAACTTGTCTTTCGGTGTTCTGTCTGTCTGTTGTGCTACTAACACGGGCGTAGATTACTGCTTTCATTGTTGGATGGTGTTTGATGATTTGACACTGCAAAGATAATACTTTTTTGAATTGTATGCAAATAAATCAAAGAAAAATTTGAATACAAAACAAAAATCGTATTCAAGGGCTTTGCAGATTTATTTGAATACAACTATTATTTGAATAAGTGCCATGGAATACTAATCGAATGTTGGTGCAAGTCCAAATGACCTATATACATCTTGCATAATTCCAACGACCTCCTCCTTTGTTGGCTGATTCTTGTTGGCGGTCTTGGGAATGATGATGCAATCGTGAATGTGGAGGGCGTTCCATCTTTTTGAGTAAAGCCGTTTTAGTATGGTAGTGAAAATGTCGGCTTCCAACGCCATCATTGCCACGCTGAGCGATGCAGAGCCTTTGTCGATGGGTAAATTATGCTCAGCCATATAGTTCTTGACCGCTTCGCTCGTTTTCTTCCTTTTCCAATCACCTATCAACTTATATACTGAAGGATAGTGGCTTTTGAATTCTTTTGCATAGTCATTCCATCGGTCTGTTATTGGCGAATGAGAGTAGAAAACAGCCTGAAACATTGCCACCTTGACCTCCTTCCTATCCAATTCGGGATGGGCTTCGCAAATCTCATCCCACAACAGCCCCTTGGAGGTCTTGTAGATGTATTCAAGCTCATCATCCTTCATTTTTGCAACTTGCTCAATTTCTATATTATTGGATATTAGTAAATTACGAAGATTTTTCCCATCATTATGGAAGGATGAATTATCGATAGAATGAATGAATAAAGAAATAGTATATGATTGATAAAAAGATATATTTAATTTATTAAAAATGAAATAATTGAATAATAATGGATGGCTATTTTTACAATCTATTGATAAATCTATATTGAGATATTGTTTAATGTTTCTGTCAAGATTTGTGAGTATGTGGTAAATCCTATGGCTATCATCAATCCTATATATTGACTTATTCTTATTCTTTAATTCAACAGAAACATACCTGTAATAGGGATTTGAATTTGGATTATCGGCTGTCTTTGTCTTTATGTATTCTTTCAGCCCCTGCTCATCTTCGATTTTGATTTTGTTGAGCGATGTGAGATAGGATTTAAGGAATGACTCGCCAAATTGCCTAATGATTTCAGGCTTGGTGTATAGTTCAAATTGCTCTTTGACCTTCTCAATAGTCTTTTCCTTGTATTCCTGAATTTTCAAGTTGGTGAATGGCTCTGTTAGATACACTTCAACATCGTTCAATGTGTATAACATAGAGTATTTACCTTGCAGATAGTAATAGTGTTTGTCTTCGCCCCATTTGCCATCGCCTATCGAGATATAACCCATCTCAATAAAGACTTCTATCATTGTCTTGTATTCTTTGCCTATAACTGATTTAAGTATTTCAGCGTTGAGCGAAAAAGTTCTATCATCTTGCTTTCTGTTCGCCATACGGATAATGGCATCTTGTAAATATCGGCATTTGTTTTCAATAACTGACCTTGACTTTGCACCACGCTTCGCCTCGCTCATCTTGGTTTTGGCTGCTCTGAATACGGATATAGTATCTTCATCTATGGTTTCGTGTGGAGTAATAGAATACAGGTACTTTTCAACGAAGGCATCCATATCAAAGCCCTTGAATTGGTAGATTTGAATCTTATGTAGTTTTGAGGTCTGTGTCATAGTTCCATATCCTTTTTGAGTTTTAAGATGTAGTCATCGCTTGTTAATTGCTTCACATATACATCGATGTTTGCTACTTTTCTGCCGAGCATTGTAGCCAAACCAATTACATTACCGCCACTTTCTAAATAATGAGTGGCGAATGAGTGCCGTGCAGAATATAGCGTTGTGTTGCTTGGAATATCTTCCCAATCTTTCCATCCGTGGTCAAAGGCATATTTGTTTATCCTTCGCCAAATAATCTTCAAGGTCTTGCTATTGTAGGCAATGAGATTGTTTTTTGCGGTTTCCTTGCTTGTTCCTTTGGGCAAATGATTGAAAAGAGGGTATAAATATTCACCATCCTTGCGTTGATAGTAAGGCGTGATGAGCAAGTCCACAATCCCTTCTGCTTTGATAGCGATTGGCACTTCAACACCTGTTTTTGCTCTCCTAACGCCTGAAATACGATAGTATTCTTCATCGTTATCATCCTTGATGAGCTGTATTTGGTTTCGTTTTAGATTAAGTACATCTACAGGAGATAAACCTTGCATATAGTATATGGTAAGCCAAAAGTTCAAGGCAAACCAATAACTATAGAGCGAATCATATTTGACCGACTTTTTGGGCTGTATTATACCCATAAGCATTGAGCTTTTTTCATAGTAAACTTCGCAGAAATAACCCATTATTCCTGCCAATTGATGCTTTGAAATAGCCGTTTTCCTCTCATCTTGCTTGTACCTTCTCCAAAAACTATTGTTGTTGCCAAAAGGATAATCATCAGCGGAAACAAGTCGCTCCTTAATAGCGTAGTTCCACACGGAGCGGATATAGCGAAGGCAAAAAGCGGCATATCCGTTTTTTAATCCTTGTTGCACTATCCAATTGGCAAATCCTTGTAAATACTCAGCGGTGAGCATCGGAAGTTGGATTTCGCTAAGATGGCTATACTCCTTCAGTTTCTTATATGTCCTATGGTAATTGTTTGGAGCTCTAAGTTTCTTTTCTTCAATTAAGGCTTGGTATAAAGCGGAAAACTCCAACTTGCACTTTGGTATTTCTTTTTCGGAAACAATGTCGTATGCGGAATACTCCATTTCCTTTGCCTCATAGTCTAATCGCCTTCCATCTGCTTCATTGTACACTTTCTTTAATAGAATGTTCAAGGCGGCGAAATTTGGGCACTTTTTGCTTATTTCCGTTCCGTTCCAATACTTAGGCTCAACCCAAACATTAGTGTATCGGGAGGCAACTTGCCCCTTCCAACACACTCGTAAAACAATAGGATGCTTTCCGTCTTTTTCTTTTTTCAGCATCTTCAAAGAGATACTTGCACTTTGTTTTTTCGGCATTTCGATTAAGTTTTGATTAAGGTATCGTTTAAGTTTAATACAAAAATTATGCCGATATGTTTAAGTTTTATTAAAAGAAAATGACTTGTAAATAATTGAAAAACAATTTATTCCTTTTTGCCTCCGAACTCCATCAGATAGGCTTTCAGAAAACCATCGATCTGACCATCCATGACGGCTTGCACGTTGGAAGTCTGGAAGTTTGTCCTATGGTCTTTCACGCGGCGGTCGTCGAAGACGTAACTGCGGATTTGCGAGCCCCATTCAATTTTTTTCTTGCCGGCTTCTATTTTGCTCTGTTCCTCCATTCGGTGTTGCAGTTCACGGTCGTAGAGTTGTGATTTCAGCAGGCGCAGGGCGTTTTCCTTGTTTTTCGGCTGGTCGCGCGTCTCAGTGTTTTCTATGAGGATTTCCTCTTCAACGCCGGAGTATGGGTCTTTGTACTGATAGCGAAGGCGCACTCCCGACTCGACTTTGTTCACGTTCTGACCGCCGGCGCCGCCGCTGCGGAAGGTGTCCCACGACAAGCGCGACTGTTCGATGTTCACTTCGATGGTGTCGTCGATGAGCGGAGTGACGAAAACCGATGCGAACGAAGTCATGCGTTTGCCTTGGGCGTTGTAGGGCGACACGCGCACCAGACGGTGAACGCCGTTCTCGCCTTTCAGATAGCCATAAGCGTAATCGCCTTCGATCTTCATGGTCACCGACTTGATGCCGGCATCATCGCCTTCGAGCAGGTCGCTGATGGTGACTTTGTATTTGTGGTCTTCGCCGTAGCGGATATACATGCGCATGAGCATCTGGGCCCAATCCTGAGCCTCAGTGCCGCCGGCACCGGAGTTGATTTTCAGAACGCAACTCATGGCATCGGCCTCCTCGCGAAGCATGTTCTTGAATTCGAGATTCTCGACAATCTGCAACGCCATGGCATATTGGCGGTCAACTTCTTCCTCGGTGGCTTCGCCTTCTTTGGCGAAATCAACAAGGACTGACAAATCGTTGTAAGCGTCTTCAGCCTCCTTGTATCCGTTGATCCATGATTTCACTTCGCGCAGTTTCTTCATGGTGACTTCGGCGGCTTTCGGGTCATTCCAGAACACCGGATCTTGTGTCTTTTCTTCGAGTTCGCTGGCTTCTATGGACTTACGGTCCACGTCAAAGATACCTCCTCAAGGCTTCAACCCTCTTACATAAGTCTTTTTGTGATTCTATTGTGATCATTGGAATGATTGATTGTGTTTCGGTCGGCAAAGATATGGAAAATACTTGTTCCGCCAAACGGTTGACCAAACGGGATGAGCATTTCCTAAAGGATTTTGCCTTTGGACTTCCTTTTTTATTCTGATAGAATCAATTTTCCCCAAAAGTTGCGACGATAGGGATTAATTGTATCTTTACGGCCTGTTTATTGATAGGTTATGCTTCTGAATGAAATATAATCAATTGATATATAGATGTTTATATAGTATAAAATAGAGTTGTTGCGTCATTTTGCATTATTATTTCCGATTATGAAAAAACTGTTGTTGTTGTCACTATTCGTTTGTTTTTCAGTCAGTCTGTTGTCGCAGAACAAGATTTCAGGTTCCATTGTCGACGCGACCGACGGCAAGGCTGTGCCTTTTGTCAATGTCGGAATCTTTCGCCAGACCGACAGTGTCTTCGTTTCTGGCGCTGCCAGCGACGACAAGGGCGTCTTCACTGTGCTGAACGTGCCCAAAGGCCTTATGGAACTAAGAGTCTCCGCCATCGGATATCAGACATACACGATGCAGTGCGATGTGAATGGCAACAGCAATATTGGCACGTTGAAACTTGTCCGTGGCACGACAACGCTCAATGAGGTCGTCATTGCCGACAAGCGTCCGTTGTTTGCCGTGGAAGGCGAGAAGACCATGTATAACGTTGCCGAAGATCCGAGCATTCAGACCGGGACGGCTTCCGACGCGCTGCAAAACGCTCCTGGCGTTGAGGTTGACGTGGAAGGCAACATCACCCTGCGAGGCACTTCGGGCGTGGAAGTATGGATCAACGACAAGCCGTCGCACATGAGCGCCGAAAACCTGAAGACTTACATCCAGCAGATGCCCGCCAACAGCATCGACAGGGTGGAAGTCATCACCAACCCTTCGGCACGCTACGGCTCCAAAGCCGATGGCATCATCAATATCGTCACGAATGCCAAAGTGAAGAAAAACGAGTTCTTCAGCATCGGCGTCAACGCATCATCCCGACCCGCCGTATCGCCTTGGGCTTCCTACGTCTGGACTAACGAAAAATTGTCGGTCAACGCTTACCTGAACTGCTCCTACATGAAATTCTCAGGTAACTCCATGTCCGACAAATACATATACACCAATAGTGAAATCCTTTCCAATCATCAATACGACACCAGTTCATTCGAAAGTCCTTCGTTACATACCTTCGCTTATGTCGGTATCAATTACGACATCGACACGGCCAATTCATTGTCAATCGATTTGCAGGGTGCACCGTCTTTTAATAGATCGAGAAATTACGGCTATTCTTGGAGAGAGGATTTCGACGCATTGGGCAATTCCTTTGACCCGTCCATGCTTACCGAATATACCAACATTTCCGGCGACCATTCTTTTAACTGCTTCTTCAATACCGATATTTATTTCCAGCATAAGTTCGACAACAAGGGACACAACCTTTCGGTAAGCCTTTCCGGTTACATGTTCGGATCTGTCGATTCGTCTTACTACAAGAAGAGTTATAGTCTTCCGTACCAATATGATCGCGACTTTTATCAGCGTTCCAGGAGTTCTGAAACCAGTCCGACTCTTGAGGTGGTTTACAATCGTCCTTACTCCGAAAAAGGTGAGGTCTCTCTTGGTATCACGAGTTCATATTCTCCTGATAGACAATTTATTGAGGTTGACAGTCTGGCCGAAGGCTTTTATGTGAATGACGCCATGCGTTCCTATCAATTCAAAACGTATTCTCTTGAGAATGAATTCTTTTTCACCTTGCAGCAAAAATTTGGCAATTTCACCGTGAAACCCGGAGTCCGTTTTGCTCACGAACACAACGTCATCACTTACCCCGACGCATCCGAATACGATTCCCAATGGAGTTTCTTCAGCATGTTGCCTTCGCTCCATCTCTCGTACCGCACCAAGTCGATGCACAATTTCAAGGCAAGTTATACGCGACGGGTTTCCAATCCGTCGGCGGAAAATTTGAGTTCTTTTATCGTTTACGATGAAGAATCGTTCGGCAGCGGCAATCCGGATCTGAATTCCGTATTCACGGATGCCATGGAAATGGGCTGGACGAAATACTGGACTGAGTTCGGATCGCTTGGCTTCACCACATATTACCGTGGCAAGTCGAACAGAATCGACAACATCACAGAGTCGGCTTTCGACCCGCTCTACGGACGCATAGTGCCGTTTTCCAAACCCATCAACGTCGGCAAGTCGCATGAAACCGGCGGCGAGTTGACCATGATGTACCGTCCCAATGCCATGTTCAACATGAGGCTTTACGCCAACGTCTTTGATTCCTATCTGGAGACCTTGTACCACGACGAGATGGTTGTGAGCGAGATGCTTTCATACAGTGTCAGGCTCAACCTTTGGACAAAACTTTGGAACCGTCTTGAAGTGCACACTTCGGGCTATTACAGTTCTCCTACGATGACCTTGTTTTCGCAGCGTCATGCGCGGTACGGCATCAACTGTGGCATGCGTGCCGACTTCTTCGACCGCAAGATGTCGGTTTATTTCAACGCCATGGATATCTTCAACTGGAACAGCTGGGGATCTTCCGTCAACAGCCCTTACGTTCACTCGACAAGCACTTCGAAGTTCAGCATGCGCAGCGTTAGCCTGGGCGTGTCATTCCGTTTCGGCAAGATGGAACTGGAGAGCAAGGCCCGTCAAGGCGGCAGCGAGAGCGATGTGCCACAACAGGGCGAGATGTGATGCCTTTGAAAAGGCAACGGATTGTCACAAAGAAATCCGTTCTTTCTTAACAGTATTATCTTATTGATTTGGAAGCACTTCCTTCAGCGTTTCCCAGACGAGTTCAGGCTCAAAGCCTTTCTGCATGGCGTATGCTGCGAGTTTCTGCTTCATCTTGAAAGGGTTGTCGGCTTTAACGCTTTTCGCCTTGGTTTTCAGAATCTCGACTAATTGCTGGCGGTAGAGGTCTCCGTCGGTTTCGCGCATGGCTTCGTCGATGATTTCTTTTGCGATACCTTTCCGATGCAGATGAAACCGTATCTTGTTCAGTCCCCAGTGGCTTTGGTTGATTTTGCCGCGCACGAAACTCCGCGCGAAGCGTGCGTCGTCAATGAATCGGTTGTCGATGAGGTAGGCGAGGATTGAGTCTCTGTCCTGTTGGCTGATGTCGTAGCTTTTCAGTTTGTCGCTGGCGTCTTTGACACAGCGTTCCTGATAGGCACAGTATTTGGCCATCCTGTCGAGCACCTGATCGGCGCTGAGCGTTTTGCCATTGCCTTTTACCATCTCGTTAATGGTCAATATGTTATGGTAAGGTCGCCATTCCTGATCCAGCCTATTTTACGCTGCACTTCCCCGAAAATCCAGGTCAGCAGGGCGGGCAGGATGAAACAAACGAGCAGCATGCCAGTCCACATGTTGGCGCTTTCGGGCATGGCGGTGTAGATGCCGATGGGACCTACAAGTCCGCAGGTTCCCATGCCGGAACCGATAGGAATATTTTCGAGATGGAAGACGCAAGTGGATAGCGGCCCTGTGATGGCTGAAGTGAGGACAGGCGGAATCCATATCTGAGGCCTTTTCACGATATTGGGCATCTGCAACATGGAAGTGCCGATGCCTTGAGCGACGAGGCCGCCCCAGCGGTTTTCCTTGAAACTCATCACGGCGAAACCCACCATCTGGGCGCAGCAGCCTGCTGTGGCCGCACCGCCGGCGAGTCCGCCCAGTCCTATGGCGAGACAGATGGCCGCCGAACTGATTGGCAGTGTGAGAATCATGCCGATGACCACCGATACGATGATGCCCATGATGAAAGGCTGCATCAGCATGGCGTTTTCGATGAAAACGCCCAGAGCCGTCATGATTTTGTCGATGGCAGGACCTAAAGCCATGGCAGTCAGCACGCCCGACACGATGACTACCGCAGGCGTCACCAGGATGTCGACTTTCGTTTCCTTATAGACCATCTTGCCAAGCTCGATGGCTACCAGCACGGCAACATAAGCTCCCAAGGGACCGCCTAACGTGTTGCCGGCAATGCCGACAGCCACAGCGCTGAGAAGCACTAATCCCTGACACCGTAAGGCATAAGCTATTGCCACCCCGATGGCGGCACCGGTGGCTTGTTTGGCATAAGTGGCGATGGTGTTGAAAATCTCAACGCCGGTCTTGTCGCCAAGAGTCTGAAAAATTGTCCCTATGAGCAAGGAGGCGAAAAGGCCTAAGGCCATAGCCCCCAACGCATCAATGAAATACGCTTTGGCCGTCGTGTCGACGTCTTTTCTTTTGCAGTATTCCTTGAATCTGCCCATCAGAAGCGGATGCCCTTGACTTGTTTTTCTTTCATGAAATCGTTGAGTTTGTCATCGTCGGAGACCGAAGCGACGCAATTGCTCACGACACGGATTTTATTGGCGGGATAGAAGTCAAGAAGGTCTTTCAAGGTCTCGTAAACGCAGTAATCTGAAGCGATGCCACAGATGTCGATGCCTTCGAAACGTCCTTCATCGAGAATCATTTTGAACTTAGCAGAACCACTTTCGTTCTGAAGGATTGAGAATTCTTCTTTGTCGGCCTGATCGCCTTTGAGAAGGTTGTCGACGGGGATGGAAACTGTGTTTAAGGCATTCTGCAATGCAGGATAAATACTGGCGCCTTCGGTGCCTTCGACGCAATGTGCCGGAAACGCTCCGCCTTGTTCCTTGAAGGAGCAGTGATTCTTGGGATGACTATCCTGTGTGATGAGAATATGGCTGTATTCCTTGATGCGATCGGGGTTGCCAAGAGCCTTTGCGAGACGGTCCATGGCTTCGGCACCTTTGGCGACTGCCAGACTGCCTGTGATGAAGTCGTTCTGCGGGTCAACGATGAGCAGCAGACGCTTCGGCGTCATGTCAACGCCCTGGACTGTCTGGTCCATGCCTTCAGAATCCTTATCTTTCTTATTATTGCCGTTGCACGATGCAAATACGACGATGGCGACGAGCAATGTGGCTCCAAGTGTGTGTTTGAGTGTCATTTCAGTATCCTTTATTTTTTTTGATGTTTTTCAAGTTTCGGCTGCAAATGTCGGAAAAATTAAATTGTGACATAGCAAAACCTTGTATTTTATTCGCTATTTTTGTAAAGATGCCAATGCCAGTAATGGAAACACAATACTTTCACACTGCGGGGATGCTGATATAACTGTTTCGGCATTTATAGTTTTTATATTTTTGCCGCCGAAAACAAGGATGCGTTTTCGAAAACAATTTTAAAACAACAAATCAACACTTTTGTAATGAAAAGATTAAGCATTAAACAAACCTTATTGCTGCTGGGTCTTGCATTCATCTGCATCATGGCAGGCGCCTGTAACAAAACCAACAACGAAGATAACAACAATAACAATAATATCACGGGCACCCCGGAAGTAGTCAACATTCAACACACAGAATGCCTTTCCGATGACTTGAGAGACAACGCGATGTTCGGTGACTCCATCATTATCAACTACAACAATGGCGTGATGCATGTTGACCACTACAACTTCCTGGTTAACTGTGCTTTCGACGCTATTGCCGTCACATCGACAGTCAGCACCGACACCATCATGATAACTGAGACAGAAAGCCCGATGAACGCCAACTGCATGTGTCCAATCAACAACTCGTTCGTATAATCGCAAAAACGAAAAGTACATCTTTCTAAATTGAAAAGTACAACTTTTTCTAAAGTCAGGCACGAAGTTCAAAACCTCGTGCCTGATTCTTTTATTGGCTTTTAATTATGCTTTACAAGCTATTGAAAAGCCTTTTATACATTCAATACAAACTTGGCTTCCTCGTTGCCTTCAAGCAGTTGTTTGGTTGCTTCAAGGTTTGTTTCATAGATGTGTACATTCGCAAGGAAAAGCGTTATAGACTTCAACGGCATGTCTATCTGGCGACTCATCAAATACAAATGGTAGAGGTCTGAAGGCAAACCGAGGTTTGCATCCGAAGAACGCTGATACGCTGAAAGCACCAATTCGCCGTCATGCAGTTGAAACTGCACAAGGCTCAAACATGGTGCTTGATTGCTTTCCGCACCTGTTTCGCCCAGGAATAAAACATAGTTCTTACTGCTTCGCTTTTCCGCGTTGATTTTGGCTATCAGGCGTGGAAGCTTCTCAAAGTAGGTAGGATAACTGTTTACGAGGATAGGCCCGCAATAATCCCACCAACTGATGCCCGCTTCACGGTAACGCTCTGTCAGGCGTTCGCCCTGCATGAATAGTTGCAGTTCGTTGCGGAGTTTCTTCCTGGCGATGTTGTGCCCTTCAAAGATGTCAAGCAAGTCACCAGGACGCAGGTCGAGTTGCTGGTTCAGAAGGTAAACGATCTCACCTTTTTTGTTGGTTTGTCTGTGACCGTTCGCGATGATGTTCGCGAGAGTTTGGTAATACTTGTTCATGGCTTTATGTGTTTGTACAACATGATGTCCTTATAGCCGGAATTGTAGTTGAGATGCGTGTTGAGTTCTATGCGTGTCGCACCCTCAAACGGATTGCCCTTCTTGAATTCCTTGTCAAGCCAGTCGCACAGCTCTATGATGCTGCTCTTTTCGGAGGTGAAGTAGAAATAGTTGGTTCCGTTGAGGGTGTGCAACACATCCAGATAGTCGCGCAATTTCCAATAGTTGGCATAGGTGACGGCTTGGGTTGATAGATACGGCGGGTCTATCAGGAAGCAAACCCCTTCTTTCCCTTCCCACTGCTTGAAGACTTTCCTGTAGTCCTCGTGCGTTATGGTCAATCCATCAAGGTAGTGGTCGGCAAAGTAGTCGGAAGCCTTGAGGGTGTTGTAAAGCGATGACTTCTGCAATTCATCAAAGCAAGTGACATAGTTCGCCGAGAACAGGATGGAAGCCGAAAGCGTGACATAATCCACAAAGCCGCGCTTTTCATACGCCTTTATTGTCTCAAGCACACGGCTTCGGTATGGCTCGTCTATCCTTTTGTTGTCGGGATAACCGGCCATGATGCCTCGGAGTTCCGCCAGCAGCGCGTTCGTGGTCGGTATGGCCTCAAGGCGGCGCGAATAATCGTCGAAGTCGTTATAAACGACCTTGGCATCAGGTCGCACCGACTTCGTGAAATGAGAAAGCAAACCGCTGCCGCCGAACAGGTCGACAAAGGTGTTGCAGTCGGTGAATTCCGTTTTCAGGATTCGTTTGAAGTCCTGGTTCTATCTGCGTTTCTGCCCCATGAATGGCAAGGGGGCTTGGGTGTAGGTTTTCTTTTCTTCTTTCATTATGTTGGTAGTTTGTCGTTTTTCGTATCTTTGCGGTCTCCTACATCTACAAAATAAGGTGCCACAACACCGAGAGGCTTACGGCCTCTGCCGTGGTGTTGTGGCACCTTTGTCAATGTCGGTGGTAGGAGCCCGGCTTTGGAGGCAGGGGCCTTTTTCGTGGCCCTGCCAAAGTGTTATTCTTCTTCCTGCGACGATCCGCCCACGTTTTGAAGCGGGCAAAGCACAGTGTCGTATTCCACACTGCCCTGCGTCAAGTCAGGGCAGTCGGTCTGAAGGCCAGCCTCAAGGGAATAGACATACGAGATGAAGTCGGCCCTGCGGCGTTCATAGTCCGCATCAGAAAGCTGGGCGAATCCGTCGTTGGAAAGCGAGGGGTATGTCGTGCCTCCATAAGTGAAGCCAGAGCATAGGTCGTAGGTCTGTGAATAAGACCCTCTGGTGACGGTCAGTGATTTGTTGCGTGCGTAGCCTGTGTTGATATATGCCATTTCTGTTTGTTTTTAGTTGTCTTATTCCGTTTTCTTCTCTACTGTTACACATACGGGTTTCTCCCATATAAATGACCAATCTTGTCTAAACTCCTTTGCGCAGATCGGATTGCTCCAAGCAAAGGTGTACTCTATCGCTTCCACATTGACACAAACAGGATCATCCCAATAGTAGTCATAGCAGAACCCGCCTATATTGGCGATTCTGGCCATCGTCAACTCCTCGGTGTCCTGGTGAAGGTCTTGACGGAGGGCGGTTACAAGGAAAACACCCGGGGTGCTCCATTCGCGCTTGGCGCAGAACTGGACGTCTAATTCGACCGTCCCCGATATTACAGGTTGCGCGTAGAATGTCTGGTCTTCGATGCAGCGCAAGCGATGCTCCTCCAGTGTCCGGGGCGAGCCGTTTTTGACGAACTTCTCCCATACGTTCCCGTAGGTATCGAAAAAGAAACCGCGAGCCGAAGGCGCGACACCTTTGCGCCAGCATCCAGCCTTTACCGTTTCGCTGAGGTTGTCCGCATAAAGGCTTATCATGTCGCGTTCGTAAACAGTCTCATCGTCAACGCCGTCTTCCCTCCGATCAGCCTTCACCATCGTAATCTTTGGGTTGCGGTAAAGCTGCCAAAAGAGAGCCTGAGCAAAGCCATAAGGCCCATAGAACATGGCAGCAAAGGAACTATATAAGGCGTATTTGGTCACGAATATGCCACTGCCGACGGTAAGGCGAAGCCTCCCGGCAACTGGAGGAAGGCTGACATATTCACCGTCATCACGCACCCTGTAGAGCGTTCCATTGATTTCCGAGTTTGCGGGCGATGCAATGCGGTTGGTCACCCAGTCTTTCTCAATAAGCGGGTCGTTGTTGTTGTCTGGGTTGTAATAGGCAAGGTACATCTGGCTGTAAGTTCCCGCACCGGCTACCCAGCGGCCTTTGCCGATTCCGAAAGGACGCACTACATCAGTGGCATACAGGTTGTAAATGTCGCCTCCGTGAGTTTCATAGTCGGCGTTCTCGTAATGGTACACCGCATTCCCGTTATCGTCAAGCACCTCAAGGATTACGGGCACCATGTAGGCGTTTACGCCCGCTTGGTTCTCCCATTGGGCCTCCATCGCCGGATAATCCTGCGTTGCGGCCCATTCATCGGACGGGTCGTCGAATGGATTGGGGCGGAAACTAATCAGGAAATCCAGATTGACACGCAGTTGGTATTTGTTCCTGTCCGGGGCAAGCGGCAAGTAGCCCGTTTCCACCCTAAACACCTCCACCACATTGGAGTTTAGGCATACAGCCTGGTTATCCAACAGAACCGTGTCAGCAACAACGGGTATCGTGTGGCCGTGGAAGATAATGTTGTAAACTACCTCCTTGCACTTGATGCGCCAAGCCACACCGATGTCGCTGGCATCGGTGAAGACTGATCTTGTGCGGAAGATGCGGGCATTGCTTGACTTCTGAATCTTGGCCCCGGAATGGACGTAGTTCCTGACCTCCAGATAGAATCCGATGTCGCTGTCCGTTTCGGTTTCCAGATCATAGCTTTTAGCGAAGTATTTCTCGCCGTCATTCCAAACGGATGAATCATAGTCAAGGCAGTCTTCGGCCAATGTCTCAACGGTGTCAGGCTCGAAGGCCACCTCGTACCAGCCAAAAGTCTCGCTGCCTTTCAGATAGGCATCGGTTCCTTTCCACACCGGGTAGTTTTGCATTTCGGAATGGTCGCGGAGATATTCGATGTCGTAAATGTGAAGGCTCCCGTTTTTCTGCATGATTCGCAGACCCAATGGGCGCAGCACCTCTTCCAGGACATCGCGTTTCATCGTCATTTTGCCCCACGAGTCCCCTTCGGAGGCAAAGCGGTCGGCGTTGATGTAGAGCATGTTCAGCGTGATGGGCTGCTGGGTCTTGGGTTCGAGGAGCGAGGTAAGCAATTCTTGGCCAAGGTAGTCGAGCCCGCTACCTTCGAGGCAGTGGTCAACGATGGCTTTCACACTCTGCTTGCCCGTAAGGGTGAAGGGTATGCGGTTGAGTATTCCGAAATCGGTAAAGGGGAGTTCCGTCACATATCCTTTGGGGTAACTGTATGGCTCCTCATATATGGCGTCGTCAAGTGTCCCGCGCCAGTATTCCTTGCCGTTGCGGATGACAAATATGGTTGCGTTGGTGTGATTCATCAGTTGCAGCATCTGCCTGTCTCTTTCGTTCGACACGCGCAATGTGCAGGTGGCCGACTGGATCACATCCATCTTGTCCGTTTCCTGCCAATCAATGACACAAGGCTCGTCACCTTCCAGGCTGATTTCCACTGTGCGGCCATCGTAGCCGTTGATGTAAATCTCTATTTCCCAAAGCGTGTTGTCGAGGCTGCGGAAATGGGTGGTATATGCCGGTGTGTTACTCATTTTTCCCTGCTATAGATGTTGTTCTGTTTGTTCATGATGCCCACCAGTTCGCGGCCCTCGATGCGGAACTTCACTTCAGTGCGTCCGCCACCGCCTTCACCGAGTATGGCCCGAAGCCTGTTCAGCGGTGCTATGACTTCGGGGTTGGAACTTGCGCCGCCATATTCACCCATCAGGCCCAATGTGGGGCCGTAAACGAGACCGCCACTGGCAAACTTGGGAAGGCTCATCAACGATGCCAAGACAGCCGCTACTGCGGCAATGGCCAAGGCAGGGCCGACCCACGGGATGTTCGCCATTGCGCTGGCTGCGCCCGTGGCCGCCACAGCCGTGTTCGTGGTGGCCTCAAGCGAATTGGCCGCCGCCACCTGTGAGGAAGCTGCGGTCTTGGTGGCCGCCATCGTCTCGGTGGCCGCAGAAACGGCATTGATGATTTCAACGACCTGCTCGAAGCTTTGGAACAGGCCAATAAATCCGTCAATGAGGCCCGTGATGGTTGTCCAGGCATCTTCGCTCTCGGTGAGCGCGTTGGTGATGTCGCGGATGGAGTTGCCGATGCCCTTGATGCCGCCCCATGCGTCGCTGAACTTGGGCATGGGTGTGGCCGCCAGTTCCTGGACTTCCTCGGTCACTCCTTCAAACTCATCACGCAGCCGCTTTACACGGGCAATCTCCGCGTCAATGGCCGGGAGTTGCTCTCTTGATGCGTTCAGGCGTTGCTGCTGGAGTTGCTGGAGTTGCCTGTCGTACATGCCCAGCGTCTGGACTAATGGTTGCAACTGACCCGGTTCGATGGGTTTAAGGGTCGGTATCAGTTCCACCAGAACACGGGCAGACACATCTTGGGCGTTTTGTTTTGCCGGATGCGCCTGGTTGTTTGCGAGTCCGTATGCCCTTGCCAAAGCGTTATATCGGGCTATCATTGCGTCCAAAGTGGCCTTTTCCGCATTGGCTGCCTCATCGTCAACGCCTATCAAATCATAAACCTTCTTTCTTTGGTTATCGATGGCTTTCCCGAGGTTGGCATAGCTCATTGTCTGCCAAGCTGCCGCCCCTTGCTCGGCGGTGGCTTTTTTATTGATGGCGGCGGTGATGTCAGCGAGTGCCCGTCTGTCAGCCTCGCCCATTTCCCCAAAACGCTCCTCATAGTTGTCGTATTCTGCCGCCATGGCCCTCAGCTGATCAAGTGGGGTTTCATCAAGGCGGGCCAGCCATTGGGTGCGATTGTTGGCATCAACCACGCGTTGCTGTGTGGCGACTCGCTGTTCCCATAGCCTTATGTTTCTCTTGACGAAGTGATCGTCTGATTCCCACCATTTACGATCGGCCTCCAAATCCCTAATCGGATTGTTGAGCAAACCTGGAGCCCAAGATGTACCTTGTTGGTTCCAGTAATCCAGTTTCCTGAAGTCGGCCAGGGTGCGCTTGTATTCATTAAGCCGGTCTTCCTCGTTTTGGTAGCTTTCAGCAGTGCGAAGCCTATTCAGTTCCCTTTGTAGGCCGATAAGGTCGGTGATGCGGCCCTGCTCGTCGATGTACATCTTTACCAACTCGGGGTACTTGGCCTTGAGTGTCTCTATGGCCTCCACGTGTTCGAAACGTGAGGTGGTCTCGTCTTGGAGCTTGGAAATGAGTTGTTGTAGTTGGGCGGTCTCATCCTCAAACGCCTGTCTGGATTCTCTTGTGGCTTCGGCAAACTCTTCCGCCGCTTGAGCAGCATCCTTGTTAGCCCTGGCCACTTCAACAAGGACGGCCACAAGTGCAGCAATTGCCGATGCTATGGCTATGAACACGTTTTTCTTCATGGCCGAGTTAAGGGCATTTTGTGCAGTAGTGGCGGCGCGGGTGGCACTGGTCATCGTTTTAATGGAGGCGGTCAGACTCTTGATGGTGGCCACTCCCTTGCCAATGCCAGCAGCAGCGATTGAGAAACGGGCTATGCTGTCAACAACTTTCTGTGCCGGTGCAATGACCGCTCCAATGGTTTCCTTCAAATCGCCAAAGGCGTTATTGGCTTGGACTATCTTCCCGTAAGGTGTGGCGGCCAAGGCCTCGTTCATTCCGCCCACGCTTTGTTCGACCACTTCAGCCAAAGTCGCGGCGCGTTCCTCCTCGGTACCAAACTTCAGGATTTGTTCCTGGGCCTCGGTGAAGGTGTAGCCATAACGCGACAAAGCCCCGACTTGACCATCGAGGACTTTTCCCATCATGCTGGCAATGGTGACGGCTGATTCCGCGCTTGCATTATAGCCATATTGCTGGGCTATCATGTCATTCATCACGGGGATGAGGGATTCGAGGCTTTCCTTTTTGCTGAGGTAGGTGGCCAGTTCCTGGGCACCGCTCAGTTGCACTTCATCACCCACTATGCCCAGCTTCTGTTGGGCCGCAGTCAACTCCTTGATTGATTGTATTTCGGCTTCCGAGGCATCCATTGTGTTGCGCATCACCTGCTCCAGCCTTGCTTCAGCAGCCGACTGCACCGCGTAGGCATCCGTGAGGTCGTGCATGACGGACTGGAGGGCTTGCACCGCAGAACTCATCTGCTCGAAGGCCTGGGCGATCTGGTTGCTGTTGATGAGCGACGAATTCACCTTCCCGGCCTCGTCCACAACTTGCTTCATGGCATCGCGCAAATCGTTGGCATCGGCCTCAACGTTCACGAAGTTGTCTTCAACCTTGATTTTCAGTCTTACCGTATCAGACATGGTTTTGCTTTTTCTTTGTGGATTAAATGATTGTCATTGAAGTCCCTGTTCTTCCTTGGCTCTCTTGAAGTTCTCCCAGATTTCTTCTGTACTCATGCTTTCGGAACCGTCTCCCTTCTTTTCCCAAGGGAATGGGAATACCGCCTGTGGATCAATGGCGTGTTTGCTGTAGGGCTGAAGCATGAATGTGATTTGCGTTCGGGTGCGTTCCCAATCGGCGTGTTCCCGGCGTTGCTCTGATTCCATCCAGCCTTCATATACCGCCCTAAACTCGGATGGGGTGCACCGGCAGAAGTCATCGACTGTCATGCCAATGCACCCCACCGCCGTTCCGAACAGGGTCAGGATGTCGGCTGTCCCGTTTTTTTTTCAGGGTCAGCACCTTCTTCCTTCTCCATTGAGGTGTAGAAACCGGTAAGGGTTTCGGGATCGAGCATGTCGGCGAAGTCCATCAGTCCGATGCCGAACTCCACGCCGTCGGCTTTTGACGCGCTCACGATGCAGCACCAGAGCAATGTGACCTGTTCGGTCACGTCGGTCGTGTCCATCTTGCTGACATCTTTCCCGGTTTCGTTCTTAAAGCGCATCATTGCGCCCATAGTGATGCGGCAAGGGTATTCATTCCCGTTGATAGATATTCTTTTCATGGCGCACCTCCATTAAGCGACTGCCGTAATAGCACCGCTGTTTTCAAAGGTGACACTCCATTTCTCGTCGTCATCGGCTGGGCTGTCCTGCTCAAGGCTGGTGATGATGAAGTCGCCTTCGTAGAGGCCGTCGGGGTCGTCGCGGTATTTATAGCGCAGCTTGACAATCGACTTGCTCAGCCACAACTCCTTCAGTCTCGGGAATCCGATACTTGTGGCGGCCACGTTGTCATAGACAAAGCCATCCGCAGTAATGGATTCGGCCAACGACTTCACATACTTCTCCTTGAAACTTGCGGCACCCGATTCTTTGGTGACGCGCTCACCGGTCTCGGTCGAGTCGCTGATCTTGCAGCCGGTCGAATAACCGAGCGGCTTGAATGTAGTGTTTTCGACAACACCTAAAATGAGGTCTACTCCGTTTCTGTACATGTCTGTATGTTTTAATGGGTTTTTAATAAGATTTTAATCAAGATGTAAATCAGGATGATGGAGAAAAGGGCCAAGGCTACGATCCAGCCGACCTTTCCGGCTTCCGATGTTTTCGTGACCACCTTCTCCACCGTTTCCGTCTTGAAGATGGTATCCATCTGCCGTTCTATCACCGTGTCGTGAACCATCCGCTCTCTCCACATTGTGCGCCACCGCTCCCTTACCACCGTGTCGCCACCCACATACACAAAGATGCTGTCGTGGATGAAGATCGAGTCGCGGTCTTGTGTAAGCACCCGCTCGTTATGGGTCTCACTTCTTGTCTCCGCAGTCATCGTCCGACTGCTTCTGCAACTCGTCAAGCACAGGACAATCATCACTATGAGGGCAGCTGTTAGCCTGTTTGATAGCCTTCTGTAGTCCATTGATGTTTCGGTTTAGTCGTTTAATTTCCACCTTCAGCGGTTCCACGATGAACTCCTGGAAGGTCTTCATCACGCTTTTCTCGTTGTCGGCTTTCATCTTCTCGATTTCCGCCCTCATCTTTTCTACCTCGGCTTTGGCCTTCTCAGCCTCCGCTTCGGCTTTCTTCACAGTAGCCTTCAGTGTGGCAATGGTCACTATCAGCGTCCCGCCAAGCACCAGGTTAAGAACCAGACTTGCTATTTGCAGCCACTCGCTCATCATGTCCCGTACTCCTTTCTTTTCAAACCTTTATCCACCTATGTACTGGATTTCATCAAGCAATGCCCATCTTCTCCACGGACGCTCTGCCAATTTGGTAAGAACCACACCGAACTTGTGTCCCCTGGCTTCGATGACTTCACCATTGCCAGCATACACACCCACATGGCCTTTCATAAAGACCAGGACACCCGGCAAGTCGGGCATGGTGTTGATACCCTCACCCTTACGGGTGCAATGGTTGTAGCACATGTCTGCGCTCATATCGTTGAAGCCGTGGGATTGGTATGCATAGTGGGTAGAATCGGCATCGTCAGTCCACATGTACCCCTTCACCAGGCCGATGCAATCATGCACTTTTTGGCCATATTGCTGAGGGTAGTCGTTATCCTTGTAATAACCTGGATAGGCTTCCTTGCGGTTCTCATACAGGGCTTTGGTGGCGCGTTGGCCAAAGGTACCATACCAGTAGGGTCGGCCCAATTGAGCGCGACAATAGGCAACAAGGTCGATGTTGTTTTTGACTGTCTTGTCCATAGATTGTGGTATTATGTATAAGCCATAACCGTATAGAACGACTTGTATTCACCCAAGAGCTTTTTCGGCTTGGGGCTGCAAGGCCAACAGCGAATGCCAGCGACTTTCACCTCCTGGCTATATACCGTGGCGGTGCTATGGATAACAAGTCGTTTTATACGGTTTTTCATGGTTTGCAGGGTTTTATTGGTAAGCGGACTTTTATTGTTTGCTAAATGCGCACGGCGTTGCCGGTGCCTGATCTGACGGTCGGTCTCAGCTTCACACCGGGAGGCACAGCGTCATTTTCCGATCCAGCGAGAATCCTTGAGTGTCTGCCAATATCGAAAGCAACGCTTTCCCCTGTGTTGGCTGCAATGCATGTCTTGTACTCTGTTGACATATCGGCGTAAAGCGGACTGAACTTGAGCATTGGCCCGGTAGGTGCGGCGACGGATCGACAGAAGTTTCCTTGGTTCAGGTGTCCATCGGTAATTGCCATACATCGCCATTCCCACAGGTCGTTCGGGCATTCGCCAGCCACGGGCTGAAGGACGATGTCGGGACAGACTTGCTGGTTGGCGTAGGTGACGGCCATGCCAGCGTCCCAACCCAAAAAAGCGTATTCCTGGACGGCGGGCATGTCAGCCTGCACCATCTGGATGACGGTCGGAGGCTGATAGCCGGTGTCGGCTTCTGAGGCGTAGCCGGTTGCCGTTGCGGTCAAAGCCACAACAAAGAGCAATGCGAGACTCATGAAAATTCTTTTCATCTTACTGTGTGTTTGATGGTTAATATAAGGGTTGATTGTTGTTAGGGCGTTTCCTGATAAATCACGCATACGCCCTTCTTGTCGTTGCGGATGTAGTGACCACCGGCACGAACCAGTGCGCTCATCACATCGCCGTAGTAGAGCGGGTTGTCCTCGTCGTCGAAGATTTCGTGCTGGCCTTCGGCGCGGCTCACGCAGTCCTCCTGCCAGGCAAGGCCTGCGGCAGAGGTGGTGGCGGCGGCGGTCGGGTTGATCGTGGTACCGGCGGCATTCACGCGCAGCACGGTGGAGCGCATGTAGAAGTCGAAGCCGTAGAGGTTGCCGAGCACACCCTTTTGGGCGTTCACCGAGGCGTTGAAGGAGGTGGCCTCGCTCTCGCTCAGGCTGGCCATCAGTTGGTTGTACATCACCGCGTCAAGCAGCATGCAGCGGCCCGTCTGCGGGATGTTGTCGAGGTCGAATTGGTTCTTCACGGCCAACACATCGGCCTTGGTCATGGCCTGGCGGTTGCCGGTCGAAGACGACATGTGGGCGGGTGCGGCGGCTCCGCTGGTGCCCACTTTGGCATAGCCCGAGGGAATCCACGAAACGACGAGGTCGGCATGGACGCTGTCGCTCAGGGCGGCCTTCATCTGCTTCAGGATGCTTTCGCGCTTGTTGTACGACAGTTCCACTTCCTCGGAGTGCTGGAGGTGGATGGGGGCGGTCGAATACTCGTTGATGGTGTAGTTCAGGTCGTAGTCTTCGCGCTGCGAAGCAGAGGCCGGGAACACGGAACGGTTCTTGGTCACTTCGGGGGCACTGCCCGCGTTGGGCACGTGCACGGTATTTTCGTTCACGAAGGCCGAGTGGTTGACGCTTCTTGCGGCAAAGGTGTTGTCCGCAAACAGCAGCTCAACGATGCTGTTGAGCCAGATTTCTTTCTGGAGTGCCATTGTTGTCAGTTGTTTTTGTGAAACTTTTCGTTGAATTTCTGCTGATAGATTTCAGGATACTTCGTCTTCAGCTCTAAGAGGAGGCCGGCTTTGTCAAGCTCGTCCCAGCTCATCTTGCACAGGTTGCCGTCACCCGATCCAACGGGCTTGGCTTCCATCGGTGTACGTTCAGGCAACGAGGCCAACACGGTCTTGGTGCCCTCATGGTCAAGTTCAAAAAGCTTCTCGAATTGCGGCCTGGTCGTTGCGTCGATGCGCCCCGCCTTCACCGCGTCATCAAGCAGCTTCGTCACTTCCTGCTTTCTGGCCTCGGCTGCGGCTGTTTCAAAACCTTGCACCTTTGCCTTCAGCGTCGCGTTCTCGGTCTTCAGCGTGGCGATCTCGTCATCCTTCAGTTGGATGGCAGCCACGCAAGCCTGTGGGTCGGCGTTCTCCGCCAAGCCCAGTTTCAGTGCGATTTCCTTCATGTTGATATGGTTGATTTTAGGCCTTATTGCCTTGTTCGGCAAGTCGGACAGGTTAATAGTCTTGCTGTTCTCGTCATAAAGCACCACCGTGGCGTTGGCGTTCGACGGTATGTCGCAGATCGAGACTTCCAACAGGCGGCAGCGCGTCACCGTGGCCACCGTCTGGCCTTCCTTCAGCAACTCGGGGGCATCGCTCCATTCCAGCGGCATGAAGCCCATGGAACAGGCGTTCAGTATGCCCGACTCGTATTTCTGCTTGATTTTCACGGCGAACTCGTCCGTCTCGTCAAACACCGGCTCCCCGGTCAACACACCGTTCTCGAAACGCAGGTCTTTCCAGATGCCGATGGGCAACTGGGCGTTGACGGTGCCGTGATCGTCCCGGTTGTGGTTCCAAAGCATCACGGGGTTCTTCATGAAGGCCTCGGTCTCGATGCCGTCGGTCTTCACCCAGAAACCGTAGCTGTTGATGCTTTCGTCGCTGATAACAATCCGTTTCATTGTCTTTTCCGTTTTTGACGGTGCAAAAGTGCCGCCTTTCACACACCTCTGCAAAAAGAGTGTAAAGTCTTTACATTCTTTTTTGGCAACCAGTCACTTATACTGATTTTTGCAGCGCAAAAATCAATTTCTTCACTATGAGCAACAGAAAAGACATGGCCGCAAAAAAGGCCCAAGCCTACCGACTTTTTATGGCGGGCTATACACAGAAGGAAATCGCCGACCAATACGGCATCACGGAGGCGACCGTCTCGCGGTGGGTCAATGCCGAGGGTTGGAAAGATCGCCTTGCAGAAGAAAAAACCTCAAGCGTTGAACTCGCCAATTCGCTGATGCTGTCCGCCAAGAAAATCACGGAGGCCATCATAGCGGAGATCGGCAAGCCGGACTACAACATCGATGCCGTCACCAAACTGTCGGACAATGTGGTCAAGATCATGGCCAGTGCCGAGCGCGTGGCCAACACGGTCAACCGGGCCACTGTCATCGATGTGTTCACCTCGTTCGACCGCTGGCTCCTTGAGCGTTCCAAGACCGACAAGAGCATCACGCCCGAAATCCTCGCCACCATCAACAGGCTCCACCAGGAGTACATCAACCATATCAACAACCGCAACTGATTATGGCAAAAGCAGACCGCCGCAAACAACAGGAAGCAGAATGGCAGGCTCTGTGCGCCTTTATCCAGGAACAGACGCGCCATTCATCGGGTAACGACAACGCCTCGATACTCGAACGCGAGAAGCGTGTGACAAAAACCAGGAAGGACTACGGTGCGTTTGTCGAGACCTATTTTTCCCATATCGCCACCAAGCCCACGGCGAAATTCCAAAAGGATGCCGCCAACTATGTCTTGAACAACGAACGCGCCCGTGCAGGTTTCGAGTGGGCGCGTGGCCATGCCAAGTCCACCCACATTTCCATGATTGAGCCAATGTGGATTCTTGCACAGAAAGACCACATGCCGCTCACCATGATCCTGGTATCGAAATCGCTGGAAGCGGCCAAGCAGCTGCTTGCCGATCTTCAGGCCGAGTTGGAAAACAACGAACTCTACAAGGCCGACTTTGGCATCGGCAAGGGCGACGGCATCTGGAGCGATGGACGCTTCACCACCTCCGACGGCTCCATGTTCATTGCCCTGGGTCGCGGCCAGTCGCCCCGTGGCATCAAGAAGTCCGGGCGTCGCGCCAATTACATCGTCATCGATGACATCGACGATGACGAACTGGTGCTGAATCCGGCTCGTGTGAAGAAAGTCACCGACTGGTGCCTGTCTGCCTTATACGGCACAATGGACGCAGGCCGTGGCCGTTTTGTCATTGTAGGCAACCGCATCGGGAAGAACTCCGTGCTCGGCAACATCGTCAAGCGTCCCGGATTCCATCACACCGTGGTCAATATGCTTGACAAGAACGGCAACCCGACCTGGAAGGAGAACTTCACCAAGAAGGAGGTGGAGGACATCCGCAAGGAAATAGGCGACCGCCTTTTCCAGAAAGAGTACATGAACAACCCCATCGAGGAGGGAACCGTCTTCGAGAAAAAGGACATCCACTACGGCAAGATGCTGCCCCTGCGCCAGTACCGGGCCATCGTCGCCTACACCGACCCCTCATGGAAGTCATCGACCAAGAACGACTACAAGGGCACCGTCCTGGTCGGTCTCACCAAAACCGGCAAATACCATGTGCTGCGTGCCTTCGGCGACCAGACGAAAGTGTCGGTCATGGTGGGCTGGCATTACGAGATACGCGACTTCGTGGGCGACACACCTCTTAAATACTATATGGAGGCCAATTTCATGCAGGACATGCTGCTTGACGAGTTCCGCCGTGTCGGCGAGGAGGTTGGTGTCCAGATACCGATAACAGGCGACAACCGCAACAAGCCGGACAAGTTCGGGCGCATTGAGGCCATGCAGCCCTTGTTCCAGCGCGGCGACGTGATCTTCAATGAGGATTTCGAGGGCGACCAGGGCTTTGAGGTGCTGGAGAACCAGCTTCTGGGCTTCGAGAAAGGTTCAAAGGTGCATGACGATCTGCCCGATGCGCTTGAATCGGCCATCTATAAACTAAGCAACAGAGTACGAACCAGCGACAGCCGCTATGTTGTGGGCCGCCGCAAAAACTGGAAATATTGATGTTTATCACAGTAGAAGAAATGCAGACCGTCATCTATGAGCATGTCATGGATGACATTTCGGCCAACGATGATGCAACCGTTCAGCAGTGCATCGAAGCCGCCGTCAGTGAAATGAAATCCTATCTGGCCAGCCGCTATGATGTGGACGCCATCTTTGCCGCCACCGGCAACGACCGCGACCCGCTTATCCTTGAGGACACCAAGGTCATCGCGGTGTGGAACCTCATCCGGCTTTCCAACTCCGAACTCATATACGAGCAGTGGCGCGAACGCTATGACCGCGTCATTGACTTTATGAAGCAGGTCGCCGAAGGCAGCATCACGCCCGCGCTCCCCATCGCCACCGACGAGCACGGCAACCCTATCATCAAGTCCCGTTTCGGATCAAATCCCAAGTTCCAACACAATTACTAATCAAACCGAGAAAAAAATGGAATACACAATGGAAATCCTCAATAAAGAAGTGTTGACATCCACCTCCCAACTGACCGAGAAACAGAAGAAGGAACTCATTGAGAGGCTGGAGAAACAATATGGCGGCCAGGTCACCCTGGTCGAGACGTTCACCTATACTCCTGTTAACATCACAACACATTAATGCTATGGCCAACAAGTTATCAAAATTATTCCGGCTGTCAAGGCGTGGCAACCGTGACGACAAAGCGTCTGTCCTGAGCCGCAGTGAAAAGCAAACCGTTCTCCGTGCCATTCGCCGCCAGGAGTCCATAGTCCGGCGCGACATTTCCGACTGGCGCACGGCACGACTTGAAGCCACCCGTGCCGACGAACCCAAACAGCACCGCCTTCAGGTGCTCTATAACGAGGTCATGCTTGATGCCAAGATGACCTCCCAAATCGGCCTCCGCATAGGCAAGTCGCAATCCGCCGACTGGTGTCTCCAGAAAGGCGACCAGAATGACGAGGATGCCATGAAGGTATTGGCCGACAAGGGCCTTTTCGACAAGCTGGTCAAATACATCGTCGAATCCCAGTTCTACAGCCAAAGCCTTGTCCAGTTCACATTCGACAAGGTGGGCGATCCCGACATTGAACTGGTGCCTCGCGACAATGTGTCGCCCGCCACGGGCAGGTTCTATCCCGATGCCTATGGCAGCGAGTCCGAGCTATACCGCGACCGTCCCGACTTCGGCAAATGGGTACTTGAGTTTTGCCCTGACCGTTTCGACCTGGGCATCCTCAACAAGGCCGTGCCTTATGTCCTGATGAAGAAGTTCGCCCTCAGCTGCTGGAGCGAGCTTTGCGAAATCTACGGCATCCCGCCCCGTGTCCTCAAGACCAACACACAGGACACCGAAATGCTCAACCGCGCCGAGGCCATGATGCGTGAGATAGGTGCCGCCGCCTACTTCATCATCGATACGGAGGAGGAATTCGAGTTTGCCCAGGCAAGCAGCACCAACGGCGATGTCTATAAGAACTTCATCGCCACCTGCGACGAGCAGATTTCCCTGCTTAACCTTGGAGCCGTTCTCGGCCAGGACACCATCAACGGCAACCGCTCCAAGGAGGAAGCCTCCACCGACCTCATGGAGATCATCGTCGAGGCTGACAAGCGCAAGATTGCCTACTACATCAACAAGGCGGCCATCCCCGCTATGGAAAGCTTCGGCATCATCCCGCAGGGCCTCCGCTTCAAGTTTGCCAAGGCCACCGACACCGAGAAGCTTTGGAACATGGTGTACCAGGCATCGGCCTATTACGAATTCGATGTGGAATGGCTGAAGCAGACCTTCGGGATGGAGATCACCGGCCCGCGCATGAATCCGAACGGTTCCGACGAAGGCAACGGCGCACTGAAGGCAGGGAGATTCAATTTTTTCGATTAGGCCCCTTTTACGAGGGGCTGCACCGCGCCATCCGTGACCTCTATGGAACGGATGCCGTCAACCTTTCAAGCGACGATAAAAACCGTTTCAACAAGGTTTCAACGGCGTTTCAAGATGCCGCCAAATGGCTCCACTCGAAGAAGGCCTTCGTCCCGGAAATGCTGTCCGAGCCTGAACCCCTCGCGCTGATGAACGCGACGCATGACGTTTTGGCAGAGGAATTGGGAAGGCTGGAACGCAGCATCCCAGAAGAGATGGCCCGCGCCCTGGACGAGAACATCTTCCTCTTTTCAGGCTTCAAGACCTACCATGAGATGAACGATGCGTCCCGGTTGTTGAGGGACGATGACGGAGGCTTCAAACCGTTTGAGCGGTTCCTTCAGGATGTTCAGGCCATTGATGCCTCCTACAACCAGAACTGGCTTTATGCCGAGTACAACTTCGCCACGGCAAGCACCCAAATGGCCGGGAAATGGGCCGACATAGAGCGAGACGGCGACGAATACGACCTGCAATACAGAACGGCCCTTGACGGCCTTGTGAGGCCCGAACACGCCGCTCTGGAAGGCATAACGCTGCCTCCGTCCGACAAGTTCTGGAACGAGTACTACCCGCCCAACGGATGGAACTGCCGATGCACCGCCGTCCAGGTACTGAAGGACAAGTACCCGACCAGCGATTCAGACCAGGCATGCGCCGCCGGTGAACGCGCCACCACCCAGATAGGGAAGAACGGCCAGAACAAGGCTGCCATGTTCCGCTTCAATCCTGGCAAAGCCGGGAAGGTATTCCCGCCAAAGCATCCGTATTTACCCAAGGGTTGCGGCAAATGCTCTTATAACAAACTCGCATACAATCCCAACAGCGAGAAGTGCAGGGCTTGCATAGCCATTGACCTTTGTATCAGCAAACTCACCGACAGGAGCGAATACGAGGAAATAAGAACGGAAAGAGGAAGGGTATTTGTACATAAGGAGCATGGGAAAAACGAGCGTGCCGAAAACGAAAGAATAGCGAAATACTTTGCTGAAAAATATGGCTGGGAGATTTATTTGCTGAAAAGAGTTGATGGGGCAAAAAGCCCTGATTCATTCAATGCTACACTTGGATGCGTTCAGGAATACAAGATCAATTCTGTTTCAACAATAAACTCAATAGATTCTTTGATCCGCGATGGGAAAAAGCAAGCGGACAATATCGTTCTCGAAGTGAAATCCGACATATCGATTGGAGATTTAAGAGACGCAATAAACGACAGAGTTTCCCGAAGCAAAAGCATCAAAGAACTAACTGTCATTATCGGAGGCAAGGACGCAACCTATACAAGAGAGCAGATGGTCTCGGATGACTTTATAATAAGACAGGAAGACTTCAAATGAAATCTTCCTGAATCGGGGCCTGGTCTTTCGACCGACAGCCGATGCAAAAATACACAATTTTTGAATAATGCAAGCCAAATCATAAAAAAATGACCGACATCAAGAGAAAAATCCTCAACGACCTCCGCGTGGAGCTCTCTGACGAGTTCGACCGAAACTTCCAACGGAAGGCATTCTTCGACAAGTCATGGCCGCCCCGCAAGATGAATGGCAAGGGATCGTTACTCATGGTCACGGGCAAGCTTCGCCGATCGATCCGCTGCCGTGTGGACACCGACAGCGTGGTTTGGGAGACCTCCGAGCGTTACGCGGCCATCCAGAATTACGGCGGCACGATAACAGTCACCGCAAAGATGAAGAAATTCTTCTGGTACAAGTACAAGGCCACCCGCAACGATGCTTGGAAATGGATGGCCCTGATGAAGGTCGGCACCAAGATCACCATACCGCAGAGGCAGTTCCTGGGCGACCACCCAGAGGTGCGCAAGCGGGCCGAGGCCGTCGTCAGCCGAAACCTTCAGCGGTTCAGTCAGGAATTGGTGAAAAGGCTGGTCTGACCGCCACTATCGTCGATATACTCCATCTGGTTCGTGCTGCCCTTGAAGATGTAGCCGCATTGGTTCTCAATCTCCATCTCCTCCAGGGGCAGCATGTTCTTTTTCCCGAAGGTGCGCTCCGCCATCGTCATAAACTCCACGATTTACATGTAGGAGCCGTGGAACTCGAAAGCCTTCATTCGCCCGGTGGGGTTTTCGTCCTCTCCGACCTCCGGGACACCTATCAGGCACTTGATCCAGTTGGGCGTTCCCTTCGAGTCGCACTTGATGTCGTAGTCGTAGATGGTGAATTGTTTCCCCGCAAGGTCGCGGGGGTTGATGTTCGGAGCGTCCAGGCTCCTGTTGATTCGGATTTTCTCCGTGAGTTGTCTTAGCTTCATTTTCTGTTCTATTTTTTGCATAAGGGCGTAGCAGTCCCCTTTGCTGAGTATTCCATAATAAGCAGACCACGACTCGTCTTTCTTGCATCTGGAGGCAGCTGAACGGATATTGTCTCTTATTCTCGTATATCCTTTGTCGTGCTCTGCTATCCCCCGGCCATTCCTTTTTATGACGTAGCCGCTAAATGACACAAACTCCTCGTCAAGGTTTATGATACGTATTGTCGCCACCTTCGCCCTGATCTGGTATCGGTACCACCAAAAGTTTTGAATTCTCCATTTCAGCTGGCTTGCTTCTTCTTTGTCAAAAACTGCCCCGAAGTTGTCATCCGCCACTCTTATTGAGAACCGTGTCGCCTGTTTCATCCAATGGTCGAAATCAAGCATGATGACATCGTGGACGAAAGATGACGTTGGCGTTCCTATCGGCAGCCGGTTCTTGTAGAAACACACATTTATGCCGAACTCGATCAATTCGCGGTCGCTGGTGATCCGTCTCATCTCTCTCCTGAATACCTTTGGCCTGTGGTGTTGGTAGCATTGCCTTTCGTCAATGATGACCCCATAATGAAGATGAAGTTTGTCATAAATGGTGTGCTTCATCTTGTGTATTACGGATTTTGTTGGGTCTTTTGCTGTTATGCCGCATTCTGGTTTGCAATGCAGGCAATTATAGTTGTCGTGTCTCTGGTAAAAGGGCCTGGCTAAAACCAAGAAAAGATGCTGGAGGACGAAAGTGAAGAGGAAAGGAGAGTCAATCTTTCTTATTTTTCCGTTGTTGGTTTTCTCCAATGGCCTATACTCCAAGTGGTTTATGTACTCACCAGTCTTAATGCTGGTAATCACCATTTGGGAATAGGTCTTGGGATTGGCCATCATCCTTTCCACTTCCTTCTGGTTGCTGTGCCCTTCGGCTGCTTTCTTCATAGCCTGGAGCACCTTTTCTTCCGTCACTTCCATAACACTCAAATTCAAGTTTGAGCAGTCGGCAAGAACCTGGCATCTCAGCCAAGCCTTGTCACCGGCCTCCACCCGCAGGTTCACCGGCTGGTCTTATATGTCTGCCGCTTCCGGGCACGGGCAATGGACGAATAATTCTTCTTTGCTCTAACTTTAGCAGAACCGCAATAGTAGTTGTTCGTGTTGCCAGCCGTGTTGTTCGCATTCAGATAACGCGCCGACAAGTTGCCATTGTTGGCATTGTTGCCGAAACGAACACCGACCGTCCATCACCCTTAAAACTTTGTCCTCACGCCATCAGAGGTCGCGGTCACTATGCCGGACTTGTGCGCTACGACGCGACAAAATTAGGAAAAATCGCCGTTCAAAAACAAAAAAAAACCGCCCCGAAGGGCGGTTGAGGAACGGGCCATTGCATGGCCCTTGCAGCCGTTGCACGGCACTGCGTGTCATTGCACATCAAGCAGTACTTGAGCAGAACCGCAACAGTAGTCGGACGTGTCGCCAGCCGTGCAGCCCGCAGACAGACAACGCGCCGACAAGTAGCCATTGCTGGCAAAGAAGCCGAAACGAACACCGACCCTGGTTTTCTTTCCGGCGGTACCCCAGTAGTTGGCCATAGCCAAGGCATAGGCTTCGCCGATGTTAGTGGCAGCGATGATATAGTCCCTGTCGGCGTAACCGTCTTTGAAGTTTACTCTGTAGGTCTTCATTGCTTTACTCCTTAATTGTTAGTTGGTTGATTGATTTCTATCGCTCCATAGTTGCGGATGGCCATCGTGCGGATTTTCCTGGCCGTGTCCGTGTCGATCTTTCCACGGATGGCATCGCTCACCGTGTGTTCGCTCACTCCGAGCAGTCTGGCGATCTCCTTCCCGGTGCCTTTTTTCGTGTGCAGTTGTTTTGTCATTTCTTTTTCCTATTTTTGTCGCGTGCTTCAATGATTGAAACACGCTGCAATATTACAAAAGATTTCGCCACGATGGACAAAAAAGAACAAAAAATTTCGCCAATAAAACAAAGAATTTTGTATTTTGCTGATACATTGGGAATTAGCAAGCGAGAATTTTATACAAAAATCGGTGTTTCGAGGGGTACTTTAGAGTCAAACACGGGTATAACCGAGGATATATTGGCGAAATTTATCGCCGTTTTCCCCGAAATTGACCTGTATTGGTTGATTCTTGGGGAGGGCAACATGTACCAGGCAGCAAGTGTGATGAAAGAGGCATCGTCTCCAGATCACGACGAGGTTGTGCGCCTTTTGCGCGAAAAGGTGGCCGACCAGCAGAAGATCATCGACCTTCTGGAGGAAAAGGTTGAGGCGTTGATGATGGGGGGGAACACAGGTATCGAGACCGAAGCCGCTGCTGGCTAAAATGGCACCCAAAAATGAAAGTGATCCGTGGAGGAAGGTATATATAAAAGAGGGTATAATAAGGTGCTTTTCAGCGAGAAAAACGGTTTTTTCGCCTATTATGCAATTATTTCTTTAATTTTCAAGTAATTAGGTGTTTTTCGCTTGGGAAGTATCCCCCCGCCAATTATGGAATATCGGGGAGGGTAATTCGGGCAAAAGTGCCGTTTTTGTCGTTTTTTTGTCCGTTAAGGGTGGTTTAATATGGGTGTTTTCGCCCTACTTTTCGCCCTAACTCCGCCTTAACTCGGTGTTTTTGCCGAAAAACGGGCACAAAAAGCGGCCCGCCAGAGGGGTGTTTTGGCGGGCCGTTTCAATGGTCGTTAACGGGTGGTTAAAGGGCGTTTCAGGTATCATTTTGCTGGCATCGGCAAAATGGCCTAAAACCTTTGTTTTTGTGGTGTTTCGGGTTGTTTTTGGCACGAAAAAAGCGGCTTTTGGCCGCTGCGGGGTGCAACTGGTTACATTTGGTTATAATCCAACGCACATCCAGTTATAGCAAAATTATAGCAAGTTCGCGCAAATTGTACTTTTCGTTTTTTATCGTTGCTCCGTAACTAACACAAAATCAGCATTTTTAATTTTCGGTTTTGTATTTTTGGTTTTTATCCCCTTATTCGATGTGACAAACATTCCTGCTGGCCGCTATACCGTCATCATCAGCCATCTTGACGAGGTGCTTTATCAGCAGACGCTGACGTTCTAACAGTCTCTAATTTGTGGTAGTTTACCGCATCGCCGCTTCAGCGAGACTCATGTCCTGATGCGGTTTTGCGTCACTTTCGTCTTTTGTCATCCGCTTTTTGGAAGAGGATGTCAATCCAGTCGGCGTGGCCCATGCTGCGGAGTTTGCCCTTTACCCAGTCTCTGTTTTCGGGCTTGTACCAGAAGAAAAAGCGTTGCTGCGCGAGTTTCTCTTCTTTGGTTTTGGCGACGAAAACGGGTTCCAAAGTGTAAGGATTGTATCCCGAGTAATAGATCTCGGTGGCCAATGTCATTGGTGTTGGCGTGAAGTCCTGCACCTGTTCGAGGTGATAGCCTAATTGTTTGGTCTTCACGGCCAGTTCAGCCATATCTTCCAGATAGCAGTCGGGGTGACTCGAGATGAAGTAAGGGATGAGTTGCTGGTTGAGGTGTTCCTTGTCATTGATGGCGTTGAACTTTCTTTTCAGTTTGACAAACATCTCGAAGGAGGGCTTGCGCATCAGTTTCAACACGGGTTCGGAAGTATGTTCTGGCGCCACTTTCAGGCGTCCGCTGACGTGTCGTGTCACGAGTTGGCGGAAATACTCGTCGTAGCCCATGGCCTTGTTTTCCGCTTCGCTGCAGTCGTGAAGGAACAGGTCGTAGCGTATCCCTGAGCCGATGGTGACTTTTTTCACCTTCGGATTGGCATCGACTTCGCGGTAGATGTCGATGAGAGGGTGGTGGTCTGTGTCGAGGTTCTTGCAAACGCTCGGCTGAAGGCAGGTGGGACGGCAGCATTTTGCGCACAGGCTCTCGTCTTTGCCTTTCATGCCGTACATATTGGCCGAGGGACCGCCGAGGTCGCTGATGTAGCCTTTGAAATCGTCCATCTCCGTCACTTTTTCCACTTCTTTCATGATGGAAGCCTTGCTGCGGCTTGCGACGAACTTGCCCTGATGTGCCGAGATGGTGCAGAAAGCACAGCCGCCGAAGCAGCCACGGTGCAGGTTCACGGAGTGACGGATCATCTCGTATGCGGGGATGACGCCGCGTTTGTCATATTTCGGGTGGGGGAGGCGGGTGTAAGGAAGGTCAAACGATGCGTCAATCTGTTCTTGCGTGAAGGTCAGCAATGGCGGGTTGATGACAAGGGTCTTGTCGCCAACGTGCTGTATCAGCCGTGCTGCGTGTTTCCGGTTAGACTCTTCTTCGACGTATTTGAAATTCGATGCGTAGGTGCGTTTGTCCTTCAGACAATCATCATGTGATGCTAAAGTAATTGTATCTCCTTCAAAGTCAGGAAGATTAATGGAATTATCTTGTAAAAAGAAAATCTGATTCAGATTGTGGATGTCGCTTATCTTGCTTCCTTGGCTTAAAGCCTTGGCGATTTCCACGATGGTGATTTCGCCCATGCCGTAAACGCCGAGGTCGGCTTTGGAATCGACCATAATGCTGGGTTTCAGGCTATCCGACCAGTAGTCGTAGTGCGTGACGCGGCGCAATGAGGCTTCGATGCCGCCAATGATGACGGGCACGTCGGGATAGAGTTCCTTTAGGATGTTGCTGTAAACCACGGTGGCGTAGTCGGGACGGAAGCCTGCTTCGCCGCCAGGCGTGTAGGCGTCGTTGGAGCGAAGGCGTTTGTTGGCGGTGTAATGGTTCACCATGGAATCCATGCACCCCGACGAGACAGCGAAAAACAGTTTCGGCGCGCCGAACTTCTTGAAGTCGCGCAGGTCATCGCGCCAGTTTGGCTGTGGTATTAGCGCCACGCGAAAGCCGGCATGCTCCAGCACGCGCCCGATGACGGCAGCGCCGAAAGCGGGATGGTCAACATAGGCGTCTCCAGTGACGAACACCACGTCAACATCGTCCCAGCCGCGCAAGTCGGTTTCTTTTTTCGTGATGGGAAGCCAGTCGAGAAGGTCGTGCGTTTTCATGATGCGTTTCTATTGGATGGCGATGTGCGCCGTTGCTGCTTCGATGTTCATTCTTCATGTTTCGAAGCGAGTTGGCTGACGGCAATCCATGCCATTAGTCCCATGCCTGTTTCGAGGCAGTCCTCGTCGATGTCGAAAGTGGATGTATGTTGTTTGCCGATTATGCCTTTCGCCTTGTTTGACGTGCCGAGACGGTAGAAGAATGCCGGCACCTGATGCGAGTACCAGGCGAAGTCTTCGGATGTGAAAAGGGGTTCAAGTTCCACGACTTTGCCTTGTCCGAGGTAGTCGACGGCTTCCTGCTTCACGTGTTTCTTCAGCATCTTGTCGTTGTAGAGGAAGGGATAGCCTTCGTCAATCTTCACTTCCGCATTGACGCCGAAATAGTGTGCTTCTTCCTTGACCAGACTTTCCATGAAGATGATGGCGGCGTGGCGCATCTGTTCGTCATAAGTGCGGAATGTGCCTTTTATGGTGATTTCGTCAGGGACGACGTTGTATGTTCCGTTGGCCATAAACTGCCCGAAACGAAGCAGATAAGGCGTTTTCTGTGTCATGAAGTTGCGCACCTTGAACTGCAGTTCTGTGAGGGTCTTGGCGGCAATCCACACCATATCCTGTGTATGTTCCGGCTTGGCGGCATGACCGCCTTTGCCTTTGATGCTGATGTTGATTTCATTGCTCGAAGCCATGTAGGAACCTGAACAGACGCCAATGCTGCCGCAAGGCAGGTCGGGATAGCAGTGCTGCGCGAAGATGGCGTCCACGTTTTCCAACACGCCGCTTTCTATCATCGTCTTGGCGCCGCCGGGAAGTTTTTCCTCGCCGGGCTGGAAGATGAGTCTGACACTTCCTTCGAAACTGTCTTTCAACGTGTTGAGAATCTTGGCAACGCCTAAAAGCATGGCAGTATGCGCGTCGTGGCCGCAAGCATGCATCACGCCATTCACTTCGGAACGGTATGGACAACTTTCAGTTTCTTCGATGGGCAAGGCATCCATGTCGGCGCGCAGCGCAATGCAGCACGAGTCGGGATTGTTCCCTTTTATATGCGCCACCACGCCAGTGCCGGCAACGCCCGTCTGATGCTCGATGCCCCATTCCGTCAGTTTCTCGTGGACGAGCCGAGCAGTCTCAATTTCCTGAAAACTGAGTTCGGGATGGCAGTGTATCTGACGTCTGATGTCACGCACTTCTTCGGCAAGCGATGCAGCCGCTTCCTTGATGGTCTGTTGTTGAATCATTTCTTCCATTTCATTGCAAAATTATAAAAAACGAATCACAACGGCTTATAAAGGACGTATCTTCTATCGCTTTTTAATGCTAGGCCATTGAGGATAACGCATTAATACAAAAAATGGTGCACCCCAATAGGCGCACCATTTTTATTGTTAGGATTTAACTATTGATAATCAGTGAATTATGACAATCTTCTTGTTGATGATATTTCCGTCTCCCATCCTGATAATTAGGATATAAGTGCCGTTGTCTATCTCGGAAGTATTGATGACTTTGTCGCAAGTTTGCTTGATGCTGCGGCCATAGACGTCGTATATCGTTGCGTATTCGACATTTTCATTATCAATGACAATCTGGTTGTCGGCAGGATTAGGATAGATTGCCAGATTGCCGTCATTCAACTCATTGACTGTCTGGCTTGCGGTGCAAGTCGAATAAATATTAAAACCGCGGCATCCGCCTTGGCCATTGGCTATCATGTGGATGGTAATCGCGCCCGACAATGAGGTCACATCGATGGTGTCTCCGTTAAAGCAGGTCCCCGTAAAATCAGCCAGCAATTCGCCGGAAGTGCCTATGCCATCGTAAACAAAAAGATGGTCGGCAGTTCCACCCATTTCACCGCCATTGATGTATTGGGATCCGAATAGCTTCACAAGATGATTGGGTTCACTAGGATTGATCGTGATGGTTGCGTTATAGTTGGAAGGATACAATCCTAAATAATCGCCCTCGCTGACAATAGTGGCGCAACATGAGGTGATGGTCTCGTTTCCTGATACAGGAAGGACTCTGTACACTCCGACAGTGTCCTGTGAAGTGGCGCTGCCGCTGTTGCCGTTTTCGTTCACGGCATAGACGCTGTAAGCGTAGATGCCCGGAAGTGGTACATTGTCTTCCCATGTTTCTGAAGCACCGGCTTCAGGATTGTCGATGGTATGGACAATTTCGTCGCCTCGCAGCACTACGACGGAGAGCAGTGTGGTAGGGTTGCCGCTTTGTGTTGATGAAGGGTTTGTCCATGACAAGGAAGCCATCAGGTCGCTTTCGCTTCCCTCTACGACAAGATTCTCTGGTGCTGCTGGGATTTCCTGAGAGCAGTTGCTTGTGAAAGTGAAGAAAGGATTTTGAAGATTGCCACCCCATCCGCTGAAAATTTCAGTGCCGACAGGGTCAACAATTTCAAAATTAATCCAATAATCGTTGTTTCCTGACATCCATTTGCATTCGATATCTTCCTGTGGCAGACTGACAATAGCTTCTCCGTAATCACCTTCTGTCAGGGTGCAGGATGTAATGAAACTTCCTGCCACTTGCCAGAATTGGATTTCGGCTCCTTCCCAACCTCCAATTCCGGTTGGTGCCGTGTTCTTGTGCATGATGACGGTGTAGTCGCAGTTGTCCCTGTTGGCGATAGCGCTTTGTTGAGCGGTGACAAACGCTGAAAGGGTTAAAAGGCTCACTAATAATATAGTCTGCCTAACTTTTGATGTGTTGAGTTTAATCATGGTATTAGATATTAGTTTTGTTATTATTGATTGATTCCATTAGTTTTTCAAGGGCGTCTTTTCTCAACTGCCCTTTCTTGATGTTTTCTTCGACATCGCGTTTGATGCCGTCTTTGACATCGTCTGGTTTTGTCTCTTCTGTTTTTTCTTCCATCTTGGTCAAATTTTATGAAGCAAAGGTACAGCGACTGTAATGAAATCCCATGCTGAAAACCTACGACAAAATATGGACATTTCTAAAAATACGTATGGACAAAATACGGACATTTGATATATAATTGAATATATATCGTGTTGAATTACAAATAATAGTAAAATGATAACCGATGACTTCTGATGGTCAGATGCTCATGATGTAGTTGGACAAGTTGATGGAATCGTCATTGATGTTCATCTTCTTTCTCAAACGGTATCTGGCTTTCAGGATGGAGGAAGCGCTTTGTCCAGTGAGGGATGATATTTCTTTTGTCGTAAGGTTGAGTTTCAGGAATGAACAAAGTCGTATTTCGTTGTTTGATAGGTCGGGATATTTTTGGGTGAGTCGCTCGTAAAAGTCGCCGTGGACTTGCTTGAAACGCACCTCGAAGTCTTCGAGCAACTTGCCTTCCATCGTCTTTTCTATTTCTTTTGTCACCCTGTCGATGTCGTTTTTCGTTTCGTCTTTCACGGCGTTTTCCTTGATTGTCAGCAGTTTGTTGATGACTTCAGTGTACGTTTCGTTCTTTTTCATCAAGGTGATTACGTTGGAAGCCAATTCCCTGTTGCGCGAATCCAATTCATTAGCGAGTGCATTTTCTTTTATCTGTTTGTTTATCAACAAGATGCGCTTTCTATTCCATAATAGCATGACAACAAGAACCGTTCCGATGAGAATGGCAATTACTGCAAGATACAGCATCCTTTCTTTCGATTGCTGCAATGCCGCCATTGATTGCTTGTGCTTGTACTCCTTATCGATGCCGATGATTTCTTGCTGAAGCATCAACTCGTTTAGTTTGTCGACATTTCTGATGATGTAAAGGCTGTCTTGAATTGTTATGCTTTCCTTAAGGGCACTGTATGCGGCATTGATATTTCCTGACTTTTCAAGTGCATCGATTTTTATCTTCAGCGCATTCGATTCGTTTTCAAGATCATAACAGGCCTTGCTAGCTGCGATGCTTTTGTCACTGTAGACTATGGCAGCATCATAATTGTGTGATGAATTGTAAATCTTTGCCAGTTCCAATGTGGTGGAGGAAGTAATGCTTGGATTGTTATTGCCGTCTTTGTCAAGGAGTTGGAGAACCTTGTTGTAATAGTATTTTGACGAATCAAGATTGTCTTGCAGACGATAGACATCACCTATCTTTTTCATAACCAACAGATTATCCTGTTCCGATTCAATGTTATGCTGTGCTATTATCAGGTATTTCAAGGCGGAGTCGGGCTCCGACAAGCTGATGAAATTGTTGGCTATGTTGTAATTGCAGTATAATTCGCCTTTGTTAAACAACTTGTTGTTGTTGAGCAATTTCTTGTAGATGGCATTCGATGCATCCAATTTGTCTATCTTGGAATAGACAGCGGCAAGATTGTTTTCCAGTTTGATTTGTAGTTTCTCCGTTCCGTGAAGCTCATTCAGCGTAAGCCCCTGCTGTAGTTGGTTGAAGGCATCCGACAACATGTTGCATTGCACGTAACATGCGCTCAAAGCCAAATCAATCCTGATTCTCAGTATGTATTTCATGTCGCTGTCTGGTAGCAACTCGGCCGCATGTTGTGCCTCGTTCAGTTTTTTAAAACCGTTTCTGTAATCATTCTTCACACAAAGGCAGCTCCCTAAATAATAGTTGCTCAATGCTTTATAATATTCATCATTCAATTTTTCCGCCAAAGTGCCCAACTCATTGATGTAGGGATAGGCATGGTCGTAGTCCATTTCATCAAACAGCACGTCGATGATGGTATTGAGCGCCTGCATCCTGTTCGGATCTTGTTTTCTGTTCTCAATCAGCAGATTAGCAAGACTGTCAGGTAGCGCACTATTGTTCTCGCCTATTGCTGTGCAACTTATCAAAGCAAGAAGTAGAATTGCGAAAGTCCTCTTCATTTTGAATGAATTGATATGGCAAAGTTATGTTTTTTGTCAAGTGAAACGGATTATTGCGTTTAATTGAGTTCTAAATTGTGCATATCGGTAGTGCGGTCTTTTCAGGAGAAAAGAAATCGGATCAGATTTTTACTCCCATCTATTATCACTTCAGTTTTTTATTTGTTTCTTGCATCTGCCTATAAATGAAAAGATAATTGAGTGAAAAATTGATTATGTTTGCAACTTCAACGAATAACTCTGATTATCATGAAAATACTTGTTCTGTCGTGTTCTACCGGCGAAGGCCATAATTCTGCCGCCAAGGCTGTGGGCGAATATTTCGAGAAGTGCGGCATCGAGTATGAGATTGCCGACACCTTGTCGCTTGTGAGTCCGTCCGTGTCGCAAACAGCGTCGGACATCTACGTCTTCACCACGAGGACATCGATGTTCGAGTTCCTTTACAGCGCTGGAAAGATGGTCAGCAGTCCGAAATTGAAATCTCCCGTTTATCTTACTAATAAACTGTATTGCAAGAAGTTGCTTAGTTATATCGAAGATAACGGATTCGATACGGTAATTTGTGTCCATCTGTTTCCTGCCGAAGCCATTTCCGCCCTAAAAAATGCCGGTAAGTTGTCGTCGTGCAGAACCATCTTCATCTTCACGGACTACACCTGCATCCCTTTTATGGAAGAGACGCATCTGGATTATTACGTGATGCCTCACGAACACCTTATCGAAGAATGTGTTCAGAATGGCATGGTAAGGGAAAAGTTGTATCCGATAGGAATCCCTGTACGTCAGGCTTTCTATACGAAACAGCCGAAAGAACAGTCGCGAATAGAATGCAACCGCTTGATTGGTAAGACGATGGATGTTGAGAAGAAATGGTTTCTGGTCATGTCGGGAAGTATGGGCTATGGCAATCTGAAAGATCTTGTTTCGCGGATTGTCAGCACTTGTCGCGATTACGTTGAACTATTGCTGGTATGCGGAAACAACACCAAACTGAAAGAGGATCTGGAGAAAGATTATGCCGATGTTGCCAGTGTCAGGATTTTGGGTTTTGTGAATTATGTTCCCTTGCTCATGGATGCCTGTGATATCCTGTTCACAAAGCCTGGTGGCTTGTCGAGCACTGAAGCGGCGGCGAAGAGCATTCCCATGATTCATACGACTCCGATTCCGGGCTGCGAGACGCGCAATGCCGAGTTCTTCCACTATCATGGCATGTCATACAGCACTCAGGATGTCAAAGAGCAGGTTGGCATGGCGTTGAAGATTTGTTCAGAGCCTGAACGGCTTGAGAAGATGATCAAGTCTCAAAGAGAGAACATCAACTACAACGCTTGTGAGCAGATTCTTGATCTCTGCAAAAGATAACAAGCATTCTGAAAGCTCGTGAAGTTAAGCATGTCATCCTGTCGGTTCCGTAATGGCTTATTCATCAGCCTGATATTTTTATTGTCTGAAAAGGTTGCCCCATTCCGTTTAAATTCCGAAATTTGCAGTCCAAAATGACAATTTGTAGTATAAAATATGAAAAAAGAGATAAAATTTAGTCTGGTCTATCGTGACATGTGGCAGTCTTCTGGCAAATATGTCCCGCGAAAGGATCAGTTGGAAAAGATAGCGCCCATCATTATCGACATGGGTTGCTTCGACCGTGTTGAAACCAACGGTGGTGCCGCCGAACAAGTCAATCTGTTGTATGGCGAAAACCCGAATCCTTCGGTGCGTGCCTTTACGGCAGCCCTGCATAAAGGCGGCATAGAGTGTCACATGCTCGACCGCGCCTTGAACGCCTTGCGCATGAACCCTGTCCCTGCCGACGTGCGTCAACTCATGTACAAGGTGAAGAAAGCACAGGGCGTTGACATCACTCGCATTTTCTGCGGTCTCAACGACGTACGCAACATCATCCCGTCTATACAATGGGCTAACGAAGCCGGTATGATATCTCAGGCCGCCATGAGCATCACCTATTCGCAGGTGCATACGGCTGAGTATTACATCGACATGGCCGAGAAACTCATCGCTGCCGGAGCCAATGAGATAGCCTTGAAGGACATGGCTGGCGTGGGACGACCCGTGTCGCTCGGCAAGGTCGTTGCGGCCATCAAGACGAAGCATCCCGACATTAAGGTGCAGTACCACGGTCATACCGGACCAGGTCTCTCTATGGCTTCCATGCTTGAGGTCGCCAAAGCCGGCTGCGATTATCTCGATGTGGCTATGGAGCCGCTTTCATGGGGCACCGTGCATCCTGACGTCATATCCGTCCAAGCCATGTTGAAAGATGCGGGTTTCCTCGTCAAGGATATTAACATGAAGGCTTATATGGCAGCCCGTTCCATGACGCAAAGTTTTATCGACGACTTCCTCGGCTACTGGATTGACCCTCGTAATCGCTATCTGAATTCGCTGCTGCTCGGCTGCGGCCTCCCAGGCGGTATGATGGGCTCACTCATGGCAGATCTCAAGGGCGTTCATGCTGCTATTAACATGAACCTGAAAAACCAGGGCAAACCTGAACTTAGCGAAGATGATCTTCTCGTAGAACTCTTTGAGGAAGTTCAGAACATCTGGCCAAAGCTTGGCAACCCGCCTCTTGTGACTCCTTTCAGCCAATACACGAAAAACATTGCGTTGATGAACCTCTACTCGCTGAGTAAGGGTGATCCGCGTTATGAAAACTCCATCGACCCCGCCGCTTGGAACATGATTCTCGGCAAAGCCGGAAAACTTCCGGGCACGCTGGATCCTGAAATCGTGGAACTTGCCAAAAAGAAAGGCTTTGAATTCTTCACGGGCAACCCGCAAGACAACTATCCAGACGACCTATCTCGTTTCATCAAGGAAATGGAGGAAAACGGCTGGGACCGTGGTCAGGACGACGAGGAACTGTTCGAGTTTGCCATGCATGAGAAACAATACCGCGAGTTCAAGTCAGGTGAAGCCAAACACCGCTTCAACCATGAACTCGAGACGCTGATGAAGGAACGTTTTGAAAAATCCAGCGGCGACGTGAAGATTCCGGATCTGAGAGCTTTGCGCCATCCTAACGCCGAACCCGTTGTGGCTCCTGTCAGCGGCACCATGCTGTGGGATGTGGACTTCGAATACAAAGCTTGTGCACCGGCATTGGGCAAAGTGTATAAGGAGGGTGACTTCCTCTGCGCTATCAGTACTGAACACGGCATGGAACCTGTTTACGCCTTGTGGTCTGGCAAGATCGTCGAGGCGACGGCCGAACAAGGCAAACGCGTGACGAAAGGAGAAACCATCGCTTTCATTGAAAAATAAGTTTTTCTGACGCACCGATTTGGATTGAATCGAGTCCGTAAAATAGATTCTATCAGCAAGATGAATGCAATTCAAAGAAGACTCACGTTTTCAATGATTCTTTTTCGTTGAAAATTGAGTTTTAAGAGTTGCATTCTCTGTATTAACTTGTATTTTTGCAATTAGGAGGATGCCGAAAATCCTAAGTAGAGTAGGCGTAATTATCTATAAAACAAACAAGTAATATGAAGAAATTGTTATTTTCAATGGTCTTAGTCCTTGCTTGTGCCATCACCACTCAAGCACAAGTTTGGTTGGGCGGTAGCGTCAACTTCAACAGCAGCACCGAATCAACGACTTATCAAGTTGAAGGTGTTGATATGGATGTTGACAACACGACGAGTTTCATCTTGGCTCCGGAAGTGGGTTACAGTTTCGGTGATTGCTCTGTCGCTCTGGCATTAGGTTATGGTCAGGAAAAAGCGAAATTATCAGGCGAATATCTTGGCGTCAACTATGATGGTGTCATTAAGAATTCCGCACTGTTGGTTTCTCCTTATTTCCGTTACAATGTCTGTAACGTTGAAAAATTCACGTTTTTCCTCGATGCTTGCGCTGACTTCGCTCTCGTGAAAAGCGGTTTTGGCAGTGTCTCTGTTGGAACCACAACAGAGGAGATTGAAGGTGACAGCAACTGGTCACATCAGTTTGGCGTGAAACCAGGCGTGGCCTTCCATCCTACGGAGAAATGGGCAGCAGTGTTTCATTGCGGATTCCTTGGTTATAGTGACGGAACCTATAGTGGTTTCTACGATCAGGGATTTAATTGCAATTTCTCACCTGCAATGTCCACATTGGGATTGTATTACAACTTTTGAATCTGACATTCATTAGAAAGAAAAGGTTGCCTCATGGCAACCTTTTTTGTTTGAAGAATATCGGACAGTCCGAACCATCCTTGGCGATGTTAGCCGATATTCCCATCTCCGAAATCGCCTTTACCGAATCGAAATGTTTCTATCTTTGTATTTCTAAATCATTTCAAGTCGTGAAGAAGACCTTGCTATCATTGTCGTTTTTGTTGCTGGCATCATGGGGATTCGCCCAAAATAAAAATATCGCCTATCAGGATGATAACGTGCGTTTTACTGTCATCACCGATGGCGTGATCCGCATGGAATATGCGCCTGACGGGAAATTTGTTGACGACTGCTCGCAAGTTGCCGTAGTACGCAGTTATCCTGCTGCCGATTTCAAAGTGAAAAGGGGCAAAATCATCGAAATCGCTACGGCGAAGATGAAGTTGCAATACCAAAAAGGCACTGGCGCTTTCACGGCCGATAACCTCGTCATCGTCTCGCAGAAAGGCGTTGAGCCGGCTTTCGATTGGAAGCCTGGCATGGCGCAGCAGAACAATCTGAAAGGCACTTACCGCACGCTCGACGGCTTCGATGGCGACTACCATACATACAGCAAGACCACTATGCCGATAGAAGACGGATTGCTCGCCACTGATGGCTGGACACTTATCGACGACTCCAAGACTTACCTCTTCGACGACGCCGACTGGGCTTGGGTGAAGGAACGCGATAATCTCGACGCTCAGGATTGGTATTTCATGGCGTATGGTCACGACTACAAGCAGGCGCTGAAAGACTTCACGGTCTTTGCTGGAAATATGCCGCTGCCGCCTCGTTACGCCTTCGGCTATTGGTGGTCACGCTACTGGTCGTATAGCGACAAAGAAGTGCGCGGCCTGGTGCGCAAGATGGAACAGTACGACATTCCGCTTGACGTGCTCGTCATCGACATGGACTGGCACTACACCGAGAAAGGTAAAGGCGCTTGGACGGGATTCACATGGAACAAGAAACTCTTCCCCGACTACACCCGACTCATTGCCGACTTGGACAAGAAAGGCATCCGCACTACGTTGAACATCCATCCCGCTGGCGGCGTGCAGCCTTACGAAGAAAAGTATGACGCCTTGGCGGACTACATGCATATCGATACTACCGGTCGTCCCGGCATCCCTTGGGAAAGTTCCAACAAGACGTTCATGAGCGGCATGTTCGATGTTGTCCTGAAGCCGATGGAGAAAAACGGCATCGACTTCTGGTGGCTCGACTGGCAGCAGAAACTCAATGACAACCGTTATTCCAACCTGAGTAACACTTGGTGGATTAACTACTGCTTCTTCAGCAATTTCCAACGCACGCGCGACGCACGTCCCATGCTTTATCACCGCTGGGGCGGTTTGGGCAATCATCGTTATCAAATAGGTTTCTCTGGCGACGCCATCATTTCATGGAAGTCGCTTGCATTCCAGCCTTATTTCAATGCCACAGCCAGCAATGTGTTGTATGGTTTCTGGAGTCACGACATCGGCGGCCATTACGGTGCGCCTATCGAGCCGGAACTTTACACGCGATGGATGCAGTTCGGCGCCCTGAGCCCGATACTGCGCACACATTCCACCAAGGACGCCCGCATCACCAAGGAGCCTTGGATTTTACCTTCCGACTACACCGACATCGTGCGTAACACAATACACCAGCGCCGCCAGATGATTCCATACATCTATACCATGGCGCGTAAGGCACACGACGAAGCGCTCTCCATCTGCCGCCCGCTTTACTACGATTGGCCGGATTGTCAAGAAGCCTACACCTTCCGCAACGAATATATGTTTGGCGACGAGATGCTTGTGGCTCCCATCACCGCACCGATGGAAGGCGCTTTCTCCACGCAGGATGTCTGGCTGCCTCGTGGCACTTGGTTTGAAGTCAGCACCGGCACGATGCTGCAAGGCGACCAGGTCGTCCGTCGCCGCTTCATGATTGACGAATATCCGCTCTATGTGCGCGCTGGCGCCATTATCCCTCAGTACGCTGACTATGACCAGAACCTCGACGGCAACGTTTCAACGCCTTTCGATGTGCTGATATATCCTGGCGGCGAGAATTCCTTTGTCATGTATTACGACCAAGGAGATGACAAGGGCTACGAAACCGACAACATGCGCGTGAAGTTCCGCGCCACGAGGCAAGAAAATGTCTATTTCGCCGACATCGCTCCGGCGGAAGGCACTTTCAAGATGGCTTCGCGCGACATCACGCTGAAGTTCGTCGCTTCCGATGTGCCTGAGCACGTTTATTGCAATGGCAAGGAAATCGATTGGAACTACGATGGCAATAGTTTCACCTTGGTGGTGCCGCTGCCAAAGTCCGATTGGGATGAAAAGGCCGACATCCGCGTGGTGTATCCCGATGAGACGACTTGCCTGACGGATGGCATCATCGGCGACAGCCGTCGTGCGGCCAAAGCCATTGTAGGACTGAAATGCCGCAAGGACAATATCGTACTGGGCGACGCCTTGGGTCTGTTCGGCAGCATAGGAGAGCAGGTGACCTATTTCCCTTCGACGCTACGCGAGAGTGTGACACGTTTTCGCCAGTATTTCGACAACTTGGAGCAATCGCTTGATGAACAAGGTCTTTGCGAAGATGACAAGACGTGGTTTATCGAGCAGGTCAGATGACGGAATACACCACCGCCGTGCGACTCACGTTGTAAATCTTCATGACCGTTCTGTCATCTTGTTTCTCTGACGGGAAGCGTGTCGTGCTGTCGATGTTGCCGAAGCCGCCAAAACGTTTTTCGTCGGTACTTAGAATGATTTCGTAATCGCCGGTCTGCTTTACTGGAATTAAATAATTCGGGATTGATTTCGTGCCCCAGTTGAAGACGAAAATAAGGTTGTCGCGTTCAAAAATCACGGTTTTGTTTTCCTCATCCGCATTCAGCAGCCATGCCGGTGCGGCGCTCATGACAGGGAAACGGCAGACGAAATCGAGCATGGCGCTGTCGAAATCGCCCATCCAGTGGTATTTCAGCCCTTTGTCATCGGCCAACGACCACTGACGGCGCGCATATTTGTAACTCCAGCCGTTCTCGCTGCGCGGAAAATCAATCCATTCAGGATGGCCGAACTCGTTGCCCATGAAGTTAAGCCATGCCTCGCCACCCAGCGTGATGGTGAAGAGCCTGATCATCTTGTGCAAGGCAATGCCGCGGTCGATAGTGATGTTGGGTGTGCCGATGCTCATCGAGGTGTACATTTCCTTGTCCATCAAGCGGAAAGCAAGAGTCTTGTCGCCAACCAAGGCTTGGTCGTGTGACTCGGCGTAAGCCACAGTCTTCGTGGTTGGGAGGTGGTTGGTCATGGTGAAGAAGAACCCGTTCATGCTCCATTGTTCTTCGGGCTGTTCTTTCAGCACCTTGATCCAGAAGTCGGGCAGTCCCATGCCGAGACGGAAATCGAAACCTATGCCTCCATCGGCGATAGGCTGGCATAATCCGGGCATGCCGCTCACGTCTTCGGCGATGGTGATGGCGTTGCTTTTTAGCGTGTGTGTCAGCGTGTTGGCCATCTGGAGATAGGTGATGGCGTCGTCATCGACATTGTTGCCGAAATAGTGTTCCGGCGTGTCGAAAGTATCGCCCATGCCATGGTCAAGATACATCATGGATGTGACGCCGTCGAAGCGGAATCCGTCGAAGCGGAATTCATCCAGCCAGTAGCGGACGTTGGATAGTAGCATCTGCAAGGTCTCTTCTTTTCCATAGTCGAAGAGTTTGGAGTCCCATTGGCTGTGGTTGCCACGACTGCCGGCATGAAGATACTGGTGGTCGGAGCCGTCGAAAAGGTTGATGCCTTCGCGGATGTTTTTCACGGTGTGGGAATGGACGAGGTCCATGATGACCTGAAGTCCCATGCCGTGAGCCGTGTCGATAAGTTCTTTCAGGTCTTCGGGTGCGCCGAAACGCGAACTGGGAGCGAACAGGTTGGAAACGTGGTAACCGAACGAACCGTAATACGGGTGTTCGGCGATGGCCATCAGCTGCACGGTGTTGTAGCCGTCGGCCTTGATGCGTGGCAAGATGTTGTCAGTGAATTCCTTATATGTTCCGACAGATTCTTTTTCCTGCGCCATGCCGATATGGGCTTCGTAGATGAGTTGTGGCGTCTCATGGAGGTCAGGCGTGGCGTTTTTGAAATTGTATGGCGTCGGCGGATTCCAGAACTGGCCGGCATAGTCCTTGCTAACTTCGTCCTGAATGACGCGCCGAATGTAAACGGGGATGCGTTCCTGTTCGCCAATCTGCGATTGCACCACGACTTTCAGTTTGCTGCCGTGGATGAGCCGCGTGGAAAACTCCTCGTCAGGGAAGAAGATTTCCCAGATGCCGTTGCCGATATTGTCAAGCGGAAATTCGTATCGGTTCCAATTGTTGAAGTCTCCCGTAAGCGAGAGATAATGCGCTGCCGGCGCCCACTCCCGATACCACCATCCATGCCGACGGGCATCGTAGTTGAAACCGAAAAACTCGTGCGCCGATGCGAAAGTCTTCAGGCTGCCATAATGCTGTATGATGCCGTTCAAGCGGTTTTCATATCTGGCGTGCCGCGCTTCGACAGCAACGGCAACCGGCGATAGCCAAGAATCCTGTTCAACAATGCGCATCATGTCAGTGCCTTTTTATTATGTGCAAATATAATGATTTACGAATATCAAAGTCTTGCGATTGAAAAGCGTCTTCGCTTGCGTCAACGCATCTCAAGGCTGAGAACGCAGACTTCCGAGGAATCCAGTTGCACCATGATTCCCTCTTCCGTCATCTTGGTCATGTCTATGGTCATGTGGTCTCCGTTTATCAGGTTTTCGGCCCGCCATTGACCTTTGTCGGTGTTTATCTTCATCAACGCCAAGGCGTCGGCAGGGATTTTCACCTGTTGGCTGCGGCTTTCGTTGCGGTTGAAGTTGACAACGACCAGCAACCTGTCGTCCTCATGGTATCGCAGAAAAGCATAGACATATTGCGGGTCGAAATGACTGTACCAAGGATTGCACCACATCAGGTCATAGAAGGCGCCTTCGCTGATGGCTTTATGGTTTAACCTGATATTCAGCAGTTTGGAATAGACAGAAAACAGTTTTTTGTGCCGTTCAGTCGATTTGCCTCCGTCGAATTGTCCATCGTTCATCCAAGCCTGATGTTTCGGCATGTTGGTGTAGTCGAAGATGCTTGTCCGTCCGTCGTCGCCGCTGTAGCCTTTGGCCCCGATGGCATCTTCGCCGTTTTCTTCGCCATTGTAAATCATGAACGATCCTCGGTTCATCAGCGCCGCCACTATCACGGCGGGTAAGGCAGCGAAAGCGTCACCGACAAAATAGGGCGATGCGAGGCGTTTCTCGTCGTGGTTTTCCATGAAGCGCAACATCTTGTCGTCGATACCTTCCAGCGATGTCCAGACATGGCTGAGGTTGTCGGCCCTTGCTCCTTGGCATAGGATGCTTTCCATCGTGTTGTACATGCCTTCCTTGTCGTATAGGAAATCGAATCCGGCATCAAGGAAGGAACGGTAGAGTTTTGGCTTGTAAATCTCCGCGATGAGCAGTGGATGATATTGTTTCCTGACCTCGGCGATGAGCCAGTTCCAAAACTCCACTGGGACCATCTCGGCCATATCGACACGGAAGCCATCGACACCCTTGCCGCACCAGAACAGGATGACCTCGAGCATTTTGCGCCATGTGTCGGGGATGGGCGAAAAGTGTGTGCTGCCGTCGCGATAGTCCAAGCCGTAGTTGAGTTTCACGGTATCGTACCAGTCGTTGATGTCGGGACAAGGACTGAAAATGTCGTTGCCGCTGGCTTTGGCAGGAAATTCCCTGTAATTGTCGTCACGTGGTGACTGGAACTGCTGTCCGGGACAATAGTAGAAGTTGTTCATCGGATGGAAAGCGACAGACGTGTCGTCGTGTGCGCCGAACTGCTCATGCTGCTGGTTCAGCGAATGGTATTCACGTGACAAATGGTTGGGAATGAAGTCAATGATGACTTTAAGGCCTTTCCGGTGCATGCGTTTCACAAGCCTTTCAAATTCATTCATCCTTTCCTTCGGGCGTGTCGCAAGGTCAGGGTCTACGTCGAAATAGTCCGTCACGGCGAATGGAGAGCCTGCCATGCCTTTGGTGATGTCGGGATGGTTCGCCTTGAGACCTTCGGCGGCATAGTTTGTGAGCGTGGCGTGACGCAGAATGCCGGTAAGCCATATATGGGTGATTCCCAATGTTTTGAGCGCATCCAATGCCTTGATGTTGATGTCGGCGAAGGTGCCGCAGCCGTTTTTCGACTTGTTGCCGTCAAATTGCTGTTCCTGCTTTTTGTTCCCGAAAAGGCGCGGGAAGAGTTGGTAAATGTTTATGGTATTGGTCATGATGCATCGTTATTTTCAAAATCAATGAGAACGTCGCCGGTTTTGTGAATGGCAAGAAAATGGCAGCCGTTGTCGCTGGCAAGTTTGGCAAATTGGCCGACGGCTTCATAGGCGTAGTCGAAGTGCATGGGAGCCAATCGTTTGGATGGAATGGTCTTGAGTAACTGCAAGGCGCCGCAGAACATCTCACCATCCAATCGTGGGTCGATGGGAAACATGACGAGGTCGAAATGGTCGAACAATTGTCTGATGTCGCACAAGATGGCAAGGTAGGAGCCTTCCATCATTTTCATCTCCCGCTCGTCCATCTCTTTCGGAAAACGCCAGTTGTTGTTATCGCCGGCATGATAGAGGGTGATGCCTTCCGTTTCGACGACGAATGATACTCCATAATCTGTTGAACCGCATACTGTTATCCTAAGCAATTCGTCTTCATAGACTTCTTTCAGTTTCAGAAATCGTGTCACTTCTTCGTCGCCGATGTGCTTGAATTTGCGGATGTCGCGCGAAAGCAGCACCACTTTTTCTCCGTCAGCGACATGGAAGTCGAGAATGTCAGGGTTGAAATGGTCTTCATGGAAATGGGAGCAAAGGAAATACACCCTTTTTCTTGTCGTTTTCAACAGATTGCTGACGGCACCATCTTCGGAATCCTTCCAATAGTCAAAGACCACAGCCAGTCGTTCCGTTTCGAAGATGAAACAACTGTGAAAGACGTAAGTCAGTCGGAATGGCGTTTGTGCGGCTGTTGGCATATTGTCTGGACGTTGATGTTGCGCTGTTATTGACGATTGAACGGAACGTATCGCGGTTCTTTTGGACGATAGTCGGGGTCATCCCACAAAGTGCTGGTAATCATAAGGTCGGCACTGAAGCGGTTGCATGCGATGGGGACGTTGTGAATCCTGCATTGTCGCAGCAGCATCTGGATGTCGGCTTCATGCGGCTGGGGGTTGAGGTCATCGATGAGGAAGACGGCAAGGTCGATTTCCTTTCTGACGACCATGGCGGCAATCTCGGCGTCGCCTCCCATCGGGCCGGAATGCATGCAACTGATGTCGTAATGGATTCCCTTTTCGGCGCAGGCTTGCCTTATCAGTGAACCTGTCGTTCCCGTGCAGACGAGATGGTGCGATTGCAGGAAACGCTGATTCTCGATGGCCCATTCTATCATGTCGGCCTTGCGGTTGTCGTGCGCCACAAGGGCGATGGTCAAAGTCTTCTTCATATCTTGTTTCTTTCTTTCCTTGCAAAAGTAACAACAAAATGTTTCATTTCCATTAAGATTGTCGAAAATCGGATTACAAGAAGGTGAAGGTTCGGTCAAACGCTTTTCACCGTGAGTCGGCGGCGGTATCGGTTTTTTTGTTATTCTTGCATCATAATTCAAGAAATCCGAGAGATGAAAACCAGATTGTCCTTATTGCTGTTGCTCCTTTTTGCCGGCATGCAGATGCAAGCCCAGACCGAACCCACGTGGGAATCGCTCAACCAGCGCGGCTATCCGCAATGGTTCTCCGATGCCAAATTGGGCATCTTCATCCATTGGGGCGTGTTTTCCGTGCCCGCCTATGCCAGCAAGGAAGGCTATGGCGAATGGTATTACCGCGGCTTGTCGTCCGACGACGCATCGCGGCAGGCTTTCCAAAAGCGTGTCTATGGCAAAAACTCCACTTACCGTGACTTCGACAGCCTTTTCAAGGCGGAACTTTGGGACCCTGAAGAATGGGCTACGCTCTTCGAAAATGCTGGCGCACGATATGTGCTTCTGGTGACGAAACATCATGATGGCTATTGCCTGTGGCCCAGCAAGTTCGCTCCGAATTGGAATAGCGTCGATGGCGGCCCGCACCGCGACATTGTCGGTGAACTCACCGATGTCGTCCGTGCTCATGGCATGAAGATGGGATTCTACTACTCCTTGCCGGAATGGACCAGCCCGCTTCATTATTGGATGAAAGACCCCGACGACTCCATTGCCAATTATGTCGACACGCACATGATTCCGCAATTCAAGGAACTGGTTTCCAAGTATAAGCCCACGATGATATTTGCCGATGGCGAATGGAACAACTCCGCCGAACAGTGGCATTCCGCCGAACTGATTTCGTGGTATTACAATACCGTGGGTGACGATGCTATTGTGAACGACCGATGGGGAACAGGCTCCGACTATGGCTTCAAGACTCCGGAATACAGCGCTGGCATCGCCGTCACCAATCGTCCTTGGGCCGAGTGCAGAGGCATTGGAAGGTCTTTTGGCCTGAATCGCAACGAGCCGCTCAGCAACTATCTCACTTCCGACGAACTGATTCGTCATTTTGTCACGCTGGTGGCTGCGGGTGGTGGAATGACGCTGAATGTCGGGCCTGCCGCCGATGGACAGATTCCGATGTTGCAGCAGGAGCGTCTTCTTGACCTTGGCAAGTGGTTGAAAATCAACGGAGAAGCCATTTATGCATCAAGGCCTTACAAAAAACAATTTGAAATGCGGCCTTTTTCGGTGTCAAGGACGGATAGCATCATCAATTTCGACTGGGTGCGCAACGCCCCCGATCCCAACATCACTTGCGACGACTTCCAGGCTTGCTGGAAAGGTTATCTGTTGGTCACGCGCAACGATGACTATGTATTTGAAATGCAGGTTGTTGACGATGCAAAAGTCATCATCGACGGCAAAACCGTCATCGACATCACTTATGGAAACAAGAATGCGACGCAAAGCAATGCCCAGGCATTACCGGAACAAAAGATTAATGTGGTGACAATCAAGTTAAAAGAAGGCTTGCATCCTGTCGAAATCCGTTATGATGAACGCGATATGGAAGCCAGTATCAGGCTTTATTGGTCATCGAAACACATGGAAAGACAGATTGTCAATGGTTTTTACGCCGACGAACAGATGACCCGCAAAGGCCTCGCCGCCACATACACTTGCCTGAAACCATGGCTTTGCTACACGCAATCCGACTCCGCCTTGTATGCCTTGGCGCTGGATTATCCTGAGGATTCGCTGGTGCTGGCCATCGACAAGCCTGCTGACGACATGGTAGTCACCATGTTGGGTTGCGACAAGGTTTTGCCTTGGCGTTACGATGACGGGAAACTGATTGTCGATACGAAATCGTTGAAATACCACGACTTGACTTCGACGGCGGTCTGGACTTTCAAGATGAGTCCGAAGCCATGAAAAAAGGCTTAAAGCATCGCCTTAAGCCTTAAATCGTAATATGTCAGCCTATCGTCAGTCTATGTCGGTAGGCTGTTTTATGAATTCGTAGCCGATGATGTGCGTCGATTTGGCGGGCACCTGCTTGATGTAGAACCGTTCGTCGCTTTGCAGGAACTTGAAGTGCAAGCGGTCGCCTTTGCCGAAGCATTCCAGCGACTTGCGTCTGGTCCAGTCGTTCAACTGATAGTTGAAATCGCTGGTTTTCACGAATCTGTAACCGCTTTTTCCTCCAAGGATGTTCTGCTTGTAGCCGTCGAAATAGTTGGGGTTGGCCCATTTGCCTGCGAAAGTGTTTGGATCCTTCAGTTTATGGACAAAGACGCGGAAAGATTTGCTCGTGGATGGCACTATTTCGATGATCCTCTGAATGATGATTGCCTTGCTATCTTTGTTCACGGCTTCCATGTACATCCAGTGGAAACGGTCGCTGGGCATCTGCCATATTGGGACAAAGTAAAGGGAAATCTGCGTCGAGTCGTTTGGATTCGCCTCATAAAAACCTTGAATGGTGCGGTAGAATTGCTTGGCGTCTTCTTCGGTAAATGCCGATTTTTTCTGAGCAAAACCACTGATGCTCATCAGTATAGTCGCCAAGATAATGAATGCCTTTTTAGTTTTCATCTGTCGTGTATATTCGATTTTAAGTGACAAAGATAATGTTTTTCCATGGAACGTAAGGAGTTGTGGTGTCATTTGACGAAACCCGCGGCTAATGCTTTGGGTTTTCCACTGTCGCCATCCTTTTCGTTCCTTTCGTCAGTGATGGGTTACGAGATCGAGCATGAAGGCATAGTCCAGCGCCACTTCCTTGTAGCCTTCGAAACGGCCTGATGCGCCGCCGTGTCCAAAGTCCATCTCGGTGTTGAGGTAGAGCGGGTTGCTGTCGGTTTTCATGTCGCGGAGTTTGGCGACCCATTTGGCTGGTTCCCAGTATTGCACCTGGCTGTCGTGCAAACCTGTCGTGACAAGCATGGCGGGGTAGTCCTTGGCCTCCACATTGTCGTATGGCGAGTAGGAGAGCATGTAATCGTAGTACTTCTTGACGTTGGGATTGCCCCACTCGTCGTATTCGCCTGTGGTGAGCGGGATGCTCTCGTCAAGCATCGTAGTGACGACATCGACGAAGGGGACTTGCGCTATGATGCCTCGCCACAGTTCTGGCGCCATATTCGCCACCGCGCCCATCAGCAATCCACCTGCGCTGCCGCCCATGGCGAACATCTTGGATGGTTCGGTATAGCCTTCGGCGACGAGATGTTTGCCGCAGGCGATGAAATCGAGAAAAGTGTTCTTTTTGTTGAGCATCTTGCCGTCTTCGTACCATTGTCGTCCCATCTCCTCGCCGCCTCTGACGTGGGCGATGGCCCAAACAAAGCCTCGGTCGAGCAGACTCAGCCGCGCTACGGAGAAATAGGCATCCGTGCTGCATCCGTATGAGCCGTATCCGTACAGCACCAAAGGATTCTGGCCGTTTTTGACAAGCCCTTTTCTGTATACGATGGAAATCGGGACTTTCACGCCATCGTGCGATGTCGCCATGATTCTTTCTGTGACGTAATCTTCCGGTTTGTAGCCGCCGACGATTTCCTGCCTTTTCAGAAGCCGCTTCTCGTGCGTCTCCATATCGTATTCCATGACAGATGCTGGCGTTGCCATCGATGTGTATCTGTATCTTAACTTCACGGAATCGAAGTCTGGATTGGAACCGACCTCCGCGGTGTAGGCGGGCTCGCCGAAGTCGATGTAATGGTCCGAAGTGCCGTCCCAGGTCATGATCCGTATCCTGACCAGGCCATCCTTGCGTTCTTCGATGACCAGATGCTTCGCAAACAGTGTGAAACTCTCGATAAGCACGTCGTCACGATGCGCGATAACTTCAGTCCAGTTGTCTTTTCCGGTCTTGTCAACGGGAGTCTTCATCATCTTGAAGTTCCGGGCGCCGTCGGCGTTGGTCTGGATGTAGAAATGATCGCCGTAGTGCCCAATTTCGTAAAGCATGTCGGGCTGTCTTTCCTGAAAGATGCGGAATGTGCCCGCTGGATTGTCGCTTTCGAGGATGCGGTTCTCGGATGATAGGGTCGAGTCGGAGCAGATAATCAGGTATTGGTTCGATTTGCTTTTGCCTACGCTGACATCAAAGGCTTCATCGGTCTCATGATAGACTTCAATATCGTCGTGATAGTCCGTCCCGATGACGTGGCGGAATATCTTGTACGGGCGCAACGCTTCGTCTTTCACGCCGTAGAACAAGGTCTTGTTGTCGCTGGCCCAGATCAGGTTTCCCGAAGTTTCGGGGATGACGTCTTCCATCATTTCCTGAGTCTCAAGATTCTTGATGTGGATGGCGTAAATCCTCCTGCTGACTGTGTCGGTAGCAAAGGCGAGCATCTTGTCGTCCTCGCTGATGCTTATTTCTCCTATTTGGAAGAAGGCGAGCCCTTCGGCAAGGCTGTTGCAGTCGAGCATGATTTCCTCTGCGTTGTCCATGGAACCTTTCTTGCGGCAGATTACGGGGTATTCTTTTCCTTTCTCAACGCGGGTATAGTGATAGTAATCCCTAATCTTTATCGGCACCGAATCATCGTCTTGCTTGATGCGCCCCGTCATCTCCTTGAAGAGTTGCTCTTGTAAGGCTTCGGTATGTTTCAGACCGTTTTCGGTGTATTTGTTTTCCGCTTCAAGGTAGGCGATGACTTCCGGATTTTCACGTTCGTTGAGCCAATAGTAGTTGTCGGTTCTTTCATGACCGTGGATGGTCATCGTGTGCGGGATTTTCTTTGCTTTTGGTGGATTCATGCTATGCTGTTTTTGAAAAAAGAGCAGACCTTTTCAAGGCCTGCTCTTTCTGTAAATGTCGTTATGTGTTTCAGAATGAGAACGTAAAGCCTAAGGTTGGGAGTATTGGCAACTGGTTGACGACTTCGTTGGTGACGATGTTGACATAGAACACGTTGGCTCTGTTGTACACGTTCGTCACGCCGAGATCGACTTCCAAAGTAGACTGTTCGCTGAAATAGAACTTGCGTTTGGCATCCAGGTCGAAACGGTGGTATGTGGGAAGTCTTCCTTCGTTGAGGCCGCCGTAGAGAATGCCGAGTTGGCCATTGGCAACGGTATAGTCGATGTAGATGCCTTCCGAGAACGGCAGGTATTCATAGAATCCTTGAACTTGCGTGAACGGAAATCCTGAACCGAAGTTCCAGCGGCCGCTGAATTCCCATTCGCGCTTGCTGCCGGCGGTGTAAGTCAGGATGACGTTGACATTGTGACGACGGTCGAAGTGAGGCGCGTAGGAAGCGAGGACAATCTCGTCATCGACGGCTTTCTCGTATTCTCTTGTCACATAGCCTAATGCATACACAGTCCAAAGATACCAGTGGTTGTTTTCGAATTTCATGGAGATGTCGAAACCATAGGCGTCGCCTTGTTCTATCATGAAGTCTTTTTTCAGGATGTCCGGGACACCGAAGTTCTCGTCGTTGTTGTCGTCGTAGATCTTGTTACGGTTGATGTTGGTCAACTGGACGAAATCCTTCCAGTAGCCTTCGATGTTCATCGTGATGTTGTTCGTCAGGTCGAATTCCGTTCCCAGCACATAGTGATTGGCTTTTTGCAGGCACGAGGTGACCTTTTCTCCGTTGAATGTCGAAGGAAGGTTGTCGATGCAAGACAGGAAGCCGTAAAACAGGTTCACCACATCTCTGTCGCTCGTGGCTGCGACGAAATTCTGCGAATACATGCCGGCTGCGGCTTTGATACGCATCCAGTCGTTGACGTTGTATTTCAGGGCGATACGCGGTTCAGGCGATACTTCGTTGAGCGAAGCGTACCATTGCAGACGGAAACTTGGCTCGAAGAGCAACTTTCCGAAAGTGGCCTTGTACTTCACGTAAGCGCCGATTTCGGTGGAATTTTCCGTTTCCTGGATTTTGTAGTTGCCGTAGGAACTGTAGGTCAGATAGTCGGTGGTGTAGCCCAGCACTTCAAGACCGTATTTCAAGGTGTTTTTGCCGAGGAAGTAACTGAAGTCGAAGCCCATGTTGAAACCGTCAATCTTGCTGTAACGGTCGGGATTGTTTTTCTCTTCCATGTTGGCAGCATAACTTGAGTAGGCGATGTTGCCTTCAATCATGACGGGCGATTTGCCGGGGATGATGAGGAAGTTGGTGCCTAAGCCGAAACTGTTCCATCCGAAGTTGGAAAGCGACTGATAGTTGTTCACATTGTCGTTGAACGAAAATCCGAAAAGGTTGAGTTTGCTGCCGTTTGCCGAGTTGAGGGAAATCTTGCCGTAGATGTCCTGATAGTTGAACGGCAGGCCGTCTTCAGCGGCATATTGGTACAGCACCTTGCTGGTTTGTTCGAGGTAGGAGTTTTTGGCCGACAGCACGAAAGTGATTGCGGGGTCGGTGGCTTCTTTCGCTTTCATGAGAGGTCCTTCCAGCGTCAGTTTAGCGCCGAAGCAACTGGCGCCGAGTTTGCCCGATAAGCGTTTCTTGTTGCCGTCACGCGTGGTGATGTTCATGATGGACGAGATGCGGCCGCCGTATTCGGCGCCGAATCCTCCGGTATAGACTTCGGCATTGCGGATGATGTCGGTGTCGAAAACCGAAAACAATCCAATGGAATGGAACGGGTTGTATACCACCATGCCGTCGAGGAGCACCTTGTTCTGGATTGGCGAGCCGCCGCGGATGTAAAGTTGTCCGCCTTGGTCTCCGGTGAAGATGACGCCTGGCACAACTTGCAGATACTGGGCGAGGTCGGCCTGACCGCCAACGCTCGGGATCTTGGTGATGGTCTTGGGCGTCACGTTGATGACCGACGTCTTGGTCTCGGAACGTGCTTCGACTTTGTCGGCGGAAATGTTCACCGTTTTCAGATTTTGGCTGGTTTCTTTCAGATCGTATCTGCGCGTCAGGATCTGTCCTTTCGAAAGGCTGATGTTCTCGCTGACAGTGTCGAATCCGATGCATGTTATGAACAGCGTGTATTTGCCATCAGGGATTTGCGTGATGTTGAAATATCCGTTCTCGTCGGTGGAACCGCCAATGGATGTCCCTTTCAGGTAGACGTTGGTGAACATGACAGGCTCACCCGTCGATGTTTCATAAACGAAGCCCTTGATGGCGTTGTCTTGTGCTACGAGACTAAAAGTGGAGACGATGAGGAGCGATAGAGTGAGAATCAGTTTTCTCATGCTGTTCATTTGCACATTCATTATGATGAAAATATCCGTTCGTAAAAAATTAATAATCAAACTTGAAATGGAATGTGCAAAAGTAATCAAAACGCGCTATAACCCGCCATGAATGACGAAAAAAAGATAAGGTGGCAGAAATCGGATTTGAAATGACCGTTTCTGGCCTTGTGATTCCGATTCTGCCCCAATATCATGCTTTACCGCCTGCTGCGGCGGCATCGCGGATGAGTTGCATCTCTTTTTCGCTCATCTTCTTCGGTATGGTGATGTTCACCTTCAGCAACAGGTTGCCGCTGCCGCTTTTGCCGTAGTAGGGCATGCCCATGCCTTTCAGCCGCAAGGTGCTTCCGCCTTGGGTGCCGGCCTTTATCGGCACGCTGATGTTGCCTTTCATGGTGTCGATGGTCACCTTGCCGCCGAGGACAGCCGTGTAGAAATCGACATCGATGGAACGGCACAAGTCGTGGCCATTCACGTCATAGACAGGGTCTTTCAGTATGCTGATGCTGATGAGCAAGTCGCCGTTTTCGCCGCCATAAGCGCCTTGATAGCCCTTGCCTTTCAGCCGCAGCACCTGGCCGTCCTTGACACCCGGCTTGATGCTGATTTTGATGGTGTCGCCATTCAGGTCGATGAGCCTTTGTGTGCCTTGGTACGCTTCCTGCAAAGTGAGGTTCATCGCGGCTTGCAGGTCTTGACCTTTCACCTTCGACCGGCTTGAACGCGAGCCGCCGCCGAAACTGAAATCGCCGAATTTGAAGCCGCTTCCGCCACCGCCGCCAAAAAACATGTCGAAGAAGTCGGAGAAGCCTTCACCTTCGAAACCTTCATAGTTATGCGTGCTGCGTGTGCCGCTGTTCCTGTTGAAACCTTCGAAACCTTGCTGCTCGTACTGCTTCCAGTTGGCGCCAAGTTCATCGTATTTCTTTCTCGAATCGGCATTGCCCAGCACCTGATACGCTTCCGAGATTTCCTTGAATTTGTCTTCGGCACTCTTGTCGCCCGGATTCTTGTCGGGATGGTATTTCAACGCCAGTTTTCTGTATTGTTTCTTTATTTCGTCTTGCGTCGCATTATGCTCAACGCCAAGCACTTTATAATAATCTTTGTATTCCATATTCTATTTTTTTCGTCTATAATGACAAAACAGCATCATGGTCAAAATATGTGCCACGATGCTGTTTCTGGACATTTTGTCAATGCTTTCCGAAAACGGATTGCCCGACAATAATTATATGATTGTCAATATCTTTCGATGTCGATGTTGGATACGGCGCAGGAAAGGTTGATGGTTATCTTGTGCATGGCAGCATTGTAGTTGGGAGTCTGCCAATGGCCTTTTTCTGTTTTTTGAAACCCGACGAACTCCTTGCCTGATAAGGCCGATTCATCAACAATCTTGCAACCTGCGTTGGAAGGGATGTCAATTTCGATGTCCGAGACGCCCGATTCGATGTTCAGGTTGGTGTCGTTGCCTTTGTCGCCAAGTTTGATGTTCATGTCGCACACGCCCGATTGGATGTCGATGTTGCGGGCTTGGTAGGGCGAAAAGTCGAAGTTGAGGTCTGCCGCTCCAGTCTCGATGTCGAAATCCCACACAGGATTGGGACAGAGGCTGACTGAAAGGTCGTTCTTGACGTTGCTTTTCCAATTGATGTTCTTGTTGGACGGGGAGAGGAAGACGTTCGACAGGCTGTCGTTCTTTTCGACACGGAAATCGTACTTCGCGATATCGCTCTCGTTGTCTATCAGCACCAGTTCGGCACAAGGCTTGCCCATCGTCAGTTTGCCGGCGCCGAATTCGAGGTTCAGTTTGGCAAAACTGTTGCCGTCGAATGGCTCTGAAAACTGTTGCGAGATGCCGCCTTCAACATATTCATCATCAGTATCATCGTCGTCATTCCAGCCATTGTTGCGACCCAAACGGTTCACGTAACCCGAAAAAGTATAGTCCTCGGCATGGTTAACCGCCTTGTTATGATAGAGGAGACACCCTGCGGCAATTGTCAAAACCAGTAACAGTGCCTTTATCAAGTCGTTGGCGGGCAGAATGGAAATGCCAATCACAATGAGCAACAGTGGCCACAGGCTGGCGGCGATGCCCCAACTGAAAGCAATAATGCCCAATGACTTGAGCAAGGCGATGACGCCAATGAACAGGATGATAATCCCCAAAAACACGTTTCTGCTTTTCATTTTTCGTTCTTTTTAGAGAATGGAATAATGAGCATAAGACCGAAAGCGATGAGGATCAAAGGCCAAAAAGTGTTCCAGTCGAATGCCGGGATGAGATTGCCGAGCAGGAAGCAAATGCCGACACCGATGAACAGAAATCCGATGACCAAAGCGCTCTTATGATCGCCTGCCTTCGGTGTCTGTGTCATCTGTTGTTCTTCCGATGTCTCGTTCGCATCGTTCGTGTAGAAATTGTCAGCCTTTGGCGCATCATTCCTGCGTGCCGGCATGACAATCCACATTATCAGATACGCCAGCATTCCTGATCCTGCGCAGAAAAAGAAAAGAACGAACAGCGCCCTAATGATGGCGGGGTCGATGTCGAAATACGCACCCAGTCCGGAGCAAACGCCCCCGATAACCTTGTTTTGCGTGTCCCTTTCCAGTTTTTTGTAGTTTCCCATTTTTGTGATGTTTATTGTTTTTTTGACATCATTGATGATGTCGTTTTGTTCTTGATTATCATGGCAATAATTATTCCAATTTTTCCATTTTATTTTCCAATTCGGTGACGGAATTGAATTACCTTTGCGAAACGTGATTTCGCCAAGTGCGAAACAATTGTTTATTTTCATGATAACTAATTGTATATAAACATAATATGAAATATTTCCAGCCATTTTGCTTCTTTTCGGTTATTGCGTTCCTATTCATGCCTTTTGTTGCGGAGGCTCAGGGCGAAAAATCCGCAAACGCGATTTTGCAAGAAGATTTTCGGACAAATCGTCAGTCGTTTGAGGCGGCTTATGCAGCGTTTCCCGACATCCCGAGTGGCGTTCTGGAAGCGGTATCATTCACCAACACGCGTTTCCGCCATCTCACCGATGCCGACTACGGCTATGCCGACGATTCCACCACGATGCCGCGTGCATACGGAATGATGGGTTTAGTGGCAAACGGAAAACATTGCTTCAGAGAAAATCTGCATCTCGTGTCGTCGCTTTCGGGCTATGACGAGAAGCGTATCCTTGACGATCCGGAAACCAATGTGATGGCTTATGCTGAGGCTTGTCATAAATTGTCAGAGACATTGAAAATCGACAAGACCAAAGTTGAATCGTATTCCATTGTCGTTCAAGAACTTTCCGAACTTCCGGAAGGCGAAGAAATCGATTTGTTTCCCATGAAGTCCATGCTCTATTCGGTTTACACCTTTCTCGGTGATGCCGCTCATGCTGAGATGTGCGGTTTCAAGCCTTACAATGTTGACATGCAAGGGCTTTTCGGCGATGATCTTGAGCGTTTGTCGGCCACGACAGTGACTGTCAGCCGCGATACGGACTATCCCGGCGCCATCTGGATTCCCGCTCCCGAATGCAACTACAGCGACAGGACGGATCCTGTCTCCGCGGTGGTGATTCATTACACCGAAGGCTCCTATGCCGGCTGTATCAGTTGGTTTCAGAACTGTGACGCGAGCGTCTCGGCGCATTACGTCATCCGTTCCATGGATGGCCAGGTGACGCAAATGGTGCGCGAAAGCGACAAGGCATGGCACGCCCGCAGCGCCAACGCCTACACCATTGGCATAGAACATGAGGCTTACGGCGATGTGGCCAGTTTCTTCACCGACGCGATGTATGCTTCTTCCGCCGACTTGATTCGCGACATCTGCAGCCGCCGTCCCGAAATCAGTCCGCTCCGCACGTTTTACCGCGACACGCTCGACGATGGGACGATGCTCAACCAAGGCGTCCACGATCTCGGCGGGGCTACGGCTTGCATCCAAATTCGCGGACATCAGCATTATCCCGACCAGTCGCATACCGATCCAGGCCCTTACTGGGACTGGAACTACTATTACAAACTCATCAACAAGGGAACGGAAATGGAAGTGATGGAAGGCGATCATGGCGATCTCGACAACATCAATTATGGCGATGACGAACGTCGTCTTTATCTGATAAAAGGTCCCGAAGGCTCCACGATTTCGCTCACTTTCCAGATGTTCGACTTGGAGAAAGACTACGACTTCTTATGGATTTATGACGGCGATGATGAGTTCGCTCCCAAGTTGGGTCGCTGGAACACCTTGAATCCTGGCACGGTGACATCGACGGGAAACACCATGTGCGTTGAGTTCAGGTCGGATTGCGCGACGAGCCTTCATGGCTGGACGGCCGACTGGAAAGCCAACGTAGAGTCTGTTATTGTTGGCGTGTTCCCCAATCCGGCTAAGGATTACATCCAGATTATCGGAGAGAAAAACTGTCTGTACGATGCCGTCATCTTCGACGTGTACGGCAATCAGGTTTCGCCCAACTTGCGTTTCATGAAGTCGGCACGCGTCAATGTTGCCAAACTCAGTTCAGGAGTCTATATTCTTCATTATGGAGAGGCTCTTGACATGGACCGCGTCGTCAAGTTCGTGAAGATGAAATGATAATGACATTCATCGGGAATTCGCCGTTTTGACGCGTTTCGATTATGGCGGAAAATCCTTGGATGTGTCATTATTCTTTGTATCTTTGTGCATCTAATATCATTTAGTCTATTCGAAAAGAAAACAATATTCAGACATGGAGAAATTATTGTTACTAGGCGATGAAGCCATAGCACAAGGCTTTATCGATGCAGGTGGTAGTGCCATCAACAGTTATCCCGGCACACCGTCAACTCAAATCACCGAATATGTCATAAAATCCAAGGAAGCCAAGGAATTGGGTGTGAAAGCCAATTGGTGCGCCAACGAGAAGACGGCGCTTGAGGCTTCCATTGGCGTGGCGTATGCTGGCAAGCGTGCCATGACTTGCATGAAACATGTGGGCATGAACGTCTGCGGCGACCCCTTCATGAATGCTGCCATCATCGGAACAAAAGGCGTGCTGGTCGTCGTCGCTGACGATCCGAGCATGTTCTCGTCGCAAGATGAACAGGACAGCCGCTTCTATGGTCACTGGGCCATGATTCCGATGCTGGAACCTTCCAACCAGCAGGAGGCTTACGATATGGTTCATTTCGGTTTCGAACTGAGCGAGACGCTGGGCACTCCGGTACTTTACCGCATCCCTACGCGTTTGGCTCACAGCCGTTCCGGCATCGTCCGCAGACCTGTGCGCAAGCAAAACGGTCTTACCGAACCAGCCGACGCCAAATCGTACGTCCTGCTTCCCGTCAATGCCAAACGTCTTTACCGTAACCTTATCGACAAACAGCCTTCGTTCGACAAGGCTTCCGAAGAGTCGGTATACAATAAGTTCATCGAAGGCAGCGACAAGCATCTCGGCATCATCACCACAGGCATCGCATACAATTACCTGATGGAGAACTTCAAGGGTGGCAAATGCCCTTATCCAGTGGTCAAGGTGTGTCAGTATCCTTTGCCATTCAACATGATAAACAAACTTTATGAAGAGTGCGACGAGTTGCTTGTGCTTGAAGACGGACAGCCTTTCGTCGAGGAACAGATCAAAGGGTTCCTTGGCAAAGGGAAGAAAGTCAGAGGCCGTCTTGACGAGACCATCCGCCGCGATGGCGAGTTGAACGCCGAGAAAGTGGCCAAGGCGCTTGGCATGAAATCCGAGACCTTCTTCCAAATTCCTGACGTCATCGTCAATCGTCCTCCGGCGTTGTGCCAAGGTTGCCCTCACGTCGACAGTTACAACGCTCTCAACGCCGTTATGGCCAACCATAAGGGCGGCAAGGTGTTCGGCGACATCGGATGCTACACGCTCGGATTCAATATGGGCGCCATCAACACCACGGTGTGCATGGGCGCTTCCATCACCATGGCGAAAGGCGCTTCCGAAGTCGGCGTTTTCCCATCTGTGGCAGTTATCGGCGACGGTACATTCGGCCATAGCGGCATGACAGGACTTCTTGACTGTGTCAACGAGAAAGCCAATGTCGTAATCTTCATCCTCGACAACGACATCACGGCTATGACAGGCGGTCAGCCATCATCGGCAAACAACAAGATCCGGCAGATTTGTCAGGGCTTGGGTGTCGCTCCGGATCACATCCGCGACATCATCCCGTTGCCGAAAAACCATGATGAGAACGTGAAAGTCATTGAAGAGGAAGTGAACTACAATGGCGTTTCGGTCATCATTCCTCACCGCACTTGCATCGTGGAACTCAAGAAACACCTGAAGAACTAATTCGTAGAATCCAAATTACATTGATTGAAATGAAAAAAGATATAGTATTGTGTGGCGTTGGTGGCGATGGCATCGTCTCCGTTGCCAAAATCATTTCCGATGCGGCACTGAACATGGGATTGTATCTGAAACAGTCCGAGATTCACGGCATGTCGCAGCGCGGCGGATCTGTCTTCTCGCATCTGAGACTCTCCAGTGACGAGATTTTCGCCGATGTCATTCCCGAAGGACAAGCCGACATCATCCTGTCGAGCGAGCCGATGGAAGCATTGCGTTACCTGCCTTTCCTGAACAAGGACGGCTGGGTCATCACCAATGCCGAACCATTTGTCAACATTGGCAATTATCCCGACATGGCGAAGATTGATGAGGCCTTTGGAAAGATTCATCATGTCGTTCGCTTCAATGCCAATGAAATCGCAAAGGAAATCAAAGCCAGGTCGAACATGGTGCTTCTTGGCGCCACAGTTCCTTATCTTGGCATCGATCTGGACAAGATAGAAGACGCCATCTCCAACATCTTTGGCTCTAAGGGCGCCGAGGTCGTGGAGACCAACCTCAAGGCTTTGCATGCCGGTTATTCGCAGGCAAAGAAATAGTTTTTACAACACATTGGATTTCTGGCGAATCGGCGTGAGGATCCTCATTGCAGATTCGCCATTTTTTTACGAAGGATATGAAACAAGACAGGAAAACTGCTATTATTGGCGTGCCAAGACTTTTGGGCATGTTTATGGTCATCGTCTTATTTTGTTGCTCTTGCAGCAATAAGCGAAAGAACCTTGACGCTCAAAACGAGGTCGTGCCTCATGAACCAGAGTATCTTTTAGGCATTTGTATTGACTCCATGAAGGTTGTTCATGATGTCGTCCAACCCAATGAGTTTCTCTCGACGTTGTTGTCGGAAAGAGGTGTCAGCACTCAGGTTATCGACCATCTCGCTCACGATACCGTTTTCGACGTGAGTACGATTCGCAGCGGCAACGAATACACGATGTTGCTTTCCAACGACAAAGAGCATACGCCGCTTTTCTGGATTTATGAAATCGACAATCGCAATTTCGCCATTTTCAGTCTTACCGACTCCCTTAAGTCGTGGCGATTCCAGAAGGATTTGAATGTGGTTGTGGATCGCACCAAGGGCACCATCACGTCATCGCTTTGGAGTGCCGTTATTGACAATGGAGGCGACCCCGAATTGGCGGTGCGTCTCTCCGAGATCTATGCCTGGACCATCGACTTCTTCGACATTCAGGATGGCGACGCCTTTGATGTCGCCTATGAACGGCAGTATGTCGACGAAGAATCGGTCGGACTTGGGAAAATATTCTTCTGCAACTTCGTGCATTGTGGCGACACCTTGCGTGCGATAAGTTTCGAACAGGACGGCAAGACGGAGTATTTTGACGAGAAAGGCACAAACCTTAGGAAAGCATTCCTCAAGGCGCCGCTTAACTTCAGCCGTATCAGTTCCACGTTCAGCAACAGTCGCTTTCATCCGGTACTGAAATACTATCGTCCGCATCATGGCGTGGATTACGCTGCGCCATCAGGAACACCAGTGCATAGCATCGGCGACGGAGTCGTCATCACAAAGGCATATCAAAGGGGCGGTGGTGGCAATTATTTGAAAATCAAGCATAACGAGACTTACACGACTTGTTACATGCACTTGAAGGGTTATGCCAAAGGCATTTCACAAGGATCGCGCGTGAAACAAGGCCAATTGATTGGTTATGTGGGTTCTACTGGCATCGCGACAGGTCCGCATCTCGACTTCAGGGTGTACAAAAACGGTACTCCCATCGATCCGCTCAAGATGCAGTCGCCACCGGCGAATCCGATTAGTGCCGCCAATAGCGCACAATTCAAGAAGGAAGCCGATTATTGGATGAAAGCCATGTCAAAGTCCGGTGTGCCAGGTCCTTATACCGAAGTCCAGCCGGACACGCTGCTGTTGGCCGATCCTTTGAATTTGGTCGCCGACAGTCTTGGTGGAAGCCAGTGATGGCATCTGCCGAAGTGTAGCCTAAAATTTCATTCTGATTGAGGCGCAGATTCCTGTGGCGCCGTCATGCTTTCCGTTGTAGTCTCATGATTTTCGGAGATGGCTTTGTCCTTCTTCTTGATGCGAATTGGGGCGATGATGATCACCAGCAAAAATTCCAATGCATATTTGTACCATCCCAGAGAACCATTGGTGAGCAATTGAAAGACGATGAACAGAATCGAGACGCCAACAAAAATGGCTTTGCCATGTGATTTCTTCCTGAAAATCTGTATCAGGCTGAATACCAGCACTCCGGCTATGACAAGTTGAATGATCAGAATCATGAAGTCGCGTGACCAACTGTCCGAAACCCTGTCTCCAGTGAGGTAATACGAATCAATCGAATAGCGGCAGAATATCAGTGTCAGGACACTGTAGATGAGCGTCAGGCCGTAGTAGGTGATGGCGAAACTCGCAGCGAGCCGCATGGCTAATGTCAGCTGCGGCTTCAGGTCGAATATCTTTTCCTCTCGGCTTTCTATTGTCATGATTTCTTGTTTTCAGTGGGTCTGAAATACAGATAGTATAGCAGAATGAAGATAATGGTGAGCAGGAGATCGGAAGTGATGCCTGACAATCCCTGCGCCCGATATACGAACAGCGACGAAGCGATGAGCATGCAGATTTGTGCGATGGTGTAGATGTGGAATCCTGATTTGTTCATCTTCAACATCCTGATGACGCCGATGAGCGAGCCAATGTACAAGACGAGCAGGATGAGGTAATACCACTTGTTGATGGCTGCCATGTTTTCCATGCTGGCCATCATGTCGTTTGTAATGCCTTGGCCCATGCTCCCGTAGAATGTCTCTATCATGTCCTTGAGTTGTCCCGTGTCAATCATCTTCGCTAGAAGAGGTGTGGCGAAGAACATGATGATGGAACTGAAAATGTGCAAGCAGGCATTGATGAACGACAGCACCAGCAGTACAGTCAGCATTGTGGGCCGTGTAGGTTGTGTGGGTGTTTTATCCGGGCCTTCAGGCAACGCGGTCATTCCGTTTTCAAGTTCTTCCATACTCGTAAGTCTCTATTCAAATCATTTGTTTTTCAGCGTGTCAAATTCCAGCGGATATTGTTTGATGAAATTCACCGATTTGGCGATTTCTGTGTACATCACCCTGTCCACTCTCACAAACTCGACTTCCTTGCGGTAAGCGGCGACGAACTTTTCGATGGTGTCGGAAGATTTCAGCGGTTTTCTGAACTCGAGGGCTTGTGCAGCATTGAATAGTTCTATGGCGAGAATGCGTTCAAGGTTTTCGGCCACACGCAAGGCTTTGGTGGCGGCGTTGGCGCCCATGCTCACATGGTCTTCCTGTCCTTGCGACGACTCGATGCTGTCAACGGAAGCCGGCGTGCAGAGTTGCTTGTTCTGGCTGACGATGCTGGCTGCCGCATATTGTGGTATCATGAATCCGGAGTTCAGGCCTGGTTCGGCGACGAGGAACGAAGGCAGTTCGCGTTTGCCGCCGATGAGCTGGTAAACCCTTCTTTCACTGATGTTGCCGAGTTCCGCCATGGCGATGGCGAGGAAGTCCAAGGTGATGGCCAAAGGCTGTCCGTGGAAGTTGCCTGCCGAGATGACGAGGTCGTCGTCAGGGAAGATGGTCGGATTGTCAGTGACGGCATTGATTTCTTCGCTGAAGACCGACGCTACATAGTCGATGGCGTCTTTGGAAGCGCCGTGTACCTGAGGAATGCAACGGAAGGAATAGGGGTCCTGAACGTGTTTCTTCTCTCTGGCAATCAGTTGGCTGCCTTGCAGGAACTCGCGGAAACGTTTTGCCGTGACAATCTGTCCGTTATGATGGCGTATCTGGTGCACTTGGTCGTAGAATGGCTCGATGCGGCCGTCGAAGGCGTCCAATGAGACGCTGCCGATGAGGTCGGCCAGATAACTCAGGCGGAAGGCTTTCAGCAAGACGTAAGTGCCGTAGGAACTCATGAATTGGGTGCCGTTCAGCAATGCAAGACCTTCTTTGGATTGCAGCGTGATAGGTTCCCAACCGAATTTGGCGAGTGCCAAGGTCGCAGGGACGATTTCGCCTCTGTAATGCACTTCGCCAAGACCCAGCAAAGGCAGCATGAGGTTGGCCAATGGTGCCAGGTCGCCCGAAGCGCCCAGCGAGCCTTGGTTGTAAACCACAGGCAGTATGTCGTTGTTGAAGAAGTCGATGAGACGTTGCACGGTGACGACTTGCACGCCAGAGTTGCCGTAGGAGAGGCTCTGCACTTTCAGCAGAATCATCAGTTTGACGATTTCTTCGGGCACCATCTCTCCTGTTCCGCAAGCATGCGACATCACGAGGTTTCTCTGCAGCGTGCTGAGGTCTTCCTTCGAGATGCTGTGGTCACACAAGGAGCCGAATCCCGTGGTGACGCCGTAGATAGGCTTGTCCTGCCGTTCCATCTTCTTGTCAAGATAGTCGCGGCATTTCTGAATGCGTGCAATGGCGTCTTCTGAAAGCGCTAGTTTGTAACCGTTGTGAAGGATTTCGTCAACTTGCTTGAAGGTGAGTTCTTCTGTGCTGATATAATGGGTTTTCATTCTATATTGTTGTTTTATTAATATCGATTTAAATATTTGATATTGTATCTATTAACTTGTCAGCAGACACGGTTTCCTGACGTCCTTCAGCCATCCATTTAATAGTGAAGGTCTTGTCGGTGAGTTCCTGTTCGCCAGCGATGATGACCAACGGAATGTTGCGCTGGTTGGCATATTTCATCTGTTTCTGAATCTTGACGGCGTCGGGATAAATCTCAGCATTGATGCCGTGTCGGCGCACATCCTGAAGGTGTTTCAGACAATACCGCGCTTCGTTTTCGCCGAAGTTGAGGAATATCGCTGTTGTGCTTTCCGACATGGCTGTGGGGAAGAGATTCAGACCTTCCAGCACGTCGTAGATTCTGTCGGCGCCGAAACTGATGCCCACGCCAGAGACGTCGGGCAAGCCGAAGATGCCTGTGAGGTTGTCGTAACGGCCGCCACCCGAGATGCTTCCCATCGGGAAGTCGTTAGCCTTGACTTCGAAGATGGCGCCAGTGTAGTAGTTCAGTCCGCGGGCGAGGGTGAGGTCAAGTTCATAGGCGATGTCAAGATTCATGTCGTCGAGGTAACTGAACAAGGTCTCCATTTCTTCCATGCCCTTGCGTCCTATCTCGTTGTCGAGCAATGGCTTAATCTGTGCCATCTTCTCCTTGAAGTCGCCTTTCATGAAGAGGAAAGGCTGCAATTTGGCGATGGCATCCTGTCCGAGACCTTTTCCAGCGAGTTCGGCGTTGACGGCGTCGATGCCAATCTTGTCCATCTTGTCGATGGCGACGGTGATATCGACCAAAGCATCCGATTCTCCGATATGTTCGGCGATGCCAGCCAGAATCTTGCGGTTGTTTATTTTCAGAGTCACGCTGATTTTCAGCGCGTTGAATACTTCGTTGACAATCTGGACCAACTCCGCTTCGTTAAGCATGGATTCGCTGCCGATAATGTCCACATCACACTGGTAAAACTCGCGGTAGCGTCCTTTCTGAGGGCGGTCGGCGCGCCAGACGGGTTGCATCTGATAGCGCTTGAACGGGAAAGCGATTTGGTCGCGGTACATGGTCACGAAACGTGCAAATGGGACGGTGAGGTCGTAGCGCAAGCCTTTTTCGCAAATCTTGCCTGCAATCTTTTCCGAATGAAGTATTTCGCCGTTTTGCTCCACGCCTTCCATGAAATCGCCTGAGTTCAGGACGCGGAACAGAAGTTTGTCGCCTTCGTCCCCATACTTGCCGAGCAAGGTGCTGAGGCTCTCCATAGAAGGGGTCTCAATGGGCTGGAATCCGAAACGCTTGAACACGCTTTTTATGGTGTCGAAGATGTAGTTGCGCCGCACCATCACTTCGGGAAGGAAGTCGCGTGTGCCTTTTGGAATCGAGGGTTTCTGTGCCATGTCTTTTCTAGATATCAACCTGCAAAAATAACAATTACTTTCGAGAGTTTCCCAATAATAAGGTGTAGAATCCACTAT
>CAYQND010000009.1:0-92640 GCA_964418895.1 uncultured Lentimicrobiaceae bacterium | reverse complement strand
CTGATGTCGGCGTAGCGCTCACAGTTCCATGTGCTATTCCTGTTGCGATGGACACTGTGTAGTTTGTCGCTTCAAATGTGGCTCCGATAGTGACATCAGCGGCTGGCATGTTGAATGTCGTTCCCGTGATGGCAGTCGTATTGCTCGGATTTGTGGTGTAGTAGTACAATGAAGCGAGATGATATCCCTCGTTGGGTGTAACTGTCACCGTGATGGTGGTTCCCATGGCTCCGGTAGTGGGCGATGCCGCTATTGTGCCGTGTGATATACCTGATGCTATGTTCACCGTGTAAACATGATCGGCAAACGTTGCTTCGACAGTGACGTTGGCGGCCGGCATGGTGAATGTCGTGCCAGTGATGTATGTCGGGCTGCTTGGATCGGTAGTGTAGTAATACAAGGTGGCAAGTTCATAACCGGTCGCTGGCGTGGCTGTCACCGTGATGGTGCTGCCCATTGTGGCGGTGGTCGGCGTTGCACTCACAGTTCCGTGTGTTATTCCTGTTGCTATGGACACTGTGTAGTTCGTCGCTTCAAACGTAGCTCCGATAGTGATATCAGCGGCTGGCATTGTGAATGTTGTTCCCGTGATGGCGGTCGTATTGCTCGGATTGGTGGTGTAGTAGTACAATGAAGCGAGATGATATCCCTCGTTAGGTGTGACTGTCACCGTGATGGTGGTTCCCATGGCTCCGGTAGTGGGCGATGCCGCTATTGTGCCGTGTGATATACCTGATGCTATGTTCACCGTGTAAACATGATCGGCAAACGTTGCTTCGACAGTGACGTTGGCGGCCGGCATGGTGAATGTCGTGCCAGTGATGTATGTCGGGCTGCTTGGATCGGTAGTGTAGTAATACAAGGTGGCAAGTTCATAACCGGTCGCTGGCGTGGCTGTCACCGTGATGGTAGTGCCGACGATGGCGGTGGTTGGCGTAGCAGTCACAGTACCGTGTACTATTCCCGATGCTATGGACACCGTGTAGTTAATCGCTGTGAATGTGGCTCCGACGGTGACGTTGGCGGCCGGCAGGTTGAATGTCGTGCCCGTGATGGCGGTCGTATTGCTCGGGTCGGTAGTGTAGTAATACAAGGTTGCGAGTTGGTATCCAGCGCTCGGCGTGACAGTCACCGTGATGGTGGTACCCATTGTGCCTGATGTCGGCGTAGCGCTCACAGTTCCATGTGCTATTCCTGTTGCGATGGACACCGTGTAGTTTGTCGCTTCAAATGTGGCGCCAATAGTGACATCAGCGGCTGGCATTGTGAATGTCGTTCCCGTGATGGCGGTCGTATTGCTCGGGTCTGTGGTGTAGTAGTACAATGAAGCGAGATGATATCCCTCGTTAGGTGTGACTGTCACCGTGATGGTGGTTCCCATGGCTCCGGTAGTGGGCGATGCCGCTATTGTGCCGTGTGATATACCTGATGCTATGTTCACCGTGTAAACATGATCGGCAAACGTTGCTTCGACAGTGACGTTGGCGGCCGGCATGGTGAATGTCGTGCCAGTGATGTATGTCGGGCTGCTTGGATCGGTAGTGTAGTAATACAAGGTGGCAAGTTCATAACCGGTCGCTGGCGTGGCTGTCACCGTGATGGTGGTGCCGACGATGGCGGTGGTTGGCGTAGCAGTCACAGTACCATGTACTATTCCCGATGCTATGGACACCGTGTAGTTAATTGCAGTGAATGTTGCTCCGACAGTGACGTTGGCGGCCGGCATGGTGAATGTCGTTCCCGTGATGGTTGTCGGACTACTCGGATTAGTGGTGTAATAATACAAGGTGGCTAACTGGTATCCAGCGCTTGGTGTGGCAGTCACCGTGATGGTGCTTCCCATTGTGGCGCTGGTCGGCGTAGCCGTCACCGTTCCGTTCGCGATTCCTGATGCAATCGCGACGGTGTAGGTCTTCAGCGTGAATGTGGCTCCGACAGTGACATTGGCGGCTGGCATGGTGAATGTCGTGCCGGTAATGGTTGTCGGACTACTTGGATTGGTAGTGTAGTAGTACAAGGATGCGAGCTGGTAGCCTGATGCCGGAGTAGGCGTCACCGTGATGGTGGTGCCAACGATGGCGGTGGTCGGCGTGGCCGTCACTGTACCGTTCGTGATTCCCGATGCTATGGACACTGTGTAGTTAATCGCCGTAAATGTGGCTCCGACAGTAACGTTGGCGGCTGGCATGCTGAATGTCGTCCCCGTGATGGTTGTCGGACTGCTCGGGTCGGTAGTGTAGTAGTATAAGGTGGCGAGTTGATAGCCAGTAGCTGGGGTGGCTGTCACAGTAATGGTGCTACCCATCGTTGCGGTGGTCGGCGTAGCAGTCACTGTACCGTTAGTGATTCCTGATGCTACTGTCACCGTGTATGTCTTCAGTGTGAATGTGGCTCCGACAGTGACATTGGCGGCTGGCATGGTGAATGTCGTGCCGGTGATGGTGGTCGGACTGCTCGGGTCGGTGGTATAATAGTACAAGGTGGCGAGCTGGTAGCCAGTGGCAGGAGTAGGCGTCACCGTAATGGTGGTGCCAACGATGGCGCTGGTCGGCGTAGCCGTCACTGTGCCGTTCGTGATTCCCGACGCAATGGACACCGTGTAGTTAATCGCCGTAAATGTGGCTCCGACAGTGACGTTGGCGGCTGGCATGGTGAATGTTGTTCCCGTGATGGTCGTCGGACTGCTCGGATTGGTGGTGTAATAATACAATGATGTCAGTTGGTATCCTGTAGCAGGTGTGGCTGTCACGGTAATGGTGCTTCCCATTGTGGCGCTGGTCGGCGTAGCCGCCACCGTGCCGTGTGTTATTCCTGATGCAATGGATACCGTGTAGTTTGTCGCTGCAAATGTGGCGCCAACAGTGACATTGGCGGCCGGCATGGTGAATGTCGTTCCGGTGATGGTGGTCGGACTGCTCGGGTCGGTGGTGTAATAGTACAAGGTGGCAAGATGATAGCCAGTGGCCGGAGTAGGCGTCACCGTAATGGTATTTCCTATTATGGCTGTGGTTGGCGTAGCGGTCACCGTTCCGTTCGTGATTCCCGATGCTATGGACACCGTGTAGTTAATCGCCGTGAACGTCGCTCCGACAGTGACGTTGGCGGCTGGCATGGTGAATGTTGTTCCCGTGATGGTCGTCGGACTGCTCGGATTGGTGGTGTAATAATACAATGATGTCAGTTGGTATCCTGTAGCAGGTGTGGCTGTCACGGTAATGGTGCTTCCCATTGTGGCGCTGGTCGGTGTTGCCGTCACCGTGCCGTGTGTTATTCCTGATGCAATGGATACTGTGTAGTTAATTGCCGTAAAGGTGGCATTAATGGTGACATTGGCGGCAGGCATGGTGAATGAATTGCCGGAAATGTTCGTTGTCACTCCTGTATGTTCGTTGCGATAGGTTAATGATGTGAGACTGTATCCTGTGTTTGGTGTCACAGTCAGTGTCACAGTCGTTCCTTTCTTGACTTTGTATGCTGATGCCGTTACAGTGCCATTCGTCATTGAACCGATGGTGACTTGGAATGGCATGTAGTTAAAAGCATTAATTGCATCGATGCGGCCTGAGCCAGTATAGTTGTTTTTCGATGTGCTTCCTTCGCAACGTACTGCTGAGTTTTCGAGTACGGAGTCGATTTCAGCAACTGTCAGGTTCGGATTGGCGCAGAGCATGAGGGCGATGAGGCCTGCGTTACAAGGTGTTGCCATCGATGTGCCGCTCATTGTCGTATATCCTGTATTGCCGTTGTAATTCAACGATACAATATTGTATCCTGGAGCCGCGACGTCGGGACGAATCAGGCCGATGTTTGTGGAGCTTCCTGCAGTATAAGGATAGTCATTAAAACTGCCAATGTAACTTCCCGATGCCCATGTGGCAGGACCGACAGATGTGAAGTAGGCGTGCACATCGCTTTGGTCGGTGGCGCCAACACAGATTGTCGCCGTTTTTCCGCCTGATAAGATATTGGCCTGGTCAGGATGCAGATAGGGTGGCGGACAGTTGCCTGGAGCGCTAATATTATAGGGTATTGGATATTTTGTTAATTCATCACCATCATTTCCCGCAGCTACAGAGGCAACTATGCCTGCACTCATGACGGTAGCCAATGCATTTCTGTGATAGCTATATCCTCCGATGCCGGAAATGCCCAACGACATGCTGAGAATGTCGGCACCGTTGTTAATGGCAAACTGCATGGCATAAAGACTATTGTTGGAATTTCCGGTTCCATCGCTGCCCATGACTTTCAATGCCATGATTTTGGCACTTTTTGCAATGCCGCATTGCGTGCCGTTGGTGCCGTAGCTCGATACGGTTCCCGCACAATGGGTTCCGTGCCCGTGGTCGTCCATCGGGTCGTTGTCAGAATTTTGATAGTCGTACCCATGATTAGGGTAGGTGGTGCCTCCATCCCACATGTTGTTGGCGATGTCAGTATGGTTGTAGTTGACGCCAGAGTCAATCACAGCGATGATGACGCCGCTACCAGTGTAGGAGTATGTTGACCAAATGTCATCAGCGTTGATTTTGGTGACATTCCATCCGTTGCCTCTCGTGACTTGTGCTTTCTCGGGATTCCAATCTTCCGGAAGCATGTTACGTTTCTTGTCGCTGGAAACGAAACCGATGTCGGCACGGTCAGCGAGGGCATATATAATCTCTTTTGTGGCTTTGCATTTGAATCCGTTGAAGATCCAGAATGATCCAAGATCACTCACCACACCTGCAGATTTGGCGCTTTCCATCTCGCTCAGAATCGTTGACTGACTGCTCGATGTGAAACGTTTCATCTCGTTGATGACATACTCGCGTCTGGCCTGTTTGTCCATGAAACGCGTCTGGTTTTCCATGCTGACCTGGTTGTACTGTTTGTCCATCGTGACGATGATTTCAAACTGTTCACCGGCCTTGGTGCTGTTGTTCATGTCTTGAACCAGCTCCGGATCCAGTTTCGGGTTTCCTCCGCTATTAGTAGGAAGTTTCGCCTGTCCATGCGCTATGCCGAATGCACATAACAACATGAGAATAATGGTAAATTTTCTGCTCATCTTGATTGATTTTAATATTGTTTTTCCCTTATTATTGTTCTTGTCTTGTTTCATTTCATTATGACATTCGCTATCTCTGATTTTGATTGTTTTTTTTGGTTTTTTTATGATGGTTGGATTAAGGAATTGCGTCGTTTAATCCATACAAAAATAAGTTTTTTAAATTAGCATCTGTGTATTGAATTATTTTTCTGTTGGATATCAAATTTATTTTGTGTCTGGATTTATTCTTCGTTCTCCTTGATATTGCGGGGCAGGAAGTCGATAAAAACTGTATTTTTGGAAGTCAAATAAATCCGTCATGAGTGAATCTACACGTTCCGTGCTGCAGCGTTATTGGGGCTATGCCTCGTTTCGCCCATTGCAGGAAGAAATAGTGGATTCCGTGGTGGAAGGACGTGACACATTGGCCCTGCTTCCTACGGGAGGCGGCAAATCCATTTGTTTTCAGGTGCCAGCCATGGCAATGGAAGGCATCTGCGTTGTCATCACGCCGCTCATCGCCCTCATGAAAGACCAGGTGCTTCATCTGAAAGAGAAAGGCATCGAAGCTGCCGCAATCTATTCGGGTCTACACCCCAATGAGGTCGAACTCGCTTATAATCAGGCGGTTTTTGGAAGGTTGAAGTTTCTTTACGTCTCTCCCGAACGCCTCTTAACCACTCAGTTCCTTGACGCTATCAGGCGCATGAAGGTCAACCTGCTGGCTGTTGACGAGTCGCATTGCATTTCGCAATTGGGCTACGACTTCCGCCCGCCATATCTCAGGATTGCCGAAATCAGGCCTTATATCCCTTCAACGCCGGCACTTGCACTGACGGCAACGGCTACTGCCAAGGTGGTTGACGACATTCAACTGAGGCTCGGTTTTAAACAGAAGAATGTATTTCGAAGCAGTTTCGAACGTAAGAATCTGACATACAGCGTGTATCATGAGGTTGACAAATTCGGCATCTTGTTCAGGAAACTCAGTGCCGTGAAGGAGGGAAGTGCCATAGTATATGTCAGAAGCAGAAAAAAAACGCAAATCATCGCTGAATGGCTGACCTCGGTAGGCATATCTTCCACATTTTATCACGCAGGCCTCGATAGCCGAATCCGTGATGTGAGGCAGGCTCAGTGGATGACAGGAAAAGTCAAGGTCATCGTAGCCACCAACGCATTCGGCATGGGTATCGACAAACCCGATGTCCGTCTTGTCGTGCACATGGATCTTCCCGACAGCGTAGAGGCTTATTTTCAGGAAGCAGGTCGTGCCGGCCGTGATTTGAAAGAGGCTGAAGCCATACTATTGGTGTCGCCTGCCGACATCAAGACCTTGAAGGATAGCCTCGCCTTGTCGTTCCCCGAAATGGGCAGGTTAAAACAAATTTATCAGGCTTTGGGCAATTATCTCTGCATTCCAATCGGTGCAGGGAAGGATGTCGCTTATCCGCTGGTATTCACCGACTTTGCAAAACAATATGGTTTCTCTCCTCTCGAAGTGTTCAACACCTTGAAACTGTTGGAGAAGGAGGGCTATTTGCTGCTTTCCGAGAGCTTCGAGGAACCGTCAAAGCTTTGTGTCAAGGCTTCGCGTGACGACATCTATCGTTTTCAGGTCGAGTTTCCTCAATATAATGTGCTGATTTCCTATATATTGCGTAATATGCCTGGAGTCTTGACGGACTTTGTAGCTTTCAATGAGGAGTCCATGGCGAGGAAAATTGGCGTGACTGTCGATAGGCTTTCAGTTCTGCTTGGGGAACTCGAGAAGATGAATTTTCTTTGCTTCTCCCGCCGCAATGACACGCCGCAGATCCGCATGCTGACGGAATACATGGACGTTGGCAATTTCGGTTTGTCGAAGGAAAACTATTACGATAGGAAAAAAGACGCTGCCGAGCGTATTCAGGCCATGATTGACTTTGTCAGTAACGATGAGGTATGCCGTAGCGTTCAGTTGTTGAGTTATTTTAACGAGAAAACCCGCCATGCCTGTGGACGTTGTGACGTGTGCCTCAATCGTATAGGGCACGTCTTGGACAACAAGACTTATTCTGTCGTCAGTAACCTGCTGCTGAATAAGTTGTCGAGCGGTTCCATCTCAATTCGTGATGCAATTGGTTTCTGTGAATCCTGCACCGAAGAGGATGTCATTGACGTCATCCGCTGGATGCTTGATAACGGCATAATTTTTAAGGATAAGGAAGGGAACCTGCACGAGAGATGATCTTCGGGCAAAAAAAAAGCCGTCAGAGACGGCCTTTTTTTAATAGAATAAAATCGATTATTCCATGAACTTGCTAGCTGCCTTGAATTTGACAACTTTCTTTGCAGCAATGTGAATCGGTTTTCCTGTTCTTGGGTTGTGGCCTTTTCTAGCAGCGCGTTTAACAACTTCAAAGTTGCCAAAACCAACGAGAGCGATCTTATCATTGCTCTTCATAGCTTTCTTTGTGACATCCATGAATGCATCAAGAGCTTTTTTAGCGTCAACTTTGGTCATGCCAGCTTTAGCAGCAATAGCATCGATTAATTCAGCTTTGTTCATTTTTGATAGTTTTTTAATTGGTTAATGAATTAGTTACGATACAAAAGTATGTTTTTTTTATTTATGCAAGTGTTTTTCAAAAAAAAAGCGACTTTTTTTATCAAAAATCATCGATTTTTTTTGAAAATATGACGGTTATACACCAAAATCCACTGTCAATGCGGGCTTGGTTTAGGTTTTTTTATCAGATGTCGGCCACCATCCAGTGTCCTTCCATGTGCTGGCCTCTCAGGAAATCCTCAATGTCCATCCTCTTTTTTCCGGCCAGCTGGACATCCGTCATCAGCAGGTATCCGTCTCTGATGGTGACTTTCAGAAATGATTTTCCGTCAGTGACGATGTCGCCCATCTTTCCGCAAGGTTTGCAAATTTCGATTTGGGAAGCAAAGATTTTTAAGTCCATGACATCGCCAGCCTCGGAGATGATTTGCGTGTGTGCGGCAGGATAGGGCGAAAGGCCTCTGATATGGTTGTAGATGGTCTTGCCGTCTTCATGCCATTTAACATTGCAGAAATCCTTGGAAATCTTCGGTGCTTCTTTCAGCCTCTCGCCGTTAACAAGCATCTCTTGATTCAAAGGTGTCACTTCACCTTTTTCAATTTTCCTGATTGTTTCTACAATCATGCTGTTGCCTAACGTCATCAGCTCGTCGTGAAGTTCTCCGGCGGTCTCGTCGGGTCGTATCACTACTTTTTGCTGCATGATTACGGCTCCTTTGTCGATTTCCTCGTTGAGGAAGAACGTGGTGAGCCCGGTCTCTGTCTCTCCGTTGATGATGACATGGTTGATGGGGGCGGCGCCACGGTATTGCGGGAGCAGGGAAGCGTGGAGGTTGAATGTGCCAAGTGCTGGCATCTTCCATACCGCGACAGGAAGCATCCTGAAGGCGACGACGATGAACAGATTGGCGTTGAACGATCTCAGCTCGTCCAGGAAGTCAGGGTCTTTAAGGTTCTGAGGCTGCAACAAGGGAAGGCCATGTTGCATGGCGCTTTTCTTGACTTCCGAAAAGCGGATGGCCATGCCGCGTCCTGCCGCCTTGTCGGGCATGGTGACCACAGCGGCGACTTCATATCCCGCCGTAATGATTGCTTCAAGTTGCGATGATGCGAATTCAGGAGTGCCGAAGTATATGATTTTTATCTTGTCCATGTCTGCAAAATTAGGCTTTTATTGATGAACTTTCCACATTCCTGCAAGGCAAAAAAAAAGCCTGGCACGAAACCAGGCTTTCGATGACAGATGATGTCATTTAATCTTTTCCTCAAGATAGGATATGTTCTTGTCTATGTCCATGGCTTCGTTGCTCAATGGATACTTTTCTTTCAAAGTCTTGTAAATGTCAAGCGCTTTGGCGTTCTCACCCATGATTTCGTATGTCATGCCTTCCTTGAGCATAAACATCGGAGAGGTGAAGCCGTTGTCATTGTGTTTGGCAGCCTTGCCGTAATAGCTTACAGCATCCTTGACCTTATCCAATTGCATGTAGCAGTCGCCGATGGCGCCCAGTGCCATGGAAGAGAGAATCTGATCCTTGCTGTTGAATTTTGAAAGATAATCGATGGCTTCATCGTATTTTTCAAGTTTCATGTAGCTGATGCCGGCGTAGTAGCAGGCAAGTTTGCCGCTCTTGGTGTGGCCGTACTTGTCGATGACATCGAGAAATCCAAGATTGTTGCCGTCTCCGTTCAGAGCCGTTTCATACTGTTCCTTTTCGAAAAGCTGTTCGGCTTTGAAAATCTCGGAACTGGCTTTCTCAGCACGGGGATCCATGTAGAATTTCTTCACGCAGAATATGATAAGGACAATAGCGACAACAACTGCCAGAATCGTCCACAACAATTTCTGATTTTCTTCAATGAATAATTCGGTCTTGCCTAAAGCGGACTCAACGTTTTCGAGTCTCTCGTCTCCTTGTTTTGTACTTTGTTTTGCCATGTCTATTCAAAAATTTCAAGATGCAAATTTAGAATTTTATCCCATATCTTGATTCATTTTTTTTTATTTTTAGTTTCTGTTTTCTTTCTTCTTGGATTAACATAAACATAATCAGTGTTTTACAAGTTTATCATCTTGGTTGCCTGATGGTGCGGTTTTGCCGTTTTCGCTTTGGAACCTATGATTTAGGATTCGAATTGCTATCTTTGCGATGCGATATCATGGTTTCATTATGACAGCGAAAGACAAAGCCTTGCTCGACTTCCTGTATCAGTTCATCACGGATGAGCGTAAACAGCGTTTTGAAGACGTCCTCGATTTCAGGACCCGTTATCTGACGGTTGTGCTGGAGGACATCTTCCAGTCGCATAATGCGAGTGCAGTGTTGCGCAGTTGCGACTTGCTGGGCGTGCAGGACATCCACGTCATCGAAAACCGTAATATGTACGACCTTAATCCTGATATCGTTGTGGGTAGTTCCAAATGGCTTGACCTGCACAGATACCATCAGTCGGATTTCAATACGCCGGCCGTGTTCGACCAGCTTCACGAGAAAGGTTACCGCATTGTGGCCACCTGCCCTCATAGCGACGATTTCACACCTGAAACATTGCCACTCGACAAACCTATAGCGCTTGTGTTCGGCACGGAAAAAATCGGCTTGACGGATTATGCCATCGAACATGCCGACATGCATGTCAGGATTCCCATGTTCGGCTTCACGGAAAGCTACAACATCAGCGTTTCTGCAGCATTGCTTATGTACACCATCGCCAACCGGCTTCACGCATCCGAGATAGGATGGCATCTCTCGGAAGATGAGAAAAACGAACTGCGCCTCGAGTGGACGCGCCATACCCTGACGCGCATCAAGTTATATGAAAAAAAATTCAGGGAATTGTTCCCTGAATTTTAATTCGTTCACAAGTGCCGGTCTGCCTCTATGTGAGAAAAACCTATTTAGGCAGCATCATCCCTGGCTTCCTTTTACCGAAGCGTCGAGATGGCTTTCCTTATTCTTGGAATGACTTCTGTCAACCCATTTCCACAGTTCGTACATCAGGAATCCCCAGATGAGGAACAATGCGAAATGCACCCATCTTGGGACCTCGGTATGGTAACTGCCGTCGGCGTCAATCTTATCGTAATTCGGGATGTCTGCGTAATAGTAGGCTCCCGCGCCGAAGTCAAGACTGTCGACAAGTCCCAGGCCGTGCGCCATGATGTAGGCTGCGACAATCAAAACGGCACCACCAACGATGATGGTGCACGTCTTGAATATGTTTTTTTTGTTTGTCTTCACGGTTTAGTCAAGAGTTGGAATTGGGAACAGCACTCCGGACAGAAGTATCCATACCGCAAAGAACGTCAATGCGATGTTGAACAACTGACCGATGATGTACAGCCAAAGCACCTTGCCGCCCTGCATCTGCTTGATGAGTGACTTGAAGTTGGTGTCGAGTCCGATGCTGGTGAAAGCGAGGACGAAAGCCCAGTTCTTGTACTGGTCAAGCACTTTGTTCACGGCTCCGACGGCGTTGAAGTCGGCGGTGTTGAACATAGGCTGAATGATGAAAGATGCCACCAATGAAGCAACGAAGAAGCCGAGGATGAACTTCGGGAAACGATACCAGATCTCGCCGGCGCCAACTTTGGAATTGCTGGTGTTGTCAACTTTTGTGGCGAAGAACACGGCCACGAAGAAGGCGATGAAGCCGATGAGGATGTTCTGGATGGATTTCACGAGGACGGCCGCTTTCTGTGCGGTTTCACCTAACGCGGTTCCAGCCACCACTACGGCTCCGGTGCTGTCCACCGTGCCTCCGATGAGTGATCCGCCCATGATTTGCGACATGCCGCAGGCACGAATAATCATAGGTTCGAAGACCATCATCAGGATGGTGAAGATAATGGAGATGGAAACGGCCATGGAAAGGTCTTCCTTCTTGGCTTTGGAAGCGGCTCCCGTAGCGATGGCAGCGCTTGTGCCGCACACGCTCGTGGCACTTGCCACGGTGATGACCAGCGGCTTGTTGTCCATCTTGAGCACTCTGGTGCCAAACCACCACATGAAGATGATGACGATTGGCGTGACAATCCATGCGATGCCGAGTCCGTAAAGTCCGAATTTGGCGATGTTGGAGAACAATACCGAGAAGCCCATGATTACAAGACCTGTCTTGATGTAGAACTCAGTCTTCACGGCTGGCTTCAGCCATTCAGGAGTGCCAACGGTATTGGAAATGATGAGTCCGATGAGCAGTGCCCAGAAAGCCCACTCCAGATAACGGTTGAGCGTGTATTCGGCACTGACCCAGCGTACGATTACGGCAATGATGAACAATCCGATGAATGCCGGAATGTATTTCTTCAGGCTTTGTCCCATCAGTTTGACGCCAAGGCTGAACAGGATGCCGAACACGAGGAAGGTGCGCAGCGTCTGAATCCAGAAATTGCCGTTGATTTGAGATCCCATCGATTCTGCGAAGGTGCCTTCGTTTTCACCAAGGTACCATGTGCTGAATTTCATCGCGGAGAAATCGAATTTTCCGCCGATGACGGCAATACATCCGAGGATGATGATGATGAATCCTAACCAGCAAGCCAGCCAGTCTTCCGTTTTCCAGATGTTTGATATCTTGCCGCGATTGTCGGTAGCCACCTCTTTCTTAGTGGTTGTGTTTTCTTTGTTGTCTGACATGTTCGTTCGTTGTTAGAATTTGTAACTGAGAATGGCGACAGCCCTGTGCGTATTGACCTCGTTGGCTTGAATCAAGGAATAGTCGAGTTTGAGGTTCAGCGACTTGACAGGCCAGTAGTTGAGGCCGACAGTGTAGTAGTCGGTGCCTGAACCCGTTGCGACGTCTTGGTTGAAGTGCTCGTAACGCAACACAGGCATGAGTTTCTGCGTGTGATGTTCTTGGCCGAAATTGAACCAGTATCCTGCCACGGCATAATATCCGTTGCTGTTGTAGAGTGATTCGGTATAGTAGGTCTCGTTCACTTCGTTAAGGCCTTCAATGGCTTTGCCAGTCTCGCCTCCCACATATTCGGCACGGACGACAAGTTCGTTGTCGTTGTACTGTGCGCCGAAACTGTAACGGTTGCGGGTGAGGTCGATGTCGTTCAGGTACATGCCTCGGTAGATGGATCCCGTAAGGGTGATGGCTTTCATCATGGGGTGAATCTCAATCCTTCCGGCGATGTCCTTGTGGTTGTTGTTATCTACGGTGTTGATGTTGTATCCGTTGAAGATTCCGATGCTGTAGTCGATGATGTTGAACTGGCGGTCGGCAATCGGGAAGAAACTTCCTGTTGCCATGATGCCGATGTCACGGCCCATCTTGCCAGTGCCGCAAACGTCTTTGTATCCGCCAAGACCTTGCACTACCTCGCCATAGTCGAATATTTCGAGGTTGACGGGATTGATGGGGCTTTCAAGGGTGAATGGCGTCTTGAATTGTCCGGCCTGAACTGCGAATTCGGGGCAGAACGCTGCCTTGACGTAAGCGTCAACAAGGATGGGGGAGTTGCCCCAGTCGCCTTGGAGTTTGTAAGACAGTTTTTTCGTGAGTTTGCCGTCAATGGACATACGGACTCTGCGCATCCTGAAGGTGTTGCTCGTGATGTCAAGATTCTCGTCAAGATTCATCTGGTACATTCCTTGAACGAATCCCGAAATTTTCGGCATTCTGTCGATTTTTTCGCCCAGACCTTTGACTTCCTGTCCGAGTTCTTTAGGATTTGGTTCGTTTGAATTAGACGGCTCCTGAGCATTGAGGCACATTGGTGCCGCCATAAGTAGAACGATGAGTGATAAATAGAGTTTGTTCATCTTGATTTAAATTAAATTAAATGAGTTTTTTTTGTCATTATTTAGACCGCAAAAATAGTATTTTTATTTATAGTAAACACATGAACTAATTTTTTCCATGTTTTTTCTTGACGATGGAAGTTGTAGTCGTTTATAATAATAGGTGTTAATTAAGGCGAAAATCCTTAGGGTGATGCCTGATGGCATCTGGAGCAAGAGACAGTGCCCCCCTTAATTCATTGCCGGAGTTCGGCTGCGTGTCTGGCAATCTCGTCAAAAGAGATTTTGAACCATTCGGTATAAAGTTCAGGATGTTGCCTGATGTCTTCGGAAACGGCATCAGGACTCATGTATTTCCATTCTTCCACTTCTTCAGGGTTGATTGCAGGTTGGGTGTTGCTGATGCCGATGAACACATGGTCGAATTCGTGTTCGGTAAGGCCTTGCCCGACGGGTGCCTTGTAGATGAACGAAAAGACTTCATGAAGGTCGCAACTTAAGCCCATCTCTTCTTGCAAGCGTCGTGAGGTGGCTTGCCCCAAGGTTTCATCGGCGTGCGGGTGGCTGCAGCAGGTGTTGGTCCATAAGCCTGGTGAGTGGTATTTTGAGAAGGCGCGTCTTTGAAGCAGCATGTCGCTGTTCGTGTTGAACACGAAGATGGAGAAGGCGCGGTGGAGATGGGGTCCGACGTGGGCGGCAAACTTGTCCATCAGACCGACTTCGCGGTCATGTTCATCGACAAGGATGACTTGCTCCTGGATGTCGGTCACGGGGGATGTCATACGTTGAAACGGATGTTCAGAATGTCGCCGTCCTGAACGACGTAGGTCTTGCCTTCCACTCTGAATTTGCCCGCTTCCTTGACAGCGGCTTCAGACTTGTATTGCAGGAAATCCTCCGTACTCATCACCTCGGCGCGGATGAAGCCACGCTGTAGGTCGGAGTGTATGGCTCCGGCAGCCACGGGTGCGGTGTCGCCGACGTGTATAGTCCAGGCTCGCGTTTCGTCAGGGCCTGTGGTGAAGAAAGAATGCAATTTCAGCGTGTGATAGGCCGTTCTCACCAGTTTGTTCACTCCGGGTTCCTTCAGACCGGCGTCTTCCATGAAGATGTCGCGGTCGCCAGCGTCGAGTTCGGCGATTTCTGCTTCCAGTTTTCCAGCAATGACGAGCATGTCCTGATTTTTCTTCAAGGAGGCTTTCACCGCTTCGGAATATTTGTTTCCATTGATGGCCGAAGCGTCGTCAACATTGCAGACGTACAGCATGGGCTTGGCAGTCAGCAACTGAAGATCTTGAATGTATTTCTTGTCTTCTTCGTCAACTTGTGCATCACGCGCATTGCCCATGTTTTCAAGCACATCCTTGTAAACGGTCAGGACGTCGAAGGTTTTCTTGTTGTCTTTCTCGCCGTTTTTCAGAAGTTTTTCCACGCGGAGTAACTTGCGCGTGACAAGGTCGAGGTCGCGGACCTGCAGTTCCAAGTCAACAAGTTCCATGTCGCGGACAGGATCGATGGAGCCTTCACTGTGTGGAATGTTGGGGTCTTCGAAGCAACGGAGCACGTGGATGAGGGCATCCATGGTCTGAACCTCTGCGAGAAGTTTGTTGCCGACACCCTGTCCGCCTTTGCTGATGCCAGGAAGATCGACAATCTCCACAGTGGCCGGGACTACACGTTTCGAATGCGAGATGTCGTCGATGAGTTTCAGTCTGTCATCGATGACTTCGCACATGCCGATGTTGGATTTGGCAGCGAAACCGATTTCGGCTTTCGTGTTGGATATGCAGTTGAATATCGTAGTCTTTCCGGTGCTCGGCAAACCGATGATTCCACAGTTTAGTGACATGATGATTCCGTTTTAGGTTTTGCAAAAATAGTTATTTTTCCGTTGCTATTTCTGATTTTTGAAGCCTGCGTTCCAGTCGATGGAATTGAGGTCGTTGTTATTATCAGCATAGATGTTTCCGCTATCTCGGTCAGTGTATTCCGCTTCGAACTCTCTTTCAGTGTCCTTGAACTGCGATTGTTCCTGGTGCCTTCTGATTAACCTGATGCCAGATTTCCACAAATAGATGTCGAGGATGATAAAGCCAATCAAGAGCAGGGCAGAGATGCCGTTGCCCAATGCTCCCATGGTCATCAGGAGCCAGTCGAACAGACCGTGGGCCAGGATGGCTAACAGCAAGCCGGTGAGCAAATACTTCACCTTGTGACCGTTGTTGAACTTGGCCAAAGAGAAGAAGTAGCCCATGATGATGCCGAAAAGGAAATGGGCTGGAACCGATAGCAAGGCTCGCGTGATGCTTGTCGATACGCCGGTTCCGAAAGATTCGCCCGCCGCGCTGAAAACATACATGATGTTTTCGACGCAAGCGAAACCGAGACCTACAAAGGCCGCATAGACGATGCCGTCCATGTATTCGTTGAAGTTCTTGTTTTTCCAGATTATCAGATACAGCATCAGGAACTTGGCGGTTTCCTCAGGGATGCCGGCTTCGACGAAGGCGAGATAAAAGGTGGATTCGGTATAGTAGATGCTGTTGAACAGATAGACGATGGGAAAGACGATAATTACAGACACGATGCCGCCAAGAAAAGCCTTGACAAGCATCTTAACGGGTTCTTTTTCGTATTTGTCCTTCCTGTAGATGAAGATCATCAGCAGAATGACAGGAATAATGGACAATGCCAACAAAATTACTTCCATGTGCTATGTTTTAATCGTTGCGAACCCTGGATGATGATGGTTAAATTATTGATTTATATTGTTGTAACACTTTAATCGGCCCGAGCCAGGTTCCCATTTGGGAAACTCAAGTGTTTTCAATGCAAAGGTAATGAAACTTGATGGGACCTTTCGCATTTTAGATGAAAAATAAAATTGTTATCAGGTGACGGGACAGCCAAGGCAAAAAACAGTAATTTTGCAAAAAGTTACGACATGCAAGATACCATTCTCATTCTCGACTTTGGCTCGCAAGTGACACAACTTATCGGCCGTCGTCTTCGCGAAATCAACGTTTACTGTGAAATTCATCCTTACAACAAGATCCCGTCTTTCGGGCCTGAGGTGAAGGGCGTCATATTGAGTGGCAGTCCTTTCTCGGTGCGCGATGAGAAGGCTCCTTCCGTCAACCTTGACGGCATCAAGGGCAAGTTGCCATTGCTTGGCATCTGTTATGGTGCGCAGTTTATGGCACAGCATTTTGGCGGTGAGGTAAATGGCTCTATTGCCCGTGAATACGGACGCGCCATGCTCACAGTGAAGGACTTCGGCTCTCCGCTGTTCCGCAACGTCAGCGCCACAAGCCAGGTGTGGATGAGCCATGGCGACACCATCGAAAAACTGCCTTTAGGCGCGCACGTCATCGCATCAACCGATGATGTTACAAATGCTGCTTATGCCATCGACGAAGAGATGGTGTATGCCGTGCAGTTCCATCCCGAAGTGTTCCACACCAAGGAAGGACCTCGTATCCTCTCGAATTTCGCTCTGGACATCTGTGGCTGTAAGGGCGACTGGACTCCTGATTCGTTTATCGACAACACCGTGACAAGTCTCCGCATCAAGTTGGGCGACGACAAGGTCATACTTGGACTTTCTGGCGGCGTTGACAGCACTGTGGCCGCCGTCCTGATGAACAAGGCGATAGGAAAGAACCTGACTTGCATCTTCGTCGATAACGGCTTGCTGCGCAAGAACGAGTTCGATGACGTGCTGCATTCGTATAATGAAATGGGACTCAATGTCGTGGGTGTCAGGGCGGGACAACTGTTCCTGCAGAGCCTCGTCGGCGTCACCGATCCCGAAGCGAAACGCAAGGCCATAGGATCCACGTTTATCGACGTGTTTGAGACTGAAGCCAAAAAGATAAAAGGCGCCAAATGGCTGGCTCAAGGCACCATCTATCCCGATGTCATTGAGAGCGTCAGCGTCAATGGCCCAAGTTGCAAAATCAAGTCGCACCACAATGTCGGCGGACTGCCTGAGAAGATGAGCCTGCAAATCGTGGAACCGTTGCGCACACTGTTCAAGGACGAGGTGCGTCGCGTGGGACGCACGTTGGGCATCAAACGCGAATTGGTGGGAAGGCATCCTTTCCCAGGTCCGAGTCTCGGCATCCGCATTCTTGGCGAGGTGAACGAAGAGAAACTGGAAATCCTCCGCAATGCCGACGATATCTTCATCAAGGAACTGAAACGTTGGTCATGTTCATTGCCGAGCGCATCATATCCTAATGAAATGGCTGACAATCTGTACGATAGCATCTGGCAGGCGGGCACCATGCTGCTTCCAGTGAAATCGGTCGGCGTCATGGGCGACGAACGCAGTTACGAATACACCATTGCCTTGCGTGCTGTCATCTCCACCGATGGCATGACTGCCGACTGGGTGCATCTGCCTTACGAGTTCCTCGCAAAAGTGTCGAACGACATTATAAATAAGGTGAAAGGCGTTAACCGGGTCTGCTACGACATTTCCTCAAAACCGCCGGCGACAATCGAGTGGGAGTGATGCCAGACTTTTAATTGCTCTGAATGGGAATTTGTCGGTTCCCAATTAATGATTTTTGTAATTTTGCCTCGAATTTACCTTCCGGTATTGTTGTCAAGTCGGAGGGTAAGAATTGTGATTATTATGAAATGTAGGATAGGTATCATACTGTCCCTGATGCTTTTACTCGCGACAGCAACTTGTTTCTCGCAGGTTGCCGTGCATCGTTCTACTGAGATTGCCACTGTATCTGGACATCAGTATTATATGCACCATGTCGAAGACGGCCAGACGCTTTACGGCATTTCCCGAGCCTATAACGTCTCCGTTGACGAGATAACAGCCTTGAATCCTGAAATCAGTTCCGGCTTGAAGTCGGGAACGGTGATCGGCATTCCCGTCAGGGAGGAAAACGAGGCGAGTAAGTCTTCGGAAAGCCGGAATAGCGTTGGCAATGATAACGCAAAACGTCATTTGGTGGCAAAGGGCGAAACCATCTACGGGATTTCTCACAAGTACGGTGTCACGGAGCAGGAATTGGTCTCGATGAACCCCGGTATTGAGAGCGGCCTCCGCGAGGGACAGACCTTGGTCATCCCGAGTCACGCTCAGAATGGCGCTTCTCCAGCGGTCAGCGTTTCAACCGGTGGCGGATGGGGCAGCGGTTCAGCACAAAAACCTTATGATGTCCGAAAAGCCGGCGAATATGTCGTGGGAGACGATGAAAGCATCTACGTCATTGCCAAGAAGTTCTGTATCGATGTCTCTGTGATCAGAGCGGCCAATCCGGGCATTTCCGACTATCCTGATAAAGGTGTCAGAATCAACATCCCCGACGTGGTGTACAACGAAAGTTACCTTGTGCATGAAGTTGTTGAAAGTGAAAGGACCACGACCTTGCTGAGGAAGTGGGAAGTCGATGACGACTTGTTCCGCAATCTGAATCCGTCAGTCGGTGTGCGCGTTTTCAAGGGCCAGAAAGTCCTCATCCCTGTTGACCCCGTCCTTCCAGCCGACGATCCTGACGACCATCGCGAGGAAGTGATCATCACAGAAGAACCGACACCCGACCTTGTAACAGATATGCCGTCGATGGTTGAAATCCCAACGCTGCCAACCTTCGAATGCCATCCGTCTACCGACAACAACCGCAAGACCTATCACGTGGCGCTTCTGGTGCCGTTGTATCTCGATGAAATAAGCAATATCGCGGTCTCCGCGTCCTCTGCCAAACAGTCGAACGGTTCCCGGCCGCTGTCTTTCATTCAGTATTACGAAGGATTCATGATGGCTGTCGATTCGTTGACGGATTACTGCGGACTGCACTTGGATCTTACGGTCATCGATGTTGACGAAAGTGTGGCTAAGGCCGAACGCGCCGTGTCACAACTCAGTGATAAGGATGTCGACCTGATCATCGGACCGTTTTTCAAAAATGCCTTCGTCACCGTGCAGAATTACGCCTTGTCGAAGAACATCGTGATTGTCAACCCGCTTTCAAAGCGTGATAATGTCACTTTGAACGCTCCTAATGTGGTCAGAATAAAGCCTGATGAAGAGTCGAAACCGGTGTTGCTCGGCAACCTCGTGCGAAACTATTTCGAAAATCCGAAGGTTTGCATAGTATCTCCCAAATCGAGCGTAGCGGTCGATGATCTTGAGTATGTGCTGAATCTCGCTGTCAATGCTGGACCCAACGTCACCAACAGTGAATTTGTGAGAGGTGCCGAAGAAGTCCTTCTGCGCAGGGAATACTATCGCAGCATCAGCACGTTGGGCGATTCGACAAACGCCTCACCTGAAACGCAAACTGATACCACGTTCTTTGCACATCGCATTGGCAGGTATACGTCCACATCATCGTTCAGAGAACAACTTCAAGGCTCAGGTGATAATGTAATGGTCGCATATTCAACCAATTATGTCAGTGCGGTGCAGATCCTGAACAGCATCAACAAATCCGCAGGAAAGCGCAGGGTCACCCTTGTTGGACTTCCCGATTGGGAAAGTTATGATAATCTTCTCGTCGAGAATCTCCTCAACGTCAATGCAATCTTCGTGAGCGATTTCTTTGTCGATTACAACAGTCCGCGAATCAAGTCGTTCACTATGGATTTCAAGGGAAAATATGGCTGTTATCCGAAGAATTATGCTTTTGAAGGATATGATGTCGGCTTATATTTCCTCACCGCGTTGATGGAATTCGGCCCCGACATGATCGATTGCCTGCCTGATTATCATCCCCAACTGATGCACACGCAGTTCTATTTCGGGAAGACAAAGGCTCAGGACGGCCTCGAAAATCTTTATTGGAGTTTTTATCAGTACGACAAGGAAACGATAGAATACAAGCCAATCGGCTCCAACTATATCATTGGCGATTAAATGAAGAAATTGAAAACATGCGGTTTCGGCAGGGGATGCATCGTAATGGCATTCCTGATTGTCCTCGCATCGTGCAACGACGATGTGAAGAAAGAGTATTGGGATAACGGCAATATCAAGTCGGAACTCCGCTACGAAAATGGCATGCTGAACGGCGTCAACGTTTGGTACTATCAGAACGGGAAGCCACAACTCAAAGCGGATTACACTGATAATCAGATGAATGGATTGATGCAGCGGTGGTATGAAAACGGAAACATCATGGAGGAAGGCTGGTACAAGAACGGCATCCTCGACAGCGTGTTCCGTTCCTATTCGCCAAAAGGCATTCTCGCCTCTGAGGACCATTACAAAGATGGCAAGTTGGATGGCGATGCCATGAAATGGTACGATAACGGCCAAGTTTTCATGGATGGCCAGTATGTCGATGGCATGATGGATGGTTCGTGGATGATGTTTTATTCTGATGGAATTCTTTCAGGAACAGCGAATTACGTTATGGGGACAGGAACCCAGATCGGATACGAACATTCAGGCTACAAATGCCTTACGGCGTCGTATGTCGATAACGTGAAACAAGGGAAGGAAACATACTACAATCCTGACGGCACCATTATCAAGACAACCATGTATGATCAAGGGGAAGTGGTGAGTGTCGAATTCGGCAAGTGAATAATTGAAATTTAAGTTACTGATAATCATGCCATTATTATTAATGATTGAGATAATGGAAATAATTTCAGTTAAATAGCGTTTTGTTGAAGTAAAAGTTCTAATTTTGCAATCGCTTACCGAAGGGTGGGCCGAATTATTTAATACTAAAACCCTTATAATTAAATAAATAAGATGAAAGTAAAAAACATTATGGAAGCTCTGGAAGCCAAACATCCAGGCGAGAAAGAGTATTTGCAGGCAGTTCGCGAAGTGCTTGAATCTGTTGAGGAAGTTTACAACCAGCATCCTGAATTTGAAGCAGCAAAGATTGTTGAACGTCTTGTTGAACCTGATCGTATTTTCAAGTTCCGTGTGACTTGGGTTGACGATAAAGGCAAGATCCAGGTCAACCTTGGCTACCGTGTTCAGTTCAACGCCGCTCTCGGCGCATACAAAGGCGGCCTTCGTTTCCACCCGGCTGTGAATGAGTCAATGCTGAAGTTCCTGGGATTCGAACAGATTTTCAAGAACTCACTGACCAACCTTCCACTCGGTGGCGGTAAAGGTGGTGCTGATTTCGATCCAGTCGGCAAGTCGGATGCTGAAATCATGCGTTTCTGCCAGGCTTTCATGTATGAACTTTGGAGAAACATCGGTCCTGACCAGGATTCACCTGCTGGTGACGTCGGCGTTGGTGGCCGTGAAATCGGTTACATGTACGGCATGTACAAGAAACTGGCTCGTGAGCACAGCACAGGCGCTCTGACAGGCAAGAGCTATGGCTGGGGTGGTTCTTTGATCCGTCCAGAAGCCACTGGTTTCGGCGCTATCTACTATGTCGATCGCATGGTTAAGGAAAAGGGCGAGACTCTGAAAGGCAAGAAGATTGCTCTGTCAGGTTTCGGCAATGTCGCTTGGGGAGCTGCCATCAAGGCTGTGGAACTGGGCGCTAAGGTCGTTGCCATCTCTGGACCAGACGGCGTTTGCGAAATCAAGAACGGTATCACCAAGGAAATGATCGACTACATGCTTGTCATGCGTGCCTCGAACCACAACAAGGTTCAGGAAATGGCCGACAAATTCCCGAAGGCTGCTACCTTCACCGCCGGTAAGAAATCATGGAGTGTCAAGTGCGACATCGCTTGCCCATCAGCATTCCAGAACGAACTTGCTGCAGCAGATGCTAAGGAATTGATCAAGAACGGCGTCAAGTACGTCGCTGAAATCTCCAACATGGGTTGCCAACCGGAAGCTATCGCCGCCATTCAGAAGGCCGGTGTTCCTTTCGCTCCTGGTAAGGCTGTCAACGCCGGTGGTGTCGCCACTTCAGGCCTTGAAATCTGCCAGAACTCAGCTCACATCAACTGGACCGCTGAGGAAGTTGATGTCAAGTTGCACAAGATCATGAACGACATTTACGACATGTGCGTCGAACACGGCAAACAAGCCGATGGTTCCGTTAACTACGTTAAGGGTGCCAACATCGCTGGCTTCATGCGCGTTGCTAACGCCATGCTCGCTCAGGGCATCATCTAATCTTCGGATTCAGATCCTGTTTTCACATTGCAAGGGCGGCCGCATAAGCCGCCTTTGCTATTTTTCAAAATCGATGAATATAATACTCTGATATGCTTCAAACCACACAATGTTACCTCGAACGTGACGGACAGTACCTCATGCTGCATCGCACAAAAAAGATTAACGATGAAAATCATGACAAATGGATTGGCGTGGGCGGAAAGTTCGAAGACGGCGAAAGTCCTGAAGACTGCATGCGCCGCGAGATACGTGAAGAGACGGGCTATTCTGTCACCGGATGGCGCTACTGCGGCATCGTGACATTCGTCTCCGATGTCTGGCCTGCCGAACAGATGCATATCTTTGTCTGCACCGAATGGTCAGGCGATGAAATCGTCTGCAATGAAGGTGACTTGCAATGGATTGATAAACAAGACCTTCTGAAACTTACCATGTGGGAGGGCGACCGCATCTTCCTGAAACTCATCAGCCAGCAGACGCCTTTCTTTTCACTGAAACTGACCTATCAAGGTGATGTGCTGCAACAAGCCATGCTGAATGGCGAAGTTTTTAAGCAGCAGGAATAGACCGACGGGTTTCCGCTTCTCTCAGGATTGCCGAGCAATTTTTGAAATTTTCCTATGCTTATTAACAGAATTTCAAGAATTCCTTCTTAGCAATATGAAACTTTTTTTATAGTTTTGCAAAATTAGCGTTACTTGATAATGAAAGAAATGATGACATCAAGAATAAAAGTTTTTGCCTTGTTGGGCATAATGCTGCTTCTTCCAGCCTTAATGCGGGCTCAGAATGCTAATCTTGTCCTTAACGGCGATTTCTCGAACGGCGCCACTGGCTTTTCCTCCGAATACGTAAACGACTATAACTTGAGTGCTGCAGGCAGGTTTTATGTGAGTGACAATGCAAACCAGCACAACAGCGATTTCTATCTGCCTTCAGAGTTTTCAAACACATCAGTTTCCGGCGGAAAATTCATGATTGTGAATGGTTCTGATACTCCTAATTGTCTCGTCTGGAGTGAAACGCTCACAGTCCAGCCCAATTCCATCTACGAATTTTCGATGAGTGCGACGCACCTTTCAAAATTGCTTCTTCAGATGTTCCAGTCTGAATTGAAAGTTTCCGTCAATGGCTCTGCAATAGGAACGCTCCAGCTTACAAATGAAGAGTTAGGCAATTGGCAAGGATTTGACACGGTGAACTGGTCAAGTGGCGCAGCAACATCGGTTGAAATTAAGATTATCGACACCAAAACCTATAGCAGCGGTAATGGCAGGGATTTCGGCATTGATGACATTCTGTTCAGGCTGGCGCTGGGCATCACGCCCAAAGATGACGACAGCAATGTGTGTTCCGATGGTGAAATCACTGTTAATCCTTTGTCTAACGATTCGCTGAACAGACACGGCGTGATGTCATCAATGGCTGGGTATGGCCTTGTTCCAATCGTGACGGTGAATCCCGCTCACGGCACAGCGAACGCCTCTGCGAATGGAATTCACTATGTTCCGTCGCCAGGCTACTCAGGCATGGACAGTTTGCAGTACAGAGTTGCATTCGAGACGCTTAGCGCTTCGGCATGGATTCATTTCAATGTCGTCGCCACACAATATTCCCAAGATGCCGTCTCGACATGTGAAGATACATTCTATCTTACGGGCTATCCCGAACCGATTACCGAAGATGGCGATTATCCTGTGACGCTTATGAGTGTTTTGACAGGTTGCGACAGCATTGTCACATATCATGTCACTTTCCTCGGTTCCCGTGATTTCAGCATCCTCGGCTATCAGCAGATTTTCCCCGCCATGTCGTTCTGGCCAGGCAACTACGTCTATTATGTCAGCGACTCTCTCGGTCTTGTCGATGCTCCGGTATGGACATTGCAGCCCGAGTTGTGGGAGATGACCGTGTCGCCATCAGGTTGCAAGTGCACTATTCATGTCGATACGTATGGCGAAGCGGCTTTAAGCGTCTATTCGGATTTTGGCGACTGCCAGATGACCGACACGCTGATGCTCAATTCAACCCATTATGCTGTCGATGAGCGTGATGCAGTACAAGTATTGGTCTATCCTAATCCGGTCAGCAATGATTTGCATATCACGTCGGCATCCATCACAGAGGTGCGCGTGTTCACTGTTCTCGGTCAACTTGTGAAATCAGTGGAGTGCGATGGTGCAGACGAACTCACTATTAGCCTCGGCGACCTGCAATCCGCAATGTATTTTGTAGAGGTGCTGACGCAAAACGGCAGGGCTACAAGACGCATCACGGTTCAAAGATGATGTTCTTTGTAATCTGTTGAAAACAAATATTATAAATTGTGAAATGAGCAGAATCGCCCAGATACTACTCTCGCTGTCCTTGATGGTCATTCTAGTTCCTTGTTCCTACGGACAAGAGGAAGGCGTCATGACGCCCACATTGCATTTCACAATGACATCGACAGACTTCTGCGAGGGCGACGACATTCCGTTCGTGTTTCTGGCCGTGGAGGTGCATAATGTCGTTTTGACACGCCCTGACGGTTCTGTACTGCCTTCGCCATACGTCGTCACTAATGCGACTATGAGCGACCTTGGCCGGTACCATCTTTCGGGGACTTCGACTTCAGGTCAGACACTTTCTGACGATATCGACATCATGGTTCACGCCTTGCCCGATATCGAAGTCAGCAATGACGTCACGATTCAGCCCGGTGGTTCGACGACATTATGGGCGCGCAATGCCGCATTCTTCCTCTGGTCGCCGAGTACTGGGCTTTCCGATTCTATTGGTTCTCCGGTGACGGCAACGCCGTTGCATACTACCACCTATACCGTCAGAGGCTATAATCCTGGCGCGGAATATGTCGTGAATGGCGATTTCGAAGATGGCAACACGGGTTTCACATCCGACTACATCTACAGTTCCAATCTTATTCCGGAAGGGAATTACTATGTTGGAAGCAATCCGCAGAATTATCACCCTGCCTTCCATGGCTCAGACCATACTTCTGGCACTGGCATGTTCATGATTGTCAATGGTTCGGGCAATCCTAACACAAGAGTCTGGTCGGAGACCGTCACGGTACTGCCCAATTGCTATTACGCATTCTCGACTTGGGTGTGCAGCGTCTCAAATGATGGCAGTCCGCTGGCGCGCTTGCAGTTCAGCATCAATGGCAGCCAACTTGGTGATGTATTTGTCGCTCCTTCCGCCCTTAATCATTGGGAAAAATTCTATCAAATCTGGTACAGCGGCAACAGCACTCAGGCCGTCATCACCATCCTGAATCAGAACACCAATCTCAACGGCAATGACTTTGGCCTTGACGACATCTCGTTCTGCCTGCTTTCTTGTCCCGACACGCGACAAGTGACGGTTTATGTCGATGAAGTCAGTGCCGATGATGACATGATATCGGTGTGTTACGAAAAAGAGACGCGTCTCGGGTTTCTTGAAAATGACGATTTGCCCCTTGGCTGTCAGGTACCGAGTGTGAGCATCGTCACTCTGCCATGGCATGGCGACGTCACCGATTATACTGACTGGAAATATCTGCCGGATGACGGTTTTTCGGGGCTTGATAGCCTTCAGTATTCTGTCGGATGTGGTCAAAGTGTCGATTCTGCATGGGTGTTCATCACGGTCGATCCGTTGATTCAAAACGATATTTATGTTGAATCGTGTGACTCTTACACTTGGCATGGCCAGACCTATACTCAGAGTACTGACGTCTCATTTACGGAGACAACTCAGAATGGCTGCGACAGTCTTGTGTGGCTTCATCTGACGATATGGCATCCTGTGGAAAACACTATTTTCATACAGTCATGCGAGTCGTATGAATGGAATGGCACCTTTTACAATGTCGCTGGGACCTATCAGCAGACGTTTGAGAATATTCATGGATGCGACAGCATTGTCACCTTGGTGCTTTCGTTGAGCGACAGTTTTTTCGAAAGTTATGATGCCATGTCGTGCGAAGAATATCAGTGGCGTGGCAGGACACTTGCCGAAAGCGGCGTTTATTACGACACCGTTGTGAGTTCGATTCCATCAGTCTGTGACAGCGTGTTCGAACTGCATCTGTCGGTCGTTCCGCCTTATTCCGACACGCTTAGAGTCACGGAATGTTCCAGTTACACGTGGCGTGGCCACACTTATACGAATAGTGCATTTGATTCATTCGTCATTCCTGGCATGGCAGGCTGCGATTCTGTTTTCTATCTGGACCTCACCATAATTTCAACTCTTGACTTGAATTTGCGAGGTCTTACGCAGGTAAGTGTTGCGACAAGCAGTTGGCCGGGATCCTATAACTATTATATTGATTCCACTTTTGTCACGGGAGAAGTGGAATGGACGATGACGAATGGCGATTGGGTCATCAATCCTCATGGCGCGATGTGCACCTTGCATGTCACCACCATCGACACGGGCTGGCTTGTGGCCAGGGTCGGAAATTCCGGCTGCCAGTCGGTGGACAGCATTTTGATAAATGCAACGTATTTCGGTGTTGACGAATATGGACCTATTGATGCATCGGTGTTTCCGAATCCTGCTGACGACAGGCTTTTCATCAAGTCGGAAGGTATCGTCGCCGTCAAGTTGTACGATGTCATGGGGCAACTTGTTCAGCGCCACTCCTTCGATGCGGATGATCTTGTCACATTAGATATTCATGATTGTGATGCCGCGATGTATTTTGTCGAGGTTGAAACGCAAAGAGGGAAGACCGTGAAACGGATCGTGGTATCGAGACGATAATGGGGCTTCTCCTTTTATGAGCCGTGTTTCTGGGGAACTCCTATAGTCCGGCGATGCGGGTTAAAATATTGGCATATAATGAGATAAATTCTAATAAAAATCTATTTTTGTGCGATGAAGAAATAGACGATGAAAGGCGACGCTATACTCCTGCTGCTGACTATGGCTCTTGGATCAGGACTTGCTAAGGCGCAAGTCCCAACCACCATGGGCAAGGAATTCATGGTGTCGTTCATGAACAATGGTTTCAGGGGTTGCCATAGCGGCAATGATGCATACGATAATCTCACCTTACTTGTCAGTGCCAAGAATGCATGTTCGGGAACGGTCACCAATCCCATCACGGGATGGACGACGGCATTCGACGTTGGAGCATACAACATCACAACGATTGACATTCCACAGTCAGTTGCCTACAATTCTCAAGCCGATGGCATAGCCAACACGGGCTTGAAGGTGGTTTCGAGCGACACCATCTCGCTTTATGTCGCCAATGAATTTGAAAATTCCTATGATGCGGCCAATGTCTTGCCAATACCTACACTTGGCTGCCAGTATATGATTCAGACTTTCGGGACGGGCACCATCGCAAACACTTGCAGTGAAAACGTGCGTTCTTCCTTCATGATTATCGGTACGGAAGCCAACACAACGGTTGAGATTACCCCCACAACGGACACATACGGCGGACATCCGGCAGGAACAGCCTATTCCATTACGTTGAACGAAGGCCAGTGCTATCATGTGATGGCGGCATCAGCAGGCACCGATTTTTCCGGGACGACGATTAATGCTCTTGACGACAAGAAGATTGTTGTCTTTAACGGAAATACAATCACTACGGTGCCGATTAATATGAGTAAGGGCTACGACCATGTCTTTGAGGAAGCCATGCCAGTGGATTATTGGGGCACGAAGTTCGTCGTGACGACGACAAAAAGCACTGATGCTGTCCCGATAGAATCGGATTACATCAGGATTACCGCCTTGGAGGATGGGACGACGGTCTTCAAGTCCGGCGCTACGCTCGCGACATTGAATTCGGGAGAGAGTCACCAGTTCGTCATGCAGTGTGCCAGTGAGGCGGCATGCTATCTTGAATCGGACAAACCGGTGGCGGTGTATCTGTATCAGTGTTCGCATCAAAGTGACTATGAAGTATATGGGGACCCTTCCATGGTGTGGATATCGCCTGTGGAACAGACAATGTACGATGTCACGTTTTCCACGCTTCAGGTGCAGCAGGTGGAGACGCATTACGTCAACATTGTGTGCTACACTGATAATCTGAGTTCCATAACGCTTGATAGCGTCAGTCTGGCATCTCAGTTTGTGTTAGTCCCCGACAATCCGCTGTATTCCTACGCAAAAGTGCCGTTGGCTCATAGCACTCATATCCTAAGAGGGGATCATGGTTTTGTGGCACATGTGTATGGCATCGGTGAAGAAGAAGGCTATGCCTACTCGGTGGGATCAAGCGCGAAACGGCTTACCAAACAGATGTTTATCGATGATGTATTGGCCACTTCGTTACCCAATGGGTTCATCGCTTGTCAGGCCGACGAACTTAATTTCAGGACAGAGGTAAACTATGACTATACGCGCATGGAATGGAACTTTGGCGACAATGGCACAGGTTCTGGCGCTGAGGTGAATCACGCCTATTCCGATGCAGGGGATTACGAAGTGCTGTCGGTGGTTTACAAGATGGCGGGAGGTGTGGAGACGCCATTCGACTCGCTGACGGCAATGATTCATGTGAAACCGGTCGTCACCACAACGCTCGACACCACTATCTGCGGTAGTTCATTCATGTGGAACGGCGTCACTTATGATGAATTCGGGACTTATCCGTTTATTTTCCAATCGGTGTATGGTTGTGACTCATCATTCTATCTGAATCTGAACTTTATCCTTCAGATGGACCTGAATTTGCAAGGTTTGTCGCAGGTGAGTGTCGCGACAAACAGTTGGCCAGGTTCCTATAACTATTATCTTGATTCTACGCTCGTAACAGGGGAAGTGGCATGGACGATTTCTAATGACGACTGGATTCTCATCCCCAAAGGCATGAAGTGTACGTTGATTGTCACCACCATCGACAGTGCGTGGCTTGTGGCGATGGTTGATGATGGCGACTGCCATTCCGTTGATAGCATCTTGATAAATGCAACGTATTTCGGTGTTGACGAATATGGCCCTATTGATGCTTCGGTGTTCCCGAATCCTGCTGACGACAGGCTCTACATCAAGGCTGAAGGCATCGTCGCCGTCAAGTTGTACGATGTCATGGGGCAACTTGTTCAGCGCCAATCCTTCGATGGGGATGATCTCGTCACAATAGATATTCATGATTGTGATGCTACGGTGTATTTTGTTGAGGTTGAAACGCAAAGAGGGAAGACTGTGAAGCGGGTAGTGGTATCGAGACGATAAGGATTGTCACTCTTTGAAATTGACCGTGATTTTGGAATAGTTTAATCGATAGTGATGCGGAATCGTCTAAAATTGTTGTATTTAATGATATTATTTGCAATATAAATGTATTTTTGTGAGATGAAGAAATAGACGATGAAAGGCAACGCGATACTCCTGCTTTTGTTGATGGCTCTTGGATCAGGACTTGCAAAGGCGCAAATCCCCACCACCATGGGCAAGGAGTTTGTTGTTTCGTTTATGACAAATGGTTTTAGGGAATGCAATGAGGGAAATCCTGAATACGACAATCTCACCTTGCTTGTCAGTTCCAGTAATACATGTTCTGGCACGGTTACCAATCCGCTCACGGGATGGACTCAAACGTTCAATGTCGAAACGCATGACATCACAACAATCAGCATCCCTGAGTCAGAAGCATACAATTCCCAAGCTGAGGGAATTGCCAACACAGGACTGAAGGTGGTATCGAGCGACACCATCTCACTTTACGTCGCGAACGAAGTCGAGAACTCCTATGACGCGTCCAATGTCTTGCCGATTCCGACTCTTGGGAGTCGGTATATGATTCAGACATTCGGGACGGGCAGCCATTACAGTGGATGTGAAAACAACGTGCGTTCTTCTTTCATGATTATCGGTGTTGAAGCCAACACTACGGTGGAAATCACACCTACAACGAATACCTATGGCGGGCATCCGGCTGGTGTGACTTATTCCATAACGCTAAACGAAGGGCAATGCTATCATGTGCTGGCGGCATCAGCGGGCGTTGATTTTTCAGGAACTATAATCAATGCTTTGAATGACAGGAAAATAGCAGTCTTCAACGGGAATGCAATCACCACGGTGCCGACGACCATGTCAAATGGCTACGACCATATTTTTGAAGAAGCCATACCTGTGAATTACTGGGGGAAGAGATTCGTCGTAACATCGACCAAAAGCACCAATGCAGTCCCGATAGATTCGGATTACATCAGGATTACAGCATTGGACGATGCGACGACAGTCGCCAAAGACGGTGCTTCGCTCACGACGCTGAATGCAGGGGAGTCATATCAATTCGTCATGCAGTGTGACCGTGACGCGGCATGCTATCTTGAAGCGAACAATCCCGTAGCGGTGTATCTGTATCAATGTTCGAATCAGGGATTATTCGGTTATGGTGATCCATCCATGGTGTGGATATCGCCGGTGGAGCAGTCGGTGTACGATGTCACGTTCCCGACACTTCAGGTGCAACAGGTTGAAACGCATTACGTCAACATTGTTTCCAATACCGAGAATCTGAATGCCATAACACTTGATGGAGTCAGTCTGGCATCTCAGTTCGCCCCGGTTTCTGGCAACCCGAATTATTCCTATGCTAAGGTGTCGTTAGTCCATGGCCCCCACGTCCTTCACAGCGATTATGGTTTTGTGGCACATGTATATGGCATAGGTCAAGCCGAGGGATACGCCTATTCGGTTGGATCGAGTATGAAGACGCTTACCAAGCAGTTGTATATCAATGATGTGCAGGCTACGTCGTTGCCCAGTGGTTTCATCGCTTGTCAGGATGAAGAACTTCATTTCAGAACCGAGGTGAACTACGACTACACGCGTATGGAATGGAAATTTGGCGACAACGTCACTGGTACTGGGAATGAGGTGAATCACGCCTATTCGGAGGCAGGCGATTTCGATGTGTTATCGGTTGTGTTCAAGATGGTGGAAGGCGTCGAGACACCATTCGACTCGCTGACAGCCACTATTCACGTCAAATCGGTATTATCATCAACGGTTGACACGACTATCTGCGGCAGTTCGTTTGTGTGGAACGGCGTCACTTATGATGAATCCGGGACTTATTCATCTGTTTTCCAATCAGTATATGGCTGCGATTCATTATGTAACCTGAAACTCAACATGATCAATCAGATGGACCTGAATCTGCAAGGCTTATCGCAGGTGAGTGTCGCTACAACTATCTGGCCGGGTTCCTATAACTATTACATTGATTCTACGCTTGTTACTGGAGAAGTAATATGGACGCTGTCGAATGCCGACTGGATCATCACCCCAAAACATGGAATGTGTACGGTGATTGTCACGACAATTGATACTGGCTGGCTTATTGCAAGAACTAATGCCGATGAATGCCTTATGGCGGACAGCATTTGGATAAATGCAACGTATTTTGATGTGGGCGAATTTGGCAAGATTGATGCGTCGGTGTTCCCGAATCCTGCCGACGACAAGCTATACATCAAGGCTGAAGGCATAATCTCCGTCAAGTTGTATGATATTATGGGGCAACTCATTAAATGCCAATTATTTGACGCGGATGATTTTGTCAAGATGGACATACATGATTGTGTCGCTGCGATGTATTTTGTGGAGGTGGAAACGCTAATAGGGAAGGCTGTGAAACGGATTATGGTATTGAAGTGATATGCGTGAATACTATTTGCTGATAAAAATCGTTACAAGTAGGATTCTTTTTAATTGCGAAATAGACTGTAATGATTAATAATTCAAGGTTGCATTTAAATCCAGAGAAAGAAAAAACATATCTTTGCGAGATGAAGTGAATTGAAAGATGAAGTTCAGAGTTCTGATATTGACCCTTGTTATGGCTTTTGGCACAATGTTGGCCAAGGCTCAGATTCCCACCACCATGGGAAAGGAATTCATGGTGTCGTTCATGAAGAATGGCTTCAGAGGCTGCAACAGCGGTAGTCCTCAATACAACAATCTCACCCTGCTTGTCAGCGCGAAGAATGCATGTTCGGGAACGGTCACCAATCCCATTACTGGATGGTCGACTACATTTTTGGTCGCTGATCATGGCATCGCGATGGTCAGCATCCCTGAGACAGCAGGATACAACTCCCAGTCTGACGGCATAGCCAGCATGGGTCTGAAAGTGGTTTCGAGTGATACCATCTCGCTCTATGTTGCCAACGAAGTCGAAAATTCCTATGATGCGGCTAACGTTTTGCCGATTCCGACTCTTGGAAGCCATTATATGATTCAGACATTCGGGACGGGCAGTTCTACATTTACATGTAGTGATAACGTTCGTTCTTCTTTCATGATTATTGGTACGGAGGCTAACACCACGGTTGAGATCACGCCCAAAGCGAGCACCTTTGGCGGGCATGCGGCCGGAATTACTTATTCCATAACGCTAAACGAAGGACAAAGCTATCATGTGATGGCAGCGTCATTGGGTGGCGATTTTTCAGGGACGACAATCAATGCCTTGAATGACAAGAAAATAGCCGTTTTCAACGGAGATGCAATCACCACAGTGCCGACCAACAAGGATAATGGCTTTGACCATATCTTTGAACAAGCCATACCGGTGGACTACTGGGGAAAGAGATTCGTCGTGACATCGACGAAAAGCACTGAAGCTGTCTCGATAGAAGCGGATTACATCAGGATTACTGCGCTGAATGATGCGACGACGGTCACTAAGGACGGCGCTCCACTCACAACGCTGAATTCAGGTGAGACTTACCAATTCATCATGCAGTGTGACCGTGATGCGGCATGCTATTTGGAAGCGGATAAGCCCGTAGCGGTGTATCTGTATCAGTGTTCGCATCAGAGTGATTCTGAGATTTATGGTGATCCATCCATGGTGTGGATATCGCCAGTGGAGCAGACGGTGTACGAAGTCACGTTCTCAACGCTTCAGGTGCAGCAAGTGGAGACGCATTACGTCAACATTGTGTGCTATACCGATAATCTGAGTTCGGTGACGCTGGATGGCGGAAGCCTTTCATTGCAGTTTGCTCCGGTTCCCGGCAATTCGCTTTATTCCTTCGCCAAGGTGCCGTTGCGTCATAGTGCGCATGTTCTACGGAGTGGTTACGGTTTTGTGGCACACGTGTATGGCATCGGCCAAGCCGAAGGTTACGCCTATTCGGTAGGGTCGAGCGCAAAGATGCTCACCAAACAGATGTACATCAACGACGTGATGGCCTCGTCTTTGCCAAATGGCTTCATCGCCTGTCAGTCTGACGAGCTTCATTTCAGGACCGAGGTGAACTACGACTACACACGCATGGAATGGAACTTTGGCGATAGCGGTACTGGCACTGGTGCTGCTGTGAATCACGCATATCCCCAGACGGGAGACTATCAAGTGCTTTCTGTAGTTTACAAGATGGTGGAAGGCGTCGAGACGCCATCCGACTCCCTGACAGCCATGGTTCATGTGAAACCGGTCGTCTCTACAACGGTTGACACCACATTCTGTGGCGACTCGTTCGAGTGGAACGGCATCACTTATGACACGCCAGGAACCTATGTGGATACCCTGTCGTCAGTATATGGCTGCGACAGCATTGTCACGTTGAATCTCGGTGCCGGCGATGTGAATGTCCACGATGTGTGGCATTCCGCTTGCGAGTCGTATGAATGGTATGGCTCCACTTATACTCAAAGTGGTAATTATGAACACCTTGAGAACTATCAGGATGTCTGTGACACGCTGTTCATATTGCATCTAAACATAGGACATAACGGGACAAGCGAGTTAAACGCTCAGACTTGTGACGATTATACTTGGTTTGGTACGGTTTACAACGAAGCAGGCGACTATGAGCATCATGTCACCACGCCTGAAGGCTGCGACAGCACTTATGTGCTGCATCTCACAATTGTGCCTAACATCACCGTTGATGAATATCTGATATCATGTGACCAATACCAGTGGTATGAGCACTTGTGTGACTTCACGCAAGATTATTCTCACCTCTCTTTAGGCCCGAACGGATGCGACACGGTTCATACGCTTCATTTCACAAGAAGCAACGATGTATTGATGGATTTCTATGTTGACACTTGTGATTCTTATCGGTGGCAAGGATTCCTGTTCACGGAGAGTGGAACATATCCCTACGATATCTCTATCCCTGGCACCAATGGATGCGATTCACTCCTGACTTTGCATCTGACGATATCCCAGACTCCGCAATTCAAGGTGAAAGGTTTGACGCAGATCAGCGTTGCCACAAGCTTCTGGCCAGGTACATACAATTATCACGCCGAAGGCAATTACAATACCGAAGTGGAATGGACTTTGGATGGTCCGGAAGACTGGATTATCACTCCGTTCGATACGTTGAATAGCTGGTGTATGGTGAATGCTACATCTATTGGAACCGCAACACTCTATGCCACAACAGGTTCTGAATTGTGCAGCGCCACTGAGGCCATCTTCCTCAATGCAACCTATTTCGGCACGGATGAAAATGTGGCACCGCAGGTGGCCATCTACCCGAATCCGGCTAAAGACAAACTGATTATTGTGTCAGATAACATTCAAGGAATCAGAGTGTTCAACTTGTTTGGACAAGTCGTTTCGGAACTATCGATTCCTTGCCAGAATGAAGTGTCGTTACCACTTGATAACTACGGCTCAGATATTTATTTCATAGAAATTAGAACATTAACAGGAAAGACGGTGAAACGCTTTGCCGTCACTAAATAAATCAGATGAAAACGAGACATCTAATATTGGTATTCTTTCTCACTTGGGCATGCTTCGCTTGCACCAAAGATGACGGAAAGACTGTAGTCCTTCTCGGCAAGGAATCTTATGTTAAGGACATCGAGAACGTGATTCCCGATTCCTTGTTCAACCCAATGACGATGTACATTGGCGACCTTGCCTCCGGCTATGTTCCGCCATGTATTGAAGGCACCTATTCCTTTATCCCTTACGACAAGCATTCAAGTCTGAATTATGGCTTCGCTGACCCCGACACGATATTTTTCCGTTTTACGAGTCAGCATAATAGGGTGGTGATTTGCGACCTGAATGACTACAGCAATGACGATTCCATCGGAATCCACACTGATACGGCCTATATTTCTGGAGCGGGCAACCATTTCACCGCTTATTTCAGGCAGACAAGACCACTCACCTTCGGAGCCTCGGTCTATGGGCTGGAGCGGGGTGTGGTCATGAATGGCGAGGTCAGCAACAATCGCGTCAGCAACCTGACTTTTGCCACCGTAATTCTTGATGTTTCCGACAACAACGATCCGTATGTCAATCTTGATGGTTTCATCGGCAGTTGGTGCGTCTATAATGTCAAGAATGACACCATATATGATTCCAACTGGTATGAAGGTGATTAACAGGCGTTCCAATAATGATTGTTTTAATTTGAAGACGATGAGAAAATTAGTGATATTGCTTCTGCTGTTGACTGCAGTTACGACAACAGATGCTCAGATTATGAAGAAAGGCATTGTCAAGAAAAGTGTTGACAGGACCAATGCCATTGTTGTTGGCCTAAAAGGCGGGATCAACCTTCCTTACATGGATTACACAGATCCCAACCTGTCAAGCCTTCCTCACGACACACTTTTGAAACCTATCGGTGGCATTTTTGTCGAAATTCCAGTGAGGGATTATTTTTCGGTGGCTCCGGAGCTGATGTACATGCAAAGAGGCACGGCCACGTCATTCTACAATAGGGATTCGGTGTGGACCGATTACGACATGAATTACCACAGCGTTGAGCTGCGCGTACCTTGCATCTTCAGTTACAAGGTGAACAACTGGTTCCAACCATACGCCTTCGTGGGTCCCGACTTCGGTTATGTCCTTGGCGGCAACATCATTCAAGATAGAACCCAGAACGGAACCCAGCTTTCACACGATTCCATCGGCATCGGATCTTCAAACATTAACAAGTTTCATTTTTCCGTTCTCGGTGGAGTGGGAATGCGGTTCAACATCAACTTCAGTACTTTCACGCTGGTTACAAAACTTGAGGCGGCCTATAACTACGGCATCCTTGATACCTATTCCAGGAATGAACATGTGGAGTCGTCTGATCCTACCAATGTCAATGCCTACAACACCACAGGATATCGTTATTCCAAAGGGCTGGAATGCTGCCTCAGCATCGGCATCCCGCTCCGTTTCGCAGGGAAAGACGCCTGTGCCGCTTTCGCAAAAGACAACGACAGCTGGCGGTAAAACGCGATTCAGAATATAGAACGGCTTCCTACTTTGGGAGCCGTTTTTTTCATATCTTTGCATCCATTTCGAATGATAGCAATGCATTTCTTATATCCTTGGATGTTTTGGTGTTTGTTGGCACTGGCGATACCGATAACCATCCACTTGTTCAATTTCCGCAGGCACAAGCTGGTCTATTTCAGCAATACGGCTTTGCTGCGCGCCATTCAGCAGGAAAATGCCAAGACAAGGAAGTTGAAATATCTTGTGGCGCTGTGTCTGAGATGTCTGTTTTTCATCGCACTCGTCTTCGCTTTCGCCTTTCCTTATTTCTCTGAGAAGTCGCTGAATGTGGATGCTGACAACAATCTGGTCGGAATCTATATTGACAACTCGATGAGCATGAAGACGCAGTCGTCGCGACTGACACTCATGGCTGACGCACGAGAATCGGCTTCCAAACTTGTCGGACGGCTCAGCCCGTCAAACCGTTACGTGTTGCTGACCAATAGTTTCGAGAAGCAGAACGAATATCCTATGAATCAGGAAGAGATGCTTGAGCGGATTGTCAGAATGAATGAAGACGGCCATCCGGTTTCCTTGAAATCCGTCATCGGTCGGTTCGAGATGCTCAGGCATCAGCATGGTTTTTCCAAGTCGATGCTGTTTGTCTATTCTGATTTTCAGGATAATATGCTCGACATGTCGGATGCGAAAGCCGATACGTCCATGCAGGTAGTCCTCGTCCCGATGAGTTCCGAATTCAACTCTAATGTTTACATCGACTCCTTGTGGACTTCCTCGCCAATCATGCAGATTGGTTTGGCCAACGACCTGAAAGTGCGTGTCGTCAATCAGAACGGTCGCGACATGAAGGGAATTCCGGTCACCTTCACTATGGATGACCGCACGGTGGCATCGGCGACGACGGATATCGAGAAAAATGGCACTGCGGAACTGACCATGCAGTTCATGGTCGAAGACCCTGGCAACAAGAAATGCAGCGTCTCGCTGACCGATTATCCAATCACTTTTGATGACCAATATTATTTTGTTTTCGAGGTGAAACCTGCCCTGAAAGTCGTTGAGATTGGCGAAGAACCGTCTCCTGCTTCAATGGTGTTCGACGAAGACAGCCAGTTTGAATATCAGTTCATGAAGTCAACGCAGATGGATCTTAACGCCTTGTCTGATGCGCGTTTCGTCATCGTGAACGAATCGTCATCCATCAACGAGACCATGCAGCAGAAACTGCTCGATTTGGTGTCCGATGGGACGAGCCTCGCAGTGTTTCCTTCTGTTGACGAACCTAAGTCGCTGTCTTATCTTTACAACAGGCTTGGACTTGTGGCTTCCGATGTTGATACCAATGCCATCGCAACGGAAAACCTCGCACTACACCACGGCTTCTTCGACGATATGATTCTTGAGATGCCTCAGAATGCCGATTTGCCTAAAGTGAGCCGACATCTGAGCATGAGCAGTGCCGGTCTTGCATCAGTCCTAATGACGCTTCAGAATAACGACCCGCTGCTGCTGTCCGAAACGGTTGGCAACGGCCAAGTGTTCGTCTTCACCACCGCATTAGCGACAAATTGGAGCACTGTTTCCGACAATTCGCTCTTTGTCCCTGTCATGCTAAAAATGGCGTTGATAGGCGGCAAAGTCGGACGTCTTTCATATACTCTTGGCGATGATGACGTCATTGTGTTGTCCGACAAGATTGTAGAAGGCGATAATCTGTTGAAAATCAAGAAAGAAGATTCCGATTTCGAAATGATTCCAACATCGGAAATGCACGATAACAGAATGAGTCTTTATCTTAACGATGGCTTGCCTTCGGCAGGATATTACGATCTCATGCTTAACGATACGGTGCTGCATGTGCTGGCATGGAACGAAAACAGGTCGGAGTCGAAAATGGAGTTTGCCGATGCGGAATCCGTCAGGCAGTCGTTTGAAGATGCAGGTCTGGATGTTGTTGCGGTGCTTGATGCAGCCGATTTCAACACGAATAACGTGATGCAGGCCATGTTGCGTCAATCCACGATGTGGAGATGGTTTGTCCTGCTGGCATTAGTTGCGTTGCTTGGCGAGGTCGCCGTGCTGCGCTTTTGGAAAAATTAGTAATTTTGCACATGAAATTTAGGCGAGGCTATGGATATTGAAGACAAGGATGATGTTGAGGGCGTGAATGATGTCAATGAAGATGTTGATGGCATGAATGATGTCAATGATGAAGACGTCGTTCATTCCGACTTCAATCCGGAAGGCGGCGACGTCACTTCGGATGACAAATTCCGTGTCGTTCCACTGAAAGGCATGTTCGAGAACTGGTTTCTCGACTATGCTTCCTATTCCATCCTGGAGCGTGCCGTTCCGGCCCTTGAAGATGGCTTGAAGCCCGTTCAGCGCCGCATCCTGCATTCCATGGACGAACTCGACGATGGCCGTTTCAACAAGGTGGCCAACATCGTCGGCAACACCATGAAGTATCACCCTCACGGTGATGCGTCTATTGGCGATGCTTTGGTGCAGTTGGCCCAGAAAGACCTCCTTATCGACACTCAGGGAAACTTCGGCAACATCCTCACTGGTGATGACGCTGCCGCGCCACGTTACATCGAAGCGCGCTTGTCAAAGTTCGCTAAAGATGTCGTCTTCAATCCGAAGACAACGGACTGGACGCCTTCGTATGATGGTAGGAACCGTGAGCCGGTCTCACTTCCAGTGAAGTTTCCGTTGCTTTTGGCACAAGGCGCCGAAGGCATCGCTGTCGGTCTGGCATCCAAGTTTCTTCCTCATAATTTCAATGAGTTGATCGATGCGTCGATAGCCTATCTCCATGATGAGCCATTCGAACTGTTTCCTGACTTTCCCACAGGCGGCCTGATGGACGTCTCCAACTATAACGACGGCATCAGAGGCGGTCGTGTCCGCATCAGGGCGCGTATCAGTCAATTGGACAAGAAAACGCTTGTAATCAACGAGATACCTTTCGGAACGACGACTGGAACTCTGATTGACAGCATCATCAAAGCGAATGACAAAGGCAAAATCAAGATTAAGAAAATCGATGACAATACTGCTGAGCAGTGCGAAATCGTCATTTATCTCAATACCGGAGTCTCGCCCGACCAGACGATAGACGCCTTGTATGCCTTCACTTTGTGCGAGATGTCCATTTCACCTAACGCTTGCGTCATCGTTCATGATCATCCGGCTTTCATCGGCGTTTCGGAAATTTTGAAACGCAGCGCCGACCGCACCATGGAAATGCTCAGCTGGGAGATAAAGATACTTCTCGACGAGTTGGAAGCCGACTGGCATTGGACTTCTCTTGAAAAACTCTTCTTTGAGAAAGGCATCTACAAGGAATTGGAGAAAAAGAATTACGAAACTTGGGAAGACCAAGTGACGGGCATCGAAAGCCGCTTTGATCCATATCGCAAGAAATTGAAACGCGAAATCACACGTGACGACGTGCTGAAACTCTGTGACAAGCCTGTCCGCAAGATTTCAAAATTCGATATTAAAAAGGCCGATGAACATCTTGCCGACATTGAGTCGAAGATGGAAGAAGCCAAGTATAACCTTGACCACATTGTCGATTATACCATCAAATTCTTCAACACGATCAAGGAGAAATACGGCAAGGGACGCGAACGTAAGACGGAGATTCGCAACTTCGATAACATTCAGGCTGTGGCTGTGGCCGCCAACAACGAGAAGTTCTATGTCAATCGGGCTGAAGGTTTCGTCTGCACAGGCGAAGGCCTGAAGCGTGAGAAGGACAAGGATTCGTATGAGTTCGTCAATGAATGTTCCGATATGGACGACATCATCGTCTTCCACGAAAATGGAACTTATTTTGTCACAAGAATCCAGTCGAAGTTGTTTGTGGGTCAGAATGTCATTCATGTAGATGTGTTCCACAAGAATGACGACCGCACTACTTATAATGTGGTCTATCGCGACGGAAAGAACGGCAACCCGTATTATGTGAAACGCTTTGCCGTGACCAGCGTCACGCGCGACAAGGAATATGACCTGACTTCCGGAAAGCCGGATTCGAAAGTGATTTATTTTACGTCCAATCCCAACGGAGAGGCTGAGATTATCAAGGTGCAGTTGAGGCCTAAGCCGAAATTGAAGAAAACAGTGTTAGACTTCGACTTCGCGGCACTTGCCGTGAAAGGCCGCAATTCGAAAGGTAACCTGCTGACCAAAAACGCAATCAAGGCCATCATCAAACACGATGACGGCGTCTCGACACTCACGGCGCGCGACATCTGGTATGACGACACCGTGCGACGGCTGAATGCCGACAAGCGCGGAACCTATATCGGCGCTTTTGAAGGCGACGACCGCATCTTGCAGATTTTTGCGAATGGCAGTTTCAAAATCTCTGGTTTCGACTTGACAACCCATTTCGATGATGACATGATCGAAATCAAGAAATTCAGTCCTGACGACGTGTTCTCGGTGCTTTATGTCGAAGGCGATACGCAAAAAATGTATCTGAAACGATTCTGCATTGATATGGACGTCAAGATGAACGAACGCATTTCTTTCATCGGCGACAGCGACATGGCCCGTTTTGTAGCCATAAACACTGACGACATGCCGCTCATTCAAGTGAGTTATAAGGTTAGCGATGCGGGCAACTCATTCCCGGACGAAATCGTTAATGTGGAGGAGTTTATTGGAATCAAAAGTTTTAAAGCAAAAGGCAAACGTTTGTCTAACAAAGAGATAGAATCCGTTCTGTTTATCGAGCCCATTGAACCCGAATCCGTGACTACGGAAGGCGATGGCGACATTGACGCTGACGCCGATGTTGAAGAACCTGAGACAATCGAGCCTGTGAAACAGGAACCAAGTGCCGTTGATGCCGAAATCGACAAGGACTTGCCTGAAAATAAGGAAATAGATAAGGAAAAAGATAAAGAAAAGGATAAAGGTGGCGATGCCATACAAATGGAATTGTTCTGATGATGAGACGTACATTCATATTGTTTTCTCTCGCGCTGCTGTTGCTTTCGGGTTGCAGCACGGAAATGAAACTGGCTTCTTCCTTTGTAAGTCAAAGCAAGGGCGCCCGTGTCGCAGTCTATTTTCCCGAAGAGGCTATTGTGAAATCCGAACGTGATTCGCAGTACGGCTCCGGGCTGCAAATCCTCAAATCGTTCAATCAGGATGAATTTCTTGACATCATGTATGGCGCTTACAGCAAGAGCCTAAAGGACTATGGTCTTGATGTTTATGTTCCTGAAAATCCGGATGATGTTCAGGTTGATTCGCTGCATTGGCTGGTGATTCTTTCTCAAGTCGAAATCGTTGAGGAAGTGACGCAATACGAAGACCATCGGTACGTCGATGACCAGATTTACTATTATGACTTTCCGCTGAATACGATTAATGTCGCATCTTGGTTCGAAATGGACGCCGGCGAATGGACTCCGACTCTTTATTTTGAGCACAATCTGAAAGATGGTTTCGATTCCAAAGTCGATTACTCTTTCTGGACGGAACAGTCGAATTATCTTTATAAGATTGATACCCTGACGCTTCACGATGTTTACAGTTACGCCGTATATCTAGGGAAACTATATGCAGGCCTTACTTACGATTACATGATGAATCGTTACCTCATTGATAAGAAGCCTGCGCTAAAGGAAAAAACGTGCTGCCCGTTGCGTTATGATCCTTACCGCAAGGAGATTACCTACGATGAGGATAATAACCAATTCATCGAACTCGAAGGAGAGTGAGCCTTATCCTGGGCATGGAATTCCTTGTGTGAGCGTCGCTTCACCAAGTGTGATACGATAAATGATTCCGGAATTGTTTGTTTGATGAGGTGTTTTCCAGACTTGGAAAGATTAGGCTTGTGGCGTAATCAGGCTGTCGAGTTCGTCTTTCAATGCTTCGGGTTTCACGCTTCTGATGCTTCCGTCTTCCACAATGCTGATGGTGCCAGTCTCCTCAGACACGACGACGACGACGCAGTCATTCGATTCCGTGATGCCAATGGCAGCGCGATGGCGTAAACCGTAATGTCCGGGCAAATCAATCTGGTTGCTTACGGGAAGGATGCAACGTGCTGCGACGATTTTGTTGTTCGTGATGATCATGGCTCCATCGTGCAACGGACTGTTCTTGAAGAAAATGTTCTCAATCAGCGGCTTGCTTATTTCAGCGTCAATGTTGACACCAGTCATGACGACATCGGCTAAGGTGTTCTGTCGGGTGAGGACAATCAGCGCGCCTTGTTTGATGGAACTCATGCTGACACAGGCTTTGGAAACGGTTTCCGTATCGAGTATGATGCGTTTGTTTGTCCTGAATATCCTGAACCAATTGGCTTTGCCATTGCTGGCTCGCGTGCCGATTGTGAAAAGGAAGCGGCGTATTTCAGGCTGAAAGATGATGAACAAGGCGATGAATCCCACGCTGACGAAAGCGCCCAGAATGCTGCTCAGCAATTCCATCTGAAGGACGTCGACAAGTTGCCAGACCAGGAAAATCGCCACGATACCGATGAAAATGTTCAGTCCCGCCGTGCCTCTCAGCAGCCTGTACAAGCCGTAAAGCAAGCCCGCAACAAGAATGATGTCGATGATGTCGAGGAAACGTATCTGGATGAACAGGTCAATCATGGTGTGTCTTATTATGCCGCAAAGTTATCATTCTTTTGCAATATCCTGACGGAATTCTTCCACAAGCCGCACCGCTTCTCTCGCTTTCGCCACATCGTGCACCCTAATGATGTCTGCACCATTCATCAAGGCAATGGTGTTGAGAATGCTTGTACCATTGTCGGAATCCTTGGGAGAAATATCCAATGTTTTGAATATCATTGATTTGCGCGATATTCCAATCATAATCGGAAATCCGTTTACCCTGTATTGTTCAAGATTCGAGAGCAGCCGGTAATTGGCTTCTATGGTCTTGCCGAAACCTATTCCAGGGTCGAGAATGATTTGCTGGTCGCCGTATTGCTGGAGTTTCGCACTTTGTTCGGCAAAAAAGTCCTTCACTTTCTTGTGTACGCCTTCGTCAACGGCTTGAAGGTGCATGGTTTCAGGTGTCCCGATGCAGTGTGTCATGACATAAGGAATGTGGTTCGAGCCGATGAAGTTCAGCATCTGTTCGTCGAACAGACCGCCTGAGATGTCGTTGATAATGTCGGCGCCAAGGGCTATGCTGTGCATGGCCAGCATGCTTCTGAAAGTGTCAACAGAAATGGGGATGTCGGGGAAGGCGACTCTTATTGCTTTGAGAACAGGGATGACCCGTTGAAACTCTTCTTCTTCGGTGACGATGCCGCTGCCGGGACGTGTCGAGTAGCCTCCAATGTCAATGATGTCGGCTCCGGCTTCAATCATTGATTTGCAATGATTTACAGCCAAATCCACGCTGTCATGCAGTCCGCCGTCCGAAAATGAGTCGGGAGTGACGTTTAGGATTCCCATTACCGCCGGTCGGCTGAAGAGAAATTGTTTGTGGTTTGACTTAAGAGTGAACATCGCTGTAATGATAGGTGTTACGTGATTGTCGAGATTATCTTGCAAGACATGCACTCAACTCTGCGTAAATATTTTTATTTTTGCAAAAATACTAATTCGCTTGATATGAAGGACACCGCAACTCAGTTTAAAGCAGTCGTTGCCGAATGCCGCGCGCTGTTTATCAATAAGATGGAAGATTATAATCCAGTTTGGAGGATACTTCGCATCCAGTCGATCACCGACCAGTTGTATATTAAAGCGAGCAGAATCAGGTCATTACAGATAAAAGGCGAACATCTTGTCGATGAAGGCGTGGAGTCCGAATTTATCGGCATCGTGAATTATGCCGCCATGGCAGTCATTCAGTTGCGGCTTGGCGTCGTCAATACTCCTGATATCAGCAGGGAAGAGGCCATCAAGCAATACGACAAGGTTCTTGATGAGTCTTTTGAACTCATGACGTGCAAGAACCACGATTACGACGAAGCATGGCGCGGCATGCTCGTCAGTTCCATCACCGACATTATCATGATGAAGATCCTGCGTGTCAAGTCCATCGAGGATAATGGTGGCAAGACTATCGTCTCGGAAGGCATTGATGCCAACTTTTTCGATATGATCAATTATGCCGTTTTCGCGTTGATACTGATTTCTGAGGGTTCGAAATGAAAAAGACAGCGACAGCGTTTAGTTGGGTTAATATTTTGTTGGCCGTGTTATCGGCTGTCGGAATTGTTCTCATCCCGACTTTCAAGGTTTGGTTTTTCACTATACTGGTAATCAACTTGTTGATTCCTATCGTGTTCCGTTCTGGATATGGCAAGACGGCACTCACCGTATGCCGGATTCTTGTGGGCTGCCTGTTCGTTTTCAGCAGTTTCACAAAGGGTGTCGATCCTTTGGGCACCAAGTACAAGATGCTCGATTATCTTGCTGTTTACAACATGCAGTGGCTCAACGATGTGGCGATGATTCTGGCCATGTGTCTCATTTTGGTCGAGTTTCTTGTAGGTATCTGCCTGCTTACCAATGTGTTCCCTCGGTTGGCCGTCTTGGGCGCCACCATCCTGATGTTGTTTTTCACCACCACGACGCTGTTCGATGCTTTATACAACCTTGTGCCCGATTGCGGATGTTTCGGCTCGGCAGTGAAAATGACCAACTGGCAGACTTTCTTCAAAAATCTGGTTATCAACGCGGTTTTATTGCCTTTGATATTGAATAACAAGCAGTTGAAAAACAGACTGACGTGGAGGGGGCAGATTGCCATCGGTTGCCTTTATGCCATACTTTTCCTGGGTTTCGAGATTTACAATTATCGTCATCTGCCCGTCATCGACTTCATGAATTGGAAAGTCGGCAAGCAGATGGTGCAGGAAAACGCTGAAGAACAGCGCATTTACCTCACGTTCAGAAATAAGGCTGACGGCACCACCCGTGAATATTTGTCTCCCGATTATCCTTGGGAAGATTCGGTGTGGATGAGCCAATGGGAATTTGTCGATCAGAGGTCGGAAGGCGGCCCAGATTATCTTGGCTTCACGGCGAACGACGTCGATGGCAATGACGTCACCGACATGATTCTCAGCACCGAAAACCTGTTCATGTTCACATCGCACGACATGACCAAAATCACTGACAAGGAATGGGGTAAGATTGCTGAAATCAGCCGCAGAGCCACCGATCATGGCTATACGGTGATTTGGGTGACGGCGTCAGCGCCGGAATATGTAGAGCGACTCCAGAACAAATTCGATTTTCTGTATGAAGTCTATTATGGCGACGAACTGGAAATCAAGACGATAGTGAGGTTCAATCCGGGATTGATTTTCCTCGACAATGGCCTCGTTGTGGACAAATGGAGTGCCATCGATTTCCCAACGGGCAAGAAATTGGATAAACTACTGAAGAACTGATACATAACTGTCATGGCTTCCTACATCCTTCGGAAATTGCTTTATGGCATTGCGGTACTTTGGGGAGTCGCCACACTTGTGTTTTTCCTCTTCAACATTCTGCCTGGCGATCCGGCCCAGATGATGCTGGGACAGCGCGCCGACAAGGAATCCGTTGACGCTATCCGCAAGGAACTCAGTCTGAATCAGTCTCTTGGAAAGCAATATGTCGATTATCTGAATGATTTGGTGCCGCTTTCGTTCTACGACATCTCGAAAGGAGAGAAGACGCTGGAGAAAGTCGCTCCTTGTCTTGTCGTCGGCAAGTCGGCCAAGACCGCCGTGGTGCTGAAAAAGCCTTACCTCCGCATGTCGTACCAAAGCAAGCGCAAGGTCTCGGACGTGCTGGGCGAGGCCTTTCCCAACACTTTGCTGTTGGCAACGGTGTCCATCTCCATTGCCTTGATATTCGGCCTTTTAATCGGCATTCTGACCGCCGTGGTGAACACGAAATTCCTCAACAAGTTGACCTTGTTCATCACCACGATTGGCATGTCGCTGCCTTCCTTCTTTGCTGCCATCCTCATGGCGTGGATATTCGGTTTCCTGCTTCAGGATGTCACTGGGCTGAACATGACCGGGAGCCTGCATTCCGTTGACGAATACGGCAGGGGAGAGTATCTCTCCTTGTCCAATCTGATTCTTCCAGCCTTGACCTTGGGGATGCGCCCTTTGGCGGTAGTGGTGGAACTGACAAGGACTTCTTTGCTTGAAGCCATGTCGATGGATTACGTCAGAACAGCCAAAGCAAAAGGTTTGAAGCCGTGGCGCGTAATCTGCGTGCACGCCCTCAGAAATGCCTTGAATCCCGTCGTTACGGCCATTTCGGGCTGGTTTGCGTCGCTGCTTGCCGGCGCGGTTTTCGTTGAATATGTCTTCGACTGGAAAGGCATTGGCGTCGTAGTCGTCGATGCTTTGGAAAAATACGATTTCCCAGTCATCATGGGCGCCGTCCTCTTAATTGCCGTGATGCTCATCATTGTCAACATCGTTGTTGACATCATTTACGGCCTCATTGACCCGAGAGTGAGGATAGGTGCGTAGGCATCGCAATACTGCCGTATTTTTCGGTGCGATTGTGCCTTTATTTTGGAAAAAATCGTTTATTTTGCATATTATAATAATCCGTAAATCATGAAAAGAAACAAAATCGTTGCAGGCAACTGGAAAATGAACCTGAATTTTAACGAAGCGCAGGATTTGGTGGACGAGATGCTCGACCGCCTCGAGGAACATGAACTGAACTGTGAAGTCATCATCTGCCCCCCGTTCCCATACCTTGAAATGCTTACCGATTTTGAATTCGATGAACAGCAATTCAACGTCGGCGCTCAAAATTGTTCGGCTTTCGAGAAAGGAGCCTACACTGGTGAAGTGTCCGCATCTATGCTGAAATCGTTGGGAGTCGATTATTGCATCATCGGTCACAGCGAACGCCGCAAATACTTCGGCGAAACGGATGAGATGCTTGTTAATAAAGTCAATCAGTTGATTAATAACGAAATATCTCCAATTTTCTGTGTCGGCGAACAACTTGAAGACCGTGACGCGGGACGCCATTTCGATGTGGTGCGCCAACAGATAGAGAAAGGCTTGTTCCATCTCGGCAAAGATGAAATCGCCAATACGATAATCGCCTATGAGCCTGTTTGGGCCATCGGCACTGGCAAAACCGCCACTCCGGCGCAGGCAGAGGAGATGCATGCCTTCATCCGCGACCTGCTCAGGAAACAATATGGCGATGACATTGCCGACGCCATCACGATACTTTATGGCGGAAGTTGCAATGCGGAAAACGCCACCGATGTGTTTTCGCAGCCTGACGTGGACGGCGGCCTCATTGGCGGCGCGTCGCTTAAGGCCGATGCCTTCGTGTCAATATGCATACAGGCTTCAGAACTGAGTGAAAAATCCGAGTGATGAGTTACGTAGAGTATTCTTTTTCCAGACCTGATTCCGACATTCAGCACGACATGCTGACCGCTTTGCTGTCGGAACTCGGATTCGATTCTTTCATGGATGACGCTGACGGCTTCAAGGCTTATTGTCCCGAAAATGTTCGCGATGATGCTGCTGTTGAGGCTCTTATAAGTCAATCTCCTTTCATCGGAATGCATCTGTTGAATGTCGAGGTGATGCCCGACAAAGACTGGAACGAAGTGTGGGAAGCGTCCTACAATCCTGTTGTAATCGACAGCCGCTGCCGCGTCAGAGCGCCATTCCACGCTCCCGACAGCAGTTTCGTTTACGACCTTGTCATCGAGCCAAAGATGTCGTTCGGCACGGCAAACCATGAGACGACTTCGCAGATTATCAAACTGATGCTCGATACCGATTTCAAAGGCAAGGACGTTCTCGACATGGGAAGCGGCACGGCGGTGCTCGCCATTCTTGCCAGAAAACTCGGGGCAAAACGTGTCGTGGCCATCGACAACGACGAGTGGGCTTATTCCAACGCCTTCACCAATGTGGCGCTCAACGGCATCCAGGATATCGAAATCAAACTCGGTGATGCCCATGCCATTGGCGACGACAAGTTCGACGTGATTCTGGCCAACATCAACCGCAACATTCTCCTTTGCGACATGACCTACTATTTCGATGCGCTTCGCGAAGGTGGCTGCATCTTTTTTAGTGGATTCTATGCTGCTGATTTAGAAATAATTAAGACTGAAGCCGAACGTTTAGGCTTGCATTATGACCGCCACACGGTGAAAAACGACTGGGTGGCAGCGGTGTTTAAAAAATGATTCGAATTTTCAGTGACCATGAAGAAGTTTTACGGAATTCTATTGCTTGTCCTTCTGGCTGTTGCAGGAAATGGCTATGCTCAGACTTTCTTTTCGACTGAAAAGGGCGCTTTCCTCCGTGACCTGAATGATTATCTTGTCAATAACGCATCCAAAGAAAATGCTGCTGCCGTTTCCGCCCTGACGAGCGATTTCTCCACACGTTGGAACAGTTATTACGGCACGGCCGACGCCGAAATCGTGATGGACTTGTGCGAACGTTTGCATGCGAGGACGGGAAGCAAGGCTTATGCCAGCATCCTTTCCTTCGTGATGGTGTTGGACAAATTGCCCGATTCGGGCCTGACACGCAGCGATGTCACGAACTGGCTGGCTTGCACGCAGTCGAAGCATGCCAAATCCCTGAACAAGTTCGATTCCTACATAGATTCCTATCGCTCTTTCTTCGTCAATGGCAATCTTTGCGAACAAGGCAACTCGGCATGGAAACTCGAAAACGCCCGCATCGCCATACCTTCCGACAAAGACCCGGTCCTTTCCGTAAACGCCGGCACACTTGTCTTGCATTCCGAGAACGACAGTTCGTTAATTCGCAATGCTAAAGGCCTTTACCATTTCGACACCCATGTTTGGGAAGGTGTCTCCGGCACTGCCGATTGGTCGCGCTTCGGCATGGCATCGACTCAGGTTTATGCTGAATTTCCCAGCCGTTATTCCGTGGAGATGACCAAATCGGAATATGTGGTGGATTCCGTATGGTTCTATAACAAAACCTATTCCGACAGGCCTGTCCTGTGCAGTTTCACCGACAAGGTCTCCAACTCCAAACCCAATGAAAAGACGCAGTTTCCCAAAGTGCGACCGATTAAAGTCGCCAATGGCAGTTCGTCTTTGTTCAACGATGTGAGTTTTGAAGGCGGTCTTGGCATGACAGGCAGAAACGCCGTGATTTTCGGCGATGTCAACAGCAAGGCGAAACTCACTTTTTATAAGAACAAACGCACTGCGGCCACTATCCAGGCCTCACGTCTGGCACTCACTGACGGCAGCGTCGTGTCCGACCATTGTGTCGCAAGAATTTATCTGTACGACACTGTTGACGACCATCGTTCCGTAGATTCCATCTATCATAACGATTTGGGCCTCCGCTACGACAACCAGTCGCGCAAACTCGTTCTTTACCGGTCTGAAACGGGTTACGGTGACGGCCCTTTCCATGACTCTTTCCATGGAATGGACATTTTCCTTGAAGCACTGTATTGGAATGTGGATGCCGATGTCATGGAATTTCACAGGCTTGAAGGCGCCAACAACTTGAGTGAGGGAGAACTTTACTCCGCCAATTATTTCAGACAATCGGACTATCGTCAGATGCAGGGACTTGACGGAGTGCATCCAATGGTGCGCATCGAGAGTTTCATGAAGTCCCATCCCAATCCCGACGAGCCTAACACTTTTTTAGTCAACGATTTGGCATCATACCTTCAATATCCTATTGAACAGGTGCTTACTATGGTGTTTCGGCTTCAGGCGGAAGGCTATCTGGAATATGATCAGGAGAACAAGACAATCACGGTGTTGCAACGCTTTATTGACGTCCTCGAGTCGAACAGAGAGACGATTGATTACGACGTGTTCAAGATAAAGACTTCCACAACGAACAGACAGCCTAATTTGCGTCTCGACATGAACACGAACGAACTTGCCGTATTTGGCATTGTCAATCCTATTGGCGGGGCGGAAGGTTCGTCTGTCGTTTTGAGCGACAGAAAGCACATCGTCATTCTGCCTTACGATGGCAAGATTGTCCTGAGGAGAAATCGCGATTTTCGTTTCTCCGGTACGGTCATGGCCGGCATGCTCGAATTGTTCGCCGACAACTGCCTTTTCAAGTATGATGATTTCAGTATCGACATGCCTAATATCGATTCGCTCAGGATGTATGCCAGACAAGGCAACACCATTTATCCCGTCGAGGGAACGCTGGAACATCTGCAAGGTCGCCTGATGATAGACCATCCCGACAACAAGTCGAGCAAGACCGACGACGCTGCCTATCCGCTATTCCATTGCGATAACAACTCGTACAAGTTCTACAGAAAGATCAATGGCGGGGTCTTCGATCCCCATCTCAGCGACGATGAAATCAACGATGAAAACCTGAAAGGCAAATTCTATTATCTGCTGGATCCTTTCACTGCGGACAGTCTTAACGACCTCACGATGAATGATGTCAACTTCTCCGGAAAACTGATGTCAGGCGGCGTTTTCCAGGTCATTAACGAGCCGTTGACGGTGATGGAAGACCATTCCCTCGGCTTTGAACATCATATCGGCAAGAACGATGGCGATTCCTATGCCATGTTCGATGGCACAGGCCGTTTCCGCAGCCACATCCATCTCTCCGAAGACGGTTTCTATGGCAACGGCTCGCTGGATTACCAGACGGCAAGCCTCTCATCTGGCAGGTTCATGTTCTATCTCGATTCCGTGACCGCCAGAGTCGATTCCTTCACGATGGCCGAAGCCAATTCTGGCGTCCCATTCCCCAAGGCTTCCTGTCAGGAACTCGACATGAACTGGAACGTATATAAGCCTCAACTGGAGATGAAGACGCTGAAAGATCCTATCTGTCTGTACGACAGTACGTATTTTAAAGGCGAGAGTTTCATTTCTCCTGATGGTTATGTTGCCGATGGTTCTGTTTCATTTGGCCTCACCAGATTCTTATCCAAGCATTTCGACTTCAATTACCATTCCTTTGTCGCCGACTCGGCTGATTTTGTCTTGTATTCGGCTGACAGTGTCACGGAGGCTTTTCTGGCAAACAACTACAAGGTTCTCGTGAATTTCGACTTGCAGCAGGTATCGTACAATTATCTCGATGCGAGCAGCAGTTTTGATTTCCCGTTCAACCAGTATCTGTGCACCCTGAATGAAGCCAATTGGGATATGAAGTCCAATAACATCAGCCTTTTCAGTCCTAACGCCAATATGAGTGATTACGCCAAGGCGAAAACCGTGGACGAGTTGCTCGCTGTCAAGACGTCAGTTTCAAAATTCATCTCCGTCTGTCCGGGACAGGATTCCTTGGAATTCTACTGTCTTAGAGCGGATTACGATATGAGTGATTACTCCATTCATGCACATGATGTGAAGATCATCCGTGTTGCCGACGCTGCCATTTTCCCCTCGGAGGGTAATGTCAATATCAATCATGACGCCAGCATCGAGCAAATCGGCAATGCCTCCATTTTGGCTTCCACTGAAAAGAAATACCATTTCTACAAGGACGCCGTTGTCAACATCCAAAGCAGAAACATGTTCAAGGGCGATGGCTACATGGACTACACGTCTGTTGATGGCATCAGCACGCCTGTCCATTACGATTCCATCACGCCTGTTGGCGGCCTGACTACAGGTTTCGCTCAAGTCGCCGATTCGGCAGAGTTCTTCCTCAGTCCTCAATTCGCGTTCTCCGGCAAGATCAGAATGGTCTCATCTGAAGAATTCGGACATTTCGACGGCATTTTCAGGATGATTCAGCAATGTGCAGACGCTAAGGGATGGTTCCCGTCATCGTCAACTATCAATCCCGCTGAAGTCAGGATTCCAGTGGTGATGTCCAGAATTACCGCCGACAGACCGAAACTCTGCAACGGACTGTATTATGACAATTCGCGAAAAGGAAGATGCTTCGCGTCTTTCATGTCACCCACCAATGCCGAGCAGTACACGCCGATCATGCCTGTTGACGGAATGCTATCTTACGACACCATATCAGACCGTTTCACGGTGATTGACGACAAGAACCCTGACACGTATCTGTCACTTTCCGATCGCTGCGAGGTGTCGGGACATGGCACTTTCGACCTCGGACTTGACACGCATCTTGCCAAATTCGTCTGCAACGGCTCTTTCACCGACCTGCCTGGCGACAGCATCATGCTCGACGTGCTGAACGTCTTCGACCTCCCGATTTTCGACGACAAGATTCTGGCCGACATGGCCGATGTGTATGGCAAAGTAGAGGGTGAGTCCATCGACTTGGATAGCACCAATTTCATCAGTTACGCCAAAACAGATAAATCGAAGAAAAACGGCGACCTTGCAAAAAGCATTGAACTGAATGGCTATCCCGAAATCAAGGCCGGCGATTTCTATGACAAGACCATCGTGATGCCAACGCTTCACATGGCATGGAACGAGGCTGTAGGTGCTTTTGTATCTTCTGGGAAAATCGGCATCGGCAATCTGGGAACCCATGTGGTGAACAAGTATGTGAATGGTCATGTGGTGTTCGACCCACGCCTTGGCACCGTCACTTATTTCTTCGAGGACGGTCTTTTCATGACCTATCTGTGTTACAATTGCGGCAACAAGCAACTTCAGATTCATGCCACGTGGGGCGATGTCAACTCCCGTCTGTCTGAAATGAAGGAAAGTGTCAGGTCGAAAACCGTTGGCGACGATTCCTTCATGTATGTCGTGGTGCCGTACGAGGCCTTGACGAACTTCCTGACGACCATGAAAAGAGCAGGACTGAGATAAAAAAGAAAAAAGAACGATTTTTACTATTGCAATTCCTAATTTTGTACTTTTACAATTTCAAAACAGAAATAATAAACTACCAATCGATATGAAATTCATAATATCAAGTCTGAAATTACTGAAAGGACTTCAATCACTTAGCGGTGTCATTGGCACTAACAACACGCTGCCCATCCTTGATGACTTCTTGTTCCAGTTGAGCCCTTCCGAACTGAAGATAACGGCTTCCGACCTCGAAACCACGATGACTGTCACGATGCAGCCTGACATGGTCGATGGAAGCGGCAAAGTCACCATTCCAGCGCGCATCTTTCTCGATATCATGAAGAATTTTCCTGATGTCCCGATCACACTCTCCGTTTCAGAAGACACGCTGACTGTAGAACTTATCGCTGGTGATGGCCATTACAAACTGGCCGGACATAAAAGCGACGAATTTCCGCAGATTCCCGTCATGGAAGACACTTCGGTATGGGAAGTCCCTGCTGACGTCCTTGCCAGCGGCTTCGAAAAAACCGTGTTCGCCACTGGAAACGATGAGATTCGTCCAATGATGTCAGGCGTGCTGCTTCAGATGATTGATGGAAAACTGACTTTCGTCGCCACCGACGCTCATAAACTGGTCCGTTACAGAAGAACTGACGGTGACAAACCTTACGGCGCTGCCAACGCTTCGTTCATCATGCCTAAAAAGCCGATCAACCAATTGAAATCCACTCTGGCAGGTATGGCCGACGAACAGGTTAAAGTCGTCTTCAACAAGACTAACGCTTCGTATCAGTTTGGCGATTTCGTCCTGATATGCCGCCTTATAGAAGGTAATTATCCTAACTATCAGGCAGTTATACCTACAAACAACCCGAACCAACTCGTCATAGACCGTCAACTGTTCCTCTCAGCCATCCGCCGTGTTGCCGTGTTTTCAAGCAAGGCAACTCATCAGGTGAGATTCAAGATTACAGGACAGGAACTGCTGTTGACCGCCGAGGACATTGATTTCTACAACGAGGCCAAGGAACGTCTGGCTTGCAGTTATACCGGCGACGACATGGAAATAGGTTTCAACTCGCGTTTCTTCCAGGAAATGCTTGCCAATCTCGACTCCCAGAACGTCAAACTTGAGATGTCGGCTCCAAATCGTGCTGGAATTCTTACTCCTGTCGATAACGAGAATGAAAATGAGGACATCCTTATGCTCCTGATGCCTGTCATGCTCAATCAATAAGACTTGTCAACGTAATTGATATAAATGAAAACGGCTCCCATTCGGGAGCCGTTTTTCGTATTATGTTCATCGTCTTACTGACGGTGTCCGTTACAGTTTCGGACCAGCGATTACCAACGCTTTGCCGGCCTCGTTAAATGTGAACTTATGGAAGTTGTCGATGAAGCGTTTGCTCAGGTCTTTGGCCTTGTCTTCCCATGCCGTCTTGTCGGAATAGGTGTCGCGAGGGTCAAGGATGTTTGGATCGACATTCGGAAGTGCTGTCGGCACTTCGAAGTTGAAGTAAGGTATCATCTTGGTCGGAGCCTTGTCGATGGAACCGTCAAGAATGGCATCGATGATGGCGCGCGTGTCTTTAATGGAGATGCGCTTTCCTGTGCCGTTCCAGCCAGTGTTCACCAAATATGCCTTTGCACCCGATTTGTCCATTTTCCGCACCAGTTCCTCAGCGTATTTCGTGGGATGGAGCGATAGGAATGCAGCGCCGAAACATGCCGAGAATGTCGGTGTTGGCTCGGTGATGCCACGTTCTGTACCAGCAAGTTTTGCCGTGAAACCCGACAGGAAGTAGTATTTCGTCTGTTCAGGAGTCAGGATGGAGACTGGTGGCAGGACGCCGAATGCGTCAGCGGAAAGGAAGATGACCTTCTTGGCATCGGGGGCTTTGGAAATCGGCTTCACGATATTCTCGATGTGATAAATCGGGTAGGAGACACGCGTGTTTTCCGTGACACTCTTGTCGGTGAAGTCAATCTTGCCCTTTTCGTCAACGGTGACGTTCTCCAGCAAGGCGTCACGTCTGATGGCGTTGTAAATGTCAGGCTCGCTGTTTTTGTCGAGGTTGATGACCTTGGCGTAGCAGCCACCTTCGAAGTTGAAGACGCCATCATCGTCCCAGCCGTGTTCGTCGTCGCCAATCAGCGCACGTTTCGGATCGGTGGAAAGAGTGGTCTTGCCTGTGCCTGACAAACCGAAGAAGATGGCGGTCTCGCCTTTGCTGTTCGTGTTGGCGGAACAGTGCATGGCAGCCATGCCTTTCAGCGGCAGGAGGTAGTTCATGATGGAGAACATGCCTTTTTTCATCTCGCCACCATACCATGTGTTCAGAATGACCTGTTCTTTCGATGTCAGATTGAAGACCACGGCGGTCTCGGAGTTGATGCCCAACTCCTTGTAGTTGTCAACTTTGGCTTTGGAAGCGGTATAGACGATAAAGTCGGGCTCGCCGAATTCAGCCAGTTCCTGTTCCGTCGGACGGATGAACATGTTCTTCACGAAATGGGCCTGCCATGCCACTTCCATGATGAAACGGATCTTCAGCCTGCTGTTCTTGTTAGCGCCGGCATAACCATCCATGACGTAAAGTTTCTTTCCTGACAACTGATTGACTGCCAGATTCTTGAGCGATGACCAAACAGCAGGGCTGACAGGTTTGTTATCGTTCTTGTACTGGTCTGATGTCCACCATACCGTGTCGCGGCTCACATCGTCCATTACGAAATACTTGTCTTTAGGAGAACGTCCTGTGTATATGCCAGTCATGACGTTAACGGCACCCAGTTCCGTCATGACGCCTTTGTCATATCCGGTGAGCGACGGGTCCATCTCGTCCTTGAAAAGTTGATCGTAGGAAGGATTGTACTGGATTTCCTTAACATCAAGGATACCGTACTTTGCCAATGCTTGTCTGATTTCTTCTGTGCTTTTAGCCATGATTCTTTAAGGTTTTATTTTGCAAAGTTAGTAATAATGTCATCATAAACCATTTTAAAATTCAGCCGACATCATTTAATTTGCTCGATTTTGAAGTATTTTTTCCGGATGATCCATTCCCGAATAAGCCACAACAGACCGTATCCATTAGTGAATATCTTGTATGTCAGTTCGATAGTGTCCGGAAATGTCACGAAGCATTTTGCAATCAGCATGACGATGTCGATAAGGAAGAGCGAGTCCCATAATTTTTCCTTATCTCGGAAACAGACTTTGTTGCTGCCTTCTTCCACTTTGACGAGCGCTTCGGCAGAAATGAAAGGAATCATGCTTTCCACGCGGAGTCTGTAATAGGCTTGCGGCATGCTTTCGATGCGCATGGATGGTGCTTTCAGAATACATATCGCCTTGCCGTTGATGTAAATCTTGTGCGGGAGTGTGAATCCCATTTTGCTCGTCTTGTCGATAATCTCCAGATTACCCATGTCTATTATGCTGAATGTCAGAAGATAACCCTGCGGAGATGACAGTACGGCGTCTCATTCCGCATCTCGTAATAGTGCTGATGATATTCTTCCGCAGGATAGAAGACGTCGGCTTGGCGTATCTCTGTTGCCGGATCGTATCCTTTTGACCGTAACTCGCTGATGACATCAAAGGCGACACGTTTCTGCATGTCGTCCGTGAAGAAAATCGCAGAAAGGTACTGCGACCCGATGTCGGGACCTTGTCCATCGGTCTGTTCGAAGTCGTGGATCTCGAAAAAGAGATGCACCAATGACTCGTAACTGACTATTTCACTGTTGAATGTAACTTCTACAGTCTCCAGATGCCCGGTTTCACCCGTTTTGACCTGCTGGTAGGAAGGATTTTGTACGTCGCCGCCCATGAAACCTGCACGTGTGTCGGTCACACCTGCCGTTTTTGCAAAGTGATATTGGACTCCCCAGAAGCAACCTGCTGAAAAATAGGCTTTTGTCATATCGAAATGATTGTTATTAAAGACGTTTGTTTTGCATTTTGTCGATGCCTTCTGACAATTCCTGAAACCGGTATTCTTCTTCATTGACAAAACCCATGGAATAGTGTACCACAATATGGTCTTTGTTGACAAAGAGTTTGGTCGGATTTGCGAAGATGTTCATTTTTGCCGCTTCCTGATTGTCAATGATATAGATGTTGTCGTAATTGGAACGCAGTTTTGCCGCAAAGTTTTCTGCCGCTTCTTTTCCGTCGGCTTTATTGCTGACTACCAGACAGATAATCTCTATGTCATCGGCTTTCTCGCCAAGGTTTCTGACGGCTTCAGGAAACAGACGCTCCATTTCGTCCATTCCGAGATTGCCGTAAGGACTGCCGGCAATGATGATGGTGCTTTTCTTGACGGCTTTTTTGAGATTGATGTTTTTCCCGTTCATGTCTGTGACCGTGACCGAAGGCAATGTCCTTCCGACAGTGTTGTTGAAACTCTCAGTCTGCATCTTCTGACCTAAACTTGCGGCATCTTCTGTGGAGCCGTTTTGCTGAACAAGGTATTTCTGAACATCAACAGGAATAATCTCGTCGCGTTTGGGTCCGCAACTTGCCAAAAGTGTCAATAAAAGGATGATGGCGAATGCTTTCATGGCGAAATGATTGGATTGCAAATGTAATCAAAACCGTTGTGATGTATGGTTTCTGAAATGATAATTCCCTTGTCCGGGTTCGATATCGGACGAAAAAAAAGGAAGGCAAAACTGCCTTCCTTTTTGTAATAAACTGACTGTGTGCTTATTTAGCAGCCCGTTCTTCCTTAATTGCAGCCTGAGCGGCGGCAAGACGTGCCACAGGCACACGGAATGGTGAGCAGCTGACGTAGGTCATGCCAGCTTTGTAGAAGAATTCCACCGATGCGGGGTCACCGCCGTGTTCTCCACAAACGCCGCATTTCAGGTTGTTGCGCGTGCTGCGTCCGCGTTCGACGCCTAATTTGACAAGTTGTCCCACGCCTTCCTGATCCAATGTGTTGAATGGGTCAGCAGGAATGATCTTCTCATCAATGTAGGTGTGGACGATGGCGTTCACATCATCACGTGAGAAACCGAAGGTCATCTGGGTCAAGTCGTTGGTGCCGAATGAGAAGAACTGTGCGACTTCGGCAATCTTGTCGGCTACCAGCGTGGCGCGAGGTATTTCTATCATGGTGCCGTAGAGGTAGTTGATGCTGACGCCGAATTGCTTTTCCACATCTTTCTTCACGCGGTCTGCAATGCCTTTCTGGTGTTCGAGTTCCTTCACGTTGATGGTCAGAGGAACCATGATCTCAAGATGCGGGTCTTGGCCTTCCTTCATCAGTTCCGCTGTAGCCTGGAATAAGGCGCGGAATTGAGTCTCGGTGATTTCAGGATAAACGATGCCTAAACGCACGCCACGCAGTCCCATCATTGGGTTCACTTCGTTCAAAGCGTTTATTCTTTTGACGATTTCTTCGAAGCTGATGCCACGTTCCTTGGCCAGAGCGCGTTGTTTTTCCTCAGTGTGAGGCACAAACTCGTGCAAAGGCGGGTCCATAAGACGGAAGGTGAGCGGCTTGCCATTCATCACTTTCAGAGTGCCTTTGGCGGCATTCTTGATGTATGGTTCGAGTTCGTTCAATGCAGCGATGCGTTCTTCGGTCGTGTTGGCGAGAATCATGTTGCGGAGTTTTGCAAGCGGTTCTTCGCTGTTTTTGCCGTAGAACATGTGCTCGATGCGGAACAAACCGATGCCTTCAGCGCCAAAGTTGACGGCGTTCTGTGCATCTTCAGGATTGTCGGCATTGGTGCGGACACCCATCTTGCGGAATTTGTCAACCAAAGCCATGAACTGCTGGAAACGTGGATTCTCAGTGGCGTTCACCATGGCGATAGGTTCAGCGAAAACCCATCCTTTGGAGCCGTCGAGACTGATGACGTCGCCTTCCTTGAACTGTTTTTTGCCAATCTTCACGGTGCCTTGTGCGAGGTCGATTCTCACATCATCGCAGCCGACGATGCAGCATTTGCCCCAGCCACGTGCCACCAGAGCTGCATGTGATGTCATGCCGCCTCTTTGTGTCAGGATGCCGTTTGCAGCACGCATGCCTTCAACGTCTTCCGGGTTCGTCTCTTCACGGACGAGGATGCAGGAAATCTTAGCAGCTTGGTATTCTTTTGCCTTCTCGCTTGTCAAAGCAATCTTGCCGACAGCGCCACCGGGGCCTGCAGGAAGACCTTTGGCATTGACATCGTGTTTCTTCTCATCGGAAGCGTCAAGGATGGGGTGCAGCAGCTCGTCGAGCTGAGCGGGAGAGAGACGCATGACGACTTCTTTCTCGTCGATGAGGCCTTCCTTCTGCATGTCCAGAGCCATCGTCAGAGCAGCGACACCGGTGCGTTTGCCAACACGGCACTGAAGCATGTAAAGCTTGCTGTCCTGGATGGTGAACTCGATGTCGAGCATGTCGTGATAGTTTTCTTCGAGGATGCGGCGCACCTCGCAGAGTTCCTTGTATGTAGTGGGCATAAGCTCTTGCATGGAATGCATGTGCTTGTTCTGCTCGTTCTTGGTATCGTCATTCAACGGGTTAGGAGTGCGGATGCCAGCGACGACATCTTCACCTTGTGCGTTGATCAGCCATTCGCCGTAGAACTGGTTCTCGCCAGTGGCGGGGTTACGTGTGAATGCTACGCCAGTGGCGGAGTTGTCACCCATGTTGCCGAATACCATAGCCTGCACGTTGACGGCGGTGCCCCAAGTGTCGGGGATACCTTCGATGCGGCGGTATGAAATGGCTTTCTTTCCGTTCCAGCTTTTGAAAACAGCCTTGATGCCGCCTTCCAGCTGTGCCTCAGCGTCATCCGGGAATTCTGTGCCCAGCACTTGCTTGATGCGGACTTTGAAATCCTCGGCAAGTTGCTGCAGCTCTTCAGCCTTGATGTCGGTATCTGATTTGTAACCTTTTGATTCCTTGAATGCGTCAAGCATGTCGTCCAGCTGTTTGCGGATGCTTCTGCCATCGACAGGATCAATGCCTTCGGCTTTTTCCATCACCACATCGGCGTACATCATGATGAGACGGCGATATGAATCGTAAACGAAACGCGGATTTCCCGTTTTCTTGATCAGACCGGGAATGGTCTTCGAACAAAGTCCTATGTTCAGTACGGTGTCCATCATGCCTGGCATGGATTGGCGCGCACCGGAACGGCAGGAAACAAGCATAGGATTCTCGGCATCACCATATTTCATGCCCATCAGTTTCTCCATGTTTGCCATGCCTTTCCAGACATCTTCCATTATCCCAGCAGGGAGCTGGCAATTATTTGCATAATAATCTGTACAACACTCTGTTGTGATGGTCAGACCCGCAGGAACAGGTAAACCTAACAGACACATCTCTGCCAAGTTGGCACCTTTTCCGCCTAACTCGTTTTTCATTTTGGCATTTCCTTCGGCGGTCTTTCCACCAAAGGTGTAAACGTACTTTGTCATTTTCTTATAATTGTTTGTTGCTATAATAATGTCCCGTTTGAACAAAAATCGAGTTGCAAAGATATGGATTTTATAAGTAGCAGACCCCGTTTTTTTTGTTTTTGCATCACCTGACATTTCGAGTTTCTTCTTGTCCCTTTGCCGTTTGCAATGCTTCATGATGGTGAGGAATGATTTTTGTCATAACTTTGCAAACAAATTCTCAGCGATGGATAATGGATATTGGATTTTGTTCGTGATTGTCGGCGTCGTGCTTTTCTTTGTGTTCAGGTCGCCTCGAAACAAGGAATCTAACGGCAATCCGAACCGCGATGGGGGAAAAACGAAGCGCAGAAGACGTGGGGGATACGGCAAATGGATAGCAGGAGGTTTGGGTTGGGCGTTTTTTGGCCCGCTCGGCGGTATCATTGGCCTTGTCTTAGGCTCGATGTTCGAGAACAAGGATGTCTCCGAGACCTACACTAATGTCGGCGCCACAGAGCCTCAGCGCGATTTCAACATCAGCCTGCTCGTGCTTTCCGCTGCCGTGATGAAGTCCGACAGGAAAGTGATGAAGTCCGAACTCGATTATGTCAAGCAGTTCTATCTGCACAATTTCGGACAGCAAAAGGCAGAGACTTACATCGCCATGCTGCGCGAAATCCTCAATCAGGACTTTAATCTTTACGATGTAAGCCGCCAAATCGGACAGTACATGGATTATTCCAACAAGTTGCAATTGCTGCACTATCTCTTCGGCATCGCTCAGGCTGACGGAATAGTGTCGCCTGAGGAACTGAACGTGATTGGATCCATATCTTCCTACATGGGCATCAGCGACTCTGATTTCCAATCAATTAAAGCCATGTTCGTCAGGGATACCAACAATTCCTACAAGATACTGGGAATCGACGAAAACGCCACCGATGATGAAGTGAAGAAAGCCTACCGCGAAATGGCGAAAAAGAACCATCCCGACCTCGTCAATAACCTTGGCGAAGAAGTCAGAAGGGATGCCGAGAAGAAATTCCAAGATATTAACGCTGCCTACGAGGAAATCAAGAAACAGCGCGGCATGTCCTGATTTTCATCAGTCGAACAGCCTCCAATTGATTCCGAAATACAATTTGCTGTCCCGCATGGGATAATGCGGGGCGATGAATCCGTTGTAGTCGCCTGTGAGCAGAAACATGTTGCTGTATTCCACAAAGATGTTGGCCCGTTTCACCTTGATGGTGAATGCCATGTCAAGGAACGGATAGTTGCCGATCATCACCTCGTCCTGAAGATAGAACGTCCTCAAGGCCGGCATGTAGGCGTCGGCATGGTATTTTGTGAAATATTGCAGCGTGACGCTGGGTTGTATGGTGGCGGCTTTGTGGAAAATTGGCTGCGAATACGCGATTTTCAGTTTTGCAAGGAATAGCGGCAGATGGATGACTTCTGAACTGGACTGTTGCAGACTGAAAAGGCCGTCGGTTTCCATTCTTCCGAATTGGAAGTGGCATCTGCCATAAGCTTCTCTGACCGTGACAAATCCGTCATTTTGGGCAGGATGGGCAGTCGCGTCGAAGTAGATGTAATCGTTGATGGAGGTCTGTTTCACCCCAACACTGATGTTCTTGTACTGATACCTTAATGCGAAAGCCAGCGATGTCGCTGCATTGAAATCGTTGTTCCAACTGAAATGATTCGACACGTACTCGTCTTCGAACCACGATGGCGACTGTCTCTTCAAGTTGAAGTCAAACATCAGGTCGCCGATGTTTTTGGCCGAAGTGCCCAGAAACTGCTTCCATTGTCCGTTCACGTTGAAATCGCCGGCCTGATAGCCAATGGTGATCATGTCGGCTTCGCCAGTGATGCGCGTCGATTTGAACAGGTTGACGACAATGCCACCGTTAAGGCCAATCTGAGTGAAATTCCGATCAGCGGTGACGTCTTGTTCAATATAGTCGTACGATTTGATCTTGTAGATGCCGTGACTTATGCCGGCATAAAGATAAAACGGGATGTCTTCATTGTAGGTCTTGTATCCTAAACTGCTCCATTTCAGATCGTTTCTAATGGCATGAACGATGGTGGTGTCGGTCGATTTTACCGAGTCGAGAAGCGGACCGAAAGTCGAGTAGAAGGCGGCTGTCGGAGTCGTCTCGTAGAAGAACATCTGGTTTTTCTGATAACTGAAGCTGTGGCTGATTCGTCCGAGGGTGAATTTGCGACTTTCGTCTATCGCGATATTTGCCGAGTCTGATTCTGTTGAAGGATTCGTTTCCAGCTTCAAGGTGTCGGCGGTTTTTTCGATGTCAGGCATCTTTGTGTCATTGCCTTGAAGGGAAAGACTGTCGGAAGATGACGTCATTGTGGCATTGCTGGAGCGCTTGTCGCGTGACAACAGATTGAAATACTGGCTGAAGCCGAATCCGCTGCACTTGATCACATTACTTGCTGACGTCAGATTGGTGGTGATGGCGCTATTGTCGCTTTCTTCGTGGTTGATGTAGGAACTGTCGTTGGCGATGCCGCCGTTTTCTTCCATGTCGAGCTTGTTGCGGAAGTAGTAGGCCGTCACGCCATAGCGTTGATTCTTAGTGGAATAAGCCCCGTTGAGCCAGAAATAGTTGTTGTTGTCGGTCTTGCTGTGGCTGAAGACACCCGGAGAATAGTCCAGATTGTACTCAAAGGAGAAGAAAAAGCGGGGTGCGAATTGCCGCCCGAACTTCACGTTGAGGTGTTGTTCCTTGTCGCCGGTAGTCATCACATAACGCACTTCGGAATATGGCAGGACGGGGACGAATGAATTCATGTCTTTCCCGGTCTTGATGTAGGCGGAGAAAGACGGCAAGGTCATGTCGAATCCAACGGCTCCCAAGTTGTTGAAACGCATCGATTTGTGAGCGTGCCCCATATTGCTCAGCGTGCTGTAAATGGTGGCGTCTCTGGTAAGCATGTCGTGGTCGACGGCTGTGAATGTCGATGTGTCGATGTAGTGGGAGCTGCCAAGAAAGATGCTGTCGAACGAGTTGCTGTAATATTTCACAAGGGTGGAGTCGATGGCCTGTCGCGATGCGGTTGCATGCCGCGACGATAGGGAATCCGTCGCCTTATGCTGAGCGACGCAATTGACACTCAGAATCAGCAACATGACGCATAGAACCGATGGCCTTTTCTTGAACTTCATTTGGTCGGTAAAAATAGTAAAAATCTTGATGAGGTCTGGAGATTAATTGAAACTGCAGGTCGTTCAAGTTCAGGTTTGCCGATTTGCGAGTTTGAAATAGGTCTCGTCCTTGGTCAGTTCCATTTCGATTACGCCTATCGATATGAAATCGACGATGATTTTCTCGGCTTTCCTTTTTGGTAGGTGCGCCAATTCCTGATATTCACGCAGTGTAATCCTTTCGTTTTCGGAGAGATGATGGAGCAGGAGCATCTCGGTGTCGTTCAATGAGATCTTGGCGGATTTTCCGTTCTTGTTTGGCTTCCACAGTTTCAGCAGGATGGTGTCGGCCAGCAGATTTTCGTCTTTCACCCTGACGAAATACTTGTATTGTCCTTGATTGTCAGGCGCTTTGTGTTTGCAATTGGCGTCTTTCGGGATGATGACTTCAAGTATTTCTTTTCCACTGATTTCCCATCTCTTGTACGTGCAGTCCACCGCCGGCTGGCAATACATCTCGGCTGCAGCCTGAATCATGTGGACTTCTTCGTCGGATCTGATGCCGGCAATGGCGCCGTTGTCCTTCACGCCTACCAGCAGACGGCCACCGTCCGTGTTGGCGAAAGCCGCCAAGGATCTGGCGATGCGTTTGCTGTCGGAAATCTCGAACTTGAAATCAAGCTGCTGATGTTCGCCTTCTTCAATCAGATTATGAATATGTCTGTCCGGTGAAGTCATTCCAAGTGCAAAGTAAACCATTTTTCCAAAATCAGGACGGACTTCTTTCAGAATGATGTCATAATAAATAAAGGTGCGCGTCATTATGCCGATGAATCGGGAAGATGTTTTTTCGTCAAATCCGGAACATGTCGAGATGGTTTTTGACGGTCGCAGACTGATGATTTTTCAAAACCGATCAGTCGGGGTAGGATAAAATGGAGGAGAAGGCGTGTTGTTTTCAGAGCCCATTTTGAGCCTTCTGACGCAAGTGAAAAATCAGCCAATTATATTCACAAGATGTCGGGTGAAAATGCCAGAAATGCAATATTCACAAAAGTACAAATGTAAACCTTTACAAGTTTACATAAGTCAACCGACTTATGTATATATCTATAAATCAATATGATAATTAAGATTATTACAACTGTACCAAAACGAGTAAAACAATCGTCATCAATTATTACCATATAGTTTTCATAATCAATGAAATATTATATGCAATTACCTAAATATCAATATTATATATCATTTTATTTAATCCTAAATATTAAATATTAAGCCAATAATATGTCATTATGTAAAGTGAAAATTGATATATTATAAATCATTTAGAATAAGATAGTTATATAAATATATTTGAAGTGTTTCTTCATGAATTTATCGGTTACGGTTACTATTTACAAATGTAATCCATCAAATTAATCCATTTGTAATTGAATAATTATTACTTTTGTAAACTGAAAAATGTGAAAAATGGATTTTTACAGGACTCACATCTTCTTATTTTGATGATCATGAAAGATAGAATTGCGCACATCATCCGTGCAAAAAATCTGACGGCGACAGAATTTGCCGAACGTTTGGGCATCCAACCTTCCGGCGTGTCACATCTTTTGTCGGGCAGAAACAACCCGAGTTTGGATTTCGTCAAGCGCTTGAAAGAGACTTTTCCCGAGTACAATCTTGACTGGATTATTTTCGGTAAAGGCCCGATGACGGGTTCCGAATTCGCTTCCATCCCGCCCCCTGCACCATCGTCTTCCGACTCTCAAAAAGCCCAGGAAACGATGCTTCAGTTTGATGAAGTGATTGAAGAACCGGTTGCCGATGTCGTTCCTGACTTCGTCGAGCCTCAACACAAACAGGATTCGAAGCCTTCTTCAGGGAAATTGAAGTCGATAGTGCTGGTTTACGATGACAACACTTTCGAAGTCCTTGATCCGAAATGACGCTATTTATTATTAAATAAGGTGTACGCTTGAAAAAATATTGTAACTTTGCGCCTTATTTTTAAGAAGCCAGCATGCAAAGAGAACAGTTTTTTGAAGCATTTGACAGCGTCTTGCATAGCCACCATAACTATCTGATTGTCACTCATGTCAATCCGGATGGCGATGCAATTGGTTCTTCTTTGGCATTTGCTGATTTTCTCAAAAAAAACGGTCACGAGGCGCAAGTTGTTGTCTCCAATGATTTTCCCGGTTTCCTTTCATGGCTTCCGGGCGCCGAAACGATTCTCATAGGAGTTCGCGACTTTGACGCCATCAGAAAAGCCTTTTCCCAAGCAGATTGCGTCTGCTTGCTCGACTTCAACCATTTTTCCAGAAGCGGCATTCTTGGTGATGAGCTTTCAAAATCGACTGCAACGAAAGTGCTGATTGACCATCACCGCGATACGGATTTTGGTCCATTTTATTGCTATCTTTCTGAAACAGAGGTGTCAAGCACTTCGGAACTGATTACGGAAACCATACTTCACTACAATCCTGATTTGATTGACGATAATATGGCTACGAACTTGCTCGCGGGCATCATGACCGACACAGGATCCTTCGCACACTCCATCTATCAGCCGCGTACGTTTGAATTATGTTCGGGACTTGTGGCGAAATGCAGTTCCTATATCCGTATCCATCGATTGATTTACGACACGTTCTCCGAGAACAGGCTGAGGCTTCTCGGTTTTGCCATCAGCAACAAATTGGAAGTGTTTGAATCCTACGCCACAGCTATCATTTCGTTGAGCAAGAGCGAGTTGGATTCTTTCAATTATCAGGTTGGCGATACCGAAGGAATTGTCAATTATCCTTTGTCGCTCGAGAATGTCAAGATGTCCGTCCTCATTACCGAAAGGGATGATGTCATACGCTTTTCCTTCAGGTCGAAGGGAAGTTTCTCCGTTCATGAAGTGGCTCTGAAGTATTTCAACGGAGGCGGTCACACCAATGCGGCAGGCGGTTCCTTGTCATGTTCGCTGACAGAGGCTGTCGATAAATTAAAAGCTGTCTTACCTGAATATGTTGATTCGTTAAAGAATTGATTATGAAAAGGTTGTGTCTTTTATTCCTTTTGCTTGCTGCCGTCTTTTCCGCTTGTGACCGGAAAGAAGTCAAGACGACGGTGACGGACACCCGTAGCGATGAGGTTCAGTTGAAGGAAAGCCTTGAGAAGGCCAACCGCTATCTTGTCAGAGATGAGAATGAAGACATTGACAACTACATCAGGCGCCATTCGTTGGAGATGACCACAACTGGCACGGGACTGCGTTATCAGATTGTCCAGAAAGGTGCCGGAAAGAAGGTCAGCAAAGGGGATGCCGTCACGCTGGAGTACAAGTTGACTTCAATCGCGGGCGAACCGATATATTCATCTGATGAAGACGGCTTGAAGAAGTTCGTCGTCGGCAACGGCAGCGTGGAAAGCGGCTTGGATGAAGCTGTGCAGTATATGCATCAGGGCGATGTGGCGACAATCATTTTGCCATCGCATCTTGCTTACGGTCTGGTTGGCGACCAAAATAAGATTCCAGAAAGAGCGACTTTGGTTTATTCTATTAAAATACTTGAAATTCAATAAGATATGAAAAGGAATATCGTAATTGCTTTGATGTGCGTTTTGATGGCCTGCATGATGTTTTCCTGCGGAGATCATAAGTATCCCGGTTACAAGAAGACTTCTGACGGTCTGTATTATCGTTTTTATGAACGTGGCAAAGGCCATGAGAAGGCCAAGGTCACCGATTATCTGAAGACGCGACTGACTTATTATCTTAACGATTCATTGATTTATTCATCGGCTGAATTTGGCGATACTGCTCGTATTCAGGTGGTGGAATCGAAGTTCAAGGGCGACCTTTTCAGCGGTCTTACCATGCTCAGGGAAGGTGACTCCGTGTCTTTCATCGTTCCTGCCGACTCGACCTTTGTGACGATGTTCGGGCAAAGCCGCGACAGTCTGACGGTCTCTCATGACGCCATAATGCGTTTTGAGATGAAAGTGCTTGAAATTCAGGATGAGAAGTCATTTAAGGCTGAGGTCGAGGCCGCGAACAAAGCCTTGATGCAGAGGTCAAAAGATGAACTCGCCGCATATATCAAAAACAACAATATTCAGGTAACTCCTACGGAATCAGGAATTTATATTCTTCCATTGCAGCCTGGTAAAGGACGCTGTCCTGTCAATGGCGAGGAGGTCGTTGTGGATTATTCCCTGAGCCTTCTGAATGGCGAGAAGATTACTTCTTCAGCTGAGGATGGCCAAAGTTTCACCTTCATTTTGGGCAACGGATACGTCATTCCTGGCTGGGAAGAGGTGGTGCCTAAGATGCATCTTGGCGAGACGGTCAGGACCATCATTCCGTTCGACATGGCTTACGGCGAACATGTGGTTGGCCCGATTCAGGCTTATTCCAATCTGATTTATGAAATCAAACTTCTGAAAATCACCACCGCTGCCGAACTTGCGGAACGTGCCAAAAAAGAAGCCATGGAAAAGAAGGCGCAATCGGATGAAGCTCTACGTAAATATTTAAAAGACAATAATATAACTGTGGCTCCAATGCCTTCAGGACTCTATTACATCAAGAACTCGGCAGGCGACGGTCAACTCCCCACTGCGGGTTCCGTGGCCAGAATCACCTTTGTCGCTAAATATCTCGATGGGACACTGTTGGGCAAATCCGACGACCTTGGTGATGCATATTTTGACGTGCCGTTGGGCGAAGGCCGCGTGCTGAAAGGTCTTGAGGAAGGCATCACCCACATGAGCAAAGGCGAAGAGGCCACTTTCATCCTGCCATATTCTTTGGCCTACGGAGAGCACGACTACCAGAACATTCCGGCTTATTCCAATCTGGTTTTCAAAGTCAAGTTGCTTGACATTGTGTCAAAGGAAAAAGATAAGGTGGAGAAGGAAGCACAGGCAAAGACTGATTTCGACAAATATCTAAAAGACAATAAGATAAACAAGAGTCACAAGACAAAGTCGGGACTGGTTTATGTCAAGACGAAAGATGGATACGGAGCGATGCCAACATCAGGCGCTACTGTCACTGTCAATTACGTCGGAAAATTCCTTGACGGAAAGGTCTTCGATTCGTCAGAGGAACACGGTGGCCCTGTCAGTTTCGTCATTGGCGAAGACCGTGTGATTAAAGGATGGGAGGAAGGCATCATGCTCATGCACAAAGGCGAGAAAGGCTCGTTGGTCGTTCCTTTCAATCTGGCTTATGGCGAGAAGCAGACGGGTGCAATCCCGGCATATTCCAATTTGCAGTTCGATATCGAACTGGTTGATTTCAGATAAACTTACTATTCAATTAATAATTCAAAATCATGAAAAGAAAGCAATTATTTGCAGTTTTAAGCTGCGCTGTCGTCTTGTTCGCAATGATGACGTCCTGTACAAAGTCACCTTATCCGGGATATAAGAAGACGGATAATGGTCTGTACTACAAGTTTATAACAGAAAATGATGGTCCTGTTGCGAAACTGGGAGATGTCGTTCGTCTCGATTTCGCCTACTTCATTAATGACTCACTGCTTTTCTCATCACAAGGCAACGAATTCTATGACAAGATTGTGGAATCCCGCTTTGCTGGCGATCTTTACGACGGACTCACAATGATGCACGTTGGCGACTCCATGTCGATGATCATGCCTGCTGACTCGGTGTTTCTTAAATTCTTGGGTGCTCAGGAACTGCCTGCTTTTGTGAAGCCAGGTTCGACTGTCCGTTGGGAAGTGAAACTTCTGGAAGCCATGTCGGAAGACGACTTCAATGCAAAGAAAGAAGCTGAAAAGCAAGCCCAGGGTCAGCAAGCCCAGGAAGCCTTCAATGCTTACATTCAGCAGAATGCCATCACCGCTACTCCTACCGCTACGGGTCTGATTTACGTCTGCACAACTCCTGGCAAGGGTCCTAAACCTGTTGCGGGACAGACAGTTCAGGTTCATTACACAGGCAAGCTGCTTGATGGAACCGTCTTCGATTCATCAGTTGAAAGAGGCGAACCTTTCTCCTTCACACTGGGTAACGGCCAAGTCATTCCTGGCTGGGACGAAGGCATCATGTTAATGTCAAAGGGAGAAAAGGGAACGCTGTATCTTCCTTATAATCTGGCTTATGGCGGGAGAGCTGCTGGTACTATTCCTGCATACTCCAATTTGATTTTTGATGTCGAATTGATCGATTTCAAATAAAATGAACAGAACCGCAGTTTCATTATTTGCCGTAGTCTTGCTTGGACTCCTTGTGTCATGCCAGAAGTCCCCGTATCCTGGATTCAAGAAAATGGGGGATGGCGTTTACATGAAGTATTATACGAAGGCCAAGGGGAATTCGGAAAAACCGCGTGTTAACGACGGCGTCACCTTTGAAGTGGCACAGTATCTTGGTGATTCCTTGATATTTACCACAGCTGGCGGTGAACCTATAAAAACCATTCTCAACGAACCTGATTTTGTTGGAGATGTTGCTGACGCTTTGACGCTGATGCATGTCGGCGACTCTGTCGGAATCGTGACGGTGGCCGATTCGATGTTCGCTTCCATGGAAGAGATTCCTGAAGAAGCCAAAGGCAAGCTGATCTATTACGATCTGAAACTTCTGTCCATCACCCCTTACGAGAAGCTGCAAGCTGATCATAAGAGGGTTGTCGATTCCTTGCAACTCAACGAACGCAGATTGCTTGATTCCTGCGTGAACAAGCTGAATGGAAAGACAACGGAATCGGGACTTATCATCCTTAGCAGAAAGGGTGGTACAGGAGTGCCAGTCAAGCTTGGCGATTATGCCAGCATCGATTTCACCATGACCGACATGAACGGCGATACGCTGTTAAGTTCCGTCAACGCAGGACCGATGGATGTCCAGATAGGCGAATCGTCGCTCTGTTCTGGCTTCGATAAAGGTCTTGGCATGATGTCGAAAGGCGAGAGCATGTCTTTTGTCATTCCGTCATCTTTGGGATTCGACAGCACAGGCTACGAGGATGTCATTCTTCCATATTCGCCACTGCTTTTCAGTGTGAAAGTGAATGACGTGATGGCGTCTGATGTTTACCAGAAGCTGCAGGCAAAGCTGAAAGCTGAACTGAAAGCCAGGGAAAGTCATGTCATCGCAAAATATGTCAAGGATAATGGCATCAAAGAGACTCCTACTGCAAGCGGCCTTTACATCATCTGGAACAAGAAAGGTGAAGGCAATGTCGCGAAGTGGGGCGATAAGGTCTCGATGAACTATGTCATCAGCGCGCTCGATGGTACTAAACTCGAGTCGAGTTACGAACAGGGTTCGCCCATGACATTTACCATTGGTCAGGATGAGATGATGCCTGCCATTCAGGAAGCGGTCATGCAGATGAACGTCGGTTCGAAAGTCCGTCTGATCGTTCCGTCTGAACTGGGCTTTGGTGAACAGGGAATAGATCCAAGAATCCTTCCCCCAGGCACACCGCTTTTGTTCGATGTTGAGGTGATGTCAATCAATTGACCCCTATAAATGAAAAAAGCCGTCTAATGACGGCTTTTTTTATTTGTTCACGTTGTCAGGGATTTGGTTTCTCTTCGTCTTTTGTCTCGACAACATCTGTAAACGACTCTTTGTCGGCATAATAAATGTCTATGGCCACAATGAGTGCGGCGCAACTCCAGACGGGAATCGCAAGTTTTTCCGTATCGAGGAAGTTGTTGAGCATGCCGTGAAGGAAGTAACTGAAAAAGGCCAAAGTCGCTCCTAATGCGAGAATCTTCGCCTTCTTGTTCTTTGCCCGTTGATATGTCTTCAATCCCGTGTAGATGACCATGACGACCAGCAAGACAACCATAAGAGAACCAACCAGTCCTTGTTCGGCCATGGCTCCAATGTATTCGCTGTGAGCGTTGCCGCCATCGCCGGCATTGGTGCTGATGATGGTCTTTTCTTTCGACATCTGGTAAGGAGCGTAAACAAACTGGTATGTGCCTGGTCCCCAGCCAAATACAGGTCTTTCCTTGAAAAGCCTTAAGGCTGACTGCCAACGGTTTATCCTTTCAAGGTTTGAAGCATCTGTGGTGATGTTGGTGATGGACTTGATGTTTTCAGTGAAGTTGCCAGAAGCGTCCTGGTTGTTGCGTTCCAAAACAGTGATGATTTGATTCTGGAAGGCGAAGAAAAGTCCAACCATTATGGCGAATATGGTCACAATCAATCTGAACTTGATTTTCAGAAGCACGCAGGCGAGAGCGCAAACTGCTGCAATGACACTGATCCACGCAGCGCGACAATTTGACAAGATCAAAGCTACGGAGAGGATGCATACGCAACCGATGATGATAAGCCTTTTCGTCTTGGAAATTCCGGGTACGAAGGCATAGGAAACCGCCAGTATCAGATACATGGCCAGTGCGGCGCCATAAGCCGTATGGTCGTTGTAGAATGGCGTCATGACCCAGTGCGCGGCATCGCCGTCGAAACCGGTTTTCGCATGGTTGTAAATCGTGTAAACGATGACTATGATGAGGCTGGCGATGTAAAGCCAGATGAACCAGTCAATGTTTTTTGACTTTCTGAAAAGAATGATGCAGAAGAAGAAACCCGGGATGATGAACCACAGTCGCGAAGCGATGAATTTGATGGAAACAACTGGAATATCGCTTGTTATCGTAGTGACAACCATCCAGATCAACATGCAGAAAATGACTATCGAAACACGATGATGCGTTATCTTCTTGTCATACTTGCCGTCGTATAGCAGTTTGGCAAGGAATAGAATTGTTAGCCCGAGAAGCAAGGGCTCATCGGGCAACGAGATGGCAAGCTGATCAAATTCTTCAAGACTTACTGACAAAGGGACAAGGAAGCTGATGAGCAGCATGACTTTGTCGAGCGAAAAGATGTAGAGCAGCAAGATGCCAAGAACGAGTGGAACGGCGAAAAACAGGTAAGTGCTCTTTTTCACGAGGAAAAAAAGACTGATAGCCACAAACAATGCAGCTATCGTGTAAAGCCAGCCTATCTTAGCCTGTTTGGTCATTTATCCGTCTTTGTTTTTTTTCTTTCTAAAACGAGAAGGACAAGCATGGTAAGTATGAAAGCGCCTAAACCGCACAGCGTGACGATGATCCATCTGACTGGAAATGATTTTTTGTCGGCAGGGAACGGTTCGGTCACGATGTTGGAGTAGGTGAGTTGCGAGTTGAGGAAACGGAGTTCCTGCTCGTAGTCTTCCTTGATGGTGACAAACGAAGTGACTTCCTGTTCTATTCTGGTCTTCAGGTCGATGATGTCGGCACCGTATTTCTGGATGTTACCTTTCAGTTCGTTTGATTTGGCTGAGTTGCCGCTGAGGTAGCTGCGGGTCACTTCGCGCGACTGGCTTTCATAGTCCATTATTCCGTAATTCTCGGAGAGGCCGGCTAACTCATTCTTCAGGGAGTCGATGTATTGCTGTTTTTCATTGAGTTGTCTCTCATACATAGAGACTACTTCTTGCGATTTCTTCTTGTGCAGTTGCTGGATCTTCTTGTCGTAGAAGTTCAGAATGTCGTTTGCGATGTTGCAGGCCATGTTGGGGTCGGGATCGGAAACGGTAATGGACACGGCTTCGTATGGAGTTTTGGAAATCTTGATCAGGTCGTGATACTCGCCATACATGTATGTCTTAGCACATTTGATGTTCCTGTCGATGTTGTAATGGCTCCACAGGTCGTATTTTTCAATGATGGAATCGGTGATGGATTGCGAGTTGACAATCTGAAGCATCTGCTCGGTTTCGCTCTCATCGGAATAGGAATTGATGTTGGCCGGGTAAGCCACGGCTTCCGATTTGTAAAGAGGCGTGATGAATCTTGCGCTGGAAAAAATGGCTCCGCAGATTGCAGCGGCCAGTGTGATGATGATGATGTGCCATTTCCACTTGACAATCAGTTGAACAAGAGAGATGTTGTTGAAGTTGTTATCCATGTTAGTAATCAATATATCATTAGTGAGTTGTGTTTGTTCTGTTGTATTATGAAGCCTGATTTTCTTCGGTTTTCGACTGTTTCTTGCCGCGAAAGGATTTTCCCGAACGTTCTAAGAACGCGATGACGAAGATGAGCAGGAGCAGGGTGGCGCCTACGGTGACCACAACGATGACCCACCTTACGGGATAGCTTTTGTGTTCGGCCTGAAAGGCGGATGTCACGACGAATTTATGGGGAATATTTTCAGAAGCGTCAACTTTGGCTTCTTCGTATTTTGACTTCACCAGTGAAAGCTGCAACCTGTCGTGGTCGAGCATTTCCTGTATGGCGTACGACTGTCCGCCGTATTCGGCCAGGTTGTCGAGTTGTTTCTGTATGGCGGCCACGCCCGACTTGTTGCCTTTGCCGAGTTCTATGGCATATTGCTGACTCAGCATCTCCACCTGCTTTTCGTAGTCGAAGACGCCAAGTTTGCGAAGGACGGTCAGCGAATCTTCAAGATGTTGCATGTCGGCTCTGAGGCTGTTGTATTCGTCTTCGACAATCCGGAAAGCCTTTAGTGCGACTTCCTTCTGCATGTTGTTCATGGTGCTGTCGAAAATTGTGGCGATGTCGTTAGCCATCTGGGCGGCCAGAGCGGGGTCGGAATCCATCACGGTGATTTTCACGGCGTTGTATTCGGTGCGGCGGAACTTGATCCTGCTGTCGTAGAGCTTGTTAAGTCTTGAATAAGGATATTTTTGACTTTTCTTGATGCCATAGTGATCCATCAAGTTGAATTTCTCAATGACTTTGTCCCTGACGCGGTTGGAGTTCAGCACTTGGAGCATCTGTTCGGTCTGTTCGTCTTCGCCAAAGTTCATGATGTCCTTCTCTGATTGGTATGTCGTGCTGATCAATACTTTGGAGATGGAATTGCTGGATGTGGGATACAGTATTGTGGTGGATTTGTAAAGCGGTGTGATGAATGTGGGCGAGCTGAATACGATGGAAAAGAGCGCCGCAAGCGCCAGAATGATAATCACCGGCTTCTTGTATTCGCTTAAAAGCTTACATAAGTATTTGGAACTGTATAAGTTGTCTCCCTGATCGTTCATAAAACTGTCTGTCGTAAAATTTGTCAAAGGTAGAAAAATATATCGGAATAAGGTTAGAAAAAATTTGAATGGCTAATTTTTCGCCGCAGGAAGAAACAACCTGACGATGTCTTTGAAGTTCAGAAGCTTTGTGACGAATATCAGACTGATATTGATGATGAGACTGATGCAGAACGAAACCGTCCAATGGAGGTGTGTCGTCTTGACCAGGAAAGTGCTGACGATGATGAGCGTCATGAACAGAAGTAGATGCAGCCAGTATCGGTTCCCGATGTCGAGTTTCAGGATGCGTTTCGCCAACAGGTATTGCAGGAATGCAGTCACGCTTTGGACGCATAGACTGGTGCAGGCTGCGCCAACCGACTTGAAAATCGGGATGAAAATCAGGTTGAGGATGACATTGAGCACGACACCGGATGCGGCGATGATGTTCAGATGCTTGAGGCTGCCGTTTGCAGTCAGCAAGGTGCCGAAAACGTATGTCGTCGAGATGGAGAAGAAACTTCCCATCAGTATCTTGAACACGAGCGAGGCCTGCTCCATTCTGCTCTGAAACATCTCCGGCGTCTCGTTCGCTTGAATGCGGTAAAGTAGTCTCATGGTCTCGTCGCTGTAGGCAATGCCGAGTACAGCAATGATGCCGACCAAGGCGACGATGATGCTGAAAGAGGTCTTCACCAGATCGGAAAGGTCCACACGGTCGTTTTTCTTGATCATGGCGGCAAACATCGGAAGCAGAATGACGGCAAAGAGGTTGGAGATGTTGTTGCCCGCATCGAACAGCCGGTATGCCTGCGCATAAATTCCAGCCTGATAGCCGTGGTCATTGACCAGCAGACGTTCAAGCAGAACAGGCTCGAGCCTGCTGTAGAAACTCATCAGCAGCACAAGCAGCGCAAAAGGCAGACTCTGTTTCAGTATCGCGATGAAAAACGGAATGTTGATCTTGAATGTGAGGTTTGACGTGTGTTTGAGCACGATGAACAAGGCGAGAGCCAGCGTGCAGACGTACGACACGGTTTGCGCCTTCACATACCACAGGATGTTGAACTCGGAACGGGGAAACAGGCCTGACCAGAGCAAGACGCTGCATATCGCGATGGCAAGAAGCCTGTCGAAAACGGATAACACGCTGTCGGTCTTGAACATCAGCAGTCCGGAGATGTTCGACCGGAGGTAAAGGATGAACGAGAGCAGTATCTGGTTGACAGCGCACCAGCCCAAGAGCCTAAGCTTGAAGCCACGGTATCCGATAATCAGTCCGACACTGAAAAGCACAGCGATGTAAACAAACGATAGGAAAAGCTTGACTTGCGAGATGCCTGCAAATTGTTTCGAAAGCAGCTGATTGTTCTGCGCGATGTTTCTGTTGTTGTAGTTGGTGATGCCCAAATCCAACAGAATGTAGAACAGATAAGAGAAGCTGAAAATCGAAATGAACACTCCATAGCCGCCATCACCGGAATTTCCCACCACGTTCTGGACTTCGCGATCGATGCCGAGAATCCAGAACGGCTTCACCAACAGGTTGAGAAACAGCAGGAAAATGATGTTCTTTATGAAGCGTTTCTGCATCAGTATGCTAATTGGATTGCGAAATTATGAATTTCTAACGCTTTAACGGAGACTATGACCGAAAAATTGCAACTAAATGTGGTTATTTGTGTCTCGAATTGGGATTACATGAAGAAATTATTGTATTTTTATTTGCTGAATTATTGGATGAAAAATGGAGGATATCAGATGAACAAGGAACAGGAATCTGCCGACACCATGACCGATGAACTCATTGATAATGAAAAGACTCTGATGCTTTTCAATGACGACTACAATACATTTGAAGATATTATCAATGCTTTGGTGGAGGTGTGCGGACATACAAGGGAGCAAGCCGAAACTTGCACTTGGATTGCCCATTACAAAAACAAATGTCCCATCATGTCGGGTTCCTTCAATGATTTGAAACCGTATTATGATGGGATGCTCAATCGCCGTATCTATGTCAGCATCGTGTAATCTCAACAACTTATAAATCAACGACATGGCGAATTATTCACCTGAAGAGAGAACGGCCATCGAGGCTGCATACAGGAAAATGCTTTCCGATATCAGTCCGATCGTCAACGATGGTGCCCAGTTGGTTGCCATCGATGATGCGTACCGCTATGCGATGGAAAAATACGATGGGAAGTACATGGTGTCGGGAAAGGCATACATGTATCACCTTATCGATATGGCCAGAATCGCCGTGGTCGAAGTTGGCTTGGCTTACGTGTCGGTGATATCGTCTTTCCTGCATGGCATCACCTACAAGGCAAACGTCTCGCTGTCTGAGATAGAGGCTAAGTTCGGCAAGAACGTGGCGGTCATCCTTGACGGTTTCGATAAAGTGTCGCAAATCAAGACCGAAAAAGTAGCATACAATTCCGATAGTTTCAGGGTGCTTTTCCTTTCGCTCGTGCAAGACATCAGGGTGGTGCTACTGAAAGTGGTGCATCGTCTGTATGATGTCAGAAATCAGGAGGACATCGACGCCGAACGGCTGAAGAAGTATTTCGACGAAATCAAATACCTGTATACGCCAATCGCTCACCGTTTGGGACTTTACACCATCAAGGCGGAATTCGAGGAGAAGGTGATGCTGTACGAGATCCCAGAGGTGTATCGTGAAATCGAAGGCAAGTTGAAGGCGTCGCAGGATAAGCAGAAACAGACGGCGGAGTCGTTCCTGCAGCCTGTCGTGAAGGCCCTTGATGCCGAACGGGAACGCACCAAGAAAGGCGACACTTACAAGTTTTCATATTCCGTGAAATGGAGACTGAAGTCCATTCCTTCCATCTATGCCAAGATGAAGGCTCAGAATGTGCCTTTCGAACAGGTGTATGACCTTTTTGCCGCGCGCATCATCGTTGATTGCAGTCTTAAGGACGAAAAGGAATGTTGCTGGATTGTCTATTCCATTATCACCAACATCTACAAGCCGAATCTTGACCGCCTTCGCGACTGGATAACCATTCCCAAGGCTTCCGGATACGAATCGCTTCACATCACTGTGAATTACGATGAAAAAACTTGGTTTGAGGTGCAGATCAGGACGGAGCGCATGGACAAGATTGCTGAAGAGGGACAGGCTGCGCATTACCTTTACAAGGCGAAAGGTTCGAAACCCGATTCGCAGGAATGGCTGACCAAAGTCAGGGAGATGCTCGAAAATCCCGATCAACTGCTCTTTCAAAGTTCTTTCCAGAACACCTACAAATCCGACAAGATATTCATCTTCACTCCCGAAGGCGACCTGAAACAACTTCCCATCGGCTCTACGGTGCTTGACTTTGCTTATGAGATTCATAGCAGGGTTGGCGATACCTGCAATGGCGCCCGCGTCAATGGCAGGGTGGTCCCGATTCGCTACGTCCTGAACAATGGCGACAAGGTGGAAATCATCACCAGCAAGAAGCAGTCGCCGCGTGCCGACTGGCTCAATTACGTCACTACCGACAAGGCGAAAAACAAGATACGCCGTTTCCTGAAAGAGGAAGAGATGCGTGAGTCGGAACTTGGCCGAGGCCTGCTGCATCGCCGTCTGAAAAACTGGAAGTTTCCGATCACCGAAGAGGTCGTCAACATGCTTGTCAAGGAATTCAAGGTCGAGAGCACGCTTCAACTTTATCACGAAATCTCCACCGAACAGATTGATCTTGCCGATGTGAAGAAGTTTCTCACCGCCGAATTTGCGGAAAAGGAAGAGAAACAGGAAAAAGTCTTGACCGAGTATGTCGAAACCGGCAAGAAAGAGGATGGCGGCAAGGAGGAGTGTCTCTCCATCGGGCAGGACATCGATAATGTGAACTACCGTCTTGCCAAATGTTGCAACCCCATCCCAGGCGATTCGGTATTCGGCTTCGTGACAACAGAAGGCAGCATCACCATTCACCGATCTAACTGCCCGAATGCCAAAGGGTTATATCAGCGTTACGGCTATCGTATCATCAACGTCAAATGGAATGGCATCGACGCTGGCGTATCGCTGGCCACCATACGAATCACTGGAGCCGACGTCATGGGATTGCTCGGAAAAATAACCAAAGTCGTCTCGGAAGATCTTCAGGTGAACATGAAAAACATCGTGTTCAATGCCGACAAGCAAGGGCTTTTTGAGGGAAAGATAGTTCTTCAGATTCCCAATGTAGAGTCGCTTGACAGGCTTATCACAAAGTTGAAATCCATCAACGGCATCAACAATGTTGTCCGAATCGATGATTGATTCTTCTTTGTGGCCAAAGTATTATTGTAATTGTTTATTCACTCACAAATAACTGTTTGTAATGAAAAGATTGTCAGTATTGTTACTCCTTTCAGCCTTCTGTTGTTCGTTAATGGCTGAAAATCTGAAAGTTAAAGATAAGACTTACGGCATCGACCGTGAAAAGAAGTTGATTGTCGTCAGCATCGACCTCGGTTCGGTGAAAACTGAAAACGGTTGGTCGGGCATCGACCTTGACGAAACTTATTCCTTTGTGGACAAGGTTTCTGTCCTCACCAAAGGCATTCCATATTTGGTGAAGAACGAGTCTGGCGAGGTTTACAGACTGTATCTCAGCGAGATGCCAGTTATTACCATGACTTCTGACGGCACCATAGTCAACACACCTGCCGTGCATGGCGTCATCAACGTGGCTGATCAAAATGGTTCCGTAATTTCCATGAACATGGGGATTAAGATAAGGGGCACATCGTCGCAGGAATTTGAGAAGAAATCGTATAGGATTGAATTGTGGGCTGATGAGACGGGAACGGCAAATATGGACACCACCTTTCTGGGACTCCGCAGCGACGACGACTGGAATCTGGAAGCCATGTACATGCAGCCACTTCGCTTGAGGGACAAGGTTGCCAACGATTTGTGGCGGACGATGTACACACTCCCATATAGTATAGAACAACCCGATGCACTGCCATGTATCAGGGAAGAGTATGCTGATGTATTTCTAAATAATTTATATATAGGAATATACACTTTGACAGAGCGAATCGACAGGAAACAACTTCAACTGAAAAAATACAACGTGGAAGTCCGCGGGATGCTGTTTAAAGGCAATGGTGACGGAGCGCCTTCCTTCGAGACGCTGCCCGATTATGACAACTCCTTAGACACTTGGGACAATTACGAATGGGTCTATCCCAACGAAAGCGATACCCTTATCGACTGGGAACCGCTCTATTCTTTCGTCAACTTCGTCATCAATTCAACGGATGAGACATTCCTTTCGCAGTACGCGACCAAGTTTGACCTTGCTAATGCCATCGATTACTATCTGTTTATCAATATGTTGAAGGCAGATAACAACATGGCGCGCAACACCTTCATCGCCAGATACAAAAAGACGAGTGAGTTTTTCTTCATTCCTTGGGATCTTGAAGCAATTTGCGGGTTGGATTCGTATGGCAATGCCACTACATGGACCGGTGAACTCATGACCAACGGATTCTATGACAGGCTCATCCTTGACTGTAACGACAACGGATTCGTCAAGCAGTTGCAAACCCGTTATGCAGAGTTGCGTTCATCTTATTTCACAACGAGTTACATCATGAATATGATTCAGACCGAGTTCGACTTTCTGAATGGCGACGGCGCTTATGACAGGGAGTCGGAGGCGTGGCCTGAATTTGTGCTCGACGAGACGCAATTGTCTACGATTTCGGCTTGGCTCGACAGCCGTCTCAACTATCTTGACATCACATTGAATACCAATTGCGGCACATGGTCTTCAGAGGAAGCGGAAACGACACCTTTGTTCAACGTGTTTCCAAATCCCGTCACGGACATGATCACAGTTGATATCAACGTGGATGAAGAAGTCCTTGTCAGGCTCTACGACCTTCAAGGATGCTTGCTTTACGAGACTTGCGGCGCAGAAGGATATGTGAAACTGCCTGCCCAAGGCTTGTCCAACGGCGTATACATCGTCGTCGTCGCTGGTGCCGACTGGCAGCAGGCGCAAAGAATTGTCGTGAAGCGATAAAAATGTTTTTAGGATAGCCGTCTCATTGATAATACGAGATGACCTGACTTTTCCTTATTCCGTCATGATTCTAAGTATCTCGGAATCAGTTTCTTTCATGCCATTACGTCCGACACGTCCGACGTGGTCTATCGTGTTTTCGACATTGTCTCCAATGATGCCGTCGCCAGCGAGCAGACAATTGCCTTTCTTGCTCATCTCATAACCGAGTATGCCGGCTTCAACGGCCATGGCTATTTTTCCGGCACACGAAGGCTTTGCGCCATCGCAGATGATACCGGCCGCCATGCCGAGCGCGTTTTCAAGGGTATGGTTGATGACGTCGAGGCTTTCATTGAAGAGGAAGGCGATTCCGCAACCCGAAGCGCAACCTGCACTCACGGCGCCGCAGTAGGCCGACAATCTTCCGATGCCAGTTTTCTGGTGAATGGCGACGAGGTTGGAAAATGTCACGGCACGGATGGTGCGTTCTTCGTCGATGTGGTATTCTTCGGCGTAGGCCAAGACGGGCAGACATGCCGTCATGCCTTGGTTGCCGCTGCCGGAGTTGATGATGACGGGCATCTCGCAGCCGCTCATTCTTGCGTCGGAACCCGCCGCAGCCCAGGCACGAGCCTTGTTGCGGACATCGTGGCTTACTGACAGGATGGTTTTGCCGATGTTAGCGCCCCAGTTGTTGGCCAGACCTTCCATGGCAATGGCTTTGTTGTCTTTGATTTGGGGACCGATGACGGCCTTCAAGTCTTGGATATCCGCCGTGCTGGCGAAATCATGGATGTTCTTCATGCACAGGCACGACCTGTCGGTGAGATTGGAGCAGGGATTGTCAATCTTCTCGCATTGGAAAATGGTTTCTCCATCTTTCTCGATCAGGACTATGTTGGTGTGGAATCCTGCTATTCTGACACATGCGTAATGTTCACCGCTGTAGATGGTGACGGTGACGTCAAGTTGAGCGATGCAATCCAGTGGCGTGATGGTCATTGGCGTCGATTTTAGAAACGCGCCGATTTCCTTTTTCTGTTCCGCAGTCACTTCGGCAATCACTTCAAGGGCTTTGTCGGCATTCCCGGCGACGATGCCGGCCGCGACCGAAGCCTTTAATCCTTTCAAACCGCCAGTGTTAGGGACGATGACACTTTTTACATTCTTGATGATGTTGCCGCTGGCTTTAATTTCAACCTTGTCGGGAAGGCATTCAAGTGTTTTTCGCGCTGTGGCGGCTGCATAAGCCAAGCAGATTGGCTCGGTGCATCCCATTGCGGGAACGAGTTCTTCTTTCAGAATTTCCAGATAGGATTTGTATAGACAATCACTTTTTTCCATGATGTGAATTTGCCGCAAAAGTACGAAATAGATGCATATTGTGTATCTATTAAAGCCGTATTTGCGTCAACGAAAAATGGGAATCCCGAACGGCGGTTAGTTGCTTCTGGAAATCTCCACCATACTCACTTCAACGTCATCATTTTCGGAGATGATTTCAAGCCAAGTGTTGTCTTCGCTGAACCATTTGTACTGCGAGCCGACGCGGAAGATGTAAGTCTTCTCGAGTTCGCTTGCCGAGATGGGCAGCACGAAACCGCCGTTTTTGCCGGCTTCGCTGCCGAATGAGACAATCATTGGGAAGTTCTTGCCCGGATTCAGGTTGCGTATCTTGAAGATGATGTAGTTGTTGCGCCTTGCTGCCACATCGACAGGCTTGAAGGTGTAGCGTTGCTTGGTGTTGGCGGCCAGCGTGAAAGTCTCGGTGCTGAGTTCGTAAAGTTTGTTTTCTTCAATGATGCGGCTGATGCGGCTAATCATCTCGGTGGGGTAGGTCTCGCCCAAGTTCAGTTCTTCAGCCTTGGTGTAACTTTCAACGGCTTTGTCAAGTGTGTTGGATTTGTAGAATGCGTCGCCTTCCCTGACATACGTGGTGTATTGGGTGCGGAGACTGGCGATGCGCTCGCTGTCGAGTTTTTGGGCGCCATCGAGTTGCTTGGTAGCGTATTCGTCACCAGGTTTGCTTGCAAGCGCAATCTGATATTGGCCTATGGCTTTGGCGTAATCTTCCTGAGCCAGATAGCCGTCGCCGGCCGTGATGGCAGCATCGTACTTCTGCTGGTTCTCGGCAGCAATCTTGGCGAAGTAGTCGTCTATTTCCTTAATCTTTGCGGTGGCAACGGCATTGGTGCTTTCCAAAGCAATTACATCAGCATATTTTTTCCGGGCGGATTGGTAGTCAAGACTGGCGTAGAAAGCGTCGCCTTCTGACAACAAAGTCTGGATTTGCTGCTGTTTCTCGGCTTCTGATGCGAGTTCGGAAATCCTGTTTTGCGATGCCGTGATTTGCTGTTGGGGATAGTTTTCGTTCTGCTTGATTGTCAGGGCGTCACGATACGATGTGATGGCGTTTTCGTATTGCTGGACGTTGAAAAGGCTGTCTGCCAAAGCAATGGCGGCGGCGTAACGGTCGTCGATGGCTTTTTGTGCTGCAATGTCAGCCAAACCTTTCTGTGCCGCTTCGATTTGTCGCTGCGGATAGGCTTCGTCTGGCTTGAGCGTCAGCGCGTTCTGATAGGCTTCGATGGACTGCGCGTATTGTTTAGCGTTGAACATTTCGTCGGCTTGTGCCACTGCGGAAGCGTAACGCTCGTCAAGGGCTTGCTGTTCGGCGAGAGCGGCTTGTTCTGCCATGCCTTTCTGTGCCGCTTCGATTCGCTGCTGCGGATACGTTTCGCCTGGTTTGATGGTCAGCGCGTTCTGATAGGCTTCGATGGACTGCGCGTATTGTTTTGCGTTGAACATTCCGTCGGCTTGTGCCACTGCCGAAGCATAACGCTCGTCAAGGGCTTGCTGCGCAGCGAGAGCGGCTTGTTCGGTCATGCCTTTCTGTGCCGCTTCGATTTGCTGCTGCGGATAGGCTTCACCTGGCTTGATGGTCAAGGCGTTCTGATAGGCTTCGATGGACTGCGCATATTGTTTCGCGTTGAACATTCCGTCGGCCTTCGCTATGAAATCGTTGTAGTTTTTCTCGGCATCTGCAAGGGACTGAAGTCTGCTCCTGATAGCGGCGATTTTGCTCTTTGCCGTTTCATTGTCGGGTTTCAGTTGCGAGGCTTCTGTATAAAGACTCAGTGCGGATTCCAGCGTGCCATTCTTTTCTGCGGCATCGCCGTTGGCCATCAACTCGTTGAAATGTTGCTCAAGGTCGGCTTGTTCTTTCTGGATGCGCAGCGTCTCATTGATGCTGTTGATTTTGCTTGTCGCAAATTCATCTTTTGGCTTGTAGGAAAGGGCTTCCTGAAAGGAATTGAGCGCCAAGGCATACTGGCTTTGCGATTCGAGTTCCACACCTTTGGCAATGGCGTTGTTGTAGTTGGCCTGCGCGATGTATTCGGGGCTTTCAAACACATTGTTGATGCGTTGGATCATGTCGGTGGCGTAGGAGTCGTCGGGCATGATGGAAAGCGCGGCCTGGTATTTAGTCTTTGCGTCCTGATAGGATTTGTTTTCGTAGAGTTGGTCAGCGTCGGCGATGATGGCGCTGTATTGGTCGTTCAGTCCTTTTGATGCTAACAGCGATTGAATCTGTTTTTTCACGCTGTCGTCATTGGGGAACAATTCCAATGCTTGGTTCAGTTTTCCGATGGCGCCATCGTAGTTTTTCCTGAGCGCGAGAGCGTTGGCGTCTTCGACAAGTTTGTCGAACCGTGAAGTCTTGTCGTCAAATATCTGCTTCAGGCGTCTTGCTTCCGTGATGCGTTCCTTCGGAAGGTTGTCGGTGGGGAATATTTTGGCTGCGGTCTCGAACTGCATGATTGCGGCGTCGTAGTTGTCGCTTTCGAGCAAGGTGTTGCCTTGCGCTATGGCTTCGTTGAAGGAGTTGAGATTGGCCTGCCGTTGCTCAAGGATGGCTTTTACGGCATTGGCTTGGGTGTTGACGTATTTGTCGTCGGGATAGAAGGAAAGTGCCTTGTTGTATTCTGCGAGCGCTTCATCATACTTTTGTCCGGCATAGAGTGCGTCGCCTTGGTCGAGGTGGCTGTAGAAGATTTCCTGACGGGCGCCATCTTCCTGGATTTTCTTCAAAGTCTCCGAAAGTTTCTGCTGGGCGGCGGCATCTTTTGCCTTTTTCTTGAGTGCCAGTTCGAAGTAGGTCTTCGCACTGATGTAATCTTTTGCGGCGAATTTGGTTTCGCCTGATCTCATCAACGATTCATACGACTCTGCATCCTGTGCGCGAAGGCCTGATGCTGCAACGAAAGTCAGTGACAATCCTAATAGAACTGCGAGTATGATGTGTTTCTTCATTTCGATAATTAAAACAATGTTAACGTGGAAACCCGTGCCGTTATTGTACGGAATCCGGTGTTATTTTGCCGTCTTTGATGGTCAGAGTGCGGTCTGACATGGCTGCCAGATCGGGGTTATGGGTCACGATGACGAAAGTCTGTCCCATTTCGTCGCGGAGACGGAAAAACAGTTGGTGCAGGTCGTGAGCCGATTTGGAGTCCAGATTGCCGGATGGCTCGTCGGCCAAAACTACTGCGGGGCTGTTTATGAGTGCGCGTGCGACAGCAATTCGTTGCAACTCGCCTCCCGAAAGTTCGGATGGCTTGTGATGTTTTCTTTCAGAAAGATTCAGATATTCAAGGAGTTGCTCTGCACGTTGCATGGCTTCTTTTTTCGACTTGCCCCCGATGTATGCGGGGATGCAGATGTTTTCTATGGCTGTGAATTCAGGAAGAAGGTGGTGAAACTGGAACACGAATCCGATTTTCTGGTTGCGGAACAATGCCAAGTCGCGTTCTCCCAGACGGTTGATTTCGGTGCCGTCTATCGTCAGGCTGCCCTTGTCGGCCTTGTCGAGCGTGCCGATGATGTGGAGCAGGGTGGACTTGCCGGCTCCCGATGCGCCAACGATGCTGACAATCTCTTTCTTGGCGATATGCAAATCCACGCCTTTGATGACTTCCAGTATGCCGTATGACTTGTATATTCCTGTTGCTTGAATCATCTGATGGAAATTTTCTGCAAAAGTATGAAAAATAACGTTTTCGTTGCCATGCTTGGCCTCATGAAAGGCTACAAGCAAGGTGCGAATTGTGCGATAGCAAAGGTTACGAGGTTATTTCTGCAGTTTGGCCCGTGTGAATGGCTTGCTCCTGTCGAACAGATATCGGTAAGTGATATGTGTCTTGTAAAGCACGGCGCCTGAACTGAGCGCAATCTTGATCATCGGCGGGTTGAAGTCGCCAATCCAATTCAGTTGCAAGTCTTTGTACTTGAACTCTTTGCTGAGGGCTTGCTTTTCGAACGAGTGAATCAGTCCGGCTTCAAGGCAGTGGGCGCGATGTTCCGGAACGATGCCGAAAGCCAATGAGATGACACGGTCGCAACGTTTGATAACCTTGACTCGCCAAAAGATGCGCAACTTATTGAAGATGTGGTCTTTGCCGTTCAGCCCCTTGATGATTTGATTCATGTCGATCATCATGAGGAAGAAGGCGACAGGTTCGCCTTTGTAATAGGCGAAGTGCATCAGGCGTGGGTCGAGGATGGGCTTCAGGCTGTTGAGCAGCGCCACGGCGTGTTGCCGCGTGATCTTGGCCACGCCTGGAATGACGCCCCACGCGGCGTTATATATGGTCAGGAAGTCGTCGGCGTATTTGTCGATTTTCTTCGGGTCGATGATTTCAAAGGTGTAGTCAGCGTTGATGCGTTTCACCTTTTCATGTATCAAGGGGTCTAAGCCTCCGGGACAGATCTCACGATGGTAGGTGAATTGCTTGAAGTAGTCTTGGAATCCGTATGTCTCGAAAAGCCTGGAGTAGTAGGGAAAGTTGTACGGCATGTTGTAAACGGGGTCGTGGAATCCATCGACGAGACAGCCCCAGAAGTAATCGCGGTCGCCGAAGTTGACAGGGCCGTCCATAGCCTGCATGCCTCGTTCTTCGAGCCATGTCTTGGCGGCGTCGAACAGCATGTTGGCGGCATTTTGGTCGTCGATGCAGTCGAAAAATCCGCATCCGCCGGTGGGTTGGTCGTTGTCTTTGGCGTTTGCCGTCTTCGGGTCGATGAAAGCGGCAATGCGCCCTATGATTGTTCCAGTGTCATCGCTGAGCAGATAGCGCACAGCGCTTCCGTGTCTGAATAGTTTGTTGACTTTTGGATTGAAAATGCCCTTGACTTGCGAGTCCATAGGCCTGACGTAATGCGGGTCATCCTTATAAAGTCTCGCCGGAAAGTCGAGCCAGTGCTTCTCGTCTTTGGATGTGACTACTTCGTGAAGCGAATAGGGTTGCTTGTTATTGTTTTCAGTAGTTCTCATAATGGTGATGATATCCCCTCATGGATGATGGAATAGGACAGAAACCCCACAGATATTGTGGAGAAAAGGAACGCTAATAAGACGCCTGGCTCATGATTCCGGTTCCGGTTCCGGTTCCGGTTCTGGTTCGGGAGTCGAATCTTCATAGTCTTTCAGCACTTCCATGGCTTTGTCGTACATACTTTCGAAGACATATACAGATGTGGAGTCGTCGCTTGAATCTCCTGCCCAGCCCGCCACAAGGCTTTCTTGTCTGAAATCCCTGATAAGGTAGTTTATTCCATTGTCTTCCAGAATTTTGGAGACATATTCGGCTTCAAGATTAGAGCCTGTGAACACTTCTACTATTCTATTGTTATCCATGACTTTATTTTTTAATTTCTAAGAAAAGCAATCTGCCGTGTCGTTGAAATGCGAGAGGGGATTAAGCCTCATCGTCACTACTTTCCGGTGCGGCGTTATTGATGTCTTCGACAATAACCTTGGCGTCTTCGATCATGTCTTCGGCGACGAAGATGGAGACAACGCCTGAATAAAGATCACCGTGCCAAGGACGTTTGAACAGGTCGTTGCGCGAATCGCTGACAACGTTGTCGATGCCGTTGTCCTTTAGGATTTCGGAAATGTATTCGGCTTCGGCTTCCGAGCCACTGAATACTTCTTTTAGTTCATCGTTCATCTTCTTGATTGTTTTGAGTTTTCAGTAAAATATCCGCTTGTCTGTCGTTCTGTCTGGCTTCTTTCTCCCAACGTATGCACATCACGATGGAGTTGGCGAAATAGACGATATACATCAGCGAGAGGGCGAAGGTGACTTCTTTGGTGGTGAAGAAAAGGTAAATGCTGGCGATGTTGATCAGAATCCAGAGCCACCATTGCTCTGCAAACATGCTGACCATCAGTATCATGGCAACGATTTGCGATGCGGTGATGAAAGCGTCGAGATAAGGCATTTTCTCACCTTTAAGATGGCTCATGGCAAATCCCAAGGCGAGTGTGCTGACGCCGAGAATGGCTGTCCACATGCAACGCTGCCACACTTTCATGTGTATCTTCTTCACCTCGTGGGTTTCCTTGTTCATGTTTTTCGACCACATGGCAAAGCCGACAAATTGCATGACCAGGTTGTAGATGCCGACCATCATGATGCCGTAGTTCTTCACGGTGAAGTTGATGAAAATCATCAGGATGCAGTTGATGAAGCCGAAAAAGTAGTTTGACAGTTTCCCTTTTCCGCCCAGAACCACATTGATGACTCCCGTGATGGCTGCGATGATGGAAAGCGTGGAACAGATCCGCGCGGCTTGCGGTGTCAGCGTGTTGTCAGGATTCTGAAATGCGGCACTGTTGGAGGTCAGGATGGTGATGACCGTTATGCTGACGCATACCAGGATGAGCCAGATGATGTCGAAAGGCTTCCAGCCCGACAGTTCCTCGTGTAGTAATGCTTTTATTTTTGACATCGCAGATGTTTATTATGCAGGTTACGATTGCAAATATATGATTTTTTAAATCTCCAAATACGATGGAGCGAAAAGAGTTATCTTTGCACAAATTTATCAACACATGAGAAAATCATTTCTACTATTGTTATTGCCTTTGTCACTCTCGCTTTCGCTGTATGCGCAGCAAGGTACAAAGGACAACGTGGCACGCGAATGTGTCCTGTTTGAAGTTTTCACCGGCGTCAACTGCCCTTATTGTCCTGCTGCCGCCAATGGCATCGCCCAGATGATGGCGGAGGGGCTGGCTATCGCTCCTGTTGCGTATCACACAAGCGCGTTTTCCACGGCAGAATTCTATACGCCCGAAACCAACGCTCGCGCCAACTATTACAGCATCTCAGGTTATCCAACCTTGAAGGCTGACGGCGTCAGAAGTACGAGTGGCGGCGGCGGTTCTTCCGAATCGATGTATTCCACTTATCTTGCCCATTACAATGCCAGAATCAACGTCACCAGTCCTTTCACCATCGATTTGAGTTACGAGCCGCTCGAAGGCAATCAGTGCCGTGTGAACTGCACCGTCAATAAGGTCGGGGAGTGCGCCGGAACGGACGTCAGGGTCTTCATCGTGCTGACTCAGTGCAACATCGACAGAAACTGGCAAGGAATGACGGGACTGCATCACGTCGTGCGCGACATGATTCCCACTCAGACCGGAACGCCATTCACAGGGACATCGGTGACCATCAACGAGACTTTCGAAATGAATTATCCCAAGGAGGACTGCTATCTTACCGCTTGGGTGCAGAACTTTACCGGAACCAAAGAGGTTTATCAGGCTGTAAGGATGTCCACCGCTCTCGATCTTGATTACGATCTCGCCATGAAGGATGTCGACCAGGTCGTGACGGACAACTGTTCTGGCATGGCAGCGCCTGTCGTGTCGATTAAGAACGTCGGCAAACTGGCGATTTCCACTTTCGATATCGTGGCTTATGCTGATAACGCTGAAGCGCATCGTTACACATGGAATGGCACTTTGCCAAGCAATGAAACCATCAATGTCACCATGCCTGAATTTTCATTCGGTTCCTGCTCGACCTTGAAGTTGGAAGTTGTGAGTCCCGATGGCCACGATGACGGCTTCATGGCTGACAACAGCAAGTCTGTCACCCTTGGCGAGGCAGTTTCGCTCGACGGATATGTCAAACTGCAGTTGAAGACCGACTCCAAGCCGCAGGAAACCACATTCGAGTTGAAAGACATGAATAGCGGCGTGGTCATCCGCACCATCTCATTCGAACAGGCCAATCACGTTTATACCGAAGAATTTTATCTCGACCACGCATCGTGCTACCGCTTCACTGTAAAGGATTCGGCTGGCGACGGCATGGGCAACGGTTTCTTCGCGCTCTTCGATTCCAGCAATACCATCTTCTTCAGAGGAGGCTCGACCATTGCTCCTTTCACGGGCGAAATTGCCTGCGAAGTGAACAGCGAAGCCTATGCCGGCGTCGAAGATCAGAATCATGTAGATTTCGATGTCTATCCGAATCCTTCGCAAGGACTGTTCTCATTGACAATGCCCGAAGGGACATGGAATGTGTCTGTCTTCGACATGTCGGGAAGAATGGTTTGTGACTTGGCAAATTATAAAGGTGAACAGATAGACCTGTCTCAGGCTGAGAAGGGTGTCTATTTCATCAAGGCCGACAATGGCAGCGAAGTCATCGTGAAAAAAGCGGTGATTCTCTGACATTTTTAAGTCATCATAACGTGTGGCGATCTTCGGATCGCCATTCGTGTTTTTGGCCGCAGCGCGGAAAAAGGATCGCATAAAATAATGGAACCATGAAAAAGACAAAGAGTCAGCAGAAATACGAATATTTCATCGCATATTTCGAAAAAGCCATGCCTGTGGCGGAGTCCGAATTGCAGTATCGCAATCCCTACGAACTGCTTGTGTCGGTGATACTTTCGGCGCAATGCACCGACAAACGCGTGAACATGACCACGCCAGCGCTTTTCGAACGATTTCCTTCACCCGAATCCATGTCCCAGGCCACGGTGGAAGAGGTGCGGTCTTACATCAAGTCAATCTCATATCCCAACAATAAGGCTAAAAACCTCGTCGGCATGGCCAAAGCCTTGGTGAGCGACTTCAATGGCGTTGTCCCCGACAACATCGAAGACTTGCAGCGTTTGCCCGGAGTGGGACGGAAAACCGCCAACGTGATGCTGGCTGTGGCTTTCGGACAGCCCGCCATGCCAGTGGATACGCATGTGTTCCGCGTGGCGAATCGCATCGGACTGACTGTCAACTCGAAAAACGTACACGACACGGAGATGACGCTGGTGGCCAACATCCCTCAGGAAGTCCTTTCCAAAGCACATCACTGGCTAATCCTTCACGGACGTTATGTCTGTCAGGCACGTAAGCCCCAGTGCGAGAATTGCGGCATCACGCAAATTTGTGATTATTACCGCAAAAAACACAAGGAATAGTAACTATTTGAATGCTAATTGTATATTCGTTTACAACCGTTTACTTTCGACAATATACGGTTGTAAACTTTTCATGTCCATTATTCTGTGCATTTTTGCATTGTCAAAACATAATGACAGACGACATTGCGACTGAAACTATCACTTGATGGAGATGAAAATCATGAATTCGGATGTAAAAATGCTTGCAAGCGCTCGGAAATTGTTCGTATATTTGTCGAATAATAATGATGATTCCATGTTGAAAGTTGGTTGGATGGTTTTGAATCTTGAAGTAAGCGAAAATTATAGTAACATATTGAACCATAACGATTTAAAAATATATTGCAACATCTGACATGACCTTGCTGGCAATCAGCATTATAAATTACAAGAAATCAAATAAATAGTATTATGACTACAGATAAAGTTCAAGAAAATGCCGATAAAATCAGGCAGGAGAAACTGAAGGCTCTCGAAGCCACATTGGGAAATATTGAGAAGAACTTTGGCAAGGGTAGCATCATGCGTCTCGGCGCCGAAGCGGAAAAGATGGAGAGTATCTCCACGGGTTCCATCGGCCTTGACTACGCGTTGGGTGTCGGCGGTCTTCCGAAAGGCAGGATTGTCGAGATTTTCGGTCCCGAAAGTTCGGGAAAGACCACGCTGGCTTTGCATGTCATTGCCGAAGCCCAAAAGAAGGGCGGCATTGCCGCTTTCATCGATGCCGAGCACGCCTTCGACCGTTTTTATGCTGCCAAGTTGGGCGTCGATGTTGAAAACCTGCTCATCTCACAGCCAGACTACGGCGAACAGGCCCTTGAGATTGCCGACAACCTGATCCGTTCAGGCGCCATCGATGTCATCGTCATCGACTCTGTTGCCGCCTTGACGCCAAAGAGCGAGATTGAAGGCGAGATGGGTGACAGCAAGATGGGTCTTCAAGCCCGACTCATGTCGCAGGCCATGCGTAAACTGACCGCCAACATCAACAAGACTGGAGCAATCTGCATATTTATCAACCAGTTGCGTGAGAAAATCGGTATCCTGTTCGGCAATCCGGAGACGACAACGGGCGGTAATGCACTGAAATTCTACAGTTCCATACGTCTCGATATCAGGAAGATAAGCCAAATTAAGGAAGGGGAGAACGTCCTCGGCAGTCATGTCAAAGTCAAGGTCGTCAAGAACAAGGTGGCGCCGCCATTCCGCAAGGCTGAATTCGACATCCTCTACGGAACGGGAATCTCCCGCTCGGGCGAAATCACCGACCTCGGCGTTGAGACTGGCGTGATTAAGAAGAGCGGCTCATGGTTCAGTTACGGCGAATCCAAACTGGCCCAAGGTCGTGATGCCGTCAAGAAACTGATTGAGGATAATCCTGAACTGGCAGAAGAAATTACTACAAAGA
>CAYQND010000008.1:101270-121965 GCA_964418895.1 uncultured Lentimicrobiaceae bacterium | reverse complement strand
CGAAATAATGGTTGGTTATTAATTCGATTGCTGTTCCGGCTGCTTCAGCCAGGCGGTAACCGTAATTGAAGCCTTTGATTTCGACGTTTTCGATAATTCGCTGCAAAACAGCGAGGGCACGAAGGTCGTCGCAGGAAACCAGGCTGTAGATGAGGTTGCGGTAGAACTCGTCGAAATCGCCAATCCGGAAGGCTCGTACGACCGCCTCGAAGCCATGAAGACACATGTGGCCAATCTGCTTCGCAAACTCGAACTTCCTTTCAGGGTGTTGCGTCTCTGCGGAGGCGACATGAGTTTCACATCTGCCATGACATACGACTTTGAAGTCTGGTCGGCAGCACAGAAACTTTGGCTTGAAGTCAGTTCCGTGTCGAACTTCGAGACCTTCCAAGCGAACCGTCTCAAACTCCGTTTCAAGGACAAGAACGGCAACACACAACTCGTTCACACGCTGAACGGCAGCGCTTTGGCTCTGCCTCGCATCGTGGCCGCATTACTCGAAGATCATCAGACTCCGGAAGGAGTTATCATTCCGGAAGCACTTCAAAAATACACCGGATTTGACATCATCAAATAAAACAGCAACTTATGTGCTAATAGTCCTGTCGCTGGCAATCGCATTCACGTCCTGCCGCGACAGGGCTAATTGCATCTCATGCACCAAAATCGACCAAGTGCAGAAGCAACTCGCTCAAGACTCCGTCAGCCTTGCGCGCTTAGAACGTCGTGAACTGCTCGACGTAGAAAAGGGCTTCCACTACTGCGACTCGATGCTTCAGTTTCTCAGTCCCGACATTGTGGCTGACCATTTTGAAGCGCTCAACATCACGCAAGGTTATCTTCAACAATATCAAGAAGTTGCACCTTTGATAAAAGAGAAAATGTCCTTTTCGCAGAAACAACTCAACAGCCTGAAAAACGACATCCTCTCGCATTACATCAGCGACTCCTTAGGCGCAACATACCTTGAGACCGAGGCGATGATTGCCGACACCATCCACCAGCAAGTCCTATACTTCAAAGACCGTCTCGGCGCACAGAAGAAAGACATCGCCACAAGGAAGCAGTCTATCAATAAAATCAAATAATTGATTGGCTCATGAAAGGCAGGCTCGTCCTTTTCTTTGTTCTTGTCATGCTCTCAGTTTCCGCTGCGGCGCAATTCGCCACGACTGCGGACAAGCAGAAGAATAACAACAGCCAGCGCGCCATCGATGACCAGATGGCAAACAATTTCTTCAAGTTGCAGGAATACGACAAGGCCCGCGACTTGTACCGTAATCTTTACGGCAAATACCGTCAGGCCCATTATTTCGTGCAATATACCGAGTGCCTTCTTTATCTGAAAGAGTATCCTGAAGCCGAGAAATCGCTGAAAGACTACATCAAGGATAATCCGAACCAATGGAAGGCTAAGGTTGACCTCATCTATGTTTACCGTCTGGAAGACAAGAACGACAAGGCGGACAAGCAGTTATCCGACATACTTAACGCGCTCCCCAACGACAGGAACATCATTCTGACCATTCAGAACATGTTTCTTGCAAGGCAAATGGCGGCGGAAGCCCTGGCGGTCATCGACAAAGGCAGCACCATCGTGCCGGACAAGTATCCATTTTATATGGAAAAGGCTTTCATCTACCGCACCATGGCGGACTACCAGAAAGTCTTCGAGTATTATTTCCTTGAACTTGAAGCCGTTCCATCGGATTACAACCTGATTAAGAACCAACTTCAGGTCTTGCTGTTCTATGATGTGAACAGCAACATCGCCGACCAGATGCGCATGGCGCTTCTGAAAAAAACACAGGAGAAGCCCGAGAACGTCGAATTCGCCCAACTCTTAGTCTGGTTTGCCCTTCAGGAAGAAGAATACGACATCGCACTCGCGCAATGCATCAGCATCGACAAAAGGATGGGCGAACAAGAGTCGCAGATTCTGAATCTGTCGGACATCTGCCTGAGCAACAACCAGTTCGATATCGCCAAGGAAGGTTACGGATTTGTCAGCAAGAAAGGAAACGCAACGCCATTTTACAGTGAAGCCATTGTCGGTCTCATCAACACCGAGTATAAGGAATACGCTTACATAAACGTCACCGACAAAAAAGTCTATCAAAGCCTGTCCAAACGAATCGACGACGCCCTTGGCGAAGTCAGCAGCGACCAAGTCAGCAAACTGGCAATAATTCAGGCCGACATCCTCGCCTATCATCTCGACAATCCCGAAGCGGCCGGCACCTTGCTGGAACAGACGCTGCAAAACGCGGGAAGCAACTTCGAGCAAGCGCAGGTCAAACTCGCCTTAGCCGACAACTATCTGTATCGCGACAACGTCTGGGAAGCCACACTGCTCTACAGTCAGGTTGACAAAAGCATGAAAGAAGAGCCGCTCGGACATGAAGCGCGCTTCAAGAACGCCCAACTGCGCTATTACATCGGGGAGTTTGCCTGGGCACAGACACAACTGAAGATACTGGAAGCCGCCACATCCAAACTCATCGCTAACGACGCCATGACCTTGTCGCTCATCATCAAGGACAACCTTGAAGCCGACACCACAGGCAAGGAACTGCGACGGATTGCGAGAGCCGACTTCAAGATAAGCCAGCATAAAGACAGCGATGCCGTCATCATCCTCGACTCCGTCATGAAAGACGGCAACTACACAAGCATTCCCCACGCGCTGTACCGCAAAGCGGAAATGGAAGAAAGACACGGAAACCATCTCATGGCCGACAGCCTCTACACCCGCATCTTCACTGTTTATCCTGACAGTTACATGGCCGACGACGCCTTGATGAAAGCCGCACTTACGGAACAAGACCACCTCAACAATAAAGAAGCCGCCATGCACCACTACGAGATGCTCATCGACAATTATCCCACAAGCATCTACACATCCCCAGCCAAGAAAAACTACAGAAAACTACAATAGACCGCATCAGACAATGTATATAGTAAGACCAAAAAAAAGCCTGGGACAGCATTTCCTGACCGACCAGAGCATTGCAAAAAGCATTGTCAATCAACTATCTAACAATCTGGACACCGTGATAGAAGTCGGGGCCGGCACGGGCGTGCTGACACAGTATATGGTCAAGGACCTTGCCGAGAAATTCTATGTCATCGAAATCGACACGGAATCCATCGACTATCTGAAAAACGCTTTCCCGACCCTTGGCAACCATCTGGTTCATGCCGATTTTCTGAAAGCCGACCTGAAGCAATATGGTGACAATAATATGGGCATCATCGGCAACTTCCCATACAACATCAGCAGTCAGATTTTTTTCAAAGTGTTGAAAAACAAGGATAGAGTCGTAGAAGTAGTAGGAATGGTGCAGAAGGAAATGGCCGAAAGGATGAGCGCCCCTGAAGGCAGCAAGACCTACGGCATCCTCAGCGTGCTGCTTCAAGCCTGGTACGATATCGAATACCTGTTCACCGTGAACGAAAACGTCTTCAACCCGCCGCCGAAAGTGAAATCGGCAGTAATCAGGATGCGCAGAAACGCCACGACGGATTTGGGATGCGACGAAAAACTGTTCACGGCCATTGTAAAGCAGGCCTTCAACCAACGCAGGAAAACCATGCGTAACTCGATACGCTCGCTGATTAATCCATCGATTATCAACGAAGAAGTTTTCAACAAACGTCCGGAACAATTATCTGTCAAGGAATTCATCGACCTGACCAACCTGATTGGCAGCAATCCGGTTGAGATATCATAGTCTCACGACATCGTCGAGCCTGAGAAAGAGCCTTTCAGGGCGTGGCGGACAGTGAAAAACGCCGAAGTGCAGCCGATGACGATAATCGTGGCGAAGATGGCCAGCACGTCCGTAAGCCGAAGCAAGACGGGATAAGCATCCACAACGTAATTACCTCCGGTTCCGAACTTTACGAAACCGTATTTCTGCTGAAGCAAGACGACAAGCATCCCGAGAATGAGTCCCAACACCCCGCCAGCCACGGAAATCAGCATGCCTTCGTTCATGAATAGCCGGAAGAAAAACCGCTTGTTGGCGCCCAGCGATTTCAGCACCTCCACATCCTTGCGCTTGTCAATCATCAGCATCGACAAGGAACCCACCACGTTGAAGGTAGCAAGGAAAAGGATGAACGTCAGAATGAGATAGACGGCCCACTTCTCGGTATGCATGATTTTGTACAAGGTCTCTTGCTGCTCGCGCTGGTCCTTCACTGTGAAACTTTCGCCAAGCATGGATTTTACGGCCTTTTTCACCTTGGTGACGTCAGCACCTTGTTTCAAAAACAACTCCACGTTGGAAGCCTCATTGTCGTAGCCCGACAAGTCGGACAGCCAAGAAAACGGCACAAGCACGTGATTCTCATCTATTTCCTGACTTGTGGAAAACACACTGCGGACGGTCAGGGCACCGCTGTTGAAACTGTTTTCCAAGTTGAAAGAAGATGCATTCCCACGTTTTGGGACGTATATTCTGATAACGGCATAAGGATCTTGGTCGCTGATGCCCAAATACCACGCCACTCCCGTTCCCGGAACGGCAAGATCGTAACCTCCTTCGGAGAACACCAGTCCGTTGCCGTCGGCAGCAGTCTGCATGATCCGATTCATCTTGGCGTATTCGTGGCCGACACCTTTAACAATTCCGATATGTTGCTTATCATTAGCGCGGAACAAGGCATCCTCGGAGAGCGTCGGGACGGCATATTCGACGCCGTCGAGCGACTTCACCCTATCCATCGGGAAAGCGGACAACGCTATCGTTTTACCTCTGACAGGTGCAATCTGAATGTCGGGATTCAACTGATGATTCAGCGACGCAACGACATCTTCAAGGCCATTGAAGGCTGAAAGCACCACAATCAGAGCAAACGACGCCACGCTGATGCCGATGATGGAAATCCACGTGATGATGTTGATCAGGTTGTGGCTTTTCCTGGCCAGAAGGTAACGTTTCGCTATGAAGAATGGAGTGTTCAAATGCTTGATGGCTTGGCTTCAGAAGAGATGCGACGAAGGTTTCGGACAAATCATGGTCATTGTTCGGGGTGCAACAGGTTGTCGATATTCTCGATATAGTCGAGAGAATCGTCAAGATAGAAGCGCAGTTCAGGAACAATCCGCATCTGGTGACGGATACGGTTTCCCAGGAGGCCGCGTATGCTACGGGTACTCGCGGTGACTTCCTCGACCACCTTCTGTTTGTCCTTGACGCCGAAGATGCTAAGATAAACCTTGGCATACGACAGGTCGGAAGTGACATTGACATTTGTCACCGTAATCATCAAGCCAGGCACGGCAGGACGCACCTCTTTTTGAAAAATCTCACTTAACTCCTTGAGAATAAGTTTATTAATTTTATCTAATCTTTTTCCTTCCATGACATTTTCAGATTTGCCGAACCCGATTCAGAATCAGAATCCATTTTTGCAAAAATAGTAAAATATGGCCAAATGGCGTGACGGACAAGGCAATTAGTTGACTTACACTGATTATTCACGGTTTTTCGAATCCATGATGATGGTGACCGGACCGTCGTTGACCAACCTGACATCCATCATGGCGCCGAATGTCCCGCATTTCACTTCACGCTGAGAGAGCGTCTGAAGCCGTTCCAGAAACATGCCGTAGAGCGGTTCAGCCTTCTCAGGTCGTGCGGCGCGGATGAAACTCGGACGATTTCCTTTTTTCGTCATGGCGAACAGCGTGAACTGGCTCACAACAAGGAAATCGCCATTTACCTGACTGATATCCAGATTCATGGCTCCATTCCCATCGTCAAAGATGCGCATCTTCACAAGTTTAGAGCAAAGCCATTCCACATCATCGGCGCCATCGGCATCCTCGATGCCAAGCAGAATCAACATGCCCTTGCCGATTTCCGATTTCAGTTTCCCATCAATGACGACGGAAGCAGACGACACCCTTTGTGCAACGATTCTCATACCAAATGTTTCCGCGAAGATACTGTTTTCCAAAACATCGAGGCAAATCACAGGGCGCTATCCGCACAATTGATGTTCGGGAAATCGTCATCCTTTCGACCATAATGATACTATTTAGGACAAAAACACTATTTTTGCACCTTAATTAGTATTGACCTCGTATATAAAAAGCATGGATTTGTACCTGAATGTTCCCGAACGAATTTTCGACATCCTTCCAAAATACGAGAAGGAATTCGGTTCGGACAAAGACATGTTGGCTGGGAAGGAAGACGGGAAATGGAAACATTACACCGTCGCTGAAGTCAGGTCAATAGTGGACAAAATCAGCCATTATCTTCTTCATGCAGGCATAGGCAAAGGCGACAAAATTGCCATTTCATCACGCAATTGCCCCGAATGGAGTTTCATCGACTGGTCTATTCAACAAATCGGCGGAATCTGTGTTCCGCTCTACCCCACCATCAGTGACGAAGACTACAAATTCGACCTCACACATTCCGAAGCCAAACTGTTCTTCATCTACGGCAGCGACATCCATCGCAGAATCGTCCCCATCATTCCTGAATTGACGCAGGTTCGCGAAATCATCTCCATCAAACCCGTCGAAGGGCTGAAAAGTCTCGATGACATCATGAAGATTGGGGCTGAAAACGCGGACAGCGCGCTTCTGGAAACGGCACGTACCGCAGTGAAACCCGAAGACTTGGCCACAATCATCTACACATCAGGCACCACAGGCACTCCGAAAGGCGTCATGCTCACGCACAAAAACATGATTAGCAACATGATGTGCCTCGACGCCTTGTTCCCAGCAAGTCGCAACACGGTGATGTTCAGTTTCCTGCCGCTTTCACACATCTACGAACGTGAAGTCGTGCTGGCTTACCTGAATATGGGCGCCGTGGTGTATTATTCGGGAAACATGGGCACCATCGTCGATGACATCTGCGAAGTCAAGCCAACGGTGTTCACCACGATTCCGCGACTGATAGAAAAAATCCATTCACGCATCCTGCTCAACGGAGAAAAACTGAAAGGCATCAGCAAAGTCGTGTTTTTCTGGGCGATGCGACTTGGCTACCGTTACGATGAATGCGGCCATAACAACATCTTCTACAGATTGCGCCGCAGCATAGCCGACAAGTTGGTTTACAGGAAGATACGAGAGAACCTCGGCAACAATATCGAAGTCATCATCTTGGGAGGAGCCGCCATACAGCCAAAGTTGGCGAAACTGTTTGCCGCCATGAAGATGCCCGTCATGGAAGGCTACGGACTGACGGAAACCTCACCCGTGGTGGCCGTAAACAGTCCGGTCACGGGAAAAATCAAAATCGGAACCGTCGGTATGCCTGTACAGAACGTGCAGGTAAAGATTTCCGAACATGACGAAATTCTTGTAAAAGGTCCCAGCGTGATGGCAGGTTACTTCAAGGATACCGAACTTACCGCTAGCGTCATCGACGAAGAAGGATTCTTCCACACCGGCGACCGCGGCTTCATTGACAAAGACGGATTTCTGAGACTGACAGGAAGGATGAAGGAAATCTTCAAGACCTCGATGGGAAAATTCATCAGCCCGTCAATCATCGAGAACAAACTTCTCGAGTCGCCATACATCAGTTCCATCCTGGTTATCGGCGATAACCGCAAATTCGCCGCTGCCCTCATCGTCCCCGATTTCGAACGGCTGCGTCTCTGGTGCAAGGAAAACAAGATTGCCTACACCAACGATGCCGAGATGGTGCTTTCGAGGGACATCATCAATTTCATGCGCGTGGAAATCGACAAATACAACAAGACGCTCGGTGACTACGAAAGAATCATGAAATTCAAACTCCTACCGGCCGAATGGAGTCTGGAAAAAGGTGAAATCACCAGCACGATGAAGGTGAAACGTGACGTCGTGAAGGCGCATTACAAGGACCTTATCGACCAGATTTATGAAGAATGACGGCTAACAGCCTTGCATTATTCTGAAAACCATCTCCTTATATAAATCCTTTTGGCTTACGTTACCGACATTGTAGCCTTTAGACCTCAGGTCAAATTCACGGAGCAACGCGATGCAATGCACACAATCGGCAATTGAATAGTTTCTTGCAGCAAGCTGATAATCACTCACAAAGAAAGGGTTGACTCCTAAAACCGAAGCCAGACCAGCATTGGTCTTGTCGGTTGCATAATGCAATTTCAGGATTTTCGAAAAGTAACCGTAGAGATTCACTGTGGTGACAAGCAGTGGGTTGTCCTTCTCATTGTCGCCGAAATAACTCACGATGCGCGTGGCCTTCAGGACGTCCTTGCAAGCGATGGCTTTCTCAAGTTCGAAAACGTTGTATTCCTTGGAGATGCCGATGTTGCGCTCCACGTCTTCGTCATCGATCTTTTTCGATTTCGGGACCGCGATGGTCAGTTTGTCAAGCTCGTTGCGGATTTTGTGCAAATCCACGCCGAGAAAGTCGGTGAGCATCTGAAGCGCCTTGGGCGTGATGGCGTGAGGCTTGTCGCAATTCTTCAAGTAATTTTCAATCCATTCGGGTATCTTGTTCTCATACAATGGTTTAGATTCAAACAAAACGCCTCTCTTATCGATGGCCTTGGCAAACGAATGACGTTTGTCCAATTTCTTGTATTTGTAGTTGAAGACCAGAATGGTCGATTTCGGAATGGCATCGAGATAGCCGACAAAGTCGTCGATATTCTTGACATCCTGAGCTTCCTTGACAATCACCAGCATGATGTCGCCCATCATGGGAAAGGTGCGGGCATGTGCCGCAATGGTTTCCACGCTGACCTCGCGGCCATAGACGACAATCTGATTGAAAGCCTTGTCGGCTTCGTCGAGGACTTCGTTTTCCAGCGTGTCAGAAATCACGTCGATGAAATATGGCTCCTCTCCCATCAGGAAATAGATGGGCGCGTATTTCTTTGAATGAATGTCGAAAAGAATCTGTTCGAAAGTCATGCTATAACATTCTGGTAATCTTTGTATTATATGTCAATACTTCAGATGTTTCACTGTGATTCCGTTGTTAATCAGCTGGCGAAGCGAATCGATGCCGATGCGCAGATGTTCGCCGACATAATCGCGATTTACGATTTTGTCGGAAGCCGCAGTCTTGATGCCTTCGGGCGTCATCGGCTGGTCAGAAATCAGCAGCAAGGCGCCTGTCGGAATTTCATTATAGAAGCCCACGGAAAATATCGTGGCGGTTTCCATATCGACCGCCATGCAGCGGATTTTGCGAAGATATTCCTTGAACTCCTCATCGTGTTCCCAGACACGGCGGTTGGTGGTGTATATCGTCCCAGTCCAGTAGTCGCGGCCATAGTCGCGGATCGTGGTAGAGATGGCTTTCTCGAGGCTGAATGCCGGCAGCGCCGGAACTTCGGAAGGGAAATAGTCGTTTGAGGTACCCTCGCCGCGTATGGCGGCAATAGGAAGGATGAGGTCGCCGACTTTGTTCTTCGACTTCACGCCACCACATTTGCCAAGGAACAGGACGGCCTTGGGATTTATCGCACCGAGAAGATCCATGATCGTTGCGGCATTAGCGCTACCCATGCTGAAATTGATGATGGTGATGTCGTCAGCGGTGGCACAAGGCATAGGTTTGTCGCGCCCGACTACCTCGACACCCTGCCACGCAGCGAACATCTCGACGTAATTTTGGAAATTCGTCAGAAGGATGTATTTCCCAAAACTCTCCAAAGGCAAGCCTGTGTAACGGGGCAGCCAGTTTTCAACTATCTCTTGTTTTGTCTTCATGGGTGAAATGCTTTTTGCAAAGGTATGATTTTCCCGCCAATATGCCCCAGACGACACTGCATTTTTTCCATACGGCACCAATCCTCGTGACTATTAAGTATCTTTGCCGAAAAATATGCGATATGGGAATCCTGTTCGACAAGGCCGTTTTCGGTCCACTGATTAGCAGAAGGTTAGGCATCTCGCTCGGCGTCAACCTGATGCCTGGAGAAGGCAAAATCTGCACTTTCAACTGCATCTATTGCGAATGCGGATGGAATGACAGTAAAACGGGCGTAAAGATGGCCAGGCCAAGTCTGGAAGACGTCGAAACGGCTTTGGAGCAGAGGCTCAAGGAGTTACACGGCACCGAGATAGAGCCTCAAAGCATCACCTTTTCAGGAAACGGTGAGCCTACCCTGCATCCGCAGTTCCCGGAAATCATCGACATGGTCATCAGGCTCAGAGACCAGTATTGTCCTAAAGCGGCTGTGAGCGTGCTTACGAATGGCAGCAAAGTTTTCGACGAAAAGGTGTTCCAAGCCCTGAAGAAAGTCGACAACAACATTGTGAAACTCGACGGAGGCTCGCAGCAATGCATCGAAATGATCAACCAGCCGAATTTCAAGTTCGACTTGGAACAATACATCACGCAACTCAAGAAATTCGAAGGCGACCTCACCATTCAAACCCTTTTCCTGAGAGGCCATCACAACGGAAATGTCATCGACAACACCACCGAAGCGGAAGTCCAGCTGTGGCTGGAGCATCTGGAAGCGATCAAGCCGAAGCGGGCGATGCTGTACGTCATCGAACGCGACACTCCCGAACAAGACTTGGAGAAAGTCGGCAAGGAAGAACTGGAACGCATCGCCGACAAGGTAAGGCAACTCGGAATAGAACCCGACATCTACGCGTGATGGAACACTACCCCGTGAAGATACTCATGGCCTTCGCCTATACTTTCGACGGCAAGACCGAATTCTTCGACTGGCTGATGGAAAACGGCTATCCCGAACTCTGCGCCCTGAGCAACACCATCAAGGGTGATGAAGAAGCCAAGAACTGGCTCATGAAAAACGGTTTCCCTCAATATGCAGCCTTTGACAGCGCCATCGACGAAGTGGAAGAAGCTGAGAAATGGCTGTTGAAAAACCATTTCGAACTGCTTTTCATCCTCGCAAAAGCCGTCAACAATGAAGAAAAAGCGCTCGAATGGCTCGAAAAAAAAGACCTCGCCATCTTCATCATCATCGTTCAGAAAATTCGCAGATATTTGGATGACAAATACTTGAACTACCATAAAATATTTTTTTAGCGCTTCCAGACCATCCAAGAAAATCGAAGAAAAAAAATAGTAGGAGTAACGGAAAAAAATAATACCTTTGCGGCAAAGGAAATTTATACGGATTTAATAGAAACATTGCAATATGAACTCAAAATTAAAGTCAGCAATCATCAACATCATTCTGTTAGCTATCGTGGTCTTTCTAGCCATCAAGGTCGTTCAAAGCATCAGCGCGCCAATCAGATTTGGCAAAGAAAAGAGCGCCCGTGAAGCGGAAGTCATTCAACGTCTTAAGGACATCAGGGATGCGGAAATGCAGTTCAAGCAGGTTTACAACAAGTACACTTCAAACTTTGACTCCCTGATTGAATTCTGCAACACCAATAAGATCCCGATTGTCAACATCATCGCCGACCCGAACGACACCACGTTCACCAGGACCATCAACGACACTTTGGGCTACATCAAAGTCGCCGACTCCCTCTTCGGAAAGAGGCCGAACTTCAACATCAACGACATCCGCTATATTCCTTATAGCGACCCGCAAGTGGAGTTCGATCTGAGAGACAGCATCATCGTACGCGGCGGCATCAACGTCCCCGTTTTCGAAGCCAAAGCTCCTTACGAGATCTATCTGAACGGCCTTGAAGATCAACGCGTGCGCAACGCCAAAGCCGAACAGGAACAGATTGACAAATATGCCGGTATGAAAGTGGGTTCTCTTGAAGAAGCCTCCACAGACGGCAACTGGGAAAAACTCTAATGACAGTCTGAATGGCATCATCGGCTCCTTATATTGATAGTATCGACGAGGTCTTTGATGTCCGTGAAACACAAAAGTATGATTTAACCATCCAACTCGCGTTGGATGGTTTTTCATTCACGTTTCGCGAAGCCGACAAAAACCGGATCATCGCTTTCATGGTCTATCGTTTCGAAAGAAACATGAATCATGAAGAGCTGTTCACGGCATTGAATGACACTCTCATTCAGAAAGGCTTGAAAAATGCGGCGTTCCGTTCTGTGCGCTGCCTGATCGAAGACCGGAATAACACACTGGTCCCCGAAGAACTGTACAGCGATGAAAAAGCGGAGACCTACCTCGGATTCAACCATCAGTTATTGGCCGGCGCTACAATGAAAGCCGACTACATCAAAGAGGCATCCTGCAAAAACGTCTATCAAGTAGCGGAAATATGGATGAATGACCTGATGAACAACTGGGAATCGGCGACAGTGATGCACCAGAGCACCGTCTTTATCAACGACTGTCTGAAAGAAGCGGACAAAGACCTTGCGGAGATCTTCATCGACGTGAGAAACCATTGCTACGACATGGCCATCGTCAATAAAGGCAGCCTGTGCTTTTTCAACAACTTCCTATTCAACACCAAGGAAGACTTCGCCTATTTCCTGCTGTTCGCTATGAACCAACAGAAGCTCTCAGGCGCCGATATTACGCTGCACTTCTCAGGAATGATTCTGCCACAATCAGAGATTGCCAGCCTTTGCAGCCGTTATGTGAAAGACATCGCATTCGTGCAATGCGACCAGACCATTCAGATCTGCAAAGCGCTGAGAGATACACCGTTCCAATATTATTACATTCCTTACAGGTCATTCCAATGCGAATCATAAGAGGAAGATACCAGCGGCGGCAAATTAATGCGCCGAACAACCTGCCTGTGCGTCCCACGACCGACATGGCGAAAGAAAGCCTGTTCAACATTCTCGACAATCATTTCGATCTGGAAGAGACAACGGCCCTGGATCTCTTTGCCGGGACGGGCAACATCTCGTACGAACTGGTGTCGCGCGGCTGCCCGAAAGTGACTTCCGTAGATCAGGATGCGGGATGTGTGAGGTTCATCCATGAGACTGCCGCGAAACTCGACATGCCCGAACTCACCGTCATCCGCGCCGATGTCTTTCGTTTCATCGCCAAGCTTCACATGAAGTACGACCTGATTTTTGCCGATCCGCCTTACGACTGCAAGCAATACGACGAACTCGTGAAACTCATCTTCGACAATAACATTCTGAACGAAGACGGTCTTTTCGTGCTTGAGCACAGCAAACGCATCAATTTCAGCGAACACCCACACTTCGTGGAACAACGCCACTACGGCAAGGTCAACTTCACCCTCTTCGCCCAAGAGCCACAAGAATCCGCCGACCAGGATTCCCCTGATGCTTGAGCCGCATTACACCAACGATTTTCAGATTTCTTTGAGCGATACTGACAATTCGCATTTTTCAATACCTTTGTCAGCAGAATCGCTATTATGAGAAACACCTTTTTATATAAGGCACTCTTTTTTCTGACCCTGATGGCATGGCCAGCCTTTGCGGAGGCTAAAGACGACCCGAAAGCCATTCAGGCCACGGCTTCATCTTTGCTCGACCAAGAGAAATATGACGAATCGTACCCATTTCTGGTTGATTTGGAGAGGCTTTACAGCAAAAACGGAACCAACTACGAAAAAGCCTATCTGGAGTTTCTTTATGGAAAATACTGCTATGGAAAGACCTTGGTGACGGAATCCATCTACAGACTGAACAACGCAAGCGAATTGGTCAGCCCGTTGACAGACTCGCTGTCATTGGCACTAAAGGTAAAGATCGAAGTAGCCTACAGCGCCTGTTATCTGGACTGTGACCTTTTGTCGGAAGCGCAGGAACATCTTCAGAAAGCAATAGAAATCAACAAAAAGATTGGCGACGAGAGGATTGACATGACCGTAATGCACAACATGGCCATCCTTTACACTTATCTTGGTCAATACGAAGAAGCCATACGCATCAACAAGGACAATCTGAAACGCCATCAGATGAAGAAAGACTTGGCTTTCACGACATACTACAACATGGCCTTCGGCTACATGAAGCTGAACGAAACCGATTCAGCATGGGCGTGTATGGAAGAAGCACCCAAATACATCTCAAATGAAAAGGAAGAGATGATGTGCATCCAAAGAAAAGGTGACATCTGCCTCCTCAATAAAGACTACAGCAAGGCAGAAGGATATTTCAAGAAAGCACTCGACATCATCGGCGACAAAAAAGACAGTTATTCAAGCTATTACGCACAAATGATGGTTAACCTTGCCAAAATCTGCTACAACACCAACCGGTACAGTGAAGCCATACAATATCTGGATGTAACGGATTCTGTACAAGACAACTACAGCCGAATTGATGCCTGCGATATCAGGATAAACATCATGAAGGAGACGGGGCGTTACAAGGAAGCATTGGCGCTGATGTATGAGAAGGAAGCGCTTCAGGACAGCATACAGAGCAGGAAGAATATCGACCAGACCAACCAGCAGCTGATGCAGTACAAGATTAAGACCATAGAAAGCGAATACGCAAGTCAACGCGAGATAGCGCGACTGAAGCAAGCCAAAGAGAAAACCGTGATGATTGCCATCGTGGGCTTGCTCATCGGCATCATCATTGTCGTGATACTGCTGCTGAACAGGAAAAAGATCCTCTTGCGCAACAAACAACTCGGCGAAAAAGCCTTGGCGGCAGAACTGGAGACGCGCAACCGAGAACTGGCATCAAACGTCATCACAATGATGAAAAAGAACGAGATCTACGCCGAACTGGTGAAGAAGCTCGCCAATGTCAGGGAGAATGCGGTGAAAACCGAGACCAAGGACACCATCTCCGGCATCATTAAGGACATAGAGAAAACCATCGACAACGATTCAAAGGAAGAATTCGTAACCCGTTTCAAACAGGTCCATTCCGAGTTCTACGACAAACTACTGGAAAGTTATCCCAACCTTACGGCCAACGAGATACGTCTCTGCGCCTATCTGAAACTCAACATGAGCACAAAAGACATCTGCGCCTTGACAGGACAGAGCGAACGTTCCATAGTCATCGCCCGATACCGCCTGCGCCGCAAGATGGGATTCGAAAGCGGCGACGCATCGAATCTGGCGACCTTCATCGCCAACATTTAGCCATAGAAACCTGTTTGTAATCATCATTATCTTCTTAAATTATTGAATATCTTTAATATAAAGATTTCAATTCCCCTTGTTTGAACATTTTGTGAATGTATTATTTTCAAAATGTGAATGTTTTGTATAGCCGAAAACACTTGACAAAAATAAATTCCGATAATAAATTTGCATCAATAAATGTAAATCGACATGGAAAAATCAAAACAGGAAGGGTCGGAAAAAAGCGACGATGAACTTCTGCTGGAAAAAATCGAATCCAGCAACAAGGTTCTGGAGAAACTTGTCGAACACCTTAATGAACAGAACAACGGAGAACACTAATTAATCACTAATATCTAAACCAATTAAAATTAAACAGTTATGAAAAAATTATTTACTATTTTAGTAGCCATGCTGCTTGTCGTTTCATTAAAAGTGAATGCACAGGACAGAAACGAAGCCTGGCTGATGTATGACAACGGAACGTTCTACACCTCTATCGGCTTAATGAGCGGCGAACCCATCTACTGGGCCAACATGTTCACGCCAACACAACTTGCCAGCTACGACGGTTACAGCCTCACTAAAATAAAGATGTGGGATCACACCGCCTACAACGGCTTCCTTATGGTGTACCAGGACAACAGCACCACAGGACCGGCAGACCTTGTTTACACACAACAGTACTCGATGACTGGCACCAATGACTGGGCCGAATTCGAACTGACCACACCTGTCGCCATCGACATCACCAAAAACCTTTGGATCACCTTCAACAACTCGGACGGCGAATATACCATAGCCGCCTGCGACGACACCGGTGACGCGAACAGCCGCTGGATCTCTACGGACGGCAGACAATGGGACGACGCATCAACCGTCGGCATGCCTCCTTTCACATGGATGATTCGTGGACTCATCTCCGATCAAGCTTCAAATGTAATTGAATTGGGCGGTGCCATGCAAGTGTATCCAAACCCAGCAGCAAACGTGCTGAATGTCAGCGCTGAAGGCATGACACGCATCAGCGTTTACAACACGATAGGACAAATGGTTTATAATCAGGAAGTCACGGACAATTTCGTCACCCTGAACGTTGCTGATTATCAATCAGGAATCTATATGGTCAGCATCGAGACCAACTCAGGACGTAGCGTGAAACAAGTCAGCATCGTCAAATGAAAAGTATCATGAAAAAAGCCTTATCAATAGTCTTCTCGCTTCTTCTGACGGCGTCGCTGTTTGCTCAGGAAAAAGGTCTAATCCTATCGGAATCCTTCAACGGGAGCAGTATGCCTTCGGGATGGAGCATCATGGAATTAGGCACGACCAACTGGGACATCAGCGAGTCGAGTTACGCAGGAGGCGACAACAATGAAATCATGCTTCAGCATAACCCCACTTTCAACGGCATCAGCCGTCTGGTTTCGCCAGCAGTTGACCTTACCGGAAAAGACAAGGTGGTGGTTTCCTTCAAGCATTATTTCGACGACTACTCAGGCAGCCACACCATTGGCATCGCCACCACTTCAGACGCTGGTGCGACATGGAATGTGGGCTGGTCGGAAACCTACAACGCCGACGGCCGTTACGACATCCGTCAGCTCATCGAAACACCTGACATCGGCCACGCCAATGTGCAGTTTTGCATCTTCTATTCCGGTTTTTCGCTGAACATCGACTACTGGTATTTCGATGACATCACGGTCTACAATCTGGAAAACAACGATGCCGAGCTTGTCTCCATCGACGTGAACGAATATGTGACCATTGGAGGAGTTGATGCCGCCTTCACGGTACTCAACAAAAGCATGGTCAACATCACTTCCCTTCAAGTCAGCTATCAGTTTGAAGGCCACGACATGGTGACTCAAGACTTCACTACGGATCTGGCCCCATTGGCGTCAGCCGCCTTGACTTTCGAGACGCCCACGATCCTTTTGTCCGGACTTTATCCGTTGACAATCAACATCATAAAAGTCAACGGCAATGCTGACGATGATGCCAGCAACAACACGCTGACGAAAGACATCTCGGCCACCTTAGGCTCGGTGCAGCGCATTCCGATGATCGAGCACTTCTCAAGCTCCACCTGCTCGCCATGCGTCAACGTCAACGTCCTGATGCACACGCTGGAAACGAACAATCCGGGCGAGTACACCTACACTAAATACCCAATGAGCTGGCCAGGTACCGGCGATCCGTACTTTACTCTGGAAGGCGGCACGCGCAGTACTTTTTACGACGTCCCTTGGGTTCCTTACCTCGTCCTGGACGGCGTGGTGCAAGATGCCGAAGTGACTCAGGAAGCCTTTGACCTGCAGTATGCAAAAAGCTCAATTGCCGACATCAGAGGCTCATTCACTGTCAACGGCAACCAGATCACCGTCATCGCCGACATCATGGCTTATGCCCAGCTTAACGACGTGACGGCCTTCATCTCGGTCAACGAAAAGACGACGACAGGCAATGTCGGAAGCAATGGCGAAACCGAGTTCCATCACATCATGATGAAGATGCTCGAAAACGCTCAAGGCAACACCATCAGCATTGCGCCTGGAAGTTACCAGAGACTGCAGTACACCTGCGACATGTCATCGACAAACGTGGAAGACATGAACGACCTCGAAGTATCGGTATGGCTTCAGGATTGTTCCAGCCATTTCATCTACAACAGCAGATTTCTGTACGAATATGCTCAACATCCCTATCCTGTCGAGAACCTCAGTCTGAACCAAAACGGCAGCAGCCTCACCGCCACATGGGACGCTCCACAAGTCGCCCCTGACGGCTACAACGTCTATTTCAATGGCAACCTCGTCGCCGAAGGCATCAGCGATACACACTACACCTTCGACCCGCACGAAAACTACGTGATTGTTGAAGTGTGCGCCGTCTATGGCAACATGACATCGGTCAGGGTGGCCAAAGAGATGATTGCCGCATTTGGCACGCCGGAAGCCTCGACATCTTCATGCAAAATCTATCCGAATCCCGCCAATGACAAGGTGACGATTAGTGCCGAAAACATCAGCAACATCGTAATCTACAACGCATTAGGCCAGATGGTAAGTCGCATTACGACAAGCGGCAGCAACTGTGATGTCAGCACGGGCAATCTGTCAGATGGCATCTACCTCATTGACGTATGTCAAACCGATGGACACCATTCCATGCAGAAAATGATGGTGGCACATTAATAACCTAATTATCAATTTGCAAAGACGGATGACCTCACGAGGCCATCCGTCTTTTTTTGTTCAAGAAAAGTCATTCGTCAAAAACAGAATGACAATTTGTGAAGTGAAACAGTGCATTAGACGACCATGATAGATTGCCAATATTCAACGGTGACTTGACAGAAACAAACGCTGGGAAGTCCAACACTTTCCTCAAATACTATCCCAAAAATGATAGGACATCTTTATCACGAGCAAAGGAAAGATGACGACAGGCAAAACCGAAACGCTACATTATTTGTTTTATTTGTCCCCATAATAGCACCTTCTGTCTAAGAGTAATTGAAAAGATTATGAACTGTCAGAAAATTCCGTTCGTACTGCTCAAAAAAGACCTTTGTCTCTCTCAAACAATCTCCTATATTCATTAGTCAGCAGCCAATCTATATGAAAAGGAATTTGAATCCATCTTCATTGCGTCAGATAGTTTCTTATTCATATCAGGAGCCATTGAAGGGAGAAAACTCACATAATTCGTTATTGCAGACTGAATGGCACCGATTGAGGATTTGCTCTTTACCCAATTCTGAGGGATGAAAGACTTGTTGTTTCTCTCATAATTCTCTCTTTCCGTCGTAATAGCTTGATTCATACAGTTTGCGGCAATCCTTACAACTTGGCTTACTAAATTATTTTTCTCTGCATTTATTAGACATTCATTAGGCGATGGGACTTCATTTCTCCCATTGAATTTTGCGAAGATAGCAGAAATCGCAAACAAGAAGTGATATGGAGCATACGCCTTCATTGTCAAAAGAGTTTCGTCTATTGAAAGAAGGTTAGCTTCAGTCCAAACCTCCATTATCTTGCTCATCCAATAGTTAAGTGCGTAAATATCTTTTGGTAAATAATCGTTCTTGAACAGCGTATTGAAATAGACATCAAAAATTTTAGTCTCGCCATAGGAAAGGTTTGGTCTCTGCGAATACCAAGCAATCAGATATTTTCCTAAATTGGAGAGGTCTATTGTGTATTTTACATCTTTGTCGGCAGGTGTCACTTCACCCCTCTTTGTGGCAAAGAAACCATTAGTAAATTCCTGTTCATAGGCTTTCTTGAGCCTAAGCACCCTCTTATCATTACTTCTAAGGTCTCTCGCCTTGACAGCACTTTGGGTATTCGTATTGATACTAATATTATCAGCCCTATCTCTTTGCGGAATTTCATAGAAGCGGAACAAGACATATACATCGTCCCTTTTTTTCACGGTTTCGCTGCAACTCAGAATGGTGTTGAGTGATTGACATCCATTAACCACACTAAGTCCTTTCAGCTCAATCGTATCATCATCATGCTCGATAATCTTGTTGCAAATGGCTGTAATTCCATTATGGTAAAAGAAAAACTCAGGACATTTATCCTCTCCCAAAATGGTCTTTTTAATCTTTTTGTTCACTGTATTGGATATTCCAAGGCTTTGGCGCACGTTCTTTTGAAACAGACTACCATCCTTTATTCCCTTGATTTTAATACATTCCTTTAAGGGAAGAGCAGCCATAATCACTTTGGTGTGCGCAATCTCTGTAATGAGATACTTCCCTTTTTCCAGATGGACTGTATCATTAATCAAAGAATTGACGGTTTCCATAGACTTCTGATAATAATCTTCAAGAAGATCGATATCTACAGCCTCAAACTCAGCATCAAAGGAATCATCATCAGAAAGTGTCTTTTGGAAGGCATCAATATCTTTAAGGGCATCATCCGTGAAATGGCTAGTAACGACCAATTCAAAACACACTACATCTTCATCCTCAAGGGCATTAGCAACCTCAGAGAGTTTCTTCGTTAGCCTATCATTGGCATCTTTCTGCATCGTCTCGATGTTTTTCATCTTTGTCCAAGATGAAATCACCTCTCTGATAGGGACAGCGTTGATAGAATCTTTAGTGTAAAACTTCCCTTGTATTAGATGGATTTTGGCATTGTCATCATCAATATAGACAGCATCGATTTGTTTGTCATTTGCACCATCTGTTATGGCATCTCTTGTCTGCAATTGATCAAGGTGATAAATGTTCCTTAGATACCAAGCTATGAACCTTTGTCCATCGTTGGGAAAATTATTTTTGTAGAAATCTTGTTGGATTTCCTGTTGGATTCTATCAATGATACTCATATTATCAGTATATATTATTACTATTTTCTGTTATTATCGCTAATTGCCTTTACATCTCTTATATTACCTCAAAAACTATTCTGAAATTCAGGAACAAAATGTTCAATGTTTTTTTTCGTCTGTTCTTTTCATCAAACACAATTTCTTCCGCATCTAGAATCCTCACCAAGTAATTCACACAGCATGCTTAGAGTGAAAGGCATAGTCCTTACCGATCAATGATGAAAATAGCAGATGAATCTCATAGCGGATTGTTTGGGACAAAGATAGGAAGTATTTTGGTAAAAAGTGAAAAAGAAACAAACTTCTGGTGTGTCATTATAATCCCATTCTTGCCTTTGGTCAATGCCTACGGCATTCCAGATTCTGATTTTCTTGGTCATTTTTATACCGATGGTC
>CAYQND010000008.1:28184-101170 GCA_964418895.1 uncultured Lentimicrobiaceae bacterium | reverse complement strand
GCAGCACAAATTGATTTCCCGTAGGGAAAATCGGGCGGTAAAACGAACAAAACCACTAAGGAATAGACATTCCGTAGAAATGGACCTGCACGATGATCTTTATCCTCTCTTGCCTTTGGTTAATGCCTACGGCATTCCAGATTCTGATTTTCTTGGTCATTTTTATACCGATGGTCCATGCCTATGGCATTCATGATTCTAACTCTTTTGGTCGCTCTTTACCAACAGTGAATGCCTACGGCATTTCTGATTCTAACATTCTTTGCCGTTTTTTTCCGACAGTTAATGCCTACGGCATTTGCCAGCGATACCGGCATCGTTTGCAGCACAAATTGATTTCCCGTAGGGAAAATCGGGCGGTAAAACGAACAAAACCAATAGAAATAGACATTCCGTAGGAATGAACCCTTCCAAGGGCAACTGATCCGCTAACGATGCTTGGCGACGACCGCTTCCACATCGACAAGGGCATCAAGACAAGCAAGAATTTCCTCATTAGAAACCATGTGACAACGAAAAAAGGGACTCTTTCGAATCCCTTTTCTGAACTAATTTGCAATTAATTATAAAAATCGAAAAGCCGATTTTCGCTTTTAATATTCGTCTTCGTGGAAGAAGAAATCATCCTTGGTGGGATAATCTGGCCACAAATCTTCTATGCGTTCATAAACATCACCTTCGTCTTCAATCTCTTGAAGATTTTCGATGACTTCCTGAGGCGCTCCGGTACGGATGGCCCAATCAAGCAGCTCGTCTCTTGTGGCAGGCCAAGGAGCATCCTCCAATTTTGAAGCTAATTCAAGTGTCCAATACATGGTGTATTCGGTTTAAAAATCAAGGGTGCAAAAGTAATATATTTTATCAATTTGTCAAGTAATATTTTTCAAGAATATTAATAAATTTATTTATTTGATTCCCAGTGACTTTCGGAAACATTCGAAATCTTATCCAAATAACGTGCCATGACGAAGAAATAGTCCGACAGACGATTCAAATATTTCATGTCGGTGCAATCCACGGGCTGCTTTGCAGCCAAAAGACAAGCCTGACGTTCGGCGCGACGGCAGACGGTACGGCAGACGTGCGACACAGACGACTTGATGTTGCCTCCAGGAACGACGAAAGCCCTCAAGGCGGGCAGCACCGCATTCATCGCGTCTATCTTCCCTTCAAGGAAAGCGACATCGGCATCCGACAACGATGGCAACGCTTTGATGCTCTCCGACTCGCAATCTGCCGCAAAATGAGATTCGAGGATGAACAATTTGTCCTGTATGATGCCGAAATCGGTTTTGAGTTCTTCGGGGATGCCAGGAAGGTCGGAAAGCACGCCCAGAAAGGCGCCAAGTTCATCCACAGTGCCGTAAGCCACAACCCTGTCGTCATATTTAGGGACTCTTTTCCCGCCTATCAGCGAGGTCGTCCCGTCATCTCCTGTCCTTGTGTAAGTCTTGTTTGCCATGTTTCGTGCAATTTAAAGTGCATCAGATTTGTCAATCACCCTGAACAAGATTCAAGGTTTCGGTCACGCAAAATTATGAAAGAATCAGCATTTCAACACAAAATCCTGTTTTTCAGTGCCGATTCTGAAAAATACCAGTCCTAAGCGATACAGATCAACCGACACGGTAACCTCCTCATCCTGAATGAATTTCTCCCAAGCGTCTTCTATATCTTCCGACTCATGTATGCCCTCGAAGATGAAAAACGAATTAGAGTATTTGTGCAACATACAGTCGGACAATGAATTCCAATGCGATTCGGAGAAGGCGTCCTTGGCGAAAAAAACACAGTTTGCCTCTATCCTTTTCATGTTGTCGGAATGGAATGCCGACTGCGGAAGTTGCTCCACATTGACCACGCCGACCGAGTTCATGGTTTCGATGAAATCGGCAGCACGTTGCAAATACACTTTGGCGCGCAGATTGCCCAAAGCCAAAGCCGAAGCGTTGAGCGCGGAAATGTTGCCGAAGGTGATGACCGAACCGGGCTTGAAATGATTCATGAGACGATACAGTATGCGGCTCTGTTCACGCCTGAAACGCATCCCATGCTGCTTGCCATCGAGCAGACGCGAGAGACGGACGATAAGGTCGTAATCGGTGTTCTGACGCTTGTCGTCGAGCACGTTGACGGCCAAATCATACACAAAAGGGGAATGTATCCGGAAAACACTTTTGCGACGTCTGAGATATCTGATATGGCTTGACAGCATCACTAATTCATTTGGACTTTCTGAAAGAAATACACATCGCGCCGCGGCTTGGGCTGAACGCTGTTCTGAAGGCTCTGCGAGCCATACACCAAAAAGCGGTTGCCGTACCATGTCGTGATGGCTGAATAATCCTCGTCATCGAGAAAATCGGCGCCATACAGGAAGTCGAGCCGCTCCTGCTGCTGGTCGAAAATCATTTGGCCATTAGCGTTGAAAATCTCGTAACGCACCACATTCTGCCGGGGCGACGACACCACCAGTTCATCGAAACATACGCTCTCGGAAGCGTGTTCCATAAGATTGAAGGTCAGATCGTTATCGAAATTCGACGAAGTCTGCCACTTGAGATTCCCTTCATCGTCGAAAGCCAACAGAATATCGCTGATGAAATCGTATCCGTCAAAAATGGTATAGGAATAGGGATACATGCCATAGAAGCCATAGTCCATGCGTGTTTCAGTATGATACTTAGGCACAAAGGCTTCGGCAGAGAAAACCGACAACCCGTCATATTTCAGCAGATGAGGTGTGAGAAACTGGAAGGCAATTTCGCTTTTCTTCTCCGACTTCTTCTTGTTCAATTTGATACGTTCGGCCCGCACACTGACTCGGTCGGATGGCGTCAACGCCTTTTCTATGTTGGGCATGTTCTTGAACAGATATGCCTTGGTCTGTGGCTGCGTACCATGAAAACCAATCCAGATGACGCCGACTGAAATGTTGTCAAAATTGTCAGTCACGCCTTTAAGACTTACTTTCTTCGTTCCTACACGTTCCAAAGTGGCATAAACGACAAGATTGTGCGACTTGTCGAAATCGAAGCACATGCGTCCCAAAACGGCGTTTTCTCCATTATCGTAACGGCAACTCCGCATCAAGGCTCCCGAGGCCGAATACTGCAAAAACGACGTGGAAACAAAACGCTTGTCTTCAAATTCCTTCACGGCGACAACGAAGACGTGCTCGTTGGGTATGGCGACAGATTGGAATATCACATAACTTTTATCCGCAGCAGGCGTTGGAACAGATTTATGTCCTGTCGTCAGGTCGTAGAAAACGAGTTCGCCATTGCCGGCCTTGTTGTTCACCGCGACCATCGCATTTCCATCGAGTACGGATACTGAAAGCGGCGTGGACTGCACTGGCAACATGTCGGATATGGATTTGAAAGTAAACGTGTTGCGGTCGAAGACAACCATGTTCAGCGCAACGGAATCCGTTTTCCTTGCCTTCTCGTCGCTGAATATGAATACGGCGTGTTGCGCATCGCTATTGGCATCGATGAACGACATGGACTTAGGAAGTGGGAAATGGTCGTTGCGTTTCTCGTTCAGCAAGGTGTCGAGTCTGACAAAATCCCAGATGACATTTCCGGAATCGTCGACATGCTGCGTCTCCATGGCAAGCAACACACCTTGCTCCTGAAGCGACACGAAGTGGCATTTCTGTTCCTTCGACCACCGCTCCGCCTCGTAACGGCAAGGCTCGGCTTTCTGGCAGAAACCCGTCATGGCGATGACGCAAAACGCCAATATGAATGTCAACTCTCGCATTTACTTTGTTTGATAAAGCGAAGATACAACTTTTCGGCAACCCAGCACGATAGGAACTGAAAAAGTCACGGAGCCCAGAATAACACAAGACTCCGTGACAAATCAATTTAAAACCTTATAAATGAAAACTACATTCAAATCTTATACGACACCGTGTATCAGAATCTTACAATTCTTGCAACATGGCTTGTGCCGTCAGCATAACGGAATGTGATGCAATAGACACCGTTGTCAATATTCGCGATGTCCATTCTGTTCAAACCCGCTTTCATGCTGTTTTCCATAACCATTCTGCCGTTCATGTCGTATATCGCCACTTGAGCATCCTGAGTCAGGTTAAACGAAATCGTATTGCTTGATGGATTCGGGAAGACATTAACAGACTGACATTCAGTGTTTTCAACACTAAGCGGGGTGTCGGCAATGGCTTTCACGAAATCGATTTCCCATGCCGAAGCAGCTTCAGTAGTGGAAGTGTAAACGAATGCCAGATGGAATACCGTGCCAGCATAGCTTTCGATATTGCCGACGCCCGATTCCACCCACTCGTAGTTTCCTGTTGACCAGTCGAACATGTCGGTGATGTCCTGCCAAGTGAATTCGCTCGGCTCGCTGATGCCGTCATAATCGGTGGATATCATGAGTCGGAGCGGGTTGCCGTCAAACTTCATGGCACTGCTGAATTGCAGGTTGATGTTGGCATAGGTGCCGGCCAGAGCGGGACTGATGAGCCAATCCTCGTTGGCGTTAGCCATCGAGTTTGCATAGCCGTTCATGGAAGCGTATGTCTTGCCATTATAGGAGTTCTGTGACCAACCCTGATCGCCATAGACGTCGAAAGCGGTGAACACGCCGAGTCCCTCATCGAAATTCTCGTTCAGGAGGACAAAGACATCGGCTGTAGTGACTGTGGCGGTAGGATAAGAACCGTCCGTCTTGTAGTCGATATTGGCGCCGCTGTTGGTGTACGGGAAAATGGCGAAGTGATAGGTGGTATTGGGTTCGAGACCGCTGAAAGTCACGGCCTGCGTGCCGTAAGTCACGTTAGCGGCAAGAGCGCCGTTCGCTACTGGAGTGCCGTCAACAGGAACTTCGATGTTGCCTGTCGAACCAATGACGAGATAACGTGCAGGAAGTTGCGTGCCAGTGGCGTCAGTCCAAGTCAGTTTGGCATCGAGCATATTGACTGCAGCGCTGAAGTTGGTGGGATAGTTGCTTGGTTCCGGATCGATGACGGGAGCACCGCCAGCCTTGAAGAAATAAACTGGAGCGATGATGGTCGACGAACTCTTGTAGCAGCTGAACAGCGGCGTGCCGTTGGATGCGTTCAGGTTGAAACGCATGATGTTCTGCTCCACAGCGGCATTGGATACCGGCACGGCAGCGCCATCTTCTCCGACGGTGATTGTCCATTCGCCATTGACATTGTTCGTGGTCTGGGTCCTGAGGTAGTTGCCTCCGCCAACGGCATAAAGATAACCATCGGTCAGGGCATCGTGAATCGTCCAAGCACCTGCTGCGCCGCCGAGTTCAAACTCGAAAGGCTCCGTCTCGCTTGTGGCTGATGTAGCAGTGGTGACAGAGATGACGCCATTGGACTCGGACACCGCCAAAGCAAAGCGGTTGTTCGATTTCTGATAGCCCATGGCATAGGCGTTGCCACTATCGTCGAAACCGACGAGGATGTATTTGGCACCCACCTCAAGTTCCGTGTCGGAAGTGATTTTTGTGTAGGTCGTCTGTGCAAAACTCCGGATTGCAAAAAGCGAAAATATTGCCAGAATGCTGATTGATAGTAATTTGTGCTTCATTTAGAAATGTGTTAGTTTAATGTGACTTAATTACATAGATGCGTCAAAGTTACAAATAATATCGAGAACATGAATTTTCCCCAAAAGGATATTTTTACACATCGGCATCAACAAAAGGATGCCGTAACATGGCTTGAAAGCATGAAATCAGGCGTTATCTGTAACAAAAACACGAACGGACAGCGTCACTGAAAGAGACAACGACGACCGTCTGTTATTGCCTATTTTGTATATTTTAATGTGCTGTTTTTAAAATCAAGCATCACTTTAAAGCAATTGAAAAAGTCAAAACCGATAATACCGCTTATTCCGCTTAACTTCAATGTCATTCCCAACAATGCTGGCAAGTTGCCGTACTTCACAGTAAAATTGTACTCACCCATAGTTGTTTCAATTGCATAACAATCTGTTGTAAAATTGCCGATACCTGGATAGAAGTCTTGTTCCTTTCCAATAGCTGCATAATTGCTTGTTATGCTTCCCGATAGATATGAAAGTTTTGCGCCTGTGTCTAGGAAAAAACTCAGATTCTGATTGTTTATAGACATTTCGACAGTCGGTACGCCCATCAAGTTTGACACCTCAGTTTGGTTTCCATCCAAGCCGATTATTCCTTTATCAAACCCAACAACTCCATTTTTATAGTCAAAAAGAATTGAATAGTCCGATAAAATATCCATACCGAGTAAAGTTGTTATCGATGTCCCGAGTAGTCCCGAGATCTGTGAAACGGTCAACCCCGCCTGATTTAAGCAATTATATTCCTTGGAACAAAATGTCAAATGGCTTGAAGTATGAATCGTAGAAGGCGATCCTGTGTCAATCAGGATAATGTTGTCACCATCTTTAATAAGGAGATGACCATTGAATAATGTGATTTGATAACTAGTCATTATGTAGTGTATCAGATTAGTTGAATTCGTCGAATCAGATTGCGGAAGATCACGAATGAATCGATAAAGACATACATCTACCTCAGCAAAGATGCTTTCCAAATTTCAAACCCACGCCATTGCCTTGTCCAATTAGTTTCTCAGCATCAGGCGATGGTTATAACTGCTTGCTCAGGAAGACCAAACTATTCGACTTTCTCCAAAACGACATCTCCCTTTTCAGACTTGTCGATAGCGATTGCTATGAAAGGCCTTGTTGTAAAAGATTGCTGCTGGCCTTGGGTTTTCCTAAACGTCAGTTTCAGATTTCCATCCTCCCTTTTCAAACTCAAAGGGGTAATCGTGGTCTCCATGTCAGTCTCAGGGGCAACGATGGCAATGACATTCTGTTTTGAAAAATCAACGGGTGTCGGCGTGCCGTCTGGTCCCATGGTGGTTGCCATGCCGAAAACCTCATCAAATTTTGCCTGAGTCTCGATTTTCGGGTTGTCCAGTTCCGTGAAGGTGTTGTTCACAAAATAATTGTTCAACACGGTGTATGACACATCACCCGTTTCATTCATCGCTCCTTCATTGCCATTCTTCGTAGTGTTATTGCAGGAAGTAAGGAATAGTCCTGCAAATGCAATTACTAACAATAACTTCTTCATATTATGTGTATTATAAGGTTTAAAATCAAAATTTCGTTTTGCTCTATCACCAAAACCTTCCACTATTGCTGTCATTCTCGATTCAGCACATATCGTTCACTCAATTGAAATGAAAGAAGAAGAACTGGACTGCCGCCCACTCCTTTCTTATTCCTTCGGCATGCCCGATGGTGGAATAGTTGCTGTTCTGAATCGTCCCGTCTTCTTTGATATGGCCAATGGTAGAATAGTTGGCGTCTTGCACTGTACCATCGCTTTTCACATGACCAATGGTGGAATAGTTGCTGTTTTGGATTGTCCCGTCCGAGCGGATATGACCGATGGTAGAATAGTTGCTATTCTGTATCGTCCCATCTTCCTTGATGTGCCCGACAGTGGAATAATTGCTGTTCTGTATCGTCCCATCAGCCTTGATGTAACCGATTGTGGAATAATTGCTTGACTGGATGCTCTGTGCCGCCACCACATTGCAAGTCAAGACCATGACAACCAAAACCAAAATGTTTTTCATTGGATGAATATTTGTTGCAATATTATCACATTTTATTCCAAATCAGCCTTGTGGATGCAAAATAAAACACCAAATGCAAGATAAACACATATAACACCATAAAAAAGCAGCGAAACGGCCTTCATCCGACAACTAACAATGGCATCTTAACATAGTCAGCGCCTTACAATCCGCATTCTGACGAAACTGCGAAGATTTCCTTCTCCCAGAAACTGTCAGGATGCAACAGACTCCACGGCCTTAATTTCGGGGATGGCTTTTTTCATCACCGTTTCGATGCCGTTTTTCAGAGTCTGGCGACTGTAAGGGCAGTTGCCGCAGGCGCCTGTCAATTCGACCATCACAACCATGTCGTCGGTAATCTCCACAAAGTTCACATCGCCACCATCCTGCTGGAGGTATGGGCGTATCTGTTCGAGAACGTTCTTGACTTTTCGCAAGATGACTTCCTTGTCTTCCATGACCAGAGGTATTTATCCTTGTTCAATTATCGTTGTCGCAATGCTATCGAAAGCCTTGGCGATAGGTGACTTGGAGTCCAAAGCCAATGGCGTTCCGTTGTCGCCGCTCTCGGCAATCTCCTCCACGATTGGAATCTGTCCCAACAGAGGAATATGCAGCTCGTCGGCGAACTTCTTGCCGGTTTCCTTACCGAAGATGTAATATTTCTTCTCAGGCATGTCAGAAGGAGCGAAATAAGCCATGTTTTCGATGAGTCCGTAAAGCGGAATCTGCAAAGCCTGGTCGGTGAACATCATGGCGGCGCGGCGCACGTCTGCAAAAGCCACTTGCTGCGGCGTGGTGACAATTACAGCACCATTCACATGATAAGACTGCGCCAAGGTAAGCTGAATGTCACCCGTTCCAGGAGGCATGTCAACCACAAGGAAATCAAGTTCGCCCCACAAAGCCTCGTTCATCAGCTGGTTCAAGGCGCTGGAAGCCATAGGTCCACGCCAAATCAAAGGACGGTCAGCATCGACAAAAAATCCTATGGACATCAGCTTGATGCCGTATTTCTCGATAGGCACCATGAAGTTCTTGCCATCGCGCTCGAAGCAGGCTGGTTTTTCATCTCCAGTGCCAAACATCATGGGAACGGAAGGACCGTAGATGTCGGCATCGATGAGGCCGACACGCTGGTTGGCTCGTGCCAATGCTACGGCGAGATTGGCGGCAACCGTCGATTTGCCGACGCCGCCTTTGCCGGATGCAACAGCAATGATGTGGCTCACCTTCGACAATGCCGTCTTCTCCTCCACAATTCTGATGTCAACATTGACTTCTTCACCAAAAACATCCTTCAAGGAACGCTTTGCAGCATTCACCATGATGTCGTTCTTAGGATCGTCCTTATGCTCAACGATAAGGTCAAAACTGACGCTATAATCCTTAACATGCAGGTTGTCAACCATTTTCAGATTGACAATATTGTCACTTTTTGGGAAATAGATGACTTCCCTCAATACTTCAATAACATTTTCCTTGACTAACATGATTCATTCTTATTGATTCGCAAAGATAATCAAATTCGCCACGCCGCTTATCATCATGGACGGACAATTCGCCATCAAAAGGCAACAAAAAGCAAAATGATAATGCGTCCCAATCAGTCGGACTACAAATGGCAAATCAGCACAAGTCGGCCACTGTCATTCCCGCCGCTTTGATCAAATCGTCGGGACTGAGTTTGAACTGAAGTCCGCGGACGCCAGCACTGACGTAGATGTAGCCGAATTGCCGACAGGTATCGTGGATGAAAGTCGGAAAAGGCTTTTTCATGCCGATAGGCGAACAGCCGCCACGCACATAACCCGTCAACGGAAGCAATTCTTTCATGGGAATAAGGTCGCAGCTTTTGTTGCACGTCACCTTGGCGGTTTTCTTCAAATCGACTTCTTCGGCACCAGGGATGACACAGACGAAATAACCGGTCTTGTCGCCCTTGAGCACTAAAGTCTTGAAAACCTGTGCAATATCTTCACTTAATTGGTCGGCAATGTGTTGGGCTCCCAAATCCACATCGTCCACTTCATAAGGTATCAGCTCGTAAGCGACCTTCGCTTGATCGAGGATACGGCAGGCATTTGTCTTGCTGATCTTATCCTTGTGCATGTCATTTGTGTGCTTCCACCCACTTGCGTGCGTTGACGAAGGCTTCCATCCAAGGTGTGACCTCGTCATTTGCCCGCTCATCGGGATAATAGGCCCACTGCCAAGGCAGGAAGGCACGTTCGAGGTGAGGCATCATGGCAAGATGACGGCCGTCGTTGGAACAGACGCCAGCCACCGACCAGTCGCTGCCGTTGGGGTTACCCGGATATTCGTCGCTGCCGTAAGTCAATGCGATGTTGTACTTGTCGCGATAGCACGGGAAGGAGAACTTTCCTTCGCCATGGGCGATCCAGACTCCAAGACGGCGTCCGGCCAGAGAGCCAAGCATCACGCTGTTGCTTTCGCCGATCTCCACGTTGATGAAACCCGACTCGAACTTGTGAGAATCGTTGTGCCGCATCACGGGATGCTCCTCATGATCAGGATAGAGAAGTCCCAACGCCATCATCAACTGACAGCCGTTGCACACGCCGAGACTCAGCGTGTCCTTGCGGGCGTAGAAACCGTCGAGGGCTTTCTTGGCTTTCTTGTTATATAGGAATGCGCCAGCCCAGCCTTTGGCAGAGCCAAGCACGTCGGAATTGGAGAAACCGCCGACGAAAACAATCATGTTCACGTCGCTGAGGTCTTCCCTGCCGCTGCTAAGGTCGGTCATGTGGACGTCCTTGACATCGAATCCGGCGAGATACAGGGCATAAGCCATCTCACGGTCACACTGGCAACCTTTCTCGCGAATGATGGCGGCTTTCACGCCGGAAGGCTTGCGACGGTGCAGGTTGATGCCAAGATCGGCAGCCTTGCCCGTAAAGCCATGGCCGAAACTGTAGTTCAGATACTGATTCTTGTAATTCTCGAAGCGCTCAAGTGCTTTCTGTTCCCCACTCTGTTTCCTGTCAAGCAGGTACGACGACTTATACCACACGGTACGCAAAGCGTCGATGTCAAAAATATGATTGTGTCCGGCATGACGAATGGTCAACTGGCGTTTTGCCGCAGGCTTGCCAATGGCTTTGAATTTCACGCCAGCTTCGGCAAGCATCTTCTCGGCTTCGCCATCGTCGCGGACCTGAATGACCACCGATGGCTTCTCGCAGAACAGCACGGAGACAAGATCCGAATTCTTGAAACACTCCAGATTGACATCCATGCCGTATTCGGCATTGGCGAAGTTCATCTCGAGCAAAGTCGTGATGAGGCCGCCCGACGATATGTCATGACCAGCGAGGATCAGACCTTTTTCTATCAGCATTTGGATGGCATCGAACGCCTTCTTGAAATAGGCGGGACTCTTCACGTCGGGAGCCACCCGGCCAATGGCATCAATGGCTTGTGCAAAGCTGCTGCCGCCGAGTTCGAAACCGTCTTTCGAGAAATCGACATAAAGCAGTTTCGTGTTTTTATCCATCTTCATCACAGGACGAACGGTACGTCTGATGTTGGTCACTTCGCCAGCTGCGGAGACGATTACCGTGCCGGGAGCCACCACTTTGGCACCGTCGGGATATTTCTGCGTCATGGAGAGCGAGTCTTTGCCCGTCGGCACGTTCACGCCTAAGGAGATGCAGTAATCGCTCAAGGCTTTCACGGCTTCGTACAAGCGCGCCGTCTCACCTTCCTGCTTGGCAGGCCACATCCAGTTGGCGCTTAGCGAGACACCTGAAAGGCGTCCATCGATGGGCGTCCACACGATATTGGTCAGCGCTTCGGATACCGAGAGGCGCGAACCTGCTGCCGGACTGATCAGCGCGGGAATGGAAGCATGACCCATTGCCGTTGCAATGCCACGCACGCCATTGTAATCAAGGGCGCTGATGCCAAGGTTGCTCAACGGCAGCTGAATCTCGCCAACACATTGCTGCTGCGCCACGCGACCGGTGACGGAACGGTCCACCTTGTTGGTGAGCCAATCCTTACACGCCACGGCCTCAAGCTGAAGCACGCGCTCGAGATATTTATGCACATCGCGCTTGGTGTAGCTTATTCTTTTGAAATGATATGGTCTGGCAACATCATGAAGCACGGTCTTAGGGGCGCTGCCGAAGAAGTCGTCCAAAGCAAGGTCTATCGGTGCGGGACCTTCGTTGCGCACAAAACGCAGACGCTGGTCGCCGGTCACCTCACCCACTTCGTAATATGGAGCACGCTCACGCTCGGCAGTCTTCCTAACGATGTCGATATCTTTTTTGTTGACCAGCAATCCCATGCGTTCCTGCGACTCGTTGCCGATGATTTCCTTGTCGGACAAGGTGGGGTCACCGACAGGCAGTTTGTCAACATGAACGACGCCGCCGGCATCTTCGATGAGTTCGGAGAGGCAGTTCAAGTGGCCGCCCGCACCATGATCGTGGATGCTGCGAATCGGGTTTTTGTCCATCTCCGCCATAGCGCGGATGACGTTGGAGACACGTTTCTGCATCTCAGGATTGGCGCGTTGCACGGCATTCAGTTCAATGGCGTTGCTGTACTGGCCAGTATCGACACTCGACACGGCGCCGCCACCCATGCCGATGCGGTAGTTGTCGCCGCCAAGGACAACGATGATGTCGCCCTGTTCTGGTTCCAACTTCTTGGCATCCTGTTTCTTGGCGAATCCGATGCCGCCAGCCAGCATGATGACTTTGTCGTATCCCATCACCTGCTCTTCCTGATGCTCGAAGGTGAGCAACGAGCCGTTGATAAGCGGCTGGCCGAACTTGTTTCCGAAGTCGGAGGCGCCATTGGAAGCCTTGATGAGGATCTCCTCAGGGCTCTGATAAAGCCACGGACGCGGTTTGGAACCTTGTTCCCATTCACGGCCGCCTTCGGTACGAGGATAAGAAATCATATAGACCGCTGTGCCCGCCAAAGGAAGGCTTCCCTGACCTCCTGCGAGACGGTCACGAATCTCACCGCCAGTGCCTGTAGCCGCACCGTTAAATGGCTCCACCGTAGTGGGAAAGTTATGTGTCTCGGCTTTCAGCGAGATGATGGTGTCGATATCCTTAACTTGAAAATAATCTGCTTCATATTGTCCCTTAGGGGCAAACTGCTCAACACGCGGACCGAGGACAAAAGCCACGTTATCCTTATACGCGGAGACGAGTTTGTTGAAATTTTCCTTCGATGTCTTCTTGATCAGTGCGAACAGACTGTCGGGCATCTTCTTTCCATTGATGATGAAAGTGCCGTTGAAAATCTTATGACGACAATGTTCGGAATTAACCTGCGCAAAGCCATACACCTCGCTATCAGTCAGTTTGCGACCTATTTTTGCAGCGATGCCTTTCAGATATGCCACTTCCTCCTCGCTAAGGGCAAGACCTTCCTGCTGATTGTAAGCGTCGATATCGTCAATGTATTTCAGCGCCTCTGGCTTGCGGTCAACAAAAAAGACCTTCTGATCGAGGTCTTTGTAGCGCGCCTGAAGCATGGGGTCGTAGGGGGCGTCATCGGAACTGACTTTGGTGAATTCCTCGATGCGGATGATGCCTGTGATGCCCATATTCTGCGTGATTTCCACCGCATTCGTGCTCCAAGGGGTAATCATCTCCCGACGCGGTCCGACAAAACGGCCTTTGACGTCGGTTTGTTCAATGACTTTGGCATTGCCAAAAAGCCATACAAGTTTTGAAAGGTCTTCCTTATTGAGTTCGAGAGACGATTCTACTGCTATAACGTGTTGACTGTCAGATTCGAAAAAGCATACCATAGCGCAAGATGTTGGAAGAATTATATCTTGCAAAAATAGGAATTTACGCTGGAAGATAAAAGGAATATCGTATTTTTCAGACATCGAAGAGATGTATGGAAACCGAAACAGAGTTGGCGCGGGCCAAACGGCAAGTCCAGCCTATAATTCAGTCGAAACTCACTCGGCGACCCATTCTGCGTATGAACCAGGTGTTTCCTGCAATAGGATGCTGTGAAGGCGTACCGAGTCGGGCAAAGCCTTGCGGAGCCTTGCAGCAAAGTCGATGAGCATCATCTCGCTGGTAGGCTGATAAGACACCACGACAACCTTCTCGAAATCGCGACACACAATCTGTTTGAAATCTTCGGGCAAACTGTCGGGAATGACGAAAGCATGGTCGAGTTTGTCCACAATCTGCTCATTGACAATACGTTTCAGCAGACCGAAATCCATTGCCATGCCATTCTTGGGATTCGTGGCATCCACGACGGGAACGCCTTCCACGGTGACGCGAAGTTCGTAGGAATGGCCGTGTATGTTGCGGCAAGGGCCGTCGTAATCCTTCAAGACATGAGCCATGTCGAAATGAAAGATTTTTGTCAATCTGATAACATCCATGACATCAATTGATTACAAAAAGTTTCATGACGGAAATCGTCTCGCCTTGATGTTCAAGTTCCATCACATAGCAACCCGGAACGAAACGGTCGGAAAGGGTCACTGACAGATGCTGGCGTCCTTGGAACGGTTGCGAAAGCAATGTAGTGCCCAACATGTCGCGAATCACCAAACAATCGGCATCCATCAAGGCATCGCCATGCAGCTGAATCACGCCCCCGCGGGAAACGGGATTGGGAAACACATAAAGACGGTTCTCGGACACTTCGTTTGTAGACGTCCAATTCGGGTCCCAGATCATTGATGCATATTCGGGATTGTCAACGAAGGGATTGCGGTTATCCTGAATCTCATAGATTGCATTGTTTCGGTCTATTTCTTTCTCGCTCACAGGGTCAAGGAGGTTCCAGCGCAGCAGCATGGTCATCGCCCAACCTTTGATTTCGGATTTGATCGTCATGTCGCTCGAAGCCCAGCCGGAATCTTCGCCATAATAGCGGACACTCATGTAGAAAAGAGCGCGGGCGAAGTCGCCTTTGTAGGCGTCGATAGGTTCAAACACAGTGCCGGAATAGCCACTTGTCTTACAAGGTCCTAATTTTGAACCGTTTGAAGAAGTGTATGTGGCCGAACTCACTTCACCAAAAGGATAGTTGCTGCGCCGATTGTTCACATAACCGTCCGTGGCAAAGATGTGATGAAGGTCGGTGCGCGCCGTGCCGTCGGAATTGAACCAGCTCTGCGGCCACGAATGTTCGCGGTTATAGCAGTCGCCTTCGCCCGAATAGGTGCCACATTGGTCCTGGCCAAGGTTGTAGGTGTATGCCGGAGTGCCGTTAGGCCGGTCGGAATACATGTCCCAGACAATGCCGTTGCCTTTGTTGTCGGTGCTCCAGAACGCATCCCAGATGCCGGCATAGGTGATGGAATTATGCCCTTTTATGATATTGTGCAGCGCTGATTTCAACTGAGTTCCAGTAAGACCGCTGGCGGAATTGTAATAGCCGGCAGGTTGTGCCGCAACCGACAACGATAGCGTGATTAGCAGAAAAAGTAACAGTCTTTTCATAGTCATTGTAATATATCGGAAAACATGTATAGAAGTGCGATCACCAGCATGAATACGGATGCTGAAAACTCGACAAACGAGACGTTTTTCATTGCCTTCGGCGAATAGGTGATGCCCAATGTGAAGAAAGCCCAAAGAAACGCGGCCACCGACACGATGACGTAAAACCATCTGCCAAATGGAAGGAATAACGGACCGAAAATCGTCATCAGGAAGGTGTTCATGCCCGATAGCAGGGCGAGCAGCAGAAATCCCCAATTGGAAGAAAAGGTGAAAAGCATCTTCCCTTTCAACACTCTCATGGAATCGAGAAACATCCTGAGCGTGACGACGAGCATCATGGCAAATACCATGTAACGGCCCATAGATGCGAAAAGATAGCCCATAAGGCTGCCGAGCAGCATGCCGAGAATGGCCATCACGCCTTGCGTCAAGCCATATACCGAAGCGACGCCGAGACGGCGTGGCAGACTGCTACTGTCCTTCGGCTCAAGTCCGATGGATCGTGGCACAGTGTAGGATGTGAGCACAATCACATACACAATCGACAATATGATGGCTGCCGTACTCATTGATGTTGATATTTAATGACAAAAGTACAACAAAATCACGACATAATCCTTCTTCGACATGACGACAGCCCGTGAAGTCTAAAAAACACAGAAAATAAACCACCTTCCGACCGGAAGGTGGTTTATAGAAAAATAGGATTCAGCCTTGTGGCTTATTTCAGTCTTTCGAGTTGTACGGTGAAGTGACGCATGAGCTCGGCTTCCCAAGTGATGCGGACACCATGGGTGACGGTTTCGCGACGGTCGTACACGTTTTTCAGTGCGGCGGCGATGACATCCATGTGGTTGTTTGTGTAAACGCGGCGCGGGATGCAAAGGCGCACGAAATCAAGTCCGTTGAAACGGTTCTGGCGCGTCACCGGGTCACGGTCGGCGAGCAGATATCCGATTTCGCAGGCACGAATGCCGGCTTCGAGATAAAGCTCGCAAGTCAGCGTCTGAGCCGGGAACTCTTCCTTCGGAACGTGAGTCAACACCTTGTCGGCATCAACGAAGACGGCATGGCCGCCAGCAGGACGCTGATAAGGAATGCCATATTCGTCGAGTTTGTCGGCCAGATACTGCACCTGACGGATACGAGTCTCCACCATGTCAAACTCCGTGTTTTCGTCGAGACCGACGGCGAGAGCGTTAAGGTCACGTCCATTCAGTCCGCCGTAAGTGATGAAGCCTTCAAAAGGAATGCAGAACGACTTGGCGCCTTCATACCATTCCTTGTTATTTGTAGCGATGAGACCGCCCATGTTGACGAGACCGTCTTTCTTGGCCGACATCGTGGTGCTATCGGCATAAGAGAACATCTCTTTGGCGATTTCCTTGATGGTCTTGTTTTCATAACCAGGTTCGCGCGTCTTGATGAAATAAGCGTTTTCAGCGAAACGGGCCGAGTCCATGTTGACGGGAACGCCATACTTGTGGCACAATTCGCAGGTCTCGCGGATGTTCTGCATGCTAACAGGCTGGCCGCCGACGGTATTGTTCGTCACGGTGAGCACCATGAAAGGCACATTGCCTTTGTTTTCCTTCAGAACCTTCTCGAGCTTCTCAAGCGACACGTTGCCTTTGAAAGGCAATTCAAGCTGCGTGTCCTTGGCTTCATCAATGGTGACATCGATGGCAAAAGCCTTGCGCGACTCGATATGGCCTTTGGTAGTGTCAAAATGAGCGTTTCCGGGAACGACATTGCCTGGCTTGACCAGATAGGAAAACAGCACATTCTCGGCAGCACGTCCCTGGTGTGTAGGGATGACGTACTTGAAGCCCATGATGCGCTGCACTACTTCCTGAAACTTGTAGAACGAAGTTGCGCCGGCATAACTTTCGTCGCCGAGCATCAATGCGCTCCACTGACGGTCGCTCATGGCTCCCGTTCCTGAATCGGTCAGCAAGTCGATGTAAACATCCTCGGCTTTCAGCATGAAGACGTTGTTGTACGCTTCGGCAAGCCATTTTTCGCGTTCTTCACGCGTACTCTTGTGGATTGGCTCCACCATCTTGATTTTCCAAGATTCTGCAAATGGTAATTCCATAGAATAATAATTTATTGATACTTAAATATTTAGATAATGATAAAATACAAACTGGAAAGAACCTGATATCTGATTCCTATATCAGGAGCGAATGTCAGAACCTGTCGCGTTCCTTGACATTCTGATAATCCGATTTCTTTGTCGGGCGGAACATGTTATTCCTTTTATCGTAAATGCGTGTCAAAGATACGGACTTTTCCGAACTTTATTCATAAAAACCAAAATAATTGAAAGATTACACAAACAATTCCCATCTTCATGCGGTGTACAACTCAGAATGCAATTATTAGTTTACTGATTATTAGATGATTATATTATAAAATTCGCATCAGAAAGAATTAATAATACTGAAGGAACAGGATTCCATCCCGAACGGAAAACTTTCTTTCGTATCTTCGTAGGCTGAACAGTTAAGACAAATGATTCATTTCAACATGTATAGAATTAAAACATTATTAATGTCAGTGCTGATGGTTATCGCACTGAATGTCAACGCACAAGAAGAAAAGGAAATGCTTGATGGCGCATGCTGCACCAGCATCATGGTTGGCAAAGACGCCTCCACCGACGGTTCCGTCATCACCTCGCACACCTGCGACGGGCGCTACCGGACTTGGATGCGCTGGGAACCTGCCGCCGATCACAAGAAAGGCGCCATGCACAAGGTTTACAAAGGCACCATGCACACCGAAGATCCTTTCGATATGCGCGATGTGGAACTTGCCGGCGAAATTGCGGAAGCGGAACACACCTATTCCTATCTCAACACGGCTTATCCTTGCCTGAACGAGAAGCAACTGGCCATCGGCGAGTCCACCTTCTCAGGCCCCGACACGCTGGTGAATCCAAAAGGCATGTTTATGATTGAAGAACTGGAACGTGTCGCGCTGCAACGCTGCGACAACGCCCGCGATGCCATCGTGCTGATGGGAAACCTGATTAAGGAATACGGCTATGGCGACGGCGGCGAATGCATCACCATTGCCGATAAAAACGAAGTTTGGCAGATGGAAATCCTTGGCGAAGGCCCCGACAAGATTGGCGGCGTGTGGGCTGCCAAACGCGTGCCCGACAACGAAGTGGCCGTAGTGGGCAACATCGCCCGCATCGGCAAACTGGAACGCAAAAGCAAGGACTTCTACTGCTCCGACAACTGTGAAAAAGTAGCCAAGCAATACGGGCTTTGGGACGGCAAAGGCGACTTCGTCTTCTGGAAGGCTTTCGGCAGCGACTACGGTCAAGGCAAAAACTTCCGCGAACGCGAGTTCTTCATCCTCAACAGCCTCGCCCCATCGTTGAACCTCAGCATGGACATGCCGGAACTTCCTTTCTCCGTCAAGCCGGAAAAGAAAGTGGACGTGCGGCAGGTGATGAACCTCTTCAAAAGCACTTACGAAGGCACCAATATGGATATGACGCGCAACATCAAGATGGTAACCAAGAAACGCGCCGAAGACGGAACGATGTACGACGACACCATCATCAGTCCAGTGGCCAACCCGTGGATTGGCGGCGCATGGATGAACACGCTCAACTTCATCGCTCCGGGAACAGTGCCATTCCAGCGCACAGTGTCAGTGTCATGGAGTGCCTACAACCACGTCATTCAGTGCCGCAGCTGGGTCCCCGACGAAATCGGCGCCATCTGCTGGATGGGATGCGACAACCCGGCACAAAGTCCGCACATCCCCATCTTCTCCGGATCTTCCACAGTGCCTGACGGCTTCGACAAATGCGGGCAACTGCGCTACCGCGAAGACGCTTGGGTGTGGCATTACCGCAAGGCCAACAAACTCGCCACCGTGCAGTGGGGACGCACAAAAAAGACCTTGTCCGACAACGTGACACGCTTTGAAGACAAAGCCTTCGACGAAATCCCTGGCCTCGAAAAGAGAGCACAAGAACTTATCGACAATGGCAAGACCAAGGAAGCCAAGACCTTGCTCAACCAATACACATCCGACTTCGCCGGCTCGACACGTCAGGCTTGGAAAGAAATGGAAGACAAATTCTGGTACTGGTTCAGCATGGGATTCTGACAAGGCACCTGTTATTAAACGGAAAAAGGCGGTATTACCGCCTTTTTCTATTTAATGCAAACACTAATATCACCTCGATTTCGTGGCGGACTGGGTCACTGTGACAGTGGTCGATCCATCTGTCAAACCTATAACCTGGACATGTCCGACACGCTGTATTGGAGACATATTCGGATCGACGGTGACAGTGAAAGTGCCATCCTCGGTTCCTGTTGTCGGATTCAAGTGAATCCATGATTCAGTGCAGGAAACCTTCCAATCTTGATTCGATGACACGGTGACAACAGAATCCCCGCCACTCTGTGGCATCTCAATGGAAGTCATGTCAACGCTAATGTAAGGATCGTGCGGGCGTTGAAGCACATGCAGTACTACGTTGATGTTGCCGTCAGTGACGTTAACCACGCAGGAGCGCGGCCTCATGGTCATATTGACAGCGGCTGTGACTTCGATGGTTCCATTTCCTTGACCGCTTTCCGTTGACAACGTAAGCCAATCGACAGGATTGTGGGCAGTCCAGATGACGTTGGACGTCACATGCAGCGTGCTGGTACCGCCTTCAGGGCCAAAGATCATCTGCGTCGAGTCTATGGTCAAGTATGGAAGCTGTTCCAGGGCCTGCTGAGTGACAGCGATGCGGCGTGAGATATTGCCTGACATCACGAACACCGACGTCACCCTTTCGGTGGAATAAGCGTTGTTCGTCACTGTCATTACAAAAGAGCCGTCGCCGCTGCCGGATGCAGGAGAGACGCTAAGCCAGTCGGATTCTTCGAGCACCGTCCAATCCGCATTACTGTTAACCGAGATGGTCTGGCTTCCTCCACTGGAATTAAACGAAACGGACATCGGATCGACGAGCAGATAGTACGAATCGGGAGCGCCACTCTGTGTTACCTCAACAGATGCTGAGCCCGTATCAGTTGAAAAGACAAGAGTACCCTCGCGGGAAGTCTGATTGGGATTGATGGAGAAAACGGCGCTTATCTGACCGCTGGCGTTGCCACTTGTTGGAGCGACGGAAACCCAGTCAGGAGCGCTGTTAAGGGTCCAGGGCTTCGACGAAGCCAAGGCCAGCGAAGCGGTACCGCCCGCATAATCCATGCTGACGGATGACGGGTTCACTACAATCTCCAACAGCTTGTTCTGAATGATAGTTACTGGCGATGTCATCTGTCCGGCAGTCACGACAATGTCGGCCTGACGTATTTCAAAATCGCCCGACATGGCTGACGTGACGATCATGGTGACGGTCTGGCTGACTTGGCCCGACATAGCAGACGGAATAATCCAATCGGGAACGCCACTGAGCGACCAAGGACGGCTGGTGTGAATGGTCACATCAATGGTATCGCCGTGAATGTCGGCGGTGTAAGACAGCGGCGTGACATCGAGAAAATCCTCTCCGTAGCACGACTGACTGACTTCAATCGTGGTGCTCATGTCTTCCGTGCCAAGCACAACCTCGGCAGAGCGTTCGCTACCCGAAGTGTTTTGAAGTGCCGTAAGCGTCAACGTGGCGTCGGAGCTACCCGACATGACGCTGGCTGTAATCCAGTCAGGACAGGAATTCACCGACCAATCTCCATTGGCGGTAACGACCACGTCAGAAGTGCCGCCATCGGCAGCAAACTGGCATGAAGTCGGGGTGACGGACACCTTTGTCTTGCTACAACCGGCTGCAATCAACAGCACCGTGAACAATACTAATAAGCTTTTGAATCTTGTCATATCGTTTAATCTTTTAAGTCCAACAAAAATTATCTGGCAAAGATAGCACAAATTATTCCATCGCGCCACACGCGCCGCTGGAAACAGAAAAGGTCGGGGATTCCCCGACCTTTTCATTGTTGTGATGCGAAATCAAATCAATAGAATACGGCTCTGTTGTCTTTGATGTCGGCCTTATCTCTAAGAGCACTGTAAACAGCCTCGTTGAGCACCTTGTTATCGAACTGCGATTTCTTTTCTCTGCGCACTTCGGTGAAATCCTTAGTAGCCGGAGCCTTGGTAGATTTGACATTCTTGATGATGAACGCACAAGTGCTTCCAGCGACAGGACCTTCGGACATATTTTCCTTCATGCCCATGATGGTACCGATAATCTTAGGCTCGACGCCGAAATTACCCAAAACGCGTGATTCAAGAGACAAATCCGACACTGTGGTGGCTTCTGCACCGAGTTCGTTGACCATTCTCTGCTGGTCGTTGCCGCAGGCCTTCATCTTCTCGACAGCCATGTCACCTTTCTTCTCATTCAGAATCTGGTATTTGTACTGTTCGGCGATGACGTCAAGCGGAGCGTATCCTTCAGGGACAATGCTTGTCAAGGCAGCGATGACGAACATGTTGTCAAGGTCGAAGATGGTGGAGATGTCATGGAGTTTCGTCTTGGAATCGAAAGCCCATCTGACAATCTGTCGCGGGTTATCGATGCCAGTGATTTCGACAGTAGACGTGGTCATTCTTGGCATGCTGCGCTTGGTAAGACCTTGCGCTTCAATAGCCTTGTTGAAATCATCATAGGTGCGGTTTTCGGTGACGAACTTGTTGGCTTCAGCGAAGACGTTCTGATAAGTCTCAGTGCTGGCCGTGATTTCGTGCGTCATGAAGGCAAGACGTGCCTTAGGTTGGGCAGCCGTCTTATCCGTAACCTTGATGATATGGTATCCGTAAGGGGTCTCGACTTTTCCAATCGTGCCGACCGGGTTGTTCACTACAAATTCATTGAAAGCGTCAACCATCATGCCGTCGGTGAACCACTCAAGGTCGCCGCCTTTGTCTTTCGATCCGTCGCTGGAGAACTGGCTGGCGAGTTTGCCAAAGAGTTCGGTATCCTTAGGCGATTTCCTGAGGACGTTGAGGATGCTGTCGGCAAGCTGTGAGGCTTGTTCCTTTGTGGTGACAGAATCAGTGCTGCGAATTGCACCTTTGAATGGAATGAGGATGTGGCTTGCTCTCAAGGAGTCGGGACGGCTCTTCAAGTCAACGATGCGGACAATGTTGAAGGTTTTTTCATCCTGATAAGGTCCGTAAACGAAACCTTTCGGGTTGCCCTGGTCGAAGATGACAGGCTCGATAGTGGCCGGGACGTCTTTTCTGCCCATCCACGTGCTGTCATACTTACGGTCGGAATTGGCGTTGACAAAGCCGATCACGTTGTCGGTCGTCTGGAACTCGTTTGCGACATCATCGATGAAAGCTTTGGCTTCTTCGACGTCTTTGGCTGAAGGTTGAATATCAAACACCACATACTCGATGTCGCGGTTTGCATCAGTTTCAAACTTGTACTTGTTTTCCTCGTAGAATTTCTTGTTGTCTTCGGGAGTGACGACAACGAGAGAGTCGGGAATCGTAGTGTAACGCAATGCGACGATTTCGGCTGTGGCTTTATCGTTCTTGTTCTCGTAATATTTTTCGGCAAGCTTGTCCGGCACAAAGTAAGATGCCTTCAACAAGTTGTTGAACTTGGTTTCCAGACGATTTTCCTTGACGGCTCTTTCAAAGTCGAGCCACTGCGTGCGGTTCTCGGCCGGAAGATCCTGAAGGTTTTCAAGGTAATACTGAACCATTTCCTTGTTGAAGTTTCCATTGGCATCAGAAAAGTTCTGAACAACCCATTCGTGAGGCTCCTCACCCATGAACTGATCGTAAAGCTCATCAGCAGAGACGTTCATGCCAAGAGCGTCATACTCTTCGGTCATGATGTCGTCTTTGATCATCTGTTCCAAGGTGTTATTGTGGATGCTGTAAGTCTGGGATGACGTAAGGTTGTTGCCATAATTCTTCCGCATGTTCTCAAGATTCTTCTCTACCTTCTCACTGAAATCCTGATAGGGAATCTTTTCGCCATTGACCACCGCGATGTTGTACTCGCGATTCCTGTTCGTACTCTGGAAAAGATCCTGCAAAACGAATGCAAGCAAGGCAACGCCAATGATGGTGATAATCAAAGGCGAATGTTTTCTGATTTTTTCTATTGCTGCCATAATGTTATTATTACCTTATATTTTTATCTGAATTTGAGCGTGCAAATTTAGTAAAGGATTTCAAACAATGAAACCATCGGGGCAACTTTTCTTTTATACACCCCGCGAAATATTGCAAAGCGTTTAGCTATATTCTTTATTATTAGTTAGTTATCCATTACCGTCAATTTGACCAATTCGAGTTTCATGTCGGACGCTTTGAGCACTTTAACGTTGAAATTGTCGATGGTTAGCTCTTTCCCCTCCTCGGGAATGTCCTCGTAGAAATGCAATATCATGCCGGCAAGCGTTTCGTAATCCTCGGAAACGGGAAGATCGAGCTTGTAAGTCTCATTCAGATAATCGATTTCGAGGCGTGCCGAAAACACATAAACGCCGTCGCCAACGACCTTTTGGACTTCGTCTTCCACATCGTATTCGTCATCGATCTCGCCAAAAATCTCCTCCATGACATCCTCCATAGTGACAATGCCTGAAGTGCCTCCGAACTCATCGACAACGACGGCCAAAGCCTGATGGTTCTGTATGAAATGCTTCAGCAAACGGTTGGCAGTGAATGTCTCAGGGAAAAAGTCGATGGAGCGCAGCAGGTCTTTAACGGTGACCTGACGGCCCTTGACGATGGCTTCCACCACATCGTTCAGATGCACGTAGCCCACAATGTCGTCGATGTTGTCATTGTAGACAACCAGTTTCGAATGTTTGGTCTCTTCGAAGCGGTCTTTCAACAAGGCAAGCGTGTCGGTCAGCTTCACGGCCTCGATTTCGTTTCGCGGCGCCATGCATTCGCGCAACTTCACGGAACGGAAGTCCATGGCATTCTGAAACAGATGTATTTCCTGCTGCACATCTTCGTCGGCTTCTTCCGGATCGGAATACTCGGAGATGTAGTCATTCAAATCAACGGTGCTGAAACGGTATTCCTGCCGGTCGGTCTTGACGCCGAAGAAAAGCCTGATAATCAGCTCTGAAATGCCCGTGTAAAGCAGTATCAGCGGATAGAGGATACAGTAGCAGACGAAAGTCGGGAAAGCGAAAAACGAAAGTATCTTGTTGGGGTTGATGCGGAAAAGAATCTTGGGGAGAAACTCTCCGACAATGAGGATCAGCAAGGTAGAAATGATCGTCTCCACCAGCAGAATCATGAAGTCGTTGATCAGCGAGTCGGGAAGAATCCTGTCGGCGAAGGGATAGAGAATACGCGCCATGCTGATGCTGTAGATGATGAGCGCGATGTTGTTGCCCAAAAGCAGCGAGGTGATGAAACGCGGCTGGTTTTTGAAGAAAAGCCGAATGATTCTGGCCGAGAACTTGTTTTTCGTCAGGTCAACCTCGAGCTGCAGACGGTTGGTGCTGTTGAAAGCGATTTCCAGTCCCGAGCATAGCGCCGACAAAAACAGCGTCACTATCACTATCAGCCAGTCGTTCATGATTCAGTTTTCCATTTCTTTGTTATACAATCATTTGTCCTCGATGTCGAGTGTCGCCGTGACGTGGAACACGGAGTATTCCGAAAAGTCTTCCTTGGCCGAGAGACTGTCGCCGTAGATGATTTTGTCGGGTGTGGTGATCTTCACGTTCGACCGCGTGTATATCATCTTCTGCTTCTGATACCAGAACAGCTCATCGGACTGCATCACCTCATGCGTGTTGAAGTTCTCCACAAGCACATTCCCTCTGGCCTCGATGACATCCGTCGTGCCGTCACTGACACCATAGTCGGCGCTTATCTGGGAAGAAGTCCTGTGGCTGTTGTCGAACATCTTGGCGACGAAGCCTTCAGAGAACTCAAGCTTGCCGCTGTCGCTCTCCTGACGCAACATCTTGGGCGCCTTGAGCTCCACCTGAACATGGCCTGAATCGCTGCGATAGAAAGTGATGTCGTTGGCGACAACACCAGCTACAGTATCTTCTGAAGCCAAATCCTGAACGGTTTTGATAGGGTTTTCACACGAAAAGAGTATCACAGCCAAAAAGACTGTGATACTGCTAACTATCAATATGTTACAATACTTTCTCAATTCATTACTTAGATGCTCTGATTGTCGTGGCTTCCTGAATCCAGCCACCTACGGTGTATGATCCACCTTCTTTATAGTCGTTGAAGAAAATGGTCTCCATGCTCGGGTAATACTGCGAATAGACATTGATGAGTTCGTTGGCCCTTGAGGTGACGGAAGGATCTACTTGCTTGGCCTTGATGAACTTGTCAACGGCAGCCCAGTAAGCATCTCTTCCTTCGAAGACACCACCGATTTCCTTGGCCGAAGCGGCATAGCAGCTGCCGATGATGATGTAAGGCTCGCCTTCCGAAGGTCTGATGGCGATGGCTCTTCTGGCAGCCTCGCGGGCTCTGGAAAAGTTGCCGGCGTTCATGTAGCAGTAGGCCACGTTCTTGAAAGCCTTGTAGTTGTTCTGGGCATCGCTTGACGTACCAGCCTGTTCGAAATATTCGGCAGCCTGACTCCACTTCTTGTCGCTGAAGAGTTTCACACCGATGTTGTATGCTGATTCCGGGCTTGGGTCGAGTTGGTAGAGTTTCATGCTGGCGTCGAGGAAGAACTTCGAGTCGGTGCATTCGCGCTTCTCAAGAATGGTGGTAATGCGTCTGAGGATGTCAACATCGTTTGGATTTTCGGCCATCTTGGCAGAGAACACCTTGACAAGGTCTTCGCAGGATGCGAATGGCTGGAACATGTTGTCGATGTTGTTCTTCACGCCCTTGCAGTTTTCAATCTGCTTTTCGTCACCGGCTTCGGTGAATGCCGTAATGTCGCTGTCGATGGCATCGGAGATCTGCTGATAAACAGTGATGACTTCCATCTTCTCAACCTTGTTGTTGTTGGCCATGTCGGTAACGGCACGGAAATAAGTGTCGAGATAGGCAACCTGGAGCTGGTTGATATCGGTGTTTGTGGCTTCCTTCAGCACAGCATAAGCCTCTTCGTAACGTTTCGGGTTGTAGGAATAGATGTCGAAGCCTTTTCTTCCAAGAATGGAAGCGACTTGAGACTGGCCGTCCCTCTTTGTCGGGAAATATGTGGCTCTGGCATCGTGTATCATGCACAACGTGTCGATATAAGCGTTCCTTAATTCAACCGTCTTGGCACCTCTGATAAGATAATCGAGTATTTTCTGGCCATTGGTGTAGGTCATTTCACTGGCACGAGGGCAGTTCATGAACACTTCACGCCAAGCGACTTCCATTTCCGGACTGAAAGTCTCGGCGGAGAACTTGGCAGCCTCCCATTGCTTGTAATATTCACGGTACAACGAAATGTTGGTGACGCAAGCGACGCTATCGGTACCATACTTCGATTCCACGACATCCTGAGCGGTCGCACTAGCAGCCATTCCGAAGAACAGGACTATCATCACAAAATTTCTAGTTTTCATCTCTCTTGTTGTTTTATTCTGTTTAACTTCTAGTTTTTTCTCTTTATTTGTACTTTCTCTTCATGAACCAGCGCTCGTGTATCGATATGCCGATGGTCATGTTGATGTATCTTTCTTGAATAAGATTATCAGATTTCGTGCCACACTGACCTAATTCGAGGCCGATGTTGAATTTTGATAGTGTTTTTGGCAATGGCAGCGACATTCCCGCGGTGATGCCAAACTTGTTGATGGAGTTGCCGTGAAGGTTCAGGAAGGTCTGCTGGTAGAAACCGCCTAAACGATACGTGGCGTGCGTCCAGTAATTGGATACCGACGAGGAGACGGGCATAAATTCGCAGCCGAGTGCCACGTTCCAAGAGTTCTGCAACGAGTCGTTGACGCCTTGCCTGGCGAAGCGGCTCCACTGAGTCCAGTTGAAATCGGCGCCGACAGTCCAGCGATTGTCCTTCTGCAATGCCACGCCAAAACCGGCACCTTGCGGCATGGTGAGCCGTGCATTGCTGTTCTGAGCGTAAAATATGGTATCGATGACGTATTCAACATCGTTTTCGCCTATGCCGCCTTCAATCGTCCTGATGAAGGTGGTCTGCTTCCCTTTCAGCCGCACTTTCTGATCGTATGTCATGCCGATGCTCATCGTCATGCCGTTGCCGACAGGCGTGTTGAACAGGATGCCGTAGTCGAACATAAAGGAATTGACCATGAGGTCAACGCCACGCCGTGAGTTCAGCAGGTTGGTCGAATCGGGAAAATACAAGGTGGTGAGCGATTCGGTGTCGCCGAAGACGTAATTCACGTTGGCGCCGACCGAAAAATGCTTGTTCAGACGGAAAGCGTTGCCGATGAAAACCTGGTTGAGACCGCCGCTGCCTTTGAAAGCCGTGGCATAGTTCCCGATGAGGTCGTCATGGTCCTTCACGATCATGTTGTAACCGACGGCACCATAAGGCTGGACGCCGACGGCAGCCTTCCACCACGACGTGATTCCGAAGCCCATGGCCAGATAGTCGAACGAGGCGTTGCTCGCCTTCTCCGTCATGTCGAGCGTGCTGAAGGTGGACGACTTGGCGTAAAAGCCAGCGTCAAACAGGAAAGCCAACGTGTCGATCATGGCATAGGAAGCCGGATTTTCAACGTTGATGCAGCCGCCGCCATACATGGCGTTAGCCACACCGCCCATGCCCCTGAGACGGGCATTCATCGACTTGTCCCTCACCTGCCCGATACCGAACATGGAATACGGCGAATCGACATTGGCCTGTGCCAATACGCTTCCTCCCGCCAAAACCAGAAGAAACGCCAAGACGAGCTTCTTTGATGTACTGATTCTCATTGTCGAAATTCTTTATTCGTTACAAAATACCCAAACGAACCCCTCAACCCATGTTTTGGGCGTGCAAATATCCGATTTTTTAACTATTTACGCAAATATTTATTGTACGCACTCAAATAAAAACTCACAACATGCTATAAATCAACATGAAAAATTTTGCCATCCTCGACAGAAACATCATTCCCCCATTGTTGAATTTTGCAACGTGTTAATAATTAATATCTTACAAAAATATGGCATGAAAAAACTTCGCATCTTGCATTTTTTTCTTTGCGAAACAAAAAAAAGTCCTATCTTTGCACCCGCAAAATGGAAGGTACCGTAGCTCAGTTGGTAGAGCAGAGGACTGAAAATCCTCGTGTCACTGGTTCAATTCCCGTCGGTACCACAATTCGCAAAGGCTGAAGTCTCTTCAGCCTTTTTTCGTTTCTATTCCTTACAATCATCGAACTTACCGACATCTTTCTTCGTTCCCCGTCGTCAGGCGACGCATTTTGGACTATTGCAGCAACCATCGTATTTCTATTAAAAGTCGCTGAATTAACGACTCGGTTAAATGCAGATGTTTGTTTATCAATGTTTTAGGACATATACATAACGCCACACAAGAAGTTTTCTTGCGAAAACGCAATTAGCAGATGGTATGAATAAGGTCAGGAAAAGGTTAGGCGTTGACCATCAACGAACGTATTGCGGCGGCAATAGCGTTGGGATCGAGGTCCGTCATGCAGCGAAAATGTCCTTTCGGGCATTGCTTGTAGCCTAACTTGTGGCACGGACGGCATTTCAGATTCTTGTTTTCGATGATGCAAGCGGGTTTCATGCCTCTTGGCAAATAGGGATACATGCCAAACTCAGGAACCGTATTGCCCCAGACGGAGACGATGGGTTTACGCAGTGCGGCGGCGATATGCATCATGCCTGTATCGTTGGTGAGGACGACATCGGCGAGTTTCAGCACTGAAGCGGATTGTCCAAGGGTGAGCATGCCGCAAGAGTTGCCGACATTCTTGCCAACCTTTTCCACGATACGCTCGCCGCGGGCAAAATCTTCGGCGCCGCCAACAAGTACCACGGGATAACTCAGCGCACGACACACATCGACGATCTTGTCTTCGGGCAGAATTTTGGTGGCATGCTGTCCACCAATCACGACAGCGACAAAGCCATCACGGAACTCTTCAGGAAGATCAGCCGACAAAAGCTCGTCGCCTTCGGCAAAGAAAAAGTCGAGTCCGAGACTATCATTCTGCACTTTCAGACGTTTCACAGCCTTGAAATAACGGTCAACCACATGAATGTGAGGCAGACATCTGATTTTCAACTTGGTGATCAGAAACTTGCGAAAGTCGAGTTTCGGAAAAGAGGCCGAAGGACGGCCCAAGGCCAGCCTCACGCCAAGAGAACGCCAATTCTTATGAAGATCGACGACGAAATCGTAATGCTCCGCCTTCAGAAGCGGGATGACGCTGCCAAGCGCACCAGTGGTCTCGAAAATCTTCGAGATGTATGGACTAGAGGCATAGAGCGACTGGTAGGACGACTTGGTAAGGACGTGCACCTCCACATTGCCGAGCTGCCGTTTCAAGCAACGGATGACGGGCGTGGTGAGGACGATGTCGCCAATGGAACTGAACCTGATGACAAGAATCTTTTTCAAGACGGAACTTTAATCTTTATGCAAAGATATACTAATTCTGGTTTAATGCGGCAGACTTTGGGTGAATTAATGGTCACGACAATAAGAAGTGAAATGAGCCGTTAACGAAAAGTTCGTATTTTTGCATAACTTTGAACGAGATGAAAAAGTCCTATAATGTTCCGATTGCCATATTGAGCGGTCTATTGATGGCGGCCGCATGGCCGTTGAAAGGTTTCACGCCACTGCTTTTCATTGCCTGGATTCCACTCCTTTATCTTGAAGACAGAATCGACAAAGGCGCAAAAGGCAAGGTGTTTTTGCTCGCCCTCATCACCTTTCTGGTATGGAACGTACTGACAACCTGGTGGATATGGAACGCCTCGCCTGCCGCATCCCTCGGTTTTGTGCTCAACGCCATGTTCATGACCGTCGTGTTCTGGCTGTTTCACATCACCAAGAAAAGGCTCTGCAACAACAGGTGGGGAAATTTCATCCTGATATTTTTCTGGATGGGATTCGAATTGCTTCACTATTACTGGGGCGCAAAGTTCCCTTGGCTTAGTCTGGGCAACGCCTTCTCCACACACACATCTTGGATTCAATGGTACGAATACACCGGCGTGGCAGGCGGAACGCTTTGGGTTTTATTGGTCAATATATTGATATTCAATATTATATCGCTGATTGTCGAAAAGAAATATTCAAGGTCTTTATGGATTCAATCCGCCTTGACGCTGCTGCTCATCATCGTTCCCATCTTCATCGGCAAGAACATTTACCGGAATTACGAGGAGCAAGGCGATAATGTCGAAGCCGTCGTCGTTCAGCAGAATTGCGACCCGTGGTCGGAGCAATACGAACTGAGCTCGAAGGAGATTGTTGACCGCAATATCGGTTTGGCTGACCAGCTTGTCACGCCCAACACGCGTTTCATCATCAGCAGCGAGTCGGCCTTGCAGGAAGGCATCTGGCTCGACAATCTGGACCGTTCCAATTCTATTAGGTATCTGAACGGATACATCAGCAGCCATCCCGAAACCGCTTTTGTAATAGGAGGAACGACATACGAGTTTGTTCCGAAAGGCATGGAGGACGACTTTGCGGCGCGCAAATTTGCCGATGTCAACAAATACTATTACAGTCACAATACGGCGCTGCTCATCGACACTACTGGAGTGCAGCACCGCAACAAGACCAAGCTTGTCCCAGGCGTAGAGGCCATACCGTCGTGGATGAAATTCCTGAAGAACTTCAGCGTCACCATGGCCATTGCCCGCGGCACGCTGAAAGGCGACGCCGCTCCGCACAACCTCAGTTTTGACGGTCACCAGATCGCCGTAATGATCTGTTACGAGTCGGCTTTTGGCGGCTACGTGTCGGAATTTGTCGACAAAGGCGCTGACCTCATCTTCGTCATCACCAACGACGGCTGGTGGAAAAACACTTTGGGCCACCGTCAGCACTTCGAGATGTCGAAGCTGCGCGCCATCGAAAACCGCCGTTGTGTCGCCCGTTCAGCCAACACAGGCATCTCTGGATTCATCAACCAGCGCGGCGACGTCATGCAAAAAACCAAATACTGGGAGCAGGACGTCATACGCCAGACGCTGAAAGCCAACCGCAACCTGACTTTCTACACCAAGCACGGTGACTATCTATACCGCATCGCGGCATGGGGTTCAGCCCTCATCGCACTGTGGTATATCGTCAGCCTGTTCCTGAAAAGAAAGAAATAACGACACCACCTGCCTATAGCGGCAATTGACGGCGCGGCATCTTTTGCTCGGAACAGTCAGCCTTCCAAAGAAATGCGTATTTTTGCAACATGACACAGGAAGTGCGACAATTCACGCTCAGCCTCGGACCTTTCCAAGGCATCACCGATGTGGTGTTTCGCAACACCTTCACAAAGCATTTCAAAGGGGTGGACAAACTCTACACGCCATTTTTCACCAGCATAGAGAAAGACCGTGCCAAAAACCTGCAGACCGACGAAATCGACCCGAGACATAACGACATCGACAAGCTGACGCCACAGATTCTGAGCAACGACGCTGACGAAATCATTCGTTTTGCAAGACAATGCAAGTCGATGGGTTACAAGGAGATCAACCTGAACTTAGGCTGTCCCTTCGCACGCGTGGCGAACAAAAAAAGAGGCAGCGGCCTCCTTCCTTATCCCGAAATCGTCGAACCGATGTTCGAAAATATCTTCGGACACATCGACATGGCTTTCAGCGTGAAATGCCGCCTCGGCTATTTCGATTCCGACGAAATCGTCCCGCTCATCGACATCTTCAACCGCTATCCGCTTAGCGAGCTCATCATCCATCCGCGCATCGGGAAACAGCTGTACAAAGGCGATGCCGATGTGCAACGCTTCAGCGAACTGATTCCTCGCATCAAGGCTCCGTTGGTCTATAACGGCGACATCGTCTCGAAGGATAGTTTCGAAGATATCAAGACGGCGGTGCAGCCTGTGAACCAGTTCATGCTGGGACGCGGACTGCTGGCCAATCCCTTCCTTGCTGAAGAGATTAAAGGCTTGGAAACAGGCGACAAGACAAGGCGCTTCGAGTTGTTCGTCAACGACATCTTTGAAGAAAGGTTGCGTCACACCGGCGGCAGCCCGAAAGTGCTCGGCAGGATGAAGGAATTATGGTCCTACATGATGTTTTCCTTCGACGATCCGCAGCAAGTATGGCGCAAGTTGAAGAAAATCAACGATATGAAAGAATACGAGTCCGCCGTAGTAGAACTATTCCGCGACATAAAACTATCCATCTGAAGCCGAATACTATGAAACGATACACATTGGCATACAATTTCCTGCCGCAATTAGTCAGTCTGTGCAACAAACAAGTCCTCGACCCTTCGTCGCTCGTCGATTTAAATCTGTGGAAGGAGCTTTCCGACGAATACTATCAGCAGAACGCCGACGGCAGCAATGTCGCTGATGAATTCGGATGGGATGAAATCGAAATTGACTTCAAGCCAACCAGCAAAGACTTAGCCGTCATCACGATTGTGTTTCCCGCGCCGCAAGAAGAGCCGGAAGCGCTTTTCGGATGCATCGTCATCGACAAGCCGAAAAAAGACTTCACCTACTACACCCTCGAAATGGGACAAAACGGACAATGGTTCATCGGAGCCATGGATGCCGAAAAACATTGGAATTGCGGCATCATGAACGACGCGCCGGAGATGGACGCATTCGTGAAACACGTCCTTTCCCTTTGAGCAGAATCCAGAGGCAATCGGACTCCCACCTATTGTGAATTAAACAAACAACATCAAGTTATTATTAAAGTGTATTTTATTACTACTTTTGCAATGATTCAGGATTAGACCAAAATTATCAACAACAAACTATCAATAACCATGAAAAAAGAAAATACGCTTAGTTTCATCGCTGTAATTCTGGCGGGATGCATTTTTCTATCGAGTTGCAGCAGCACGACGCTCATCCAGTCAAAGCCGGACGGAGCGAAGCTGTACATGGACGGTGAGCCTGTAGGGACCACGCCTTATGCTTACTCTGATACGAAAATCGTTGGCAGCACCACCACTGTCCGACTTGAAAAAGAAGGCTTCGAACCTGTAAACAGCATGATTTCACGAAACGAAAGAGTGGACGTGGGCGCCATTATTGGCGGTCTGTTCGTCTGGATTCCTTTCCTCTGGATCATGCAATACAAGCCGACTCACTTCTACGAAATGTTACCTTTGAACGGCAATGGCAATTCGGTCAATGAAACCCAACAGATTGAAAAGACAAAGACCGAGAAACTGAGAGAATTGAATCAGATGCTCAACGAACATCTGATCACTCAAGAAGAGTATGACGCTGCGAGAGCCAAGATTCTTGCCGAATAACAGATTCTTCTATTCGCTGAAAACAAGAGAAGCCGTGTCGGTTGACACGGCTTCTCTTTTTATAATCGGTCTTTTCAGCCAAGACCGTTGCTGTCGGCTTCCTTTCAGAACGACAGAAGTGTTTTCTTGATTCTCTCGATGGCGTCGCGGAGTTCCTCTTCGGTGATGACCAAAGGCGGAGCGAAGCGGATGATGTGACGGTGTGTAGGTTTCGCCAGCAAGCCATTGTCGCGCATCCTCATGCAGACGTCCCAAGCTTCATAACCGTCGGTAGGACGAATGATGACGGCGTTGAGCAAGCCTTTGCCACGCACTTTCTCAATCATAGGAGAGTCAATCTTCATGATTTCCTCACGGAAAATCTTGCCGAGACGGTCGGCGTTCTCCATCAGGTGTTCTTCCTTGATGACTTCGAGAGCAGCGATGCTCACTCTTGCAGCGATAGGATTGCCGCCGAAAGTGGAACCATGTTCTCCTGGCTTGATATTCAGCATGATATAGTCATCAGCGAGGACTGCCGACACAGGCACGACGCCACCGCCGAGGGCTTTGCCCAGGATGAGGATGTCGGGACGGACGTTTTCGTAGTCGCAGGCCAGCATCTTGCCGGTACGGGCGATGCCACACTGCACCTCGTCGGCCATGAAGAGCACGTTGTGCTTCTTGCATATATCGTAGCATTTTTTCAGATAGCCTTCATCGGGGACGTAAACGCCAGCTTCGCCTTGGATAGGTTCGAGCAGGAATCCCGCCACTTCGTTGCCTTCCTTCTCAAGCACCTTTTCCAGAGCATCGGCATCGTTATAAGGGATGCGGATAAATCCTGGCGTCATCGGGCCGTAGTTGGCATACGACTCAGGGTCGTTGCTCATCGTGATGATGGTAATGGTGCGGCCGTGGAAGTTGCCTTCGCAGCAGACAATCTTCACCTTGTCGTTCGGAATGCCTTTGCTGACGACACCCCAACGACGAGCCAGCTTCAATCCAGTCTCATCAGCCTCGGCGCCGCTGTTCATAGGCAACACCTTCTCATAACCGAAATATTCGGTGACATATTTTTCCCACACGCCCAAAGCATCATTGTAGAAGGCACGTGAACTCAGCGTCAGACGTTGAGCCTGGTCCATCATGGCTTGAATGATTTTTGGATGACAATGTCCTTGATTTACAGCTGAATAAGCAGAAAGGAAATCGTAATATTCCTTGCCTTCAACATCCCAAACCTTCGCGCCTTTGCCTTTTGCCAGAACGACAGGAAGCGGATGATAGTTATGGGCGCCATATTTGGCTTCAAGCTCCATAGCCTGCTGTGATGATGTGATTTTTTCAATCATGATAATTATTTTTAGAAATTAGATGTATTCTGTTTAAGAAGTCCGCAAAATTAGGCTTTTCTTTTCAATATTCGGCTTGAATACGGGAAAATAGTTCCCGAAAAGGGCGTGCGGACGGCGCGTCGCAACAGTCATCTTCTCTTCCTGAAATTCATGAAAAGCAGGCACAACAACAGACAGACAAAACAGGTCGTCATGCCAAAGAAGGCAAGTTTGTAGGAACGAAGCTGATGCTTCGCGGCATCCGTTTCCGCATTCAGTTTCTCGGATTGTTCGAAAATGGTCTTCGCATTCCTGCCAAGACTCATATTTTCCTCTTTCAATTCATTGTTGTCGTGCAAGATACCATTGTAATCATCGAGAAAATCGGAAAAGAGATCGTCAAAATCGTCATATCGTCCCAGCCTCACGTAATCCTTTATAAGATATTGCCTTACGATGTCGGTATAAAGGCTGATGCCATTTTCTTTTTCGAGCGCCATGGACTGTTCCAGACATTGGGCGGAAGCCTGATAGCGGTTGGTCTTGGCGTAGGCGATGCCCTTGTGCGTTATTGCCGCGACAATGCCATTGACATATCCGATGCGCCGCGCCATCATCTCGGCGTGGTCGTATTTGCTGACGGCGTCGTCGAAATCGCCTTTCAAAGCACTCACGTTAGCCAGTTCCACCAAGCCATCGATAACGGTGACGCTGTCGCCCGACAACGATGCCAGCTCTATCGACTTGTCGAACAACATGGTGGCGGAGTCGAAGTTGACGTAGTCGTTGGCATAGATGAGCGCCATGTTATGGCAGGCGTGCGACAAGGATGCGTAGTCCTCGTATCTCTCGAATACCGGAATGGCTTCCTTGAAGAGCCGGCGGGCCTCGGCGACCTTTTGGTGCTTATAGTAAATGTTGCCGATGTTGTTGTTGCATTGGGCCACCGAAAGCGAATCACCGAAAGACTCGAACAGCAACCGTGCCTTCATGAAGTAATCCAGCGCCTCGCCTGAGTCGCCTTGGGCAAAATAGATGTAGGCGATGTTGTTGGTCACATCGGCGCAATTGCGCTCGTCGCCCAAAGCGATGGAAGCCTTCATGGCGCGATGATACGTGTCAAGAGCGTCATCCATGTCGCCCATAAAAATCTCGGCATAGGCGAGGTTATTATAGACATCTATCAGAAGGTCAGTAGGTTGCACGGTATCTTGCAAGCGCGCCGAACTCAGGAAACAATCCTTAGCGAGGTCCAGCTGATAACGGTTCAGGTAGCGGAGGCCTAACTTGTATTGGGCTTTGGCTTCCAGCGTCCTGTTGCCTTCGCTGTGGGCAAGCGCGATGGCGTCTTCGCCAACCGCCACACAATCGTCGAATGACACGGACTCAAAGGCCCTCGACAATTCCATCATCGATTCCACACGCTGCTCGCCACGCTGGCTCTTCACGACGGCCTGAAGGCTGTCGATGCGACGGTCATCCTGGGCGTGACACGTTGCAATGACGAGGACAAGGAGCGACAACAGTGGGAATCGGAACCTCATAATGCGGCGATAGTTAGTGAGGCAAAATTAAGAAATACAACAATCAGAAAAAAATCATAAGGCGACAAAAGGATTAAAATCTTTCTCATCTCCTATAGTCGTCGATTCGCCATGTCCGGAGAGCACCATCGTGTCGTCGGGCAATACGAAGAGCCTTTCGCGAATGCTGCGTCTAAGTGTGTCGAAGTCGCCACCGACGAAATCCGTACGTCCGATGCTACGGCAAAACAGCGTGTCGCCGGTAAACACAATAGAGTCGCTTTCAGAATAAAAACTCATGCTGCCGTTGGCGTGACCGGGAGTGGGAATGGCCTCGAGCATGCCGGTGCCAATCTTGATTGAGCCGTATTCTTCCAGTTCCTGGTCTAACGAAGGCACCTTGTCGATTTTGCCAAAGCCGAACATGGCGGCCTGTTCGAACACCGATGTAAAAAAAGGACGCGCGTCGGGGTGGGCGGCGATGCCGATGCCATACCTTTCAGCGGTAAGCGCTGCACCCGCGATATGGTCGACATGGCCATGGGTAATCAGCACCACGACGGGATGAAGTCCAGCGCCATCGATGAAGTTGAAAAGCGTAAGATTTTCCTGCTGACTGGAGTTGCCCGGGTCGATGACGGCGCAGTCAAGTGTCTCATCGTAAATGACATACGTATTCTCGCCGAAAGGATTGAAGCAGAATTGCTTGACCTGATACATAAACAGTATTTTAGGCAAAGGTACGTTTTTCCTGGCGCAAATGCCGCATATTTCCTATTTTTGTCCGGCATTTGAAATGCCATTCTCATCACATGCCACAGAACACCGGAAAGCGACATTGTCCTGCACGACAGCTCCGTTGGCTCATGACGGTCATCATCATCATGAGTGCCATGGCGGGCAAGGCGCAATTCTACAACGGCATGAACATGAGTTTCGGCAAAAACCGCGTCCAGTGGAAAGACTTCAACTGGTCGTATTACCGCACCGACAACTTCGACGTGTATTACTACCAAGGTGGTGACGAACTGGCGCAATACGTCAGGCGATACGCAACAAGCGAAATCCCGCTTTTGGAACGCAAGATGAGCAACCATTTCACAAAAAAGGTGCAGTTTATCGTCTTCAACAATCTCAGCGACCTGAAACAGAGCAATATCAACAGCGAAGATGTTGAAGAGCACAACACGGGCGGCGTCACAAGGGTCATCGGAGCAAAAGTGATTCTCTATTTCGACGGCGACTACGTGCACTTCGAGAGGCAACTGCGTGAGGGCGTAGCGCAACTGCTACTCAGCCAGGTACTCAACGGAACATCCATCGGCTCGCAGATCAGAAACTCCTATCGCTATGCGGTGCCGGAATGGTTCCAGAACGGACTCTGCGCCTATGTAGCCAATGACTGGGACAGCTATTCGGAAGACCTGCTTCAGATTGGCATCCTTTCGGGCAAATACGAGAAAATCAACAAGTTGAGAGGTGAAGACGCCCGCATCGCCGGCTATTCATTTTGGAGATTCATAGAAGAACAATACGACGCATCGGCCGTCAACGATGTACTGAGCCTTTCGGCAAGCACGCAGAATGTGAAGAAATCACTGTTGTACGTGACGGGAAAACCGTTCAAGGAGTTGGCCAAGCAATGGTATTCCTTCCAGTCGGAACGCTGCAAGACGTTGTTACAGAAGACTCCGGACGAGCTGCTTCGGCTCAAATACAGAAAATACCGCAGCTTCACGGAACCACAAATCAGTCCCGACGGACAGCGCATCGCCTACGTCAGCAATGACGAAGGCAAGATTGGCATCTGGATTGAAGACCTGACTTCCGGCAAACGCAAGAGGCTCTTCCGAAGCGGTTACCGTTCAGACGAATACATCGACACATCGTTTCCCCTGCTGGCATGGCATCCCAGGGGCGACATCCTGTCCTTCATCATCGAGGACAAAGGACAGATTTTGCTCTATAATCTCGACGTTGAAAGCGGCGAGACCGGACAGACGAACCTGTTCGAATTTCAGAAAATCACCTCTTTCTCCTACGCCCACAAGCAGCGCAAAATCGTGCTGTCCGCCACACGTAACGGCAAACCCGACATCTTCGTCTATAACCTGTTCTCCAACACCGTTGAGCAAATCACGGATGATTATTTCACCGACAACAGCCCTGTGTTTTCCGCCGACGACAGACAAATCATCTTCAGCTCGAACCGAAGCACCGACACGGCGGCGCCCATCGTGCAACCCAATGTTCAAGGCAGCCAGTACGACATCTTCGCCTTCGACTACGCCACGAAGAATCCCGTCATGCAGAACCTGACACGCCAGCACGTGTCGAACAACATCAAACCCGAAGTCTTTCCCGACGGCAGCATGCTCTATCTGAGCGACACGAACGGATTCTACAACCTCTACGAAGCCATTCCCGACAGCGCGATAAGCTACATCGACACCACCATCCACTACCGCTACTTCACTCATACCAACCGCATCACCGACTACTCCACCAGCATCGTCAGCTACTCCTACAACCCAAAGGAAAGGAAAATCGCCATGCTGTTGCCCGGCAAGGCGGGCGAGCGCGTCTTCCTCACGCGTCAGCAGTCAGGAAACCAAGACGTCAACATCCAGCAGATGAACGGTTTCGCTCAACGAAGAATCATAGATGAATACGGACGGACACACGAAGACACGCTGAAAACGATCTCGTCGCACCGTCTCAAAGGAAGTTTCAAGACATCGCCGAAGGCTGGACAAAACGGCAACAACATTCAGAACAAGACCTTGGAAAGCCTTGCCAGAGAACCCGACAGGGTCAAAGACACCGTCCTCCGGCCAAACAACTATTACGTGGAGCTGTTTCCCGACAAACTGATCAGCCAGATTGACTTCACCGAACTGAACTGCAGCTACCAGCCATTCACAGGAGGCTACGCCCCCGTCTATCTCTATTCAGGACTCAACATCTTTCTCGGCGCCACGCTGTGCGACCTTATGAAAGACTACAGAATTGACCTCGGAGTGAAACTCAACACTTCGCTAATCAACAACGAATACATACTGAAATTCAGCAACTTGCGCAAACGTCTTGACAAGACACTCACCCTCCACCGTTTCGTCACCGACAATTATCAGACCTACTACTACAGGACTTTCACCGATGAGATGTTCTACACCTTGAGTTATCCGTTCAGTGAGATTCTAAGCATCAGGGGAACAGCCATTTACAGGAACGACTACCAAGTCAGTCTCGCCATCGACAATGTCAGCCTTTCGGAGAAAAACAGCATGGAAAACTGGGTCGGGCTGCGCGGCGAGCTGGTGTACGACAATTCGCGCAAGTTGGAGACCAACATTTACACCGGATCGCGCGGAAAGATGTTCTGCGAATACCATCAGCTTGTAGCCCGCCAGACGAGCAATCTCATCGTCGTTGGCTTCGACTACCGCAAATACACCCGCATACACCGCAATTTCATCTGGGCCAACCGAATTGCCGGAAGCAACTCTTTCGGAAAGAACAAGCTCATCTATTATATGGGCGGCGTGGACAACTGGATTCTGGCACGTTTCGATACAGGAACTCCTATCGATTACACGCAGAACTACGCATACCAGACCTTGGCCACCAACATGAGAGGTTTCAAGCAGAATATCCGCAACGGAAACAGTTTCTTGGTGTGCAATAGCGAGTTACGCTTTCCGATTTTCAGCTATCTGTCGGGAACACCCATCAATTCATCATTCATCAGGGACTTCCAAATCGTCGCTTTTGGCGATTTAGGCACGGCATGGAACGGCTGGAATCCGTTCGACCCCGACAATTCCTACTACACCACAGTCATCAACGACGGCAACTTGCACATCAACGTCACGGAACAGAAAAATCCGTTTGTAGGAGGCATAGGTTTCGGGCTTCGCACCAGTCTCTTCGGATATTTCATTCGCGGCGACATGGCTTGGGGAATCGAAAACGGCGTCGTCAGGAAGAATCCGCAATTCTACCTTTCTTTCAACCTTGATTTCTAAACCCTGCAGGGAAACCGCTTCAGTCACAGTCCATACATAGCGGAGAAATCACCATTCATGCCCCTTCAGGCCTGCCTTGCCAAAAAAAGACAGATTTTTCGACTTGCAGGATATTTGTTTGAATCTCAAACCGGAAAAACTTATCAACAGATGGTGTTGATAAAAACTTGTCGAAAAACACAAGATTGACTAGTATTTTAAGCAATCTGTTTCCTAATTTAGCAACTCGAAAAACATTGAGTAACCATCAATGTGATTTGTAATTTAATCTCTTAATTATCAATATGATGAATACAAAGCTTTCACAACTGGAGGATGAACAGGATCTCTTCAGCGACATTCCGGAGGCTGACATTTCAGGTGGCAACGATAGCAACTACAACAAGATGCTGGAATACCGGAAAAGTTCAAGTTTCAACCCGGAAACACTTGATAGTCAAGAGAATGTTGAGCTAATTGAAAAAGACAATAATAATAAAGGTACCGTCGACAAGATGACAATTGAGGAAGAAAAGGAACGTGATGTGCGTGAGATTCATCCATTAGACATCGAGGATGTGAAAGCAGCATCCAAAGAATATTTTCATGGTGATAGTCTTGCCGCCGACGTGTGGGCAAACAAGTATGCACTCAAAGACAGCGAAGGAAGGATTTACGAATTGACGCCTGACGAGATGCATCACAGGATAGCGCGTGAGATTGCGAGAATAGAGCGGAGATATCCGAATCCCTTGACTGAGGAGGAAGTTTACGAAGTGCTGAAAGACTTCAAGTACATCATTCCCCAAGGCAGTCCCATGGCCGGCATCGGAAACGATTTCCAGATATCCTCGTTGTCGAATTGTTTTGTCATCGGCAACAAGGGGCAGTCGGATTCATACGGCGGCATCATGAAGATCGACCAGGAGCAGGTGCAGCTGATGAAGCGGCGCGGCGGAGTCGGACACGACTTGTCGCACATCCGTCCAACGGGAAGTCCCGTGAAGAACTGCGCCCTCACTTCTACCGGAATCGTGCCTTTCATGGAACGCTATTCCAATTCGACCAAGGAAGTGGCCCAGGATGGTCGCCGAGGCGCCTTGATGATGAGCATCAGCATCAAGCACCCCGATGCAGAAGCATTCATTGACGCCAAGATGACGCAAGGCAAGATTACCAATGCCAACGTCTCCGTACGCATCACCGACGAATTCATGCGTTGCGCCGAAGAGGGCAAACCCTTCGTCCAGCAATACCCCATCGATTCCGCAACACCAATCTATACCAAGACAATCGATGCCCGCGAACTTTGGGATAAAATCATACACAACGCTTGGAAATCGGCTGAACCCGGCGTGCTCTTTTGGGACACCATCATCCGTGAATCCATTCCCGACTGCTATGCCGACCTCGGCTTCAAGACGCTGAGCACCAACCCTTGCGGGGAAATTCCGCTCTGCGCCTACGACAGCTGCCGTCTGCTCGCAATCAACCTCTACAGCTACGTCGATCATCCGTTCACCAGCGAAGCGCGTTTCAACGCCCAGCTGTTCTCGAAACACGTCACCATAGCACAACGCATGATGGATGACATCGTTGACCTCGAAATCGAAAAAGTGGACGCCATCCTGAAAAAGATCGATGACGATCCCGAGGATTACGAAGTGAAACGCATCGAGATGAACCTCTGGAAGAACATCAAGGAGAAGTGCCTGCAAGGACGCCGTACCGGCATTGGCATCACCGCCGAAGGCGACATGCTGGCTGCTTTGGGAAAACGTTACGCTTCGGACGAAGCCATCTCTTATTCCACCGAGATTCAGAAACTGTTGGCACACGAGGCCTACCGCTCGTCAGTCAAGTTGGCTGAAGAACGCGGCGCATTTCCAATGTACAGCACGGAACGCGAGGAGAACAATCCTTTCATCAATCGTCTGCGTTCCATCGACGAGGAACTGTATCAGAAGATGACCAAGGTCGGGCGCCGCAACATCGCCATGCTCACCATCGCCCCTACAGGCTCGGTAAGCATCTGCACCCAGACCACGTCAGGCATTGAGCCTGTCTTCATGGTGGTTTACAAACGCCGCCGCAAGGTGAATCCAAGCGACAAGGACGTCAAGATCACCTTCACCGACAGCGTTGGCAACTCGTTCGAGGAATACAACGTGTTTCACCAGAAATTCATCACCTGGCTTGAGGTCAACGGATACAATGCTGAGGAAGTGATGAAATACGACGACGATAAACTCAACGAAATCATCGAAAAATCGCCATACTACAAAGCCACCTCGAATGACATCGACTGGGTGAACAAAGTCAAGATGCAAGGCAGCATGCAAAAATGGGTCGATCACTCCATCAGCGTCACCGTCAATGTCCCTGCCGACACTTCCGAGGAACTCGTCAGCAACATCTACATGACAGCATGGAAGAGCGGCTGCAAAGGCATGACAATATACCGCGACGGCTCACGCGACGGCGTCCTCGTCGCCAAAGACGAAAAGAAAGCGGAACCGAATGACGCCGACAGCCAGTCACGGCCTGACGACATCATGGAAACCGCCGCACCACCACGTCCAAAGATACTTGAATGCGACGTGGTCCGTTTCCAGAACAACTACGAGAAATGGGTCGCCTTCGTCGGACAACTCCATGGCAAACCATACGAAATATTCCTTGGAAACGCCGATGACTTCTACCTCCCGCCATACGTCGAGAAAGGCAAGATCATCCGCGAGAAGAACAAAGGCGAGGCATCGCGTTACGACTTCCAGTTTGTGGATAAAGGCGGATACGATGTCACCATACAAGGTCTGTCGAGGTCGTTCAACAAGGAATTCTGGAACTACGCCAAACTCATTTCAGGCATCCTCCGTCACGGAATGCCCATCCAATACGTCATCGAACTCGTTCAGAACCTGAACGTCGAGGAAGACAACATCAACACTTGGAAAAACGGCATCGTCCGCGCTCTGAAGAAATACATTCCTGACGGCACCAAAATCGTCGGCAAGGTCTGCCCAAAATGTGGACAAGACACCATCATCTATCAGGACGGATGCATGCTCTGCACCAACTGCGGGCACTCCAAGTGCGGCTAATAACGGAAAACAGTTGTTTTTTTTATCTTCATAATGGTCGGCCGCCGGTTTCATATCGGCGGCCTTTTTCTTTCAAATCAAAAGGGATTGTCATTCTGACGTTATCTCTTCATAATCAGGAAGATGATCCACCATATCTATGGAAGCGTCGTGGACTCTGAAGCAGAAACAAGTTATTCCGTTGTACAACAACAGGTATTTTGGCCTTAATGCCGAGTAGTAACGGACAGCCTGGTCGAGGACTTTATCGGTGATCTTAACCTTTTCAGCCTTGCACTCCACAATCATCAGCGCCGAGGCATCCTTGCCAAAGACCACGGCATCGCAGCGCTTGTCAAGTCCGTTGACCTTGACGGAATACTCCACCGCCAGAAGCCCGGCAGGAACTCCGAGATGCTCCACCAACATGTACAAGGCCTTCTGCCTGACTTCTTCCTCAGGAGTCAGAAGACAATAACGTTTGCGGATGGGATCGAACACATAAGTTCTGCCATCTTCCAACTTTGTCTTAAACCATTGTATGTTAGTAGATTGCATAACGAATCAGGATTCTGTAAGTGAGGATGTGCAACGATTGACGGCGAAAATGCTTAATTTTGCCAAAAATATGAAAAATATGCGATTCCATGTCATTTTCCTTGTCGCAGCCTTGTTATCGCTGGAAGCATGCCACGACGCAAACACGGTCTTCGGGACTTGGCGAGCCGACAAAGTCAATGTGGAGTTTGACGAGGACAAGACAACCCCCGACATGATACAGCAAGTCGGCGAGATGGAGAAGAACAACGTCATCGTCATCGCGGAAGATTCCACCATGACGTTCTACAGCGAGGACGACACTTTGCAAGGTCCAGTCCGCATCGGCCGATCCGGGGACATCACCTTCTCAGGCAAACCTTTCGGGACGCTTAAAGGCAACATCATCACTACCGAAAGCAGTTCCATCCTTGGAAGCATAACGATTACCTATACAAAAGAGTAAACATGACATCAAACTATTATCAAGCCCAATATAGAATCCGGTGGCAAGACATCGACAGCAGAGGCAACCTCGCCACACACGCGCTGGCCAGCCTGTTTCAGGAAACGGCGTGGCGTCATGCTGAAGACTTGGGGTTCGGATTCGGCTATATGGCGCAGCATCAAGCGATTTGGGTGCTGCTTGGCGTCAGAATCCACTTCTTCAAGCAAGCCAGGTGGGAAGACCTCATCACGATAAAATCGTGGCACAAGGGCTATCATGGCGCCATCGCCAAACGTGATTTCATCTTGAGCGACATGAATGGCGAAGACATCGCCAGAGCCTGCACTGATTGGACTATCATCAACCACGAGACCAGAAGAATCGTAAGGCCGAGCCTCCTTGATCCGTTCTCCGACACCATCATCAACGAAGACGCATTGCCGCCTTCCGACATGGAACACGACGATATCGCGCTACAGCAAGTCAGCCCTTACACGGTCTGCTTCTCCGACCTCGACTTCAACGGACATGTCAACAACGCCCGCTATTTCGAGTGGATCTCCAACACCTTCGAACCTGTCAACGCCGACAAACTCAGCATCAGCAATGTGACGATGAAATATGTTTCGGAGTGTTTCCTCGGCGACAATCTCCTATTGCGTCATGCCTTGTCAGGAAAGACTTTCCACATCGAAGGCATACGCCCTGCCGATGGCAAGAAAATCTTCGAAGCCGTCTTAAGTCTTACGGAAAACCGATAAAGCCTTTTATTCCTTATATTTCAGACTAAACATAATAGCCTGAAGTTGAAGCAATTGGTCGCGTTTGTCCTGATTTGGGGCATAGACGTAGCCTTCCATTGTGACAAAGTTGCCTGAATTTCTATCCACGAAGGAGTAAGAGATGAACGGACCAGCCATATAGTCGCCGACAAGGCACCAGATGCCACGCATTTCGGCGGCATAGCCTCCTGGGAAATAGCCAACATAATTGACAATCGGCGGCGTGAGGGTCTTCTCGGTAGTCATGAAAGAGCCTTCGGAAGGTCCTGGAATATGGTCTTTCACGATGATGTCACGTTCCGTAATGAGGTGGTTGGCTTCAAACTGCGTCGTGTCGGCATAGGGCTTGGTGTAGATGATGATGCCCACGCCATACTTGACAAACTCCTTGCGCAGCCACATGAATCCCGGCTCATCCTTAGCGATGAAAAAGCCTTCTGGGACAGAGAGCGAGAAACCGAATTTCTTGAGCAACGCATCGTAAAGTTTGGGATCGGTGGAAGGACGCAACACGGTCAACACCCGTTCGCGTTCCACTTTGTCGTAAAGCAACTTAATGTTATCCTTTTGTTTTTCAAACGCTTGCACCCACGACTGACGGTTGGGAGCGATGATTTTCACCACACGCTGCGGTTCAGCCCAAAGGTTTTCATTTGTCACGACAGTGGCGGAATCGACTTGGGAATTAATCTCGACAATCAGAATGGACTTGTGCTTCTTAAACATGTCCGAAAAACCGCTCACGTTGATTTGCAAGACCTTATAAATAGGCTCAGGCTGCGGCAACCCGTACTGTTCCTGCTGGAAAAAAGCCTGAATGGTATCGCCAATCATACCTTTCCATTGCTCATCATTCTGAGTCACGACGAGGATTTCTGATGTGCCTCCGGCCGAACGGTCCTTGCGCGACACTTTGTTGTCGTCTTTACAGCCCGTGGCGAGCAGCATCAGCAACATGCATGAAAGGAAAAAGCATTTTTTCATATTCATAAGTTATATTGTTGTTTATCAAATCATTAATTTATCAGTCGCAAGCAAAAGCGCGCTTTCAATCTCGGAACACTTCCGCTTTGTACTGCAATAATAACAAAATTTGCAATAAATATCGCGAAAAGTACATTTTCACTGCAATAATAACATAATCACGCTATTTCAACGCAAAATGCACTGGCGAAATTGTGCCACGACAAACATAGATCGAGACTATGTGTCATTTGACGCTGTCCGTGACTGAGGTTGCTTCCGGAAGTTTCTTTTTCAGTATGATGATGTCCGAATTCTCGAGAATGGTGTAATTTCCGCTTCGCCTATGGGTCACAATACTGTGAAGAACCGCATCGCGTGACACGTAATAACTGCCTTCATATTTCGACAGGACAAGGTACTCGGATTCTTCGGCATGAATCGGATAAGAATAGATATGCTGCCTTAGCGCCAGATGCGGCACCAGAGTAGAAGAAGCCGTGACGCTTGCCTGCGACGGAATCTCTTTCATCATCTTGTTATCTTCAGGCACATTGTAAGGTGACACGTAGTGACGCTTCTGATAGAATCTGATTCGGTCGACATTCCTCCAGATCTGGGTCGTGCCCATCGTGTAAATCGTTGTTGCAATACATAGAGCGACCGCAGCGAGGCTCAAAATGTTCTGCAACTTGGAACTGCGTTTGCTGAGAACCACCAGCATGCCTATTGCGACAATCGGAGCAAACTCGACACTATATTGTGCGCCAACACTCCACCAGACGGGTGAATCGGCAAACATCTTCTGAAACAGCAATGGCACAAGCATGATGAGATAATTCGGCTTGAAGAACAGAAACAGCGCGCCTGACGTGAGAAGGCATATCATGGTCTCCAATTTCACATACTTGAAGGATTCATTAGCCAAATGATTGACAAACAATAATTTGACACACTCAAAAGGATGTTTGAGGATATGAAGGAACATCTCCGAAAGGCTTCCTCCCAATACGGTGTATTTCAGTGCGATATGATAATTACCCTGAGGATTGAGTTTGGGCATGACCACGCCAGTCACAACAAGGAAATAGGCTAATGAGAAAACCGAATAAATGGCGAGCCAAAGCAAATCCTTCTTGCTTTTCCTGAAGTCCCACATCAAGGCGATAAAGACGAAAAGCAGCCAAAGCGAAATGTTTTCCTTGCCGATGCAAGCCAGAAACACCATCAGGAAACAAGTTCCGTATTTCTGCTTTTTCAGATAATAGAAAATCCAAGGGACAAACATCGCTGCAACCACGTTGCTGTGATAATCGAAAGAAAAAGCGGAGAAGATGCCGAAGAAACTGTAGAACAGCAACACCGTCATCAATATCAGGAAATCGTTATTGGTGTAAAGTTTGGCCAGTTTATAAAGTCCGACGCCACCAAAGAAAACCGCCAACACCTGAATAATCAGCAACGTGTAACTGCCAAACAGATACACGAACGGCGAGAAAATGACGAGATACAAGTCGAAATGATCCGCCAGCGAAGGCATCACAAGCAACGAGAACATCGAGGTGTCGGGCATCCTGAAATGAATGTATTCCCACATGAAATGGGTATATGCGCCCAGATCCAACGCATAAGTCCTGAATTGATAATTGTTTTCTAAGGATGTGATGGCATAAAAGATAACGAATAACGCTGAAATCAACGCAAAGTTAATTCCACGTTTTGTCAGTGACGATAAACCGAGCCGGTTGTTTGTTGTCTTGATCATGGTTTTTTGCGTGTTATTGTATCAGTCAATGGTTATGAACCATCAGATTTTCTGAATCTTGAGTTTTTGTCCAACCTGGATGGTGTTTCTGGATCCCATGCCATTCAGTTTCTTGATCTGGTTGACCGTGACGCCGTCGAACTTCTCGGCTATCGTCCACAGGGTGTCGCCTGATTTGACGGTATAGTAAACGTAGCCTCCCGAAGACTTGGTGTTGGCTTTTTCAGAGTCCTGCGCAGGCGGATAGACTTTCAGTTTCTGGCCAGCATAGATGGTGTTGTTGGTGATGTTGTTCCATTCCTTAAGGTCGGTGACGGAGCATTTGTACTTCTTTGAAACGGAGCCGAGGCTCTCACCTTTTTTCACCACATGGGTCTGGAGCGATGCCGAGCGCTGCACCGGAGGCGTATCGGGTTCCGCCACGGGATTTCCCGAAGTGAAGATGGTGAGGCTCTGGCCAGGATGTATCGTGCTATTCTTCAAATGATTCCACCTCTTAATATTGGTGATGCTGACCTGGTACTTTTTCGATATGGAGCCAAGACTTTCGCCTCTTCTCACCGTATGCACGGTTCTGTCGCTCACTTCCTCGACTTTCTCCGCAATCTGTTCCTGATCGATGCCGGTCTGTGTCTTATAGGTGTAGAGCGACTGCTCCTTTTCGGCAAACGAAAGCGCATAGTTTGTCGGGAGGCGCAAGATGTAGGTCTTCTCGGATGAAGCGGGTACTATATCCTTGATAAACTGAGGATTGTAGAATCTGATGTCTTTGATTGGAATGCCGAGCATCTCGCTAACTTGAGCGAAATCGAGATAATCGCGGACGGTGACGGTGTCGGTGCCATGCAGCAGCAGTCCCGGATCGATGGGATAGATGTTGTGTTCCGTGGCGTAGTTCATGACATAGACGACGGCAATGAAGGCAGGCACGTAGCCACGCGTCTCCTTTGGCAGAAACGGCCATATCGCCCAGTAGTTCTTCACGCCTCCCGCCCTGACAATGGCTTTGTTGACGTTGCCGGCTCCCGAATTGTAGGCCGCCAGAACCAAAAACCAGTCGCCATAGATGTCGTACAAATCCTGAAGATGCTGGCAAGCGGCTTCCGTTTCCTTGATAGGGTCAAATCGGTCATCGACTAACGAACTGACATTCAATCCGTAAACCTTACCCGTGTTGTACATGAACTGCCAAAGACCTTTTGCGCCGGCATGGGAACCTGCTGTGGGATTCAGCGCCGACTCTACCATGGCGAGATATTTCAATTCCAATGGCATGTTGTACTTGTCGAGCATCTCCTCGAATAGCGGGAAATACAGGTAGGAAAGGCCAAGCATACGGCTTGTAAGCGTGCGCTTCCTGTTGGCATAAAGGTCGATGAACGACTTCACGTGTTCGTTATATGTCAATGGAACCGTGGTCTCACGCGCCAATGCCGCGATGCGGCGTCTGTATATGCTGTCGGAAAATACCGGAACTTCTTTCTCATCGTAGTGGTATTTGTTCATCTTACCCTTGTCGATGGTCATGTACGTACTGCCCATATATTTTGTGACATCGCCCAGCGTGTCGAACATCTTCAGCACCTCGGACTCTTCCACGACGGCTCTGCCTGATTTTTCGTCGATACGTTTCAGGCTGTCTCCATTTTCCCCAGCGATATTCCTGTCATTGGGATAATCCTTATCCTGAGCCGAAAGACCCATGGAAATCATCAAAGTCAGCAATACAGTTAATAGTCTATATTTCATCGAATTATGCTTTTTCAGAAAACCAATCGAATGCAAAGTTACAACTTTTGATAAAGACACACAACATTTTTTTTCTTGGCAAAAGGCAATCAGACGGTATTCTGTTCGCTCCTGCAAAATAGAAGAGAACCAGTTACGCCGCAATTATCCATATCTTTGCCATGCAACAAAAAATTCATCAATGAAAAAAAACACAATCACGCTAATGGTCATTACGGCCGTCGCCCTGACCACAGGCGGCTGCTGCAACAAGGCGAATGATAAGGTCGCGGCGGAAAGCCAAACACCTCAGATGACAGTGGAGAAGGCGGTGACAGGCACCCTGCTGGGACGTCGCAGCATCAGGGCATATAAGGCCGAGACCGTGCCGCAGAACATCATGGACACCATTCTTCTTTGCGGCATCAACGCGCCGAGCGGAATGAACAAGCAGCCGTGGGAGATTCGCGTGGTCAACGACCAAAAGTTCCTCGAAGACCTTACCAAACTTCAGATTGAAGACATGAAAGCCGACGACCCGCACAATCCCGCCAACGACCCGAATCTCCGCAACATGTTCCGTAACGCTCCCACAGTGGTCTTCATCGCCATGAAAGACGGCTTCACCTCACAAGTCGACTGCGGTTTGCTGGCAGGCAACATGGTCAACACGGCATGGGCCTACGGCATAGGAAGTTGCATTCAGATGGGGCCCATCGAATTTCTGAAAAGCGACAAAGCGCATGACTATCTTGCACGGCTGAATTTCTCGGAAGGTTATGAACTGCTGATGGCCATCGGCTTCGGCTATCCCGACGAGTCTCCGGAAGCGAAACCGCGAGACGAAAGCAAGATCGGCTACCTGAAATAAACGTCAGAGGATGTTGTGGCTGTTGGCATCTTGCTTGACGAAGATGGCCAGCATGACGGTGAAGGCCAGCAGACTGGAACCGCCATAACTCAGGAAAGGCAAAGGAATGCCGATGACAGGAACCAAACCTATCGTCATCCCGATGTTGATGGCGAAATGGGTGAAGATAATGCCTGCGATGGCATAGCCGTATATCCTGCTGAATGCAGACTTCTGCCGTTCGGCCAGCGTGATGATGCGAATGAGCAGCGCCACATAAAGCAGCACCACCACAAACGTCCCTTTGAAACCGCCTTCCTCGCCCACGGTGCAGAAGATGAAGTCGGTATGCTGTTCGGGGACGAAATCGTATTTGGTCTGGGTGCCTTGCAGGAAACCTTTTCCCCAGAAACCGCCGGAACCGATTGCGATTTCCGACTGATGGAGGTTGTAGCCGGCGCCCTGCGGATCGTCTTTCAAGCCCAAAAGCACCTCGATACGGATGCGCTGATGAGGCTGAAGCACTTCATGAAACGCGTAGTTTGTGGAAAAGACGAAAACCGCCATGAAGACATAAGTCGCCACGACTTTCCAGATGCCACGTTGCCTACTCACAAGGTAATAGATTAGCGTCACGAGGCACAGCGAAGCGATGATGATGTACATCGTCTTTTGCGACCATAAAAGCGTCAGGACGAATAGCAGCACCGCCACGGCAGCCGCAATCATGAGTTTTCCGGCGCCAGGAAAGCCTTCGCGATAGAGTACGAAGATGAATGACGCAAAGACGATGGCCGAGCCCGTGTCGTTCTGCACAAACACCAAAGCCATGGGAATCAGGATGATGAGACAAGCCAAGAGTTGGGTCCTTCTTCTTTTGATGTCAACGTCGAGACCGCTGAGATAACTCGCCAACGCTAACGATGTAGCGAGTTTGGCGAATTCGGAAGGCTGGAATTTCATCCCGCCGCCAAGGTTAATCCACGATGTGGAGCCGTTGGTGGCTTTGCCATACAGAAGCACCACGACGAGACTCAGCAAGATGATGAAGTAAATCCAGAACGCAAAAGCGTTGAAAAACTTGGCATCAATCAGCAAGACCACAAATCCTAAAAACAGCGATGCAGCAATCCATATCAGTTGCTTGCCGTACACCTGCGACAGGTCGAAGATCTTGGGATGCAGTTCGTCGAACCGCGCCGAGAAGATGCTGAGCCATCCGATGATCACCAGGGCGAAATAAATCAGAATGATCGTCCAGTCCACCTTCCCTATTATGCTGTTCCTGTCGTTAATCATTTCACATGCGAATAATTGATTTTGCCTTCCATCATGCGTTGTTCCAGTTCAGGCCTTTTGGTATAGCCCCGGATATATTTTTCCATCATCAGACTGGCTATAGGAGCAGCCCACGTGGCGCCGAAACCGCCATTTTCGATGATGACGGACATGGCGATGCGGGGATGATCGACAGGCGCAAAGGCAATGAATATGGAGTGATCTTCCCCGTGGGGATTCTGTGCAGTGCCTGTCTTGCCGCCGGCGGAGATGCTGTCGATTTTGTAACGGCGCGCCGTTCCGTGTGCGCCTTCGAAGACCTGATGCATGCCCTCTTTCATAATCTTGTAATACTTCTGCTCGACACCCGTCAGCATCTTTGTCGTCATGTTTTTCGGTATGGCCGTGGAGTCGGCGAAGGAACGGATAAGGTGCGGAGGATAGTAATAGCCTTCGTTGGAAATGGTTGCGGCGATGTTGGCCAACTGAAGCGGCGTCACCAGAATTTCACCTTGACCGATACCCAATGACCTTATTGTCAACGAGTTCCATTGACCTCTGTACATCTTGTCGTAATAGGCTCTCGAAGGAATGTTTCCCGAGACCTCATAAGGAATGTCCGTATCGAATTTGTGTCCAAGACCCATCTTGAAAGCCATGTCGTGCCAATATTCATATCCTTTCTTGATATTGCCGAATTTCGGATTATTGATGGTGGCCTTGAAAGTTTCGTAGAAATACGGATTGCAGGAGTTTTCGATGGCATTGGCGAGATTGGGAGATCCGCCGTGATTATGGGTGCATTTTATAGGCGACGTTGCCGGACCGTTGCAATGGAATATGGTGGCGGGCGTGATGGTGCCGCTTTGAAGGGCAATCAGGCCGATGACCATCTTGAATGTCGAACCTGGAGGATATGAGGAACTGATGGCTCTGTTGATGAGCGGTTTGTTGGGGTCTTTCAGAAGCATCAGGTAGTTCTTTCCTCTTTCGCGGCCAACGAGCAGGTTGGGGTCGTAAGTCGGGCTGGTGACGAATGCCAGAATTTGTCCCGTGGATGGCTCTATGGCTACGATGGAACCTACTTTGCCTTTCATCAGGCTCTCGCCATAAGCCTGCAACTCCGCGTCGAGACCGAGATAGATGTCCTTGCCGGCGTGAGGCACCACGTCGAGTTCGCCATCCTGGAAACGGCCCATCTCGCGGTTATGGACATCCACCACAACCACTTTCAAACCTTTCTCGCCACGCAACTCATTCTCGTAGAACTTCTCTATTCCGGACTTGCCGGCGTAATCGCCCAACTCGTAGTAGGGATCCCTGTCAATCTGTTTCTGATCCACCTCGCCAATGTCGCCCAAGGTGTGTGCCGCTATGGAACTGGGATAATGCCGCAGGGTGCGCGTCTGAAAATAAAAACCCGGAAACTGGAACAGCATCTCGGCGATGTGCGCGTAATCCTCCTTGGAGATCTGCGACAAGAAGGGCGAAGCCTTGATTTGGGAATAGGCCCGCGCCTTGTTCATCTTCTGGATAAAGACTTCTTTCGATATTCCGGTCAGTTTGCAGAACACAGCCGTGTCAATTTCCTTGACCTGCTTCGGGACGACCTGAAGATCGTACACCGCTTCGTTGTAGACCAACAGATCGCCGTTACGGTCGAACACTTTGCCACGTGCCGGATATTGCGTCACGAAACGCAAGGCGTTGTTGTCGGCCAACTGCTTGAAATGCTTATCCACAACCTGAAGCGCAAACAGTTTGATGATAAAAACAATGCCGATCACCACAATGATTGCGATAATCACATTCTTTCTTCCAGACAAGTTTCGGCCGCTATCTCTCATATTCGGATTAGAATGCACAAAAGTAAAACGATTTCGGCAGTAAAACGCCAGTTTGCCGCGATTTTTTTAAACCGAAGTCTGAATATTGTTATATACTGATAATCAGTAATATGGCTTAATTGCCTGACGATGCTGTCCGGCTTGCGGCAACGAGCAGGCACAAGACTGCCATGCCCAACGGGGAAACGTTTTCAGCGCCCGACACTGCAAATCAATCGCCCGACACGAATGAAAAGCGGTTGTCCATTTAGAGAAAACTTGTAATTTTGCCCACAAATAAAATGCTTCATGAAAAGGATATCAGTCGTGTTTTTAGGCTTATGCCTGATCTTATGTTCCTGCGGCAGTCAGAAGAAGGACGGCACCATCATCACAAGGACATTTCTCCACGATTGCTGGGAACGTTTCGACTATCTCAACAAAGAAGTCGAGATCACTTCTCCCGTCACTTACAATCTGCAGATGGAAGTCACCTTCACTGATGAATATGAAGACGACCATTTTGCGATAACCTTCACCATTTTCGATGCCGATGGCGAGCCGTACCGCGCTAAGGGATACGACTTCAAACTGAAGGACGAAAACGGCGCATGGAAGTCCGTGGCGGCTGACGGCACACACACCTTCGTCTTCCCAATCAACAAGGAACTGACGCTCAGCGATGCAGGCAATTACAAGTTCGAAATAGACAACAGAATGCCAATCACGCCGCTGGTGGGAGTAAGGCAACTGAAGTTGTACGACATCAACTGAGACAGGTCGCGCACTGCCGCAATGCGACACGAAAAGGGCGGCAAAAGAAACTTGACGAAAGTCCAACCTTGAACGATGACCAGAATCAGCGACGATAAGAGATGGCATGCGCTCTACGTTAGATCGAGAGCCGAGAAAAAAGTGTTCTCCCGCTTGGAAGAAATGCGGATAGAGGCTTTCCTGCCACTGATCAGCAGAATGAAGCAATGGAGCGACCGTAAAAAAAAGACGGAAGAGCCGCTGTTCAAGTCATACATCTTTGTCAAGAACTCGTCGAAAGAATATTACGACATCCTGAACATCAGCGGCGCGATGCACTTCGTCTCCTTTGAGAACGCCGTTGCCGAAGTCCCTGAAAATCAGATTGCTGCCATCAAGCGTTACGTCGAGGAGTTTGACGAGAAGATTGCCGAAATCATTGACAATGACACGCTGAATCCGGGACAACCCGTCAGGATAAAAGGCGGCCCGATGAACGGCCTCACGGGAAAGTTCATCTCCTACCAGAACAAGAAGATGCTTCTGATACACATCGACGTCGTGGGACAGTACATTCCGGTCAGCGTCGCCCGAATCAAGGTGGAACCGCTTATTTGATTAGCATTTGGATTTGTATCGGAAAAAAATAATACCTTTGCGTCTTGAAACTTAGTGCAAAATAGCAAATCATAACGATCATGGATTCAGAGAATAAAACATCAAAATCCAGATGGCTTTACGGAATACTCGGAGTATTAGCATTGATAATCATCGGGTTGTCCATCAAGCTCATCTCACTCAAGGACGATAACAAAAAACTTGAGAACGAAAAAGAAGCGCAGAAGGTTGATTTTATGGTCGAGGTTGACAGCCTTATGAAAGCCCATAACGATTTGAAAGACAGTTACGGAACCTTGAGCCAAGAGCTTTCCGAGAAAGACAGCATCATTCAGGCCGATGCCGAAGAAATCAAGACGCTGCTTGCTTCTCAATGGGACTACAACAAGATTAAGAAGAAAGTGACCGCGCTGCAGAGCATTTCACAGCGTTATGTGCGTCAGCTCGACTCGCTGTACACCGTGAACCGCGAATTAGTGGCCGAAAACGAACGCATCCGCGAAGAATATCAGGAAGAGAAGAAACAGAACTCTACTCTCGTTCACCAGAAGCAGGAACTGACCGACAAAGTCAATATGGCTGCGACACTCAAGCTGTACAACCTCTCGGCGAAACCTGTACGCTACAAGGGCGCCAGCACGGAGACCGTCACCGACAAGGCCGCCAGAGCCGAAAGAGTGAAGATAGACTTCACCTTGCCGCAAAACAACCTCGTGGAAGCCGGTCCGAAGTCATTCTATGTCAGAATTGCTGATCCCAGCAAGGCTGTCATCTGCAAAGGCACAGGCGATGAATATTCATTCGAAGCCAACGGTGAGAAGCTGCAGTATACCGAAAAGATCCGCGTCAACTACGACAAGACCGAAACCAGTGCACGTGGCTACTACATCAAACCGTCAAACATAGAGATGATGCCCGGTTACTATTTCGTCGATATCTATGATGAAAACGGCAACGTGGTGGGACAGACTTCCTTCGACCTGAAATAATCCTTATCCTAAGACATCCCTTAACACTTCATGCGACTGCATATCCCGTAACACGGGGGCGTGCAGCCGCATGAAACGTATTATGCCATCCAGCAAATCGCGCCGCTGACCGAGGCCGAGTTGCAAGGCCATCGCCTTTTCCACGCCACAGCCGAGAAAACCGCTCAGCAAAGCACTCGATTCCTTGTCAAGATAATAAGGATGAACCGGAACCTTGCCATCGAAACGGCCTTCCATCAGGTCGAAATAATCGTCGGCAACGTAATTCGCATTGGGATAAAAACCAAGAAAACGGCACAGTTCCAGACTGAAAAACAAGGGAAAATTAGAGTAGTTGGCATCCACCAAGTCCAACCAAGTCAACGACTTGCACAGAAAATCGAACAACTCCTCGTTTTGTTCCTGCCCTGTCAGGGTTTTCAACAACAATTCGCTGACATACATCGAGATAGCCATCTTGTTGATGACAAAAGGAATGCTCTGATACATATAGGAGAGCTCAACATCGCGGAGATGTCCCAAAGTCTTGTCGCTCGGCTTGCGCGAAGCGATGAAGCCAATCATGTTGAGGTTCTGAAACAGAGCTGGCCTGTTTTTTGAAGTCGGGCTGCAAGCGCCTTTAATCATGTAGGACTGAAGGCCTGCATTGCGCGTATAGACCTTCACAATCAGGCTTGTATCGCCGTATCTGACCGACTGGAGAACGATGCCCTGAATCTTGTCTTCCATCAGTTCATGACCAGAATCTTGGTGACGTATTTGTCGGTGCCGCTATCGGTACTGATGAAGACGAGATAGATGCCAGGACTGACCTTGCGGCCATCGATGGTGCAGCAATCCCACACCGCCTGTCCGCCTTCAGCGCGTAGCTGCGTGACGAAACCGGCATCGGCGGTGGTGATGCGCACCAGAGCGTCGGTGACAAGTCCCTTGATGGCGACATAACCCGAATAGCCAGGACGAACGGGATTAGGATAAGCGACGACATCGGTGTTGGTGGGGTTCGGTTCAGTAGCCCTTCCACGATAAGAAATGACGCCTTCGTCGGTGCCGAAAAACACTTCGCCAGAAGCGTTGATGGCCATGGTGTTCACCGAGTTGTCGAGCAACGGGCTGTTGTCGGTGGTGAAACAGTTCTTCTGTGTCAGACAGTCGTCTGACATCTCATAGACGCCCGTCTCCAGGCCGAACCATTTGTTGTTGTCGCCATCAACAGCGATGGAAAGCACGTTGACGCCGTCGAAGAGCGGATCGGACTGGCCAGTGCCGTCGTTACGGGGAATCATGATGCGCGAAGCGTCGTAACTTGTAGAGTTAAAAAGCTTCTTCGTGTCGGTGAAGACACATGGGCCGCTGGAAGTGCCGACCCACACGGCGCCATCACGGTCAACCGCCATGCAGTTGGCTGTGCCTGACAAGCCGCCAAGACCCGTAACAGCCTTCAGAGCGACAACGCGATCATCAGAAGTGTCGTCCAAAGTTCCGTTGTCATTGAAGACCAGTATGCTGGCGTCACCGCCTCTTCGCATCAGAATCCATTTGTAATCGTTGCCATCCACAATCATGACAGACAAGTCGGTGCCACTGAACGAAGCGCCGAGATTAAAAGCACGCCATGTCCCGTCGGGTTTCATGACGGACAACTGCTTGTTGGCGCCGGAATTGGCGACCCACAGATTCTTATTGCTGTCGAAAGCCACACCGCTGACATTGACATAGTTAGTGTCGGCGGTCCAGACGCCCAGCGTGCTGTTGTGTTTCGAATAGACTTCCTTCACCTGATTGTCTTGGATTTTCAGCAAACCGCTACCCCACGTCCCGACGTAGGTCACGGACTCGTCGGACGGATTGGTAGCTGCGCAGATGAAGTCTGTGATGGTGTCGAATGCCGCGACATTGTTCCTGTTGAGATTGGTCCACCAGCTTCCGTCGAAATGGGAGACGCCCAACTTCATCCACTTCTTGCCCCAGTTGGAATCGTGTCCTCCTGTGGAGATCCAGACATTGTCGCCGCATGACGACAGTTCGAAAACGCTGTTGGAATAAGGGCCGTTAGGGCTGATGTTTTCTCCGTGCCATCCGTTGTCCGACATGATCAGGCCGCGGTAGGTGTCGCCAATCCAGTAGGTGCCGTTGCTGCCGATGGCAGTTGACAGCGGTGTGATGCTGCCGGCAGGGTTGTATATCAGGGTAGTCTGTGTCAGCGTGGCATCGTAAATCGAAACGCTGTAGTTCTGCGTCTCGACGAGACAATCGTCATAAGCGCGCAACTCGAAGCATAAGGAATTGGTGCTTCCTCCGAAATAGTCCCAACTATGGCCGTCATAGACGAAAACGGTGTCCTTGTTGAAACCTCCGGAATAGTTCAGGAAAAGACGGCCGGCAAAGGCTTCCATCTCATTATAGGCAAAGTCAGGATGTATCAGGCTCTGGTCGGACTGCCATACGGCATAGTTGGCCAGATTGGGGCTGTCGAGCGACGCATAATAAACGCCCTCATCGGACGAAGCATAAATCCTGCCATCGTAGAAAGCAATGTCGGTGACATTTACGGCCGCGCCTTCATCGCCGATGTAGTAGGTGTCCTTGACTTCTTTGCGCGCAAGGTCGAAGACGACGATGCCAAAACCACAAGCCACATAAGCGTCAGAACCATTGAAGAAGACGTTGTTAATCACCTTGTTACCCATGATGTTCTTGTCCTTGATGTCGCTCATGTTGGTGACATCACCATTGGCATCGACCAAGTCGATGTTGGTATTGGTATAAGCCACAAAAAGCAGATTCTCGGCCTTGTTGTAACGTATCGTGCTGATGCCGATGTCCGACAAACCGTTGATTTTGTTCAGAATGTGGACGCTGTTGTCTTCCGTATCGTAATAGAACAGTTCGTATGTCGTGGCGGCAAACACCTTTTTGCCAAACACCTCGACATCAATGACTTTCTGATAAGGGAGATGGGTGCGCCAGTTGCCGACGGACACGCCGCCATCCTGGCAATATGCTGTCAATGAGACAAAAAACACTATGATAGCAAGCGTAAATCTTTCCAAACGATTCATATTTGATAGAATTGGACTGTAAAATTACTAATAACTCTTTATTAACACCATTTTCATCTTTTTATTGCGTCAGGACAAGGACAATCAAAAGAAAGAACTAATGCGGGATCATGTATTATCACTTAATCTTCGGCAGTGGCGACAGATTTTCTTATAATATTAAGAAGATTCTCTTACTATTGCCTAATTCGCTCCATTTCATCTTTCCAGCGCTCCGCTTCGGGCAAAAAGGAAATACATTATCTTTGCAACAGAAAGGAGACAACGCAACATGGACTTCAAACGTGACGACAGGTCATGCCTGCTGAGAGTTAACCTCGAGAAGTTAGGCTACAAATTGCCAGAATGCTGGGAACAATACAGCTACAAGGAGATGATTGCTTGGATAAGAAAGCATCACCCTGACGACTTTGCTAAGATATTTCCTGCAGAAACTCTTGTACGATGGGTTAATCTTTCCCGCTTCATTACACAAGGGGCTTCGTCGATAACGTCAAACAAGTGCCCGTCTCGATACGCTCCTTACATAGAGCGTCTTATGTTTCTCATCAAGACTTGGCAAGAGGATGTCGACGCTGACCTGAACAGGCAGCGTAAAAACCGCGAGGAATACAGCGGGAAAAGAAGGCGCAGCAAACGATAGGGGCGGATTCGGAGGGGCTGAAGCGCACATTCAATCCCATCTTCCAGAAAGAAGCAGCTTATAAGGCTATGTCTTGTCAGACAGCTTCCCCCGAAGCGCCTCGTTCTCCTCAGACAGCCGCTTAATTTCAGCCCTCAGAATTTTCTTCTCGGCATAAGCCTCGTTGAGGTTAGCCGACAGATATATGAGCAGCGAGTCAGTGACAGGCTGCCTCTGCAATGGCGAGCCATCCTATTCTTCCTCAGTTATTATCAATCTATCGCAGTCTGAATCCTTCTTATTTGTTACGAAGGTACTGGTCCCGGGCTTGCTGCCACGTGACAGGCTTCATGGATGCATGGAACTCCTGCGCCTTCTTCTTTAACTCGTCGAGGTAGGCTATTGCTTCAGGGCTGAAGTTCCTCTCTTTCACCGTCTTTGATGAGTCTTCTTTGTTCATCGGCTTGCTGTTTTATTTCTTCTGCTGAGGCTCTGAACCGTCCTCCGTTGTCCCCGCGCTTTGGCCTTTCTTTCCTGACGCTTCGCTTTGAAGACGCGCCTCTACTATTTCTGACGCTTCGTCTAGGAGGTCCATTTCGCTTTTCTCCGGGTATTTCTCCCTCAGTTGCGGCATCATGTCGGCTACTTCCTTGTCCACAGTCATTACCATGTGCCCTCCCCCTTCGAATTCCACACAAATTCTCGTCATTTCTCTGTTCATAATATAGTAATTTTTTGGTTTCTCTCTTGGTCGCTCATTCACGCGATAAACGCGCTTCATGGAATAAGATTCTTAACATTCTTGCCAAAGCCGCGTGACATTGACATTTGTAAAACACGCTATCACAATAATCGTAAACTTTTGAGGCATCACTGCGACCTTTGTAACTGCAAATATAATACGATATCCATTTTTTTGGATGGGTTTCGCCGACTTTTCTGATTAGAAGCATCAATAAAAACTATAACAAATTGAAATACATCATATTAGAAACCATGGCTCAATCAAGGCAACAAACGCTATTGAGCAATCTTCTTACATTCTGGACTTGGCAAAAGTTGGTGAAATGACAAGTCCTACAAACCTAAAAACGACCAATAATCCACTCAAAACCAAGTGTCAAAACAAAAAAAAACGGAAAACCAAGCGACGGCCACAGATATCCGTAAGCGGGAACAGTGGACATTGGTGGACAGAAGATGAGAAATGTCAGACATAAATAATCCGCCAACAAATTGAAATACAATTTATTAGCGGAAATTTATGTAGCCCAACTAGGACTCGAACCTAGATTTAAAGTTTAGGAAACTTCCGTTCTATCCCTTGAACTATTAGGCCATCGTAATCGCGTGCAAAGATACGGATTTTGCCATATCGCGACACACGATTTGCAAAAATGACACGAAACCCGGTATCAGCAACCTGCAAGTTCAAGCACTATGGGACAATGGTCGGAATGCTTGACATCGGCAAGGATGTCGACGGCAGCGATGCGGTCGCGGAGATTGTCGGTAGTCATGTGGTAGTCGATGCGCCAGCCGAGGTTCTTCTCGCGTGCGTTGGAGCGGTAGCTCCACCAGCTGTAACGTTCAGGCTCCTTGACGAGGGCGCGGAACGTATCGATGTAGCCGTCATTCAGAAAATCGGACATCCACTGGCGTTCTTCGGGGAGAAACCCTGAAGAAGTCTCGTGCGCCTTGGGATGATTGATGTCAATGGCTTCGTGACAGATGTTGTAGTCGCCCGACAGCACCAGCTGCGGCCTTGTCGAACGCAAAGTGTTCACATAAGACCTGAAAAACAACAGCCACTGCATCTTGAAATCCTGACGCTCATCGCCGGAAGTGCCGGAAGGATGGTACACGCTGACGACAGATAGTTCGCCGAAGTCGGCACGCAAAAAACGTCCTTCGTCATCATAAAGCGGATTATCCATCCCGAAAACGACATTGTCGGGCTGCATTCTGGTAATCATGCCAACGCCGCTGTAGCCTTTCTTCTTGGCCGGAAACCAATAATGATGATAGCCCATCATCTCGAAATCCATCAAAGGAATCTGGTCGGGAGTCGCTTTCAACTCCTGAAAGCACAGCACATCAGGACGACAATCCTGTATCCATTGCATGAGACCTTTGCTAATAGCGGCACGGATGCCGTTCACGTTGTAACTGACGATTTTCATGTCCGTTGAATAATTGATTTGCGAAGATAATACTTTTTCGGGTTTCCTTCACCCCATCTGATGCCAGATGAAAGACCTTTCAGATAGAAATGGTACATTCCTATGGAATGTCTTCCCTCGTTTTTATTCATGTTTTTTACCGACGGATTTTCCCTACGGGAAAGGATGAAGTGCTGAGGCCTATATACATTTTCATCGGTTTATGCCGTAGGCATTAATTGATTAACGGTCAGTAAAAGACTAAATATCAGATGATAGAGAATGCCTAAGGCATTAACCATCAGAAAAGGCGAGAGAAATAGCCAAAAACAGAATGCCGAGGCATTGACCATAGGCAAAACAACGACAAAGATGTCCGACTCTAAAATGCCGTAGGCATTATCCGTCGGTAAAAAACAGCAAATCTTGTGATAGTGAATGCCGTAGGCATTGACCATTGGTAAAAGACAAGCCCAACTTCAAAATCCATCTGATTACAAAGCAAAAAGGTTAGTGCCTCGGCACCGCATAAACACGACCGTTTTTCAACATGATTTCATGATTCCGTTATTGTTTTCTGAATCTGCCAAGATGGAAAAATGGTTCATTTGGAAAGACAATCCAAAGATAAATCTTATTTTAGCGACTTGAAAAGAAAACGAAAACGTGTTCAAGGCCCGAATAAAACATTGGATTGACAGACTCAACACATGGAGAGAGAGCCACTTGACCAACAGACAGTTCATGTTGCTGGTCAGTGTTCCGACTGGATTTCTTGCCGGTTTGTCGGCCGTCGTCATCAAGAAACTGGCGCATGGCATACGTGACGCCGTCTTCGGCATTCAGTTCACCAATGTCTCGTTCCTCTACTTCATCTGTCCCGCCATCGGCATACTTCTGACGATCTTGTTTTGCAAGTACATACTGAAGAAGGACTTAGGCCACGGCATTCCAGGAATATTATACGCCATCACGAAGAAAAAAGGCGTTGTCAACCGTCACAACACATGGTCGACCATTGTTGCCAGCGCCCTCACGGTAGGCTTTGGAGGTTCCGTCGGTTTGGAAGGTCCTTCGGTATCGACCGGAGCATCGATAGGCTCCAGCCTCGGACAGATATTGAAACTCGACTTCAAGCAGATGGTGCTGCTGATAGGCATGGGCAGTGCGGCGGCATTGGCAGCCATTTTCCAAGCCCCACTGACAGGAATTTTCTTCGCCCTCGAGGTGCTGATGATCGACCTTTCCCTCGCTGCGCTGGTGCCCATCATCGTGTCTTCTTTCGTCGCCATTCTAACCTCCTATTTCCTTTTGGGACAGGCGGTGGAATATCATGCCGTCATCAGCGAAGGCTTCATCCCTTCAAACGCCATCTATTACATCGGCGTCGGCATTTTCCTTGGCCTCATATCGGCCTATTTTCTCAAAGTGACATTCACCACCGAGAAGCAATTCAAGAAGATCAAGTCGCCTTGGAAAAGGTTCCTGATTGGCTCGTCACTGCTGTGTCTGCTCATCTACCTCTTTCCTGCCTTGTACGGCGAAGGATATGATGCCATAAATGCCGCGTTGGCAGGTGATTACAGTCCGATTTACGGCAACCCGTTTTTTGCCCAATTCAAAGACAACATCTGGATTATCCTGATTTTCTTCGCCGGCATCATCCTTTTGAAGGCTTTCGCCACGTCGTTGACGTTCGGCGCCGGAGGCGTGGGAGGCACTTTTGCGCCCGCCTTGTTTATCGGTGCTTTTTCGGGATTGCTTTTTGCCCTGACTATCAACGCGTTGAATCTTGGCGACCTCGACCCATCGAAGTTCGCTCTCGTTGGCATGTGTGGCCTGATAGCGGGCATGCTCCATGCGCCACTGACAGGCATTTTCCTCATCGCTGAAATCACCAACGGATATTCGCTCATCGTCCCACTGATGATTGTCGCGGCACTTGCCTATGCCGTCAACAGGATTTTCTTCAAGTATTCCGTCTATACCAATTCCGTTGCCGAACTTGGCGTCTCGGTCACCCACAACAAGGACACCAGTATCCTTAACATGATGGCAATCAGCCAACTGATTGAAACCAACTTCAGCACCATCAATCCGAACAGCAAGTTGCGCGACCTCATGCCGCTCATTTCATCTTCCACGAGGAACATCTTCCCTGTCGTTGACGACGACGGCAAGTTCTACGGTCATGTGCTTTTCGACAACATCCGAAGCATCATGTTCGACGAAAGCCTGTACGGCGACGACATCAAGAACTTCATGGTCAAGCCGAAATACATTATCGAGCCGGACGAACCGATGGAGGAAGTGGTCCAGAAATTCCAGGAATCTGGAAAATACAACATCCCTGTCATCAAGGACGGTAACTATCTGGGATACATATCGCGAGCCAATGTGTTTTCCGCATATCGAAATAAATTGAGTGAAATTTCTGACGAATGATGCAATTTTTTCATGAAATTTCGTGTTTCTTACCTATAAATTGAATTCTATGAAGCGAACAATATTACTTATTCTTTGCACATTCATCACATTATCAGCATTTTCGCAGGGAAGATTTGATTTCTTCAAGAGGAAAAAGAAACAGAATCAGGAGATTGTCGTTCACGACACCGTATATGTATATCTGATTTCGTATGACACATACGACACCGCCTCGGTCGGCGTGGAAGAGTTTGACGAAATACCGATGCCGTACGACACGCTGCCCACAGATGACAAGTTCAAGCAAATAGTGCTTTTCGACAACAATACGTGGGCATACTACAACATTGCAAAGCCCATCTTGCCCGACGAACTGGATTACGACCACTGGGAGACCGACCAGGTGCACACCTACCGCGACATTCAGATCAACGACCTGCCTGACGAGGTGGATCTGCCTCTTATCGATTCTTTGCATGCGTTCTGCATTCCAGCGGAAGGCGAGCTCACTTCGGGATACAAGATGCGTCGCGGACGCCCACATCGCGGCGTGGACATCGACATCGCATACGGCGATCCCATTCGTGCCGCCTTCGACGGCGAGGTACGCACGGCACTGCCGACACGACTCACTGGCGGTTACGGCAACGTGCTCGTCGTCAGACACGCCAACGGGCTGGAGACCTACTACGGACACCTTGCGCAATATATCGTGCAAAGCGGCGACCTCGTGAAAGCTGGAGAAGTCATCGGCTACGGCGGCTCCACGGGACGCTCCACAGGACCTCATCTCCACTTCGAAGTGCGTTACATGGGACAGTCTTTCGACCCCGAACGCATCTTCGATTTCCAAAACGGAACGCTGCGCAGCAAAATCTTCACCTTGAAGAAAAGCTATCTCAACTCTTTGCCGACTCCAAGCAAGACAAAGACAACGCCACAAAGGGTCGTGCACATTGTCAAGCAAGGCGACAACCTGTCAACAATTGCCAAACGCTACGGGACAACCGTTGACAGAATCTGCAAGCTGAACAAGATAAAACGCACCTCCATCCTAAGCCTCGGCAAGAAACTCATCATCAGGTAATTGCGTATCAAACCAACGCACAATTCGCCATGACTGCTACATTCAGGGCTGCCACACCGGATGATTTCGACGACATCCTCGGCATCATTGGCGATGCGCAGGAATCGCTGCGGTCACGCGGCATAAACCAATGGCAGAACGGCTATCCCAACCGGCAAAGCCTCATTAACGATTTCAACAACGGCGTTGGTTTCGTGACCGTCATCAACGGCAAGGCCATAGCCTATGCAGCAATCATCTTCACCAGCGAGGCCGCATACGCCAATCTCGAAGACGGACAATGGCTCAGTGACAGCCCATACGTCGTAGTGCACCGTCTTTGCGTGAAAAAGGAACATACCGGATCCGGCATCGCCGCACAAATGATGCAACATGCCATTGACATGGCTCTTGAACGCGGCATTTACAGTTTCAGAATCGACACGCATCCCGACAACCAATTCATGCTCAACATGTTGGAAAAGTTCGGATTTACACGATGCGGCATCATCCGTTATTTCGACGGAATCAGAATCGCCTTTGAAAAGAAATTAGTCTGAACTGGCAGGGAGTCTCATACGGACGTCCATGCCATCGGTCACGCGTCTTTCAGCCAAGCCTCTACTTCTTCAATCTGCAAAGCCGCGACGTCCATCTTGTTTTTCTTGCGCAGACCGTTGAGTTTCTCGCGCAGTGCGGAGGCTTTCTCGGCTTTCAGCATATCGATGGATGTGTAACCATTTTTCACCAGCAATTCGGCCCAAACCTGAGGCACGCCGATGGCGACAAAATCTTCAGGACTGGCGATCTTCTTCGTTTTTTCGGGACGCATCGTCGGGAAGAACAGCACTTCCTGAATGGCAAGCTGTCCCGTGAGCAACATCACGAAGCGGTCGATTCCGATGCCCATGCCCGAAGTGGGCGGCATGCCGTATTCCATGGCACGCAGAAAGTCCTGGTCGATGAACATCGCCTCGTCATCGCCACGTTCCGACAGCTGCATCTGTTCCTCGAAACGCGCACGCTGGTCGATGGGGTCGTTGAGTTCGGTGTAGGCATTGGCAAGTTCCTTGCCGTTGACCATCAGCTCGAAGCGTTCCGTCAGTTCGGGATTATTGCGGTGACGTTTGCACAAAGGAGACATCTCCACAGGATAGTCGGTGATGAAGGTCGGCTGGATGTAGGTTCCTTCGCACTTGGCGCCGAAAATCTCGTCTATCAGCTTGCCCTTGCCCATCGAGTCGTCAATCTCAACCTCAAGCCGTTTGCACACGTCGCGCAACTGAGTTTCGTCCATGCCCGTGATGTCAATTCCGGTCTTCTCCTTGATGGAGTCTATCATGGTAATGCGTTTGAATGGGCCTTTGAAACAGATGCTGTTTTCGCCGACTTTGACGGTATCAGTGCCGAAAACTTCTGTGACGACACGTTCTATCATCCTTTCGGTGAAGTCCATCATCCAAAGGTAATCCTTATAAGCGACATAAATCTCCATGCACGTGAACTCCGGATTGTGGGTGCGGTCCATGCCTTCGTTGCGGAAGTTGCGCGAAAATTCGTACACGCCGTCGAAGCCGCCAACGATAAGGCGTTTCAGGTAAAGCTCATCAGCGATGCGCAGATACATGGGGATGTCGAGCGCATTGTGATGCGTCACGAAAGGACGTGCTGTGGCGCCTCCGGGGATGGCCTGCAAAATGGGCGTCTCCACCTCGAGATAGCCATGTTCGTTGAAGAAGTTGCGCATCGAGTTGATGATCTTCGTCCTCGCGATGAAGATGTTTTTCACCTTGTCGTTCACCACGAGATCGACGTAACGCATTCTGTAACGCTGTTCGGGGTCGTTGAACTCGTCGTATTTCACGCCGTCCTTCTCCTTCACTATCGGCAGCGGGCGCAATGACTTGCTCAGCACCTTCAGCTGCTTCACGTGGATGGAAATCTCGCCCATCTGGGTGCGGAAGACGAATCCCTGCACGCCGATAAAATCGCCGATGTCAAGCAGACGCTTGAACACCGTGTTGTACAATGTCTTGTCTTCATCAGGACAAATCTCGTCGCGCTTGACGTAAAGCTGTATGCGGCCTTGGGCATCCTGCAACTCGCAGAACGATGCCGCACCCATGATTCTGCGGCTCATGATACGTCCGGCAATGCTGACTTCCTCATACTTTTCAGGATGGGCCTCGTCAAAGCCGTTCAATATCTCTTCCGTGCTTGCCGTCACCGGGAAAGCCGCCTGTGGATAAGGGTTAATGCCTAATTGATACAACTCGGCCAAAGAGTTTCTTCTGATTTGTTCCTGTTCGCTTAACATGGTCTTGTAACTTGATTTCAGGTGCAAAATTACGAAAATGCCTCACATGTTGCACGACACACGCAAAACTTGTCCGTCAATGTCAGGTTTGCAGCCTATTTCAATAGGATTTGGAAACATCGTGGACACTTGCTTCTGCCTATGCCTCGACTTGCAAGTCACACTATTTTCAAGAACTGAAAATAACACAACGTCGGTTTGCGGAAATCGAGTATCTTTGACACGATTTTTCAGAGTATATGCAATTCAAGGATGTCATAGGACAAGATGATGTTATTCAGCGGCTCATCATGAGTGCGCGGGAGAACCGCGTGCCGCATGCGCAACTGTTTTTAGGTCCCGAAGGCAACGGCAAGATGGCGCTCGCATTGGCTTACGCCCAATACATCCTTTGTCCGAACCGCACCGAAACCGACAGCTGCGGCGTATGTCCATCGTGCCAGAAAGTCAGCAAGCTGACGCATCCCGACCTCCATTTCGTCTTCCCGACCACAACCACAAAGTCGGTCACCAAAGACCCAGAGTCGGACCGTTTCCTTGAAGAATGGCGCAACTACGTGACGGAGACACAAGCCTACGTGAACACGGCATCATGGTACAACTTCCTCAACGTGGAAAACAAGCAGGGAACCATTTTCGTCCGCGATGCCTCTTCGATACAAAGGAAACTGAATTTCAAAGCCTATGAAGGCGCCTACAAAATCGCCATCATTTGGATGGCCGAGAAGATGCGCCCCGACACCGCCAACAAACTGTTGAAACTCCTTGAAGAGCCGCCCGAGAAGACTTTGTTCATCCTCATCGCCGAAGACCAGGAACAGCTTTTGGCCACCATCAGGTCAAGGACGGCATTGGTGAAGATACCGAAAATCCAACCCGATGCCATCGCTGCCGCCTTGACGCAAAGACTTCATTGCGACGAGCAGACCGCACGCGACATTGCCCTCATCTCCGAAGGCAACTGGCTGAATTCCTGCCATTTCGCCAGTGACCAGGAAGATCTGAAGTATTATTTCCAGACCTTCCAGCAATGGATGCGAAGCTGCTTCAAAGGCAACATTCCCGAACTTATCGACTTCTCGAACAACATCAAGACCATCGGCCGCGAACGTCAGAAGAACCTGTTGCAATACAGCCTCAAAATCATATACAACTCGCTGCTATTCAATAATAACCTTGCGGATTACGTCATGTTTCCCGACGACGAGAAGAAATTCAACGCCAACTTCTCGCCTTTCATCAATCCTGCCAACACGATGCAAGTCACCGAACTTATGGAAGAAAGCATCCGCCAAATAGAACGCAACGGCTACGCTCCGCTCATCTTCCTCGACACCAGCCTGAAAATGGCGAAACTGCTCCGCATGAAGTGACGTGAACGCCACATCGCTCACCATTACAAGAGAATAGCGGCATTTCTGAGAAACCATTCCCAAGTCAAAAGCGACAAAAAATTGTCAGGTTACTGACAATTGCATTATCTTTGCTGATTATACATAAGCAGCAATGATCCGATCAATGACAGGCTATGGGATAGCCGAAACCGTATTCAAATCCAAAAAAATCACCGTTGAGATTAAGACGCTGAACAGCAAGCAGATGGACTTGGCCGTTAAAGTGCCAAGCGAGTTACGCTCCATGGAACTGGATTTCAGGAACGCCATCAGCACAAGGCTTCAGCGTGGCAAGGCCGACGTGGCCATCAGCATCGTTGAGACCGATTCAGGTCAGAACGCCCTCATCGACGGCGCGCTGGCGGAATCCTATCTGAAACAAATCAGACAGATTTCCGAACAGCTGAACATAGCCCCGCCAGTCGACATGGCGTCACTGCTCTTCAAGATGCCCGGCATCTTTACGGCACCCGAACAAGACTACGACGAACTCCTGATTGAAAAAATAAACGAGACCATCACCAAGGCGCTCGACATCGTGGACGGCTTCCGCATTCAGGAAGGAGCGACATTGAAGAAAGACCTGCTCCATCGCGTGGAACTCATCCTCGGTCTCCTCGACCAAGTGGAGCCTTACGAAAAAGCGCGCCACGAGACCATAAAACAACGCCTGACGAAGAACCTTTCGGACCTTACCGAAGAAGGAAAGTTCGACGAGAACCGCTTTGAACAGGAACTCATCTTCTACCTCGAGAAACTCGACATCACAGAAGAAAAAGTCCGTCTGCGCCAGCACTGCAACTACTTTCAGGACAGCTGCGACGAAGACCAGGCGGGAAAGAAACTCGGCTTCATCAGTCAGGAAATGGGACGCGAAATCAACACCTTAGGCTCCAAAGCCAACGAAGTCAACATCCAACGCATCGTCGTGCAGATGAAAGACGAACTGGAGAAAATCAAAGAACAACTTTGTAACATACTTTAAACCAATAATATAATGAGAAAGAACAAAGGCAAACTCCTCATATTTTCAGCCCCTTCCGGATCAGGGAAAACGACATTGCTGGATTACCTCATCAGCCAGATTCCCAGCATCGGATTCTCCGTCTCGGCTACGACAAGGGCGCCACGCGGCAATGAGAAAAACGGCGAAGACTACTATTTCATCAGCATGGAAACCTTTAAGGCAAGAGTCGCCAACGACGAGTTCCTGGAATGGCAGGAAGTCTATGAAGGCACCTGCTACGGCACCCTCAAGGCCGAAGTGAGACGCCTGCAGAACAAAGGTGTCCATGTCGCCTTCGACGTTGACGTGGTGGGCGGCACCAACATCAAAAAGTTCTACGGCGACGAAGCGCTTTCCATTTTCATCAAGGCACCTTCCTTGGAGACCTTGCGAGAGAGACTCATCAAACGCGGCACCGACTCCATGGAAAGCATAGAGAAACGCCTCGCCAAAGCCGAATGGGAAATGGAATTCGCTAAAGACAAATTCGACGTCACCATCATCAACGATGACCTGGAAACCGCTAAAAAACAGATTCTTGAAGTGGTGACAGCCTTCATCAAAAAGTGAGACATGAAAAAGATCGGCCTGTATTTCGGTTCTTTCAACCCCATCCATCACGGACACATGATGCTGGCCAATTACATCGTCGAGTTCTCCGACCTCGATGAACTTTGGTTCGTGGTGTCGCCTCAGAATCCGCTGAAGAAAAAAGCCGACCTGCTCGACGACCGCGAAAGACTGGAACTGGTACGCCTCGCAACGTCCGGCGACAAACGGTTCAAAGTCTGCGACATTGAGTTTTCCTTGCCCAAGCCTTCCTACACCATCAACACCCTCACTGCCCTATCGGGACAATATCCCGAAGACCGGTTCGTCATGATTTGCGGCATGGACAGCCTTCAAGGTCTGCCACAATGGAAGGAATACGAGAAGATCCTCAGCAACTACGAGTTGCTCGTCTTTCCGCGCAAAGGCTTCGACGGCGGCCAACTTGCAAACCATCCGTCCGTCACCATCCTCGAGACGCCGATTCTGGAAATATCGTCAACATTCATCCGGAAGTGCATCAAGGAAGGCCGCGACATCAGACATTTCGTGCCCGACAAAGCCTTCAGCCGCATCGTGGAAAAAGGATTCTACAAGTAAATTAGATAAAAAACAAATATCAGACGCGTGAAGAAAGTTGTGGTTGATTTCGTCATCAATCCACGCGAACTCGACATCTGGAGCAACGACTACTTCCTGCAACTGGCTGACATGATTAAATTTGCATGACCATGACCCTTGACATAGCAAAACAACGCCTGCTGAACCAGCAACTCATCCACCCGCAGTTCAAATCGCCACACGACGTGGTGGACTGGATGGGAATGATGCAGGCGCAAGATCTGGACATGTCGCTATGGGCGGTAGGCATCAGGATGGCGTCTTCAACGAAAGCGTCTTATTCAAAGGAACATCCGTCGGTGAAGGCTGCCGCAGCGGCACTTGACAAGGCGGAAATCGTCCGGACACATCTTGCGCGATGTACCTGGCAACTGGCGACAAAAGAGGACGTGCGCTGGATGCTGGAACTGTATCGCGAACGTAATATACGCGCATCCTTAGGTTTCGTGAGATCGAACGGCAGAAACATCACCGACGAGATGATGGCCGATAGCAACACGCTGTTCCCAAAGATATTGCACGGAAACAGATCCATGACATACGCCGAAATAGCACCGCATTTTGAAGCCATGGGCATCACGGACACGTATGTCATCCGCCATCTGATTGGCGTTGCCGAGTCATGCGGCATAATCTGCAACGGCACATTTTCCGGCAGAGACCGTACGTATGCCCTCCTTGAGAAACGGGTATCGCATTCCACATTGCCAACGAGAGAAGCGTCTTTAGCGTTGATGGCACACAAGTATTTCCGCAGCCACGCACCTGCCACCCTCACCGATTACCTTTGGTGGAGCGGACTGACAATGAAGGAAGGCAAGGCTGGCATCGAAATGCTTGGCGACGCGCTGAGCACCGAAACTGTAGGCTGGCAGACCTATTTCATCCACAAAGACAATCGCACGGGCAGAATGCCATCCAATCTGATGCTTCTGCTTCCTCCATTCGACGAAATCCTCATCGGCTACAAAGACCGCAGCGCCGTCCTGCCAAAAGAATTTGCGCACAAGGCTCACAACAACTGCGGATCATTCTACCCCATCGTGCTGGAAGGCAAACAGATTGTGGGAAATTGGAATCGTAAGGATTTAAAAATCAGTTATTTTTAAGGAACATAGACAAAATAGAGGGGTAATAACAATCTGCCGATAGGATAAAACGGACATAATTGTATTGTGAAGAATCGTTTCGGACAATTTTGATGAAAGATTCGTGTTTCAATGGATTACATAGGCTTCTCCTACGGAGAAGGGGAATCGTCGATATCATTGCACGGGGTTAAAACACCGTGATTGCAAATAATCGAATCGAATATCGTTCTCCGTTTGGAGAACCCTCTGAAATGGATCAAATATAATATGCCGTAAGCATAGTCTCCGTTTAAATTACCATACAAAAATCATCGTTTCATGACGAATATGTCAAATTGTTGCAATCATTTGGGATTGATTTCGATGAACGAAATGTCTTTCAATGGATTACATAGACTTCTCCTTCGGAGAAGGGAAATTGCTAACATCATTGCACGGGGTTAAAACCCAGTGCTACACAAAGGACATCCCTACGGGATTTTGCATAACGCGTTTATATATTGTTTGACCATTATGACAGCATAGGCTCTTGTCAATGACACAATTCAAAGGACACCCCTGACGGATTTTGCATAACGCATTTTATACTGCTTGACCGTTATGACAGCATAGGCTCTTGTCAATGACACAAGACAAAGGACATCCCTAACGGGATTTTGCATAACGCATTTTATACTGCTTGACCGTTATGACAGCATAGGCTCTTGTCAATGACACAA
>CAYQND010000008.1:0-28084 GCA_964418895.1 uncultured Lentimicrobiaceae bacterium | reverse complement strand
TTGTGAAAATAATCCTATTTTTGTTCTCCGTCAGGAGAACCATCTCTAACAAATCAGAGAAAGGCACATGCCGTAGGCATAGCCTCTGTGTAACGCAGGGTTTACAACCCTGATGTTGTGAAAATAATCCTATTTTTGTTCTCCGTCAGGAGAACCATCTCTAACAAATCAGAGAAAGGCACATGCCGTAGGCATAGCCTCTGTGTAACGCAGGGTTTAACCCTGATGCTGTGAAAATAATCCTATTTTTGTTCTCCGTCAGGAGAACTCTTTGTAACGAATTAATAACAAAGAAATATGGCAAATACATACACGCAATTGTACATTCACGTCGTATATGCGGTCAAAAACCGTGAATCGCTCATCACGCCTGAATTGGAAACAGAAATGTATAAGATGCTGGCAACGATATTGAACAACAACGGCCACACAACCATCGCCATCGGGGGTATGCCCGACCACGTCCACATCTTCTTCGGCATGAACCCTAAAGAAAGCCTATCGCATCTGGTAAAGGAAATGAAAACGGCAACCACGGCATGGGTGAACGGACAAAATAAAGCGCAGGGTCATTTTAATTGGCAGGAAGGGTATGGTGCGTTTTCATATAGTCGCAGTCAAATTGATGCGGTAGCAGGTTACATACGAAACCAAAAGAATCATCATGCAAAATCATCGTTTCGTGACGAATATGTCAAATTGTTGCAATCGTTTGGGATTGATTTCGATGAACGATATGTCTTTCAATGGATTACATAGGATTCTCCTACGGAGAAAGGAAATTGCTAACATCATTGCACGGGGTTAAAACCCAGTGCTACACAAAGGACATCCCTAACGGGATTCTGCATAACGCGTTTTTATATTTTTTGACCGTTATGACAGCATAGGTTCTTGCCAATGACGCAACACAAAGGACACCCCTGACGAGATTCTCAATGAAAATGCCCAGCTCAACAAAAAAGACGAGCCAGCGTGCCGCCAGCTCGTCTTTGTTTAAAGCCTTTCTCTAAGGCTTGTGATTGAGCAATCCTCAGATCAGTAATTCTGGGCGTTGACCTCGAAATAACTTTGCGGATGCGCGCATACCGGGCAAACTTCGGGAGCCTTGGTGCCAACGACGATATGGCCACAGTTACGGCATTCCCAAACCTTGACCTCGCTCTTTTCGAACACCTGTTTGGTCTCGACATTCTTCAGCAAGGCGCGGTAACGTTCCTCGTGACGCTTTTCGATAGCGGCAACAGCACGGAATTTGGCTGCAAGTTCCTTGAAGCCTTCCTCGTCGGCCGTCTTGGCGAAACCGTCATACATGTCGGTCCATTCGTAGTTTTCGCCAGCAGCGGCAGCCTCAAGATTGGCTGGCGTGTCACCGATTCCTGCAAATTCCTTGTACCAAAGCTTTGCATGTTCCTTCTCGTTGTCAGCGGTCTTCAGAAAGAGTTCCGCAATCTGTTCGTAACCTTCCTTCTTCGCTACAGAAGCAAAATAAGTGTATTTGTTACGTGCTTGTGACTCACCTGCAAAAGCAGCTTCCAGGTTTTTCTCCGTTTGCGTTCCTTTGTACTTTGATTCCATTTTCGTTTACTTTATTTTCGTTGCATCGCAACATTATTAATAATTGTTTGTCAGTTGAGAAGAGAACTTTCGCCCTCTTATCTTTTCAAAAACTTCGTGACCATCGGCATCAACTGCATATAGGTCACGACGTTGATTTCGATGCAAAAGTATCATTTTGTCAAGATATGGACAACTGAATATGCCTATCTTTGCATAGATAAAAATCTATAATTTTCAATAAACAATAGAAATAAGATGACATTACAACAACTTGAATACATCGTGGCGCTTGAGAAACACGGACATTTTTCCCTTGCTGCGGAAGCCTGCGGCATCACACAGCCCACGCTCAGCGCAACGATACAGAAACTTGAAGAGGAACTCGACACAAGGCTGTTCGACCGCAGCAAACATCCCGTCGTCCCAACCGAGATGGGACGGAGAGTGCTGGCACAGGCCAAGGTCATCCTCTTCAACAGCAACCAACTCAACGAACTGGTGCTTTCCGAAAAGAAACAGACTTCGGGAAATGTGAAACTGGGTGTCATTCCTACCATCGCGCCTTACATTCTTCCCCGACTGTTCAAGGAAGTGCGGGTCAACAATCCGGATGTCATGCTGCAAGTGACCGAGACGCGCACCAGCGTGCTGGTCACTGCTCTCGAGAAGGCAGAGATAGACCTCGCCCTGATGGCGACGCCACTGAACAATCCGGAACTTCTCGAAATCCCAGTCTATTATGAGCGATTCGTGGCCTACGTCTCCCCTGCCGATCCGCTGTACAAGCAGAAAGAACTGCACGCCGCAAACCTCAGAGGCGATCATCTTTGGGTGCTTCAGGAAGAACATTGCATGTCGAACCAAGTCCTGAACCTCTGCAACCTCAAGTCAGAATACACCTCATCCTACCGTGCCGGCAGCATCGACACGCTGGTGAAGGTGGTCGATGTGAACGACGGCTACACCGTGATTCCCGAACTCCATGTGGACTTGCTCGAAGCGTCACAGAAACGAAACATAAGACCTATCGTCGATCCAGAGCCAGTAAGGGAGATTTCGCTCGTCATCAGAAAAGACTATGTCCGCGAGAAAATCCTGAACATCGTCGCCGACAACATCAGACGCGTCATTCCAGAACACATGATAGACGCCAGGCTGAAAAAGTTCGCAATAAAAATCTGAGACGCCAGCCTCTTGTCAGACTGCATCAATAATTAGGGAAAGAAGGCTCAAGAAGAAAACGAAGTCATCATCCGACTTCGGAATTCGCCTTTCTGATGGCACGGCACAACTGGTCGCAACATGAGGTTTCCTTGAAGCCGCAACGTATGCCTGAAAGTTTCTTCAAGACCTCGTCAATCGGCATGCCTTCGACCAACCGGCTGACAGCCTGCAAGTTGCCATCGCAGCCGCCATAAAACGAAACGTGTTTGAGTAAACCGTCTTCAAGATCGAAATCGATACGTTGGCTGCAAGTGCCTTGTGTATGATATGTATATCTCATTATTTCACAGTATTTTATCTATCATCATCAATATGAGTGATCATGTCGCGTTCGACGCTCAACACGCCTTCAACCTTGCTGAAATACGCTATTGACTCGTCCAGCGTTTTGCCTTCGGGTATGCGAATGGCGACGCCGGGAATGATGGTGTAGTCGTAAATGAGTTCGGCTCCAGAGGCCTTTATGGCGGCTTTCAAGGGTTCTTTCCCAATCGCGGAGTCTACCATAATGATCAATGTCGATGGACTGTACTCGCCTATCGGGGCGTCACTACTGACCATCGTATCGGCCATGCGTGTGGGTGATGTGACGCCGTCGGTCCGCCTAAGTTCACGTGTTCGGCACGACGTCAGGGCAATGAGAGCCGGGAAGATGGCAAGCAACAATATCAGTTGTGTTTTCATGGCTGCAAAACTACATGAAAATAATGAATCACAATAAGAAACACAACATACAAACGGATAATTTTGTGTATTTTTGCAGTTAGAATTAGCATGTATGAAACATAATTCAACAAATCACATCATGAAAAAAATCTTAATACTTATTGCAATGACATCAATGTTTTCCAGTTGCAACAATCAAGCCAAGCCTACGGAAGAGCCTACGCCAGAACCGGAGCAGACCGTCGCCAAGGTTTACATGACCAAAGACATCACTCCTGAGGCTCTCGTGAGAATATACGAAGCATTGGGTGTAACACCACAAGACGGCGCCCGTGTCGCTGTCAAAATCAGCACCGGCGAGCCTGGCGGGCACAACTACCTGCAGCCAGCGCTTATCAAGGATCTCGTTCAAAAGGTCAACGGCACCATAGTCGAGTGCAATACGGCTTACGAAGGCCGCCGCTACACCAGCGCAGAACACTGGAAGGCCATCAAGGAACACGGTTTCCTCGACATCGCCAAAGTCGATATCATGGACGAAGAAGGCGAGTTCAACATTCCTGTCAAAGACACTACCCACATCAAATACGACATCGTGGGCACCCATATGAAGAACTACGACTTCATGATCAACCTCGCACACTTCAAAGGTCATGCTATGGGAGGCTTCGGCGGCGTGTTGAAGAACCAGTCCATCGGCGTGGCTTCCGCCAACGGCAAAGCCAACATCCACTCTGCCGGATTGGTGCAGACCACCGACAAACTCTGGGAAGGCATCAACCAAATCGAGCAGGACGACTTCCTCGAATCCATGGCAGCAGCAGCACAAGGCGTTGCCGACTACTTCGGGAAAAACATCATCTACATAAACGTGATGAACAACCTCTCTGTGGATTGTGACTGCGACTCGCATCCCGCCAACCCAGAGATGAAAGACATCGGCATCCTCGCTTCCACCGACCCTGTCGCCCTCGACCAGGCCTGCGTGGACCTCGTCTTCAATTACCCATCCACTAACGATGACAATGCGGCTGCCCTCATCGAGCGCATCAACTCACGCCATGGCATCCACACCATCGAACACGCCGAAGCCATCGGTCTCGGCACCCGCAAATACCAAATCGTTAACATCGACGAGAAATAAGCCGCATAGCAAAGTTTAAAGTTGGCATTGCCAACAATAAAAAAGAGGGTGCATTCGCGCCCTCTTTTTTTCATGCACAAACATCTTTCATTCCACGATGAACTTCCTGATTACTATCGTGTCAGAATAAAAGATCATAAGGAAGTAAAGCCCGCTCTGCAATCCATCAACAGAGACGCTGACTATGGAAAGGTCGTCTTCTGTGAACGAACGGAGCATCTTGCCCGTGGCATCCATCACTTTCACCGTGCCACCTTCATTGATGGCGGACCTGACGTTAAGCGTGGACTGCACAGGATTGGGGTAAAGCCTGAACGTGCTGGCGCTGGCATCGTCAACATTGACGAAACCCGTCGTGAACGACAAGGTCTCGGAATGTTCCGATTCATGCCCTGCGGCGTCAACAGTGGTCACAAACACATCGTATTGCGTGTTCTCCTCCACGTCGAGGATAATCTGCGTGCCGTATGCCACGTTGGTGACGCTATTGGAGTTGACATAGACGTTGAAATGTCCGAAGTCGTTGATGTCCGGCCTATCCCACGACACTGGCGCATATTGTCCTTCGCCCGCCACATTGTAATCGACGGCAAGATTTTCAGGCGCCGGCGGCACTTCGTCGGTAACATGGAAATTCAGGACACCGTAATAAAGCGGAATGAAGGTCTCGGTGTTGTCGGCCGGCCATTTTCCATTCATGGTGGATGTGGCGGCATCGCGGACGAAGAGATACAAACCGCTCTGGTTCTGCTCGTTAGGATTGATCTGCCAAGTGGAATCACTGCCTATTGGAAGGGCAAACTCATTGACTTGGCCGTTATCGGTCATGGTCACGCCGATGATCTGCTCCGGCAGGCTGATAACCGTTCCTACGCCGCCAGTGTTGTATATCGGACGATAACGCACCGTGTTGCCGCTGGCTCCGTAATACATCCAGTAGTTGCCTTCGGAATCGTCACCGGCTTCAGGATACGACTTGTCGTTATTATCATCGATGTAAAACGCCACGCCGTCGTTGTTGTCGAAAACCGAATCGCAGTGGTTCTCGGAACATACGTAAAGATAATCGCCATTGGATTTGAAGTGCAGTATGACGCTTCCAAATGACGTCTCGTTAAGATAATTGGAGACATCGACAGTGAAAGCATCGTCCCACTCGCCTTCCGACATGACGCCGTCAATGGTGGGCGCTGTTCCGTCATAAACGTCGATAGCCCTGGTGATGCAGGCTGTGGCGACGTAACCCATGGCGACATTGGAATAAGGGGTCTCGGTGCCATCACTATTGATGGTGGTGACAGCGTAATAGTAGTGTTTTGTCGGGATGGCGGAATGATCTTCATAATTAGCATTCGCGGCTCCGATAGTGGCGATAGGCGCGTCGAAAGGAGCATTTACCATGCCTTTGCGATAGATGTTGTAACCTGAAGTTCCGGCTGATGCCGTCCAGGTCAGCGACACGTAATCGTATGCACCTTGCGAGGCGTAGAGGTCAGCAATGGCCAAACCTGTCGATTCCATTTCGACATTGATGGTTGTGGTCTCGCCGCTGACGATGGCGACGTCGTTCTGGGTGACAGGATAATAGCCCGGCTTTGTCACTGTCACAGAATAGGTCCCTGAAGGGACAAAGCGAAGGTTAAAGGAACCGTCTTCGGCCGTTGTAGCGAAATAGTCATCAATGCCCGTAATGGTGACGATAGCGCCGCTGTCGTCGTCCGTTCCCAAAAGGTCAACGCTGCCGGCAAGGTTGCCGGAGTTTTGTGGAACACAGTTGACGAAAAACGCTCGTGAGCCGTAGCCCATCTCACGGCAATGGACAGCCTTGCCGCCAAGGATGCAAGTGTTGCCGTCACTCGAAAGGTCAACATATTCTATAGATCCCGTCGTGTTGAGTTCTGCGATAGGCTCGCTGCACTGGCTTCTGAACAGGAAGAAGTCGGACGTGGAATGGTCCAAAGGACCGTAAGATGCGACGGCTATCAGGCTGGCGTCATCGCTGATGGAGAGATAGGAAACTTCGTCGCCCATGCTAGACGAAACCCATGCAGGCTGATCGGAATAGTTGTGATACACCCAAAGTTTGCCATCGTAGCCATTTGAAAAGAAATCGAGCGAGCCGAAAGCCACAAGCGAGCCATCGGATGAGATGGCGTTGCCACAACCCCACGTGCTGCTGGCACCAGTACCGGCAATGGATGCCGACCATAGCTTCACGTATTGTCCATCTTCCCAATGGTAAAGGTAGCCTGATCCGTTAAAATCGGAGAATGCTAAATATTCGCCGCCATCGCTGAGCGCGGGACTTTGAGTAGGAGAATTGTCATAATACGGGATGTCATCCTGAATCACAACTCCGGTATTAGGATCAATGACCCATATCTTCCGTGTGCCTTGTGGGAATGCCACGATGAGTTTGGAATCGTCATTGGGGACGGCAAAGCCAACAACAGCATCACTTAAGCCATCTATTGTCCACTTCGGCGCACTATCGGAGATGCCATAAGTCGACAATTTGTAATTGTCGCCATCGGCATACGACACATAATATCCCGTTCCATCTTCCCTGACCGCTATCCTAGCAATAGCACCAGCAAAGGTGACGGTATTGGTTGCACTGCCTGTTGCGGGATCCAACACTTTCAACGTCGTGCCATCAGCATAAAGATATGCTGTGCCAGCCTCGTTGGAAGCAATCATCGGCCATTGCGAAGTACTAGTCACTTCCCATTCTGCAACGTTATTGTCTGCACCATAAAGCGAAGCCCGCTGGTTGTTCAGGTTCCAGTTGATGAAATTCTTTGCCGAGAGGTCGGCATGTTGCATCCCGCCAAGCGTGGCATAATCATCGCTTGTCTGCCAGATGATCTGCAAGTCAGTAGTGCTTTTCGCATTCGTGACTGGTTTTACGGCATTCTTGCCGAAAATGGTTTTCTGTCCCCCATTGGGGATCGTGACGGTCTGAATAGCCGTCTGTGCTTCGACATCACGCACTGCAAACGCGGTGAGAAGCATGAGAAAAAGATAGAATTTTTTCATATCAAAAAGTTTAGAAAAACGAATATTGCAAAAATACAACTATATAAGAAAAGAATGCAATGAAACTCAATTTTTATTCGTGGCAAAAATCATATTTTTGCTGAGAGAAATAAAGAAGCAACGAGGATGAATAGTTTGATAGAGATGCTTGATAACCATAATGTTTCGTGTGTAATCCACAATCATGGCACAATGCGCACCTTCACAGGAAGAGGAATTTCCGACTTGTTTCATCTGTATTGCGACGACCCTTCTTTTCTTAACGGTGCCGAAATCGCCGACAAGGTCGTTGGCAAAGGGGCGGCGGCCATCATGGTACTGGGCAAGACTGCAATACTGCACACCCATCTGATCAGCGACTCTGCTCTGGAAATGCTGACAAAATCAGGCGTGGCGGTATTTTACGACGAGAAGGTCCCCAACATTCTCAACCGAAGCAGGCAAGACTGGTGTCCTGTTGAAAAGAAACTCCGGAATTTGTCAGACGCTCAGGCATGTTGGCCTGAAATCGTGGCTTTTGTGCAGGAAATGGAAAAATCCTGCCTGGACAACCAAGCAGGATTATGATGTAAGTCAACGTCAGCTTATGAAAACTGACTTTCTGTTATCTGGAACCTCTTCCTGAAGAGGAACTGTTGCCGTTTGACGAACTTGAACTCCTACCGTTTGACGAACTTGAACTACGGCTGCTTGAAGAATTCGAGCTGCCGCTGCTCGAGCTGTTATTCACAGATGAGCTTCTACCGTTGCTCGAACTGTTATTCGAGTTGCTGCTGGGACGAACACTCCCCGATGAAGTACTCCTGCCGCTGCTAGAGCCGTTATCCGTGTTGCTGCTGGGACGAACGCTCCCCGATGAAGTACTCCTGCCACTGCTAGAGCCGTTGTCAGAGTTGCTGCTGGGACGAACGCTCCCCGATGAAGTACTCCTGCCGCTGCTAGAGCCGTTGTCGGAGTTGCTGCTGGGACGAACGTTACCTGATGTAGAGTTTCTGCCGCTGGCGGAATTGCCGGAACCGATGCGTGGTGGGTTAACGCTGCCACCATTCTGGTTGCCGTTGTTGTTTGGATTATCTGGGCGGGAGCTCATGCTTCCGGAAGTGTTAGAACCGCTTGGACGATGCACCTGTGCGTTTGGCGAAGAAGGTGCCGATGGAACGTTGGGAACACCGTTGGAGTGACCGTTGTTGTTATATTGATTGTCGTAACCGTTATAATAGTAGTTGTTGTAGTGATAGTTGTAGGTGTGGTGCATCGGTTCCGGATGGTAGTAAGGATCAGGACCGTCAGGACCCATTGGTGGGTAGAATCCATCGTAGAAGTAACGAGGACCCATAGGACGGTCGTAATATCTGATCACAGGACCAGGACGATACACTACGTAAGGGCCGACATGGCCGCCATTCCACCAGAAAGTCAAAGGCTCGAAATATTCGAACGTGGTCAGCGAAAAGAGTTCAGGACCGACTTCATAGTAAGGCATCACCGTGTAGTTGTACGTGGGATCATAACGGTAGTTGGGGATTTCCATGACTATTCTATTTATGCGGCCAGGACGGATCCTAAGATACTTCTTGGCATAATAGTAACCATTGTCAGGCTGCAGATAGATGTAGAAATAGCCCGAATAACGTTCGTCGCCGATATTCTGGATGTCGTAGTACAATCTGACCGAATTAGGTGTGTAGGACAAGACAGGCTGTGACACTAAAGCTAATTCAGCAGGATAGTAATCTTGTGCTTTTGCACCGGCCATTCCCGTCACCAACAGGATTGTAACCAAAATTTTTGCGATTTTCATGGCTTAGAGTTTTTATAGGTTATTCGATCGTTTCTTCTTACTGCCAATTACTCCCATTTTCGTGCCAAAATTGAGTCCTTTGCAACTAATGTTCATAATTTACTGAAATACAATATTTTAAATCAAACATTTATTTTGAAGGCAGTTCCTTGACACGCGAGACATTGCCATATTTCATGTGTGGATTCGCTTCAAGATATTCCAGCGTCATGCCGTTGGATGTGCCGAAAGCCGCCTGGCCTGGATCTTCGTGTTCGTAGTCGAATACCGAAGCCATGTAACTGTTCATGACCACATCGTATTTTGCGGCGGGATCAAGAGGCTTGCCATTGTCAAGCGTGACTTCCAAATCGGTCAAGTTGCCTTCATCGTCAACGCGATACGTATAGGAGCAGCCCGAACAGTATATTGGGCCGCTGTCGGTGACGAAGCAGCAAGGAATGAGGCGAAGGATCTCCTCGCCAGTGAGGGAGTACCTCACAATGTCGTTGTCGAAAGGATCCAGTTGGAATATGGATTTCAAAGTGACGGGACCTTTAGCAAGGCTGTCGAAGCGGACACCGCCAGGATTCTGAAAAGCAAGTTGCGCACCGCTGACGACGCGTATGGCGTCGGTCATAAAACAGCCCAAAGCCTCGTAACTCGTGATGTCCTCATCGTTTTGCGCCACCACTTGGGAAAACACCAGATTGTTGTTGAATTCATCGACCATGGTCTGTATCTGGTCATTCTTCTTCGAGAAATTCTTCACCGAAAGCAACTCCTCTTTCTTGTCAATCATCTTGCCCTTCCTGTTGAAGGTGAAAGTGCTCAGCGTCGCAAACTTGACCTTGTTCTCGGATTGGGTGATCATCACGCCGTTGACAATCTGGGTCTCGGCGACTCTGGTATGGGAATGGCCGCCAAAAATGGCATCGAGTTGAGGAAACTGCTCGGCAGTCTCACGATCTTCCTCGTATCCGCAATGCGAGACAAGGAATAATCCATTGCATTCGTCCTTCAAGTAGAGATAGTCGGGAATGACCTCCGTCAGAGGACGGAAGGAAACGCCTTTTGCAAAGCGCGGATGAAAATCGGGATAGCCGTTCATACCGAGTTGGATACCGCCTATGAAACACATTTTCAATCCATTACGCTCTATTATGACATAAGGCTTGACTTTCATGTCAAGACTATCATCAAAAGTGACGTTGGCACAGATGTATGGAAATTCAGACCATCCGATGACATCGCGCAAGGCGGGAATGCCAGAGTCGAACTCGTGGTTGCCCAAAGCCGACAAATCGAAATGCACGGCATTCATCAGAGCCACCATGGGATAGCCAATCTTCCCAAAACGGTCGTTGATCGGGTTACCCGAACGGTTGTCGCCGGCAGAGATGAGAATCAGATCGGGATGCACGGCACGAAGGCTGTCGAGAAGCGCGGCAAACTGCGGATAGTTGTCGATATTGGCATGCTGGTCGTTTACCGACAGCACATATACCTTCTGCTCTTTGGGCTTGCAACTTGCAGCAAAAAGAACGATGGCAAAAGCCATCATCAAAAAATTCAAGGTTCTTCTCATAACTTACAGGTTTAATACTTCACGTAGATCTTGGAATTGGGGCGGATGGAGCCGTCGAGGGCGATGATGTTGCCATAGGCGTCCCTGACTTCCTTAATCACCGTCTTGACTGAAAGACCATTCGTCCTGAAATAAGCCAACACGGCTGACTTGACCTTGGCGCCATAATATGTCTTGACACTGACATCATTTACTATTACGTTCATAATCAGAATATTGCTAATGTGTAGTTATGAGTTAATGCTAAATCGAAAATACGGACTCACACCATCGTTTCGGATGATGTGAATCCGTAAGTTTATAATCAGTTCTGGCTTGCGTCAGGACTTTGAGGAGCGTCTTGCTGCGGAACGGGAGCCGGCTGAGGCTGAGGAGCCTGTTCCATTTTGGCTTCCGCCTCCTTGCTTCTCCGTTTAAGCAGGACAATAAGCGCCACTATGGCCAGTGCCAGCACAATGGCGACAACAGGCCGGTACGCCACCCAGGCTAATGCGATGAAGACAAACGACCAGACTATGCCAAGGATGGTGCAGGCGAAACCCGTGATGGCCTCGACGCCTTGACCAAGGAATGGCAACACCTTAAGCAACGTTGGAAGGATTGACACCATGGCCTTGAATCCGGCGATGACCAGAAGAATGCCGACGATGCGGAGCACCCACGACAGTATCTTGTTCGACTGGCGCGCGGACTGGAACATCTGTTCAGCACTTATGTTGCCCATATCTACTGCCGAAAACGTCTTGCCGTTCTTAGCGATATATTCCTCGAAAGTGTCGTTGTTCACCTTGGCGATAAGGGATACCTGCTGATTGCTGGGAACATAGGTCACCGTCACACGGACATCGCCGACTGCTGGACTTGCCTTGGAAGCGCCAAAATAAACCTGATTGCCTTCCACGAAGACGTAGTTGGCATTGATGGTGCCAGAGATACCAAGGTTAGCCTTGATGGTGTTGTTCCACTGTGTCGTCATTGCCGAGTCCATCTTGATTTCGGCTGCCTGACTGCCACTGATTGAACTGACAATCCAGCCGGGCAACTTGTAGGCGCCGTAGTTCACATTGCTGGCGAGCCAGTCCTGACCTTCGACATTCACATATACGAAATTCTTGTTCTGATAGGCCGGATCGTGAAATTGTCCGGAACTCACAGGGCTTGGAACCCATTCGAGGGTGTAAGTGTAGGTGGTGACGGTCTCCTGACCTCCGCCGACCTTGTCCCTCGTCTGCGAAGATTCCTTCTCAACCCATTGGTAATACTCCACATCGCGATTGAGCGCAATGGCGTTGACCGACACGCCAAAATTGGCATCCCTAAGGGTGTCCGTAGTGACGGCATTGCCGACACAGTGCACGAGTTTGCCGTTGAACTGAGCGTCAACATTGGTGACGTCAGCCATCTCGACACAATTTTTCTCGGAATCGTTGATGGCGCGTGCCCTCTTTACAGCACGTCCTTCATTCCAACATAGCAAGATAGTAGCCACAATCACCAGCAGTATGCCGCCGAAAATGTTTTTAAAAGCACCGCCAAGCCTACTTCCATAGGATGTCGTTGTCGTTTCTTGATAAGCCATGATTTTTAATATTTAAATCGTTAAACAATAAGAACTCTTCTGCATTCCCAATAAAGGGTATGCAAAGTTATTAATTGTTCAATAAAATAAAATTCCCAAACCTGTTTTTTTCAATAATAATCGACAATGAAACGAAACAGAATTTTTAATTTATTCTATCATAACAGTTTATAAATCAGAATATAGGTAAAATTACTTGACGCTGGCGGGCGGCACAAATCTTCGGAAGCGGCCATGACGGGGAAAACGCTACTTTTGCAGGCGCAATGAAAAAAGATTCCACTCTGGTCGGACATTTGGCATGCCTCGGGGCATACTGCATCTTCGGATTCAACATCGTGTGCTGCAAGAACATCGCCAACGCACACGTCATCAGTCCGTTTGACCTGTTCTGCCTGCGTGCCATCGGCGCCACGGTCTTGTTCTGGCTCGTCTCGCTCTTTCTGCCGCGCGAGCGCATGGAGACCAAGGATTTGCCACGCGTCTTCGTGGCTTCCATGCTGGGACTGTTCCTTACCCAGTTGTCCTTCCTGAAAGCCATCACCATGACGACCTCCATCGACTTGAGCATCGCCAACACCTGCACGCCAATCATGACGATGTTTGTGGCCGCCATCTTTCTGAAAGAGCCTATCACCTTCAAGAAAATCGCCGGCGTGCTGGTCAGCCTGGCGGGAGTGCTGTTCCTGGTGCTCAACTCCACCGGTCTCGGCGGAGGCGCCGCCAGCACAAAGCCGATGGGCATCGTCCTCGCCATCTGCAACGGACTCACTTTCGCCCTGTATCTCGGCATCTTCCGCCCTCTCATTGCGAAATACCATCCCGTGACCTTCATGAAATGGATGTTCCTGTTTTCCATGCTGGTATCGGCGCCGTTCAACATCAAAGGCCTCGCGCACATCGCTACGTCACAAATCGATTCCTCGATACTTTGGCAGATTGCCTATGTGATGTTTTTCGCGACCTTCATCGCCTACTTCCTGATCCCCGTCGGACAAAAACGTCTGCGTCCCACCCTCGTGAGCATGTACAACTACGTGCAGCCCATCATCGCCACCATCATCAGCATTGCCATCGGTCTCGACACGATGAACTGGCACAAGATCGTCGCCATGATTCTCGTCTTCGCCGGCGTGTGGATTGTCAACCAAAGCCGTGCCGCCGCCACGACAAAGCCATAATCCGGTTGCAATCCATTCCCATTGCATCGATTTTGATAACGTTTTCTTTGCAATTAATAAAAAAATTATCTTTGCAGCATTGAATAATACCATCAATCATGAAATTAGAAGGACGCAGAGAAAGCACGAATGTGGAAGACCGTCGTGGAAAAACCATTAAGACCGCCGGAGGCATCGGCCTTGGCGGATTGATCATCATTGGCATCGTCATGCTTCTTGGCGGAGATCCGACAGAAGTCGTGCAGCAGATGCAACAAAACACAACAACGGAAACCGTCTCTACCGGACAGGATACCGTCACTGCCGATCAGGAACTTGTCACTTTTGCCAAGCAGATCATGGCCGGCACCGAAGATGTCTGGACCAACGAGTTCCAAAAGATGGGCAAGACCTATACGCCGCCTAAACTCGTCATCTTCTCCGATCAGGTGCAGTCGGGCTGCGGTGGCGCCACATCCTCGACGGGACCATTCTACTGTTCCGCCGACCAGTGTGTCTATCTCGACCTGTCGTTTTTCAAGAACATGAAACAGCAACTCGGTGCTGACGGTGACTTCGCATACGCTTATGTCATCGCCCACGAAGTGGGACACCATGTGCAGTATCTTCTTGGCACCCTCGACAAGACGCACAGACAGATGTCGCAGTACGGCAGCAAAAGCACGCAGTACAACCAACTCAGCGTGCGCCTCGAGTTACAGGCCGACTTCTACGCCGGCGTCTGGGCTTACAACGACAACAAGATGTTCGGCTCGCTCGAAGATGGCGACATTGAGGAAGGCATGAACGCCGCATCGAAAATCGGTGACGACTACCTGCAAAAACAGGCTTACGGCTACACCGTCCCCGATTCGTTCAACCACGGCACCTCCTCACAACGTATGAAATGGTTGAAGAAAGGCCTCTCCACCGGCAATCCCAGCCAGGGCGACACCTTCTCTCCCGCATACAGCGCACTGTAAGGAACGCCATCACAGCGCATGAAAGCCCTGTGTGACGGCAACAACACATAAGCATCACGCTTAGCGACAAAAAAAGAGCAGACCGATTGGCCTGCTCTTTTTATTTTCAAGTCACTGAAATCAGTCGTTCAGCATCGAGTTGACATCGGGAGCGACCTCAGCGTTCTCCGAAACTGCTTCGAAGTAAGGCATCTTGTCGAAATGATACATGCCCGAGATGATGTTGTTGGGGAAACGACGTCCGTAGGTGTTGAAATCCTTGGCAACGTCGTTGTAGTCCTTTCTGGCTTGAGCGATGGAGTTCTCGCAACTTTCGAGTTTCGAATGCAGGTCGAGGTAGTTCGTGTTGGCCTTCAGGTCGGGGTATTTTTCAACCGCCACGAGAAGACGTGACAATGCGCTCGACATTCCGTCCTGTGCAGCCTGGAAAGCCTGCAGCTGTTCAGCAGTGATGTTGTTGGCGTCGATGGTCGTAGAAGTTGCTTTGGCACGAGCCTCGGTAACAGCGATGAGGGTTTCGCCTTCATAATTCTTGTAGCTCTCCACGGCAGCCACGATGTTCGGGATGAGGTCGGCACGTCTCTGATATGCCGTCTGAATGTTGCCTATTGCCGTCTGAGCACTTTCCTGCTTGGTGACCAGGTTGTTGTAAACCTTGATTCCCCAAAGAACAAGCAGAAGAACAGCACCGATAAGAACAGCGATGCTGACGATCTTCTTCCTGCCGCCGCCGTTGTTGTTGGTGTTATTAGGGGTAGCGGAACCGCCTTGGCCCCCATCTTTAATCTCATTGTCAGGATTAATTTCCATAATACTTTGATTTTTATTGTGTTAATAATAGATTCCCTTTTTCAAAGATACCGTGTCATTCGCCCGACACCGGCTCTCATTTTTCCATTTTTATTGTTGTCGCAAAAGTAGCAATTAATTCATAATGACAATCATCACGACTTTTTATCCGGGAAGAACTCCGGTTGTGGCAGTTCAGACGTCAGAAGAAAAAGAAATAGGCTGCCGCAGCCCACGACTTCCTGATTCCTGAAGCCTTGCCGATTGAAGCGTTGCTGGCGTTGCGCACCGTGCCGTCGGAGTCAATCTTGCCAATCTGGGCGTTGCTGGCGTTGCGTACTGTGCCGTCGGAGTCGATTTTGCCAATCTGGACGTTGCTGGCGTTACGCACCGTGCCGTCGGAAGCAATCTTGCCGATTTGGGCGTTGCTGGCGTTACGCACCGTGCCGTCGGAGTCAATCTTGCCAATCTGGGCGTTGCTGGCGTTGCGGACAACTCCATCCGAGCTGATGCTTCCGATACATTCGTTACTCTTCCCTCTCATGGTTTGCGCATTGACGACCTGTGTGGCCGATACGAAAGCCAAAATGAAAAAAATAATACTTAATTTCTTCATAATTAATTTGTTATAAGAATAAAATGTAAATTGTGCTCATCATTATCTGCTCTCTTGTCAACGCAAAAGTATAAAAAAATCGAAAAAACGGATTTTTTTGCGGGCGGAGATGAAAAACCTTTGATGGAATGAATAATGACAAGACGATTGGATCTTGGAAAAAAATGAGCAAAGAAAAATTCAATATCTCACTTCTGTGATTGTTTGCTAACTCGGCAAGAGCAGAAATAACACTAATTGTATAGAAGCGTTAATAACCGCCTAAGCATCACAACAGCTATGCCATTTGATGAGCAATATCGTTCTCGCTGCATTACCCCAGCAGCGCAATGCGGCGGAAAAATCAAAATGTAACTTATTGCAGCACTTGGCTTGTCGTCAGCTCTTCCGCAATCATCTCGGCCTGCTTCAAGACGGTGTCGGTGGCTAACTGCTGCATGTCGGGCGGATAGCCATAACGGCGCAAAAGACGTCTCACGGAAACTTTCATCTTGGCGCGCACGTTCTCTCTGATGGTCCAGTCGATGGTCGTGTTGTTGCGGATGGTGTTGGTGAGCACGACGGCGAGTTCGCGCAGCTTGTCCTTGCCCATAAGTTCCATGGCGCTTTGGTTGTTGGCAACGGCGGAATAAAAGGCGTATTCGTAGTCCGACAATTTCATTTCCTTCGCTTTCTTGTCCTGGTCCACAATCTGCTTGCTCATCTCGATCAGTTCCTCTATCACTTCGGCAGCGCTCAGCACCTTGTTGTGATATTTCGTGAGCGAGTCATCGAGCATCTCCATCAGCGAACGGCTTTCCACCAGATTGGTCTTGGCACGCGATTTTATCTCGTCGTTAAGCAGTTTGCGCAGCACTTCCAGTGCGATGTTCTTGTGCTCCATGCCTTTGAGTTCCATCAGAAACTCTTCGGACAAAATGGAGATATCCGGCTTCTTGATGCCTGCCGCATCGAAGATGTCAACCACTCTTTCCGACACCAGAGCCTTGTCGATTACCTGACGAATGGTCGTCTCTATCTCTTCGTTCGTGCGGCCTCCGGAAGAATCGAACTTGCACAGGCGTGCTTTCACGGCCTCGAAGAACGACACTTTGTCTTTCACGTCCATCGCCTTTTCGTCGGGAACGGCTATGGCAAAGGCTTTGCCGAGCGCATTCACTTCGTTTACGAAACGTTTTTTGCCGTCCTCCAGTCCGAGAATGAAATCTTCGGCTTGCAGAATCCACGACAGTTTGCCCGAGACATCGGCGGCAAAATAGTTCTCGTAAGGGAAGCCATAAAACATCTGCGACACCACTTCCAGTTTCTCCAGCATCAGCGCCACCGCCTCAGCCTGCTGCTGCGCGGGATCGCCTTTGCCGCCCGAGTCGGAATAAAACGCCAGCGCCTTTTTCAAGTCGGCCGCAATGCCGAGATAATCGACCACGAGGCCGCCGGGCTTGTCCTTATACACGCGGTTGACGCGGGCGATGGCCTGCATCAGCGTGTGGCCCTGCATCGGCTTGTCGATATACATGGTGTGAAGACACGGCACGTCGAAGCCGGTGAGCCACATGTCGCGCACGATGACAAGTTTCAGCTCGTCGTCAGGATCTTTCATGCGCTCCGCAAGGGCGCGGCGATCCTCCTTGGTGGTGTGGAACTTCGCAATGTTGGCGCCATCGGACGAGGCCGTGGTCATCACCACCTTAATGGCGCCTTTCGTCAGGTCGTCGGAATGCCAATCGGGACGAAGCGCAATAATGGCGTCGTAAAGTTCGGCGGCGATGCGGCGGCTCATCGCCACAATCATGCCCTTGCCCTCGAAGGCCATACAGCGTTGCTCGAAATGCGCCACAATATCTTTCGCAATAATCTTGATACGGCTTGGACTGCCGATGAGTGCTTCAAGTTGCGTCCATTTGGCCTTGGCCTTTTGCACGTCGTTCATGTTCTCCGTGGAGAGTTCCTTGTCGAGATCTTCCACGAGTTTGCGTCCTTCGTCGCTCAGTTCTATCTTTGCCAGACGGCTTTCGTAGAAGATGCGCACCGTGGCGCCGTCCTCCACCGCCTGCGCAATGTCGTAGACGTCGATGTAATGTCCGAAGACCGCTGGCGTGTTGATGTCCGTCGATTCTATGGGCGTGCCGGTGAAACCGAGATAGGTGGCGTTGGGCAAGGCGTCGCGCAGATATTTGGCGAAGCCGTATTTGATTTCCGTGCCGATGACTTCGTCGGCTTCGTTGCACACGTCCACCGTCTTGGCCTTGAAGCCGTATTGCGTGCGGTGCGCCTCGTCGGCAATCACAATCACGTTGCTGCGGTCGGTAAGGCGGTCGAAGACGTTGCCTTCTTCGGGCTGAAACTTCTGTATGGTGGTGAAGATAACGCCACCCGAAGCCACTTTCAGCAGCTCCTTCAGGTGTTCGCGGCTCTCGGCCTGCACAGGCGTCTGCCGCAACAGTTGTTTGGAAGCCGCGAAGGTGTCGAAAAGCTGGTCGTCGAGGTCGTTGCGGTCCGTTATCACCACGACGGTGGGATTGTTGAGGCACTGCACGATCTTTCCCGTGTAGAACACCATCGACAGCGACTTGCCGCTGCCCTGCGTATGCCACACCACGCCGGCCTTATGGTCGCCGACGGGCTGGCCGCTGATGTCTTTCAGTCCGTACTGTGCGGGCGATTCCGCAAAAATGCGGGTGTTGATGCCTGTGGCACGTACGGTCGATTCCACAGCCTTGTTCACGGCGTAGTACTGGTGATAGGCGGCAATCTTTTTCGCCGTCTTTATGGTGGTGATTCTCGTCTTCGGGTCTTCATGCTTCATCTTCTCGAACACGGTGAACGAATGCACCAAATCGAGCAGCGTAGCCTTGTTGAGCATGCCCTCGATGAGCACTTCAAGCTGTCCTACCAGGCTGGAGGCTTCCTCCTTGCCGTCAGCGGTCTTCCACGCCATGAATCGGCTGAAGTCCGCGGAGAGCGAACCGGCGCGTGCTTCCAGTCCGTCGGAGATGACGCAGAGCGCATTGTAGGTGAACAGCGACGGAATCATCTTCTTGTAAGTCTCTATCTGGCGGAAGGCGCTTTGTACGGTGGCGTTTTCGTCGGCGGCATTCTTCAGTTCTATCACCACCAACGGCAGACCGTTGACAAACAAAATGACATCGGGGCGTTTGTTGTGGCCTTTCTCTATCACGGTGAACTGATTGGCAACCAGAAAGTCGTTGTTCTTGTAATTTTCGAAATCGACAAGCCACACCCTCTCGCCACGTTCCGCGCCGTCCTTGTGAATGGATACCGGCACGCCTTCGGTGAGCATCCGGTGAAACGTCTCGTTGTTGGCCAGCATGTCGGGCGAAGCAATGCGCAGCACGGTTTTTATCGCCTCGTCCTGCGCCTCATGCGGAATGTCCTTGTTGATACGGCGCACCGCCTTTTGCAGACGCTCGTGCAGCACGACATCCTCAAACGAAACGCGCACAGGCGCCTTGCCGTCGGGCGCAATATCGGGCGCATAAACATAATCGTAGCCGAGCGACTGAAACCGCTCAATGGCAAAGGATTCTATTTGGGATTCGGTTAAATTGGCCATAATTCTTGTTGTTTGTCCTTTACCGTTGCCAAAGATTCACCGACAACTGAAACGGCATTTGTGATTAGATGAAATCCATCGTTTGCCCAATTAATGACGTTGTTCTCAATATACTGGGCAATGTTGTTCAATTCCTGTTGGTCACGCACAATGCGGTCGTAAAAACGTGCTTGCCACGCAAACGGAAGATTGTTGGCATGGGCATATTTAGTAACCCCGATTTTGAAGCCACGAATGATTGACGCCAAATTCCGTGATTGTGGTCCGAATTTGAGGGTGGTTGATTGTGTATGGTTGCCGTCATCATTGATAATTACAATTCCGTGAACGTGGTTGGGCATCACGACAAACGGCCCCAATTCCGCGTGCGGAAAATGTGTGGGTATGGCATTCCAACATTCGTTGGCACATTTCCCGATATCCGACAATTGCATTTCGGGTCCGGCCATTATTCCCACGGATTCCATTTGCATCCGCGTATCCATATTTGGTCGCGTATTCGACGTAGGGTCGCAAAATTTTGCGACCCTACCATTGTGGGTGTTACCCACAATTTCCCCGAAATAATGGTGGTCGTGGTGGTCGGTGCAAATGGTGACAAAATACACGCCGCCATCGTAGCCATGCCATGGGGCGCGGGTGGACGGTGTGCGATATTTGTTCCGGAATTTGTCGGCCATTTTGATCTGTTGTTATGCGTTACAAATATAGGCTGTTTTTCAGTTATCTCAATATATTGTTCGTTTTGTGCGACTGAAACCGTTCAATGGCTAAGGATTCTATTTGGGATTCGGTGAGGGCGGACATACATTATTTCTCGTTTTTGTAAATATTAATAACATAATTTACTGTAGATTCTTTATAAATAGAGGGTACTCCACGATGGACAGTCCCGTTTTGTTCATATTCTTCTTCTTGGCTTTTATTTCTAAAATTGTATATCGAATAATCTGTATTACTTTTTAAGTTATTCTCTTTAATTATTCGCCAAACATCATTAATACTAATATTTATTTTCTTTTTTATTGCATCTGCCAATTCCTTTGCAGATAAAGGATATTCTTTTAATCTATTAATCCGCTCTTTTTTTATTACTTCTATTTTATCTATCTGCTGTATTTCTCCTACTAATTTTAAAGTAGGTGCTCCTTCTTTTTCCTTAAAAGAGCCCTCTTTAATCAATTTCATTTTTTCTAATACATCTTCGCTTGCAACTAAAATCTGAGAAGCATTTTTTTCGATTATACCTCTTTCAGTGTCTAATATCGCTGCATTTTGAGGACCAGATTTACCTATTTTTGTAACCAAATCTATCCATTGAGAATTTTGTTTTTCAATTCTATGATTAATTATTGCTTCTAATTCTGCATATTGAATTTTCTGAGTTCTCCCACCATAACGAAAGTATATTTCGCCATTTTTTAATATATTTGCTTCATCTTTTTTGCATATTATTGGCTTTGTTTTTGCCTCATATATACAAAACACACCAAATGATAAATTATTGATGGTAAATACGTCTGTTTCCCATTCAATATTGCCTGCGAAATCATCTAATAAATATCCAGAAATCTTTTCTGGGTCTAATTTATTTAGTTGATCTGCGGAATTTTGATTAAGACCTATTAATTCTCTTCTTGGTCTGTCTTTTATTCCAAAAATTAAAAAACCTCCTTGGTTATTTGCAAAGGCAGAAAAATCTCGAAAATATTCTGCTAATCCTGCAAAATTAAAAGACTCCTTAAATTCTAATGTCTGGCTTTCTCTATGATAGAGTATACCATCAGGCCGGACTGTTAACAATTTTTCAATATCTTCTTGACTGATCATTCATCCCTCCTATTCTTTTACCCTCACCTCGCCGTTCATCAACTTTGGCAGTAGCGTGTCGCGCAGTTGACTGAGAATGCGGATTTGGTTTTTATTTTGATTAATTTTTTTGAAATACGGCTTTACTGTTTTGTCAAAATTGAAAATTACAGCTTCATCCTTCGGTAATGGATATGTCAAATCAAATAATAGAGCTTTATAATCTAAATTTTTGATTCCAGAACTCCCATTTTCTAAATTGAAAAACTCATCTTGATCATATAAACATCTTAAATAACAATATACAAAAAATGCGTATCGTTCATCTTTTATTCTCAACAAACGGCAGAAATTTGAGAATACTAATGGGTATTCAAACAAGTACTTTACATCATCAAAAATGTATGTTACTCTACCTGTTGATTGATTTTCGGTCCCACCTGAAATCTCTAAAATCAAATCTCCGTTTAATGGCTCTATCTTTTTAAACTTCTCCTCTTTTACAAATCTGACAGGTGTCTTTTGTGCTAATCCAACATTTAAATCGGCAATGTCTGTACCTCGAATACACTGAACTGGTTTTGAAAAATCTCCTTCTATGTTTTCTTTTCCCCATTCTCCACCAATCGTTTCACTAATGTATTCTCCCAGTTTTCCTTCTTTCCAATCCTCCTTTGCATCTTCCACAAACCATTTTCGGAACAGCGTTTCGGCCATTTGTTCGAGGGTGGCGTTTTGGCGATTCAGCAAATCTATTTTATCGTCGAGAGCGCTCAATACGCCTGCTATTTGCTTTTGCTCGGAAAGAGAGGGAAGAAGAATATTGAAATTTTTTAAAATAACAGTTGTTAGAAATCTTGTTGAAGTACCCTGTGAGATTTGTTTAAATTCTTGTAAACATAGTGACAAAGAATAGTATAAAAACTTCAAATTACAAATATCTTTTTCTGCTCCAATTACATAAGTCCTTTGATATACATTAAATTTTCCTTTATAATATTTAATACAAAAATTACCTTCTGCATGTTCCCTGCAAGTAATATTGCTTCTTGGTCAAAAGCATAATCATTTATCGCTAATGTAGTAGGTGCACATGTAAAAAATGGATATTTTCCATCTATAACTGCTGCAATAGAATTAAGTTTTCCTGTTCTAAATGTAGCAACCTCTCCCAACTTATATTCTTTCCACTCACTCATTTTGACAAATCAATTTTCGAAAGATTGTTTTTTATCAGCGCATTGAGGCGCGTTTCTTCCTCGAGCTGCATTTCAAAGTCCGCTTTGAGGGCGGTGAAGCGTTCGACGAAATCGAAGTCGTCTTCCTCGTCGGGCAAGCCCACATAACGTCCGGGCGTGAGCACATAGTCCAACTCGGCCACACGGCTCACAGGCACCGAAGCGCAAAAGCCCGCAACATCCTGGTATTTGCCGTCGGTGTTGCGCCAGTTGTGATAGGTGTCGGCAATCTGGCTGATGTCCTCTTCGGAAAGCTCGCGCGTGCGGCGGTTGATAAGATGTCCGAGGTTGCGCGCGTCGATAAACAGAATCTCGTTGCTGCGGTTGCGAAAACTGCCGTCGGTGCGGTCGCGGCTCACAAACCACAGTGCAGCCGGAATCTGCGTATTGAGGAAAAGCTTGGCGGGCAGGTTCACAATACAGTCAATAAGCCGGTGTTCGATAAGGCTTTTGCGGATGTCGCCCTCACCGCTTGTCTTTGAGGTAAGCGCCCCTTTGGCGAGTACGAAGCCCGCCTGTCCAGTAGGCTTAAGGTGATAAATGAAATGCTGAATCCATGCGAAATTGGCATTGCCTGCGGGCGGTGTGCCGTATTGCCAGCGTCCGTCGGTGCGCAGCTGGTCGCCACTCCAGTCGCTGTCGTTGAAAGGCGGATTGGCTAAAATATAATCGACTTTCACATCGCGGTGTGCATCGTTAAGAAAGGAGCCTTCGTTGTTCCACTTCACTTGCGAGGCGTCGATGCCGCGAATGGCGAGATTCATCTTGCAAAGCCGCCATGTGGTCTGGTTGCTCTCCTGACCGTAAATGGAAATGTCGTCAACACGGCCTTGGCGCTCACTTACAAACTTTTCGCTCTGAACGAACATTCCTCCGCTGCCGCAACAGGGATCCATCACACGACCTTTGTAAGGCTCAAGCATGTGAACCAGTATTTCAACGACACTGCGAGGCGTGTAGAACTGGCCGCCCTTCTTGCCCTCGGCCAGGGCGAATTCACCGAGAAAGTATTCAAAGACATGCCTTAGCACGTCAGCACTGCGGGCTTTAGCGTCGCCCATGGCGACATTGCCTATCATGTCGAGCAGTTCGCCCAGGCTCACGGGATCGAGGCTCTGTCGGGCGTAAACCTTAGGAAGCACGCCTTTCAACGACGGGTTTTCCTTCTCGATGGCGTCCATGGCGCTGTCCACAAACTTCCCGATCAGCGGGTCTTTGGCTTTGGAGATGAGGAAACTCCAACGAGCCTCCGCAGGGACATAGAAGACGTTGTCGGCTTCGTATTCCTCGCGGTCTTCAGGGTCAGCGCCCTCGCCGACTTCGCTCAACAACTTCTGATGACATTCCTCGAAAGAATCGGAGATGTATTTCAGGAAAATAAGACCGAGCACGATGTGCTTGTATTCGGCCGCATCTATATTCTTGCGCAGCTTGTCAGCTGCCTTCCACAATTGTTTTTCAAGCGGTTCTTCGGTCACTTCTTTGTTCTTTGCCATGTCGTTTTCAAATAAGTACAACAAAGATACAAATAATATCTGTCGAAAATGCAGTTGAAATCGAGGCGCTCAGGTCTTCTTTCGATTTCGCGCCGTACTAAAAAGATTCAAAGGAATTCGGCTCCTCCCTCGCTACGCAATCGCTGTTCTCGACAACAAAACAATAACTCTTGTCTTTGTCTGGACGGAATTTCCAATCTAATTTCAGATAGTCATCCGGTTTCTATGATATCGACAGATCAATTCTCCTCCTCGTAATAATAGGAATAATCGATGCCTTTCATGAACATTTCCCGGTCGTTGATTTTATCGGTCAAGGCGTTTTTTATCAGCGTATTTATGCCGTCAGCATTTGAAACGCTTTGCCGCATTGCGTCGAGATAATCGTTTTTGTTTATACGGCTCCAGTCCACGCAATTTTTCAGCGAACGCTTCAGCATCAAGTCGAGCCAAATTCTGGTGCTTCTGCCGTTGCCTTCCATAAAAGGATGGGCGACATTCATTTCCACATAATTGTTCACGATTTCGTCGAATGTCGTCTCTGGCATTTGTTCTATGGTGTGTAATGTCTGACCAAGATATTGCGCCAGGGCAAACTGGTAGCCGCCTTTGGCAATATTCTTGTCTCTGATTTTGCCGGCAAAATCGTACAATCCGCCAAACAGAAAGGCATGAATCTGTTGCAGGCATTTGACGCTTCCGGGTTCCAGACTTGCCAGCATTCCGCTTTCAAACAACGAATAAGCCTTTTTCTTGCTCTGTCCGTCAATGGTGTCGTCACTATACAAAAACCAATCGAGAAAGCCGCTTGCCTTGTTATTAGGGAGATTCTTCGCCAACGCCACAATGCCATCGCTGTCGAGCACATCGGTCAAATATTGTTTGCCGTCGGCGGCAGTAAGTTTGAGTCGGTTAGTGCCACTAACCAACTGGATATTTTCTTTCTTAAACTTATTCTTGAGATACTTCCAGTAGTTTCTGTTTTTGGTATAGTCGTCCTGTCCGTTCAAAACGGCAAGCACGTCGAGCACCGAGAACCACCATTTGTTGTTCTCGTCGTCCCACACGGCGCGTACTTCGCGGTCGTTGAAAAAGCGGATGGAGAGCTTAGGCATTTGTTATTGTGTTCATCTAATGAATTATCGGAAATGTATTTCGGGGAAACGTGCTTGCATCCGGCCGCATCGATATGCTGCTTTACACAATGGCGTTTCAAGCGGTTCTTCGGTCACTTCTTTGTTCTTTGCCATGTCGTTTTCCAATAAGTACAACAAAGATACAAATAATATCTGTCGAAAATGCAGTTGAAATCGAGACGCTCAGGCCTTCTTTCGATTTCGCGCCGTCTGACTAATAAATGATCAAATAGACTTTGGCTAATCTCCCGCCACGCTGGGATTGTTCGCGTTTTATGAATCAACAAATAAGCGGCAACACGATGTGCTGCCGCTTATTACTTATTGGTGATATGGTGTTTTACCTTTGCCGATGCATCAGATCAGAAATGATAGCCAATGCCCAGATCTATGCTTTGATTGCGCATAAACGAATCGCCGGCGGGTGCATTCAGCTGATTGAAGAAGCCGTACTTGTAACTGGCGTTGATTTGCATTCCGAAAGCAAATTCGTAACCAACCAAGGCGCTACAGCCAACATCGAAACGTTGTAAAAGTGAATTGTCATCTTTGTAATAATCAGTATCAAGCGTGGTGTTCTTTGCCTTGAAATTCACGCGTCCGAAAGGGCCTATGCCAATGTAGGCACGGTCACCGTCCCCAGTAACCAACTGTCCCACAGCATAAACCGGCACATCCATGCCGAGACTATGAAACTTGTTACTTACGCCGGCAATCTCAAATTCGGAATTCTGCATATACAGAAGCACTTCCGGCTGAATGGCGAAGTATTCGCCAAAATCAAACTTTGCAAATCCGCCGACACCAGCCCCAACTCCGAAATCGCTTGTCCAAACCGGCATGTCGCTGATGATGAAATCGGACATATTCACATTGGCCTTCACGCCCAGACTTGTCTTGTTTTGCGCAGTCATGGTCAAGACAACAAACGATAATATAGCGGTAAGAATCACCTTTTTCATCATTTTGCATCCTCCTTATTCTCATCTGTACCGACAACTGCTGATTTTTTCAATCTGATTTTTGCTTCCTCGGTTGTCTCGCCTTCGTTTTTGAAAAGGACATCTACACATTTGTCTTCGACTTTCTTGTAGCCTGAAACGGCACCTTCCTCGATTTTCTTAAAACCCGAAACAACGCCGTCTTCAATCTGTTTGTAACCAGCAACCACTCCTTTTTCAATGAGTTTGTTGCCTTTTTTAATTTTGTCAATCATTTTGGACCTCCATTTTTTATGTGAAACATAATAATTATTTAACGATGCAAAAATACAGCCGCGCCAAAAACCCTACAAGGTGCAAAAGCCGTATATATTGGACTAAAAGTAGAAAATAAAATAATTATCCATAATTTCAGAATAAATATTAGACGAAAAGTAGAATTCATTTCCACTTCGTTTTGCAAAACGAGTATCTTTGCAAAAAACAATGATGGAAAAAAGAATAGCCCAGCTCACTTGGAAGGACAACTTTAAGGATAACTTGATTCCCGCCTCAATTGACGACGACGTTCTTTTGTTCGACAAAATCAACATCCTGCCAGCATTCTATCAGCCGTTCAAGACTGACATGACGGCATTTATGATCTGCACCAAAGGCGAAACGCGGGGCATCATCAATCTGAAGCCCTATTCAACTTCAGCTCCTTGCATCATTACGATTCTTGCAGACAAAATTCTTCAGCACGAATATGTCAGCGACGATTTCGAGGGCTACTTCATCGTCATGTCAAAACGTTTTACCGACGGACTATTCCCAATGGCACAGGATCGCTTGCCGTTGTCGTTGTCCGCTGACAATGACCCACACATACCGCTATCTCCAGAAGAGTTGGAAACTTTCAAAAGCTATTTCTCCATGCTGAAAAAAGTGGTGGAAATGCAAGACAATCCTCATCGTTTGGAAATGGCGAAGCACTTGACCTTGACATTCTTCTATATGTCGCACTATAAAATCCACAAAAACGTCCAAGAACCGACACAAACACCTCTGACGTTACTTGTGGACAACTTTTTACAATTGGCCAAGAAATACTATAAAACGGAAAAACAGGTCAGTTTCTACGCTGATAGGTTGTGCCTCACGCCCAAGTATTTTTCTCAACTGATCAGGCAAGGCACTGGAAAGTCAGCAGCGGAATGGCTTGACGATTACGTCATGCTTGAGGCGAAGGCCCTTCTTAGATCAACCAACATGACCATTCAGCAAATCAGCGAAGAATTGAACTTTCCCTCGCAATCCTTTTTCGGAAAGTTCTTCAAGAGGATGGAAGGCGTAAGTCCAAGAGAATACAAAAAGCAATGAGCATCCGGACTGGCCTATCGGAAAACTGAATTAAACTTCCGCACATCACAAAAAAAACGCCTGCCCCAAACGGGACAGGCGTTGACAATAGGTTATATAACATCTTATAGGGTTAATCTCATTTCACTTCTTCAAATGTAATAGTATATGATAATCAATAAATTATAATTGCATGTTGCAAATATGATGCAAATAAACAATCAGTAATTATGAGAATTATATCACTTATAATCAGTTATTTACTGTCGTTTTAATAAGCATTAATAAATAACATAAAGGAAACACAACGGACGGGGCTATGAGCAGTTGGGGACTTCGTGGACGCGAACCTATCACCCGTTACCGAGCTTGCAAGCGAGAGCGACGCACGCCCAACCACTTAAACCCCAATTGCTTATGA
>CAYQND010000007.1:0-132318 GCA_964418895.1 uncultured Lentimicrobiaceae bacterium | reverse complement strand
AGCGTGATGTTTATTGATTGTTCTTATTTGTATTGCCGGACAAAAATAAACAAATGCAAGAACAAGTACACGTTTTCGCGAAAATTAGTCTTCCTGAAAATAAAGGTTTTTTGCCTGCTGTTAATTGTCGCGGTGGTCTTTTTTCTTGGTCAGTTTGAGGTCTTTCAGGGCTTCGGCCTTCACGTTGATGGTGAAGTTCCAACTTTTGTAGGTTCCCGTGGGAATCCAGTTGAAGCGCATCTCCCAGCAGTGCAGGTCGCGGTAGATGTTGACCGAGGTGTAGGTGATGCCTTTGCCGGTGAAGTCCCAGCCTGTGCTGCAACTTATCTTCCACTTCGGCGTGATGCTGACGTCGCCGTTGAGGCTCACGGTATGCACGATTCTGTTCGTGGCGATGCCGACGAGGTTGGCGTAGGCCATCGATGTGGTGAGGCCGAAGTTGTAGCCGATGGTCAGCGACCATGGCGTTGTCCAGTCAACGTAGGCGTTAGGGTTGCCCATGATTTCGTCGAGTTCCCCTTCGGTGACGAAATTCGATTTCTCGGCGCGCTTGGCGATGTCGTCTCCGAACGTGTCTGTGGCGTTCGACTTGCCCTTCTTCAGTTTCTCGAAGTCTTTCTGACTTATTGACCAACTCAGGCTGAACTTCCATGCCGAACTGTTCTTATGGAAGAGCCGCTTGTTGTCGATGATTTCCAGCCTGTTGACACGGTTTCCCAACGAGTCGATGACGTAAGGGTCCCAGATGCTTGAGTAGGTGACTTTCAGTTTCTTGAACAGCGTGGTTCTGCCGCTCACCGAGAGGTAGGAGAGATTCAGCGTGTCTTGGGTGAGGTCGTAGTTGCCAGAGAAGTTCAGCGACTCTATCAGCGTCACTTTCTTGAGTCCCGTGATGGTGTCCGACTTCGACGGCACTTTCATGTCGAGGGTGTTGCCGAAACTGTATGTCAGCCTGCCTGAACGCGTCATGGACGGCGAACCGTAGAGGGCGTTGGCGTACATGTTGTAGATTTGGTCGGTGCCCGCCGTGTCGGTATAATGGCCGTAAACGTTCCATCTCGGGTCGCTGAAGTCGGGTGTGTACGACAATCCTATGGTCGGCGTGAACACGTGACGCACGGCGCGGATAGGACCTTTCTTGAACCGCACCATGCCGTAGAGTTTGGTGGTGATGTTGCTCGACAGGTTGAAGTCGATGATGTTGCGGAAGCCGCGGACGGTGTCGGTGCGCAGATAGCCGTAGGTGGTGTCGTTGCCGTTGACGAGCATGTCGTCGGACCATTGTTTCTCGATATGGTCGAAATAGATGTAGTCGTTGAAGGTGGCGGAGTTGGTCCACGTGAAGTGCTTGAGCAGTTTGATGGGCAGGTTCACGGGGATGCTGTTTTTGACGCCGTTCCGCATGTTTTTGTACCATTCGCCCCGAAACAGCAGGCTGTCCACATTGCTCATGTAGTTTCGGGCGTTCATGGTGTAACTGATGTTGAAATCCTTGTACCAGTGTTTCTTGCCGGCCTTGCCAACGTTCTGCAACGGATAGGTGCGGTTGGCGGTGAAGGTGACTTCGGGCAGCGTGAAGGTGACTTGTTTCGTCAGCGTGTTCTGGCTGTGGCTGCCATTGAGTGTCAGGTAGTATTTTCCTGCGAAGTTAGTCTGATAGGCGATGCTCGACTTGAAGGTGTTGCTCAGGTATTCGTTGGAACTGGCGGCGTTGTATTTGTTGTAGTTCGAACTGATGATGTTCACATCGGCGGAGAAGGTGTGGCGCGGGTGCGCCTTGCTGTCCTGCTTGTGCGTCCAACTGACCTTGAAGTCGTTGCTCTGGCTGAAGTCGGCGGCATCTTTCGAGCCGATTTTGTTCACGGCATAGCCCAAGGAGATGGCGCCGCTGTGCTTGTAGCGTTGCGCGTAACGGAACGTGGGCTTGAGCGCCCAACTGCCACGCGTGTAGATGTCACCCAGCAACTGAAAGTCGCAGTTCGGGTTGATGGCCCAGTAGTAACCGCCGTTCTCGAGATAGAAACCCCTATTGGCCGACTCGCCGTAGGTCGGGACGATGATTCCCGACTTCTGGCCTTTCACGTTGGGTATCAAGGCGAAAGGAAGTCCGATAGGCAACGGGACATCTTCTATGGTCAGGAAGATGGGTCCGGTGACAATCTTGTCATTGGGGATGACTTTGGCTTTAGTGAAACGGAACTGGTAGTGCGGATGCTCCCTCAGGTCGCAGGTGGTGAAACCGCCCGACTGGATGTTGATGCTGTTGTCGTCCATCCTCTTGATTTTGGTGCCGTGCAAGTAGCCTCCGCTTTCCTCGGTGAACACTTTGGTGATGATGCCTTTCTTGGTCTTGAAGTTGTATGCCATCTCTTCGGCTTCGAATTTCGTTTCGCCTTGCGTGAATACCGGAGTGCCGTAGAGTTTGCCGGTGGAGTCGGTGAGTCCGCGTGCCGTGCAGACGCTTGTGTTCAGGTTAAATTCAAGGAAATCGGCTTCGAGTACGATGTCATCATATTTCACGACGGCTTTTCCGTAGTAATAGATTTTTTTCGTCTTCAGGTCCATGATGACGGAATCGACCGCCGACCTGAATATCTTGGTGTCGAAAGCCTGCTCTTTCTTTTTTGGCATTTTGCCTGCTAAGGAGTCGGGCATCGCGTGGGATGTGGTGTCGGAGACAAGGCTGTCGTGCAGCGCCGTCGCCTGCGGTGCGATGCCAGCAAGACTGTCGGGGAGTTCGGAAATTGGCGGAATCAAGGTTGACGTGTCGGCAGCAGCAACTAAAGTGGTGTCGATAGCGGTAGGGACGATGGGGACAAGGGTGTCATTGAGTGCTGTTTCCGGTTTGTCGTGGGTGCTGACCACTGGCGCCGGCGCCTTGCATCCCGAAAAGTGAAGCGCCAACACGATCAGCATGAAAGAGACCGAAGCGGAATAATTTTTGTGATGTGTCGTGCGTTTCAACAAAGCAAATCGATTACTTTTGTGCCCAAATTAATTCGGTGCAAAGATAGTTTTTCTGCAGCAGATAATACCTTATTATGGCTCAACGAAAGTTTTTGGTGTTTGGTATCCTTGTCCTGGCTTTTCTTATCCCGTTGCAAGTCAATGCGCAACGCGGCGAGAAAATTCAGACTGTCGTCATCGACGCTGGTCACGGCGGCCACGATACCGGCGCTTTGGGACGCTATAGCAAGGAGAAGGACATCAACCTCGACGTTGCCTTGAAACTCGGTTCGTATATCAAGAGCAATTTTCCTGACGTGAAAGTTGTTTACACGCGCACCAAAGACGAATACATCACCCTGTCGGGACGTGCTGCAATAGCCAACCGCAACAACGCCGACGTCTTCATTTCCATCCACTGCAACTCCACGCCCAAAGCCAATTCCGCCCATGGTGCGGAGACCTTTGTCATGGGTGAGTACAAGAACGAAGAGAACCTCGACGTGGCCAAGAGAGAGAACGCCTCCATCTTGTTTGAAAAGGATGCAGGAGAGACCTACGGCGACTTCGACCCCAACAGTACGGAGGCTTATATCATCTTTTCCCTCTACCAGAGCGAGTATCAGAGCCAAAGCCTCGACCTCGCCGAGCAAGTGCAGAAGCAAATCTGCAATTTCGCCGGCAGGTCCGACAGAGGCGTGAAACAAGCCGGATTTCTCGTGCTGGTGCGCACCTCCATGCCCAGCATCCTGGTGGAACTTGGTTTCATCAACGATGTCAATGAGGAGCGGTTCCTGAGTTCCGACGAAGGTCAGAACAAGATCGCGTCGGCCATCTTCAGGGCTTTCAGGGATTTCAAGACGGCCTACGAAGGAAAGAACACGGCCAAGGATTCTCCTAACATCAACGACAACACCCCCGTCAATACTGACGATACCGTGACTAAAGGAAAATCTGAGGATGTCGGTAAAAAGCAGGCTGACGTGGTGACCTATAAGGTTCAGTTTGCCAGCAGCGACACCAGATTATCGGTCAACGACAAGTCGTTCAGCAAGGTGAAGGATGTCGGCATGTACGAGTACAACAAGGCTTACCGATACACTTCAGGCAGTTTTGCCACGAGTGAGGAAGCCATGCAGCGTCAGGCCGAAATGCGCAAAATGGGGTACAAAGATGCTTTCGTCGTGGCTTTCGTCAATGGCGAAAGGGCGACGCTGAAAGAGGCCGATGCCGCTCGGAAGCGGTGATGTTTTAGCCTAAACTTACGGTGTTATTTGGCGGCAATCATCTCGATTTCCACCAAGGCTTTCTTTGGCAGTTCTTTCACTGCAAAGGCGGCACGCGCTGGCGGATTGGAGACGAAATACTTGCCGTAAACGGCGTTCATGTCGCCGAAATAACTCATGTCGGCCAGCAGGCAGGTGGATTTCACCACGTTGTCGAAGGTGCAGCCGGCTTCGTTGAGGATGGCTTCAAGGTTTTTCATGCACTGTTCGGCTTGTGCCGTGATGCCTTCCGGCATGACGCCCGTGGCGGGGTCGATGGGCAACTGGCCTGAAATGAAGAGCATTCCGTTGGCTTCGATGGCTTGACTGTATGGGCCTATGGCTCCGGGAGCCTTAGCCGTTGCAATGGCTTTTTTCATGATATGTGTGTGTTGTTTTTAATCGTTTCGCAAAGGTAGAAAAGATTCGGGAACCTGAAAGCCCTTTTGTGTCTTGCCCGAATTATTGCAGGCAAGGATTGAAGTCTTGCGGACTGCAAAATCGGCTTTTATACCGGCTCGGTATGGATGTAGATCTGGGTTTGTTCGCCGAAAGTCTCGCGCAACTGCCGCTCTATGGATGACGCAGCCTCGTGCGATTCCACGAAACTGATGGTTTTCGGCATCTGGACATGCACGTCGATGATATAGACGTTGCCCAACTGACGCGTCTTGAGTTTGTGGTAACCGACCACCTTCTCGGTCTGCAATATCGTTTCGATGATGCGTTCCTCGATTTCGTTTGATAGCGACCGTTCAAGCAGTTCGTTGACGCTCGGCTTGCCAAGATCGACCGACACCTTGATGATTAATGCGCTGACGACGACGCATGCTATCGGGTCGAGAATCACCCACTTGCCGCCGAGCGCTATGGCGCCGCCGATGCCAATCAATGTGCCGATACTCGACAAGGCGTCGCTGCGATGGTGCCACGCATTGGCAATCACCGCCTGGCTTTCTATTTTCTGTCCCACGCGTTTCGTGTAACGGAATAGGATTTCTTTCGTGACGATGGAAACGGCGGCCGCTGCCAAGGCTATTATGGAAGGCTTTGGTGGCAAGTTGCCGTTAACGATGTCGATAATCGACAGGGTGCCTTTGACAAGCAGCAAAATGCCAACGCCCAGCAAGGCGACACTGATGATGAAAGTGGCGAAGGTCTCGAACTTCTCGTGCCCGTAGTCATGACCGGCATCGCAGCCTTTGCCTGAGATTCTCACGAAGATGATGACAACAATGTCGGTGAAGAAATCCGACAGCGAATGCACGCCGTCGGCAATCATGGCGGCGCTGTGACCGAAAAATCCGGCCAGCAGTTTCGCCACGGTGAGGGCAAGGTTCACGAAGAAGCCCACCCAAGTGACCCGAATGGCCGCTTCCGTGCGTGCCGAAGGATTATATGGCGTTGTTGTCTCTGTCATGGAAGCCGCAAAAGTACATAATTTCAATTATACAAATATCAGAAAGACTTGTTTTTGCTTGCCACATATCAAACATTTCCCGTACTTTTGCATTGTCATTACAGGATGTGATCATTCCCCGTAACGCTTGTAAATTCATAGGTCATGAACTTCAAAAAGGTGCTCCGCAAACTTAACAACCGCTACGTCTATACGACGTTGGCCTTTTTGCTGATCATTCTGGTATTCGACCAGTTCAATCTTTTCGAGCAGATTCGCCTGCACCGCACGCTGAAAGAACAGAAAGAGCAGATCCAGTACTACCAGAACGAGATTTCCAAAAGCAAGCAGTATCTGCATGAACTGAAGACCGATACCGCCACGATGGAACGTGTAGCGCGCGAGAATTACATGATGAAACGTGATGACGAAGTCATTTATCTGATTGAAACGCAACCGAATGACTGATAGTTTTCGTCGTTTTGCAACGAAAGGTTGCTGCATCTTCAGTCTGATCCTTGCGCTCTTCCTGCCCGTCATTTCGTCGGCACAAGAACATGTCATCAGTGGCAAGGTCATCGATGAAACCAACCGTCAGGCCTTGGCATTCGTCAATGTCGTCGTCAACGACGGCAAATACGGCGGCATGACCGACATCGACGGTAAGTTTTCCGTCACGGCTCCCGTTACGATTACGAAAATCATCTTTTCCTATGTCGGCTACGAGTCGTTGGAGATGCCTGTCAGCCGTGACTGCAGAAGACTGAATGTCGCGCTGAAGCCTCAACAGTTTCAACTCGACGAAGTGACTGTCAACGCTGGCAAGAATCCCGCTCACCGCATCATCGACAGCGTCATGGCACACCGCGCCGACAACAACCCCGACAATCTCGGCTCCTATTCCTATACGATTTACGACAAGATGGTGTTCACCATCGATAGCACGGACTTCGGCAAGGTGAAGTCCGACACCATGCCGCATCCCGACCAGCAGAAGTTTGCATCCATACTCGACAAGAACGACTTGATGGTGATGGAGTCGGTGTCGGAGATTGCGTTCATGGCTCCCGACAGGAAACAGCAGAACGTGGTGGCAAACAAGATGTCGGGAGTGAAAGAGCCTTCCTTCATCTACTTGGTGAGCAGCATGCAGAGTGTCAGTTTCTACGATGAGGAAATCAGCATCTCCGACAAGCGCTATGTGAATCCCATCAGTCGTGGCAGCAAGGAAAAGTATTTCTTTTGGCTTGAATCGGTGACGGCGGCCAAAGACGGCGACTCGCTCTACACCGTTTCGTTTCACCCGTATAAAGGCACTAATTTCAGCGCATTGCAAGGTGCGATGACGATAAGTTCCGACAACTGGGCTATCCAAAGCGTGAAAGTCGCGCCCGCAAAAGCCGAAGGTCTCTATAACGTCAGCATTCAGCAACTTTACGAAAAGACTGGTGGTCAATGGTTTCCTAAGCAGTTGAATACCAATTTGGTATTTCCAACCATCGCCGTCACCCTCGACAATGAGTTGTTTCCAATGGCCGCCATCGGGAAAAGTTATCTCTCTGGAATCAGAATCAATCCGCCGCTCGACAAAAAAGACTTCTCCGAGGTTGCCATCAACGTGTTGCCTGATGCCGCATCGCGTGACGAGGATTTCTGGAACCAGCATCGCATCGACTCGTTGTCGCGCCGCACCCGCGCCACATACAGATATATGGACTCGGTGAGCCGTGATGTCCTCAGCCTCGACTTTATGTTCAACATGATGCGCAAAGTCATGGAAGACAATTCAATACCTGTAGGGATGTTCGACATCCGACTGGATAAGATGCTCGACTATTCCTATACGCGTGGCTATGGCCTCGGCCTCGGTCTTGCTACGAATGAACGGTTCTCCAAACTGATGAGCATCACTTCCTACTGGAAATATTGGACAAGATTGAAGAGTGCCGATATGGGACTGGGCGTCAACTTCACAATAAATCCCCAACGTCAAGCGGAAGCCGGCGTGTTTGGCGAAATCGGTTTTGATGCCATCGGCGCCTTTGATGGCTTCGATGAAGGAGGATCTTTGTTATCTCCATCGAATTACAAACATTTGTATTCCAATAGCATAGCGCGTTCAAAAGGCATACAGGCCATGGCGTCGTCACGAATGGGGGAACACTTCAAGGTTTTCCTGACTTTGGAACGCAAAGACATGAATTATGACGAGCCGATTCCGGTTGACGATGCCATCACAGTCGGCATGAAAGAAGCCAGTTTCACTACCGCCAAGGTCAGGATTCGCTTTGCCTACAAGGAGAAATTCATCAGCGATGCCAACGGCATCAGATCGATAGGGACGCTGTATCCCATATTTTGGTTTTCCTATATGCGCTCCTTCAAAGACGTTTTGGGCGGCGATTATGCGTTCAACCGATATCAGTTTCAGGTGAGCAAGAACTTCTACACCAAATATCTCGGTGTGTCGCAAGTGATGTTCCAGGCTGGTTTCGTCGATCAAACGGCGCCTCTTACAGATGCTTTCTGTTTTGCCAGCACTTGGACACATTTCGGGTTGTATGCGCCGGGCAGTTTCTGCACCATGCGCCGCAACGAGTTCTTCTGCGACCGTTTCTCGGCCTTGTATCTCAGCCATAATTTCAGCGGCATGCTGCTGAAGTCCGATTCGCAATGGTTCAAGCCTGAACTGACCGTAGCGACCAATATCGGTTGGGGCACGCTGCGTGATGCCGGTGTTGGCGCGCGCAAGGAGATCAAGTCTGTCGAGAAAGGTTATTTCGAAAGCGGTATGGTCATCGATGGCTTGCTGTGCATGCCCCTCATGAAACTCGGCGTCGGCGTCTTTTACCGTTATGGTCCATACGCCTTGGAAGGGATTTGGAATAATTTCGCTTGGAAATGGGATGTCAGATTTAGTTTGTAATTTTGCCTCATGAATCGTCTGTTGCCGTCGTTGGCTTGCTGCCTTCTTGTGATTCTGGCAGGCTGTCAGAGTCATGATAAAATCGTTTTGCAAGGTCTGGCGCAAGGGTCTTATTATGCCGTCACTTACTATGACGATGATGAGCGTGACTTTCAGGCTGGCATAGATTCCATTTTTGCTTTGGTGGACGCCTCGGTGTCGCTGTGGAACCCCAATTCCATCATTTCCAAAGTGAACCGCAATGAAGCCGTTACGCTGAATCAGGTGTTCATCGACAACTTCAACATCGCGCAAGAATCCTCGCGCATCTCCGATGGTTATTTCGATGCCACCATCTCTCCATTGGTTGCGGCATGGGGATTCAGTTACAAAAATGGCGACAGCATCACTCCTGAATTGGTCGATAGCCTCCGCCAGTTGGTCGATTATCGCAAAATCCGCATCGTGGACGACAGCGTGGTAAAGGATGATCCCAGAATATCGCTCGACTTCAATGCCGTAGCGCAAGGCTACACTTCTGACATGATTGCCACTTACCTTAAATCGCAAGGCGTTGACAATTACCTTGTCGATGTCGGCGGCGAAATCATGGCTGGTGGCGGCAAGCCGAATGGCGAAAGTTGGATTGTGGGTGTGGAGAAGCCTTCTGAAAACGCCGATTCGGAACGTATTGTTCAGACGCGCATCTTGCTGAAAGATAAAGGTTTGGTCACTTCGGGGAGTTACAGGAAATATGTTGAACGCGACGGACGTCGGTTTTCGCATTGCATAGACCCCAAGACTGGCTATCCCGTTGTCCATAATCTGTTGAGCGCCACTGTGCTGGCCGAGACATCCGTCAAGGCCGATGCGCTGGCATCCATCTGCATGGTCATGGGAATGGAGAAGTCGCTGGAACTGATAAAGACCATGGATGGGGTTGAGGCGTACTACATCTTTGAAGATGCCGACGGGAACCTTCAAGACTACGCCACTGAAGGCTTCAAGAAACTCATTGTGGAATAAAAAAAGCAGCTGGCAAAAACTGTCAACTGCTTTGTACCTCCGCAGGGGGTCGAACCCTGGACACCCTGATTAAGAGTCAGGTGCTCTACCAACTGAGCTACGGGGGCGTCATTTCGAAGCGCAAAATTACATACTTTTTCGAAAACACAATCGTTTTATCGCAAATTAATTTTGTGTCTCATCGTAATATTGATATAATTATCTAATAGTCAATATAATATATTTGTCACAAAATAGGTTGCTCCGGCTTTTGTTCATGCTCCTTGTTGGGACAATTCAGGCACGATGCGCCACCTTTGCCGTTGCAAAGGCAGTTGGCGGAACCTTCGTTCTCGCAACGGCGTTCAAACCGTCCGTCTTTCTTGACGAACATCTTTATCCCTATGCCGGCAAAGGCGATGGCGATAATGATTACGGCGAGGATAAGCACTTTCCAGAACATGATTTTCTTTTTTGCAAAGTAATGGAAAAATATCGGTTCGTTAGCCACGCCGCCTTGTTGCTGATGGAAATGAAGTCGGTGGCTATCGCCCACAGTGTTAGAAACAGCCATTATTCAAGTATCTTGCAGCGAAAAATGATTATCCCGCTGAATGATAGAAGTTGCAATTGCCAAAAATTTTTTTATAATATTTGACTATTGTGCGGATAATTTATACATTTGCAAATATTATTGAAAGATTCAAGCATCGATAACACATTCAAACACTTTATAATTAACCTATTATCAATTAACTTTCAAAAAAAGATGAAGAAGTACATTGCTGAATGTATCGGAACTATGGTTCTGACGCTTTTGGGCTGCGGAACGGCAGTCTTTGTCGGTTGTGGTGAACCCGCCGGTGTTGCTGCTACCGCTCTTGCTTTTGGTCTTTCCGTTATCGCCATGGCTTATTCCATCGGTGGCATTTCGGGTTGCCACATCAATCCTGCCATTACGCTGGGTGTTGTCCTTTCAGGTCGTATGAGCTGGAAAGACGCTTTCGGCTATTGGATTGGCCAGTTCATTGGCGGCATCATTGGAGCTGCTATTTTGCTGCTCATCGTCAGCGTCACGGGTGCTCCTGGCGCGATGGGTGATCCTGCCGGTCTTGGTGCCAATGGCGTGGCTAATGCCGGTGGCGCTGGTGGCGCATTCCTCGTAGAGGTCATCGCAACCTTCATTTTCGTGTTCGTCGTTCTTGGAACCACGGATTCGAAAGTCGGTGCTGGCAACTATGCTGGTCTGGCAATAGGCCTTTGCCTTGTGTTGGTGCATCTCGTATGTATCAACCTGACAGGCACTTCCGTCAACCCTGCCCGTTCATTAGGACCAGCCATTTTCGCCGGTGGCGAAGCCTTAGCCAACGTTTGGGTTTTCATCCTCGCTCCGCTTGTCGGTGGCGTTTTGAGTGCCCTTGTCTGGAAACTTGTCGCTCCTAAAGCGGAAAAACAAGCCTAACACGAATTATCTTATGATGAAGTCCCGCATCCGCAAGATGCGGGACTTTTTCTTATTTTTGCTCCATGGCCGGCATCTATGTCCATATTCCGTTCTGCAACTCCAAATGCGCCTATTGTGCCTTTTATTCAACGCCCGACAAAAGGATGAAAGAGGCTTTCCTACAGGCACTTGATAGGGAGATTGTCGCCCGAAAGGACTATTTTAACGGTTTGCCGGTTAGCACGATTTATTTCGGCGGTGGGACGCCGTCGCTGCTCACTCCTGCCGAACTAAAAGCAATCCTTGACAGAATCAAAACGCTCTTTTCTGTCGCTACCGATTCCGAAATCACGCTCGAAGCCAATCCCGACACCTTGTCGCCCGATTATCTTGCTTCCATCAAGGAACTGGGAATAAATCGGTTGAGCATCGGCATCCAGAGTTTCTTCGACGAAGACCTGCGCTACCTCAACAGGCTGCACGACTCGCAGCATGCGATGCTTTGTCTCGGATGGGCCCGCGATGCCGGTTTCGACAACATCACGCTTGACCTGATTTACGGCTTGCCGACTTCCAATGCGGAAAGATGGAATCGCAACCTCGACATCTTTTTCCAGACTGGCATCCCGCATCTCTCGGCTTATGCCCTGACGGTGGAGCCATCCACGGTGCTGGCACGTCAGATTCAGGCGGGCAAGATTTTGCCCGTCGATGAGGATGATGCCGTGCGCGACTACGAAATTCTGTGTCGCCGCGCCAAGGAAAACGGTTTTCTGCATTACGAGATTTCAAACTTTTGCAAGCCCCAGCACCATTCTCGGCACAATTGTTCCTACTGGAACCGCACGCCTTACATCGGGCTTGGCCCTGCGGCACATTCCTTCGACGGCAGTTCGAGGCAGTGGAATGTCTCCAACCTGACGCGTTATGTCAGTCTGGCGGGCGTTTCCGATGACGTGTTCGAGAAAGAGACGCTGACGCCCGAACAGCGTTACGACGAGTATGTGATGACCGCCTTGCGCACCATGTGGGGCTGCGACTTGAAATTCATGGCACGCGAACTCGGCGAAAGGTTTTCCGATTTCTGCCAACTTAAGGCTAAGCCGCTGGTGGAGGAGGGCAGGATGACCCAGACAAGGGAGTTTCTCTACCTCGACGACGCTCAGATGCTTTTCGCCGATGGCTTGGCTGAAGCGTTGTTCTGGGATGCGTGATACATTGAATAACATCCCATTTCGATAACCTACATCTTCTTTTTCATTCACTTTTCCTAACAATTCATAAGATAGTGTCAAGCCAAAGGGGTGCCGTCATCAAAGTTGGTATTGGAAAATAATACATTGATTAGAAACTATTTACATCCTATCTGTTTTTCAATCCGTTTTGTTCATTTGAATAATGAGATAATTAGTACAAAAGAAACGCAAATCATCGTCTTTTTGACTAAGGGTCAAACAGCAGTTAGTAGTCTTTCTATAAAGGGAGCAGATATTCCTATTTTTTGATGCATTTAGCGCATTCAGATAGTGTTTTTTTTGCGGCAGGCTATTGTTGTAGTGCTGCAGCTTTTTCATTTGTTGAATCTGTTGCTGGTGACATGCCCTCAAGGGAACGAATAGAGACAGATCGCTTTTTTTTCTAAATATTTAATTCACAATTTTTTTAATTAATCCACTAACTAAATGAAAAGATTTTTCGCAACGCTTTTCCTTTTGACGTTACTATCGCCAATTCTTCTGAAAGCCGATGAAATTGTCATCGGCACCGAAACGATGAAGGATCATGAATTGCCTTTTCAGACATTTTATCCTTACTCCTGGGTTGAACTGATTTACCCAGGGACATCTTTAAATTCGGCATGCATCATTAATTCCATCGCTTTTGATTGTGCTACTGCTTACGAGCAAACCTTCACATCTATGGAGATTTACATAGGTGTGACAGACAGATTGTATCACAATTCGACTACCAATTGGACTCCAGAAAACGATCTTCAGTTGGTTTATTCTGCTACTAATGTGACAATTGCAGCCCAAACCGGATGGCAAACCTTTACTTTGACCGAGCCTTTTGTTTATGAGGGCGAAGGCAATCTGGTCATTGCAATCGGCAAGAAGGGCATTGGCAAAATCAATTCTGGGAAATGGAATGTGTCTAATGCAACATATGGAGCAGCTTTGGTTTGCGGAAGCGACAACGACCAAGGCGCTGCTAGCTATCCTACAGGAGCCGGTTCTCAGTACAGCACGCTTCCAAATATCACGCTTAACATCACACCTACTGTAATCACTTGCCGAAAAGTTGTCGATGTCCATCAGGAATCAACCACGGCACTGTCCGCTACCATTGGCTGGACGCCTTACGAAGGAACTTCTGCTTGGGATGTGTTTGTTTCGCAAACCGTTGTACCCGGTGGAAACACAACGCCAACAGCAACAAATATCACTGGAACGACATACACTTTCACGGGTCTGCATCCAGGTCAGACTTACCATTGTTATGTCAGAAGCAATTGTGGCGATGGCGATGTTTCGGCGTGGCGTCCGTGCATCGTCAGTACCGACCCTGACATAATCGGAACTGGAACTGAAGAAGATCCTTATCTCATCTATTATCTTGGCAATCTTCAAGCCTTGTCAGAAGCTGTCAACAAAGGATGGCAGACCCAAGGGAAATATTTCAAGGTCATGAACGACATTGAAGGTGTCACCACCCCAATTGGTTCACCGTCAAAGAGATTTGAAGGCAACTTTGATGGCAATGGCCACACTATCGACATCAATCTTACGGGCGCCGGTTATCAGGCGCTGTTCGCACAACTTGGCGCAGGCGCCAACATCCACGATATTACGGTTACGGGTAACGTGACCTGCACATCAAGTTATGGTGCCGGTTTGGTTGGCTACATCACAATTTCATCTCCTGCGGCCGCTCCTGATATCTATATCACGAATTGCGTCAACAAGGCAGATGTCTTCAGCAACAGCATTTACATCGGTGGTATCGTTGGCTATTATTACGGCAATGTCAATACCAATGCTGCGAAACTCTTTGTCACAGGATGTGTCAATCGTGGCAGCATCACTGGCAATGCCGCTTATCACGCAGGCATCATCGGTGAAATGCAGAATTCCTGCACCTTGAATGGCTGTGTCAACTATGGCACTATCGATGCCGGTAACTATACCGGTGGTGTGGCATCACGCAGCTATAAGAGATGCTTGGTGATCAACTGCGCTAACAAGGGCAGCGTCAAAGGCAAAGGCTCAACAGGTGGTGTCATCGGATACAATTACGATGCTAATATCTACAACTGCTACAACACAGGTGATATCATTGGTGGCGGCAGCTATGTCGGCGGTGTTATAGGATACAGCGCTAGCAATACCAGAACGGGATACGGCATCATCGAAAACGTGTATAATGCCGGCCATGTGACAAATAGCAACACTAATGCAACCGGTTCCATTGTTGGCCAGTACAAGTCGTCAGCGGCAAAACAAGGCAGACTGAATTATGCTTTTTATGAGGATGGAACTCACGCCAACGCTTACGGACCATCATCCAACAATCACAATATCACCAATGTCGCCAAGTTTACTCAGGACGCAACGACTCCAACTGTATTCATACTCAGCCAGGCTGTAGGCGGCACGACCGATTTGCTCACCGCATTGAATGCATGGCGGAACAACAATGAACAATATACGGAATGGTTGGAGGATGAATATGGCAACAACCGCAACCATCCTACTTTCGAAGTGGGCAATGAACCAGGTTTGGAGATTGTGCCCAATCCGATTGACTTAGTGGAACGCCCTATCGGTGTCCACATGCATGGCTACCCAGTGAAACTCGTGAACACCAGCGATCTTCTCTTGAATATCTCCAACATGGATTTCACTGGCAATTTCTTTGTGCTTGACGAAGAAAACCCATCTGTTCCGTTCACGTTGGCTGGCGATGCCGAACAAAATGTCATCATCAACACGAATGCTGATGCCACTGTTGATCCCGGTGTCATCGCAGAGCATTTCGTGGTGAACTGGAATGGAGACCGTACATCTAAGATTGTCGATATCAGCACTTTGGCCTACACGCCATCTGTTCCCGACGTGGTGGAACTTCCTGGCATTCTGAGCGCTACTCCTCAAACCGTCACGCAACCGACTGCCAACATTCATGACAATTATTATCTGCCTGGCAACAACATTGATAGCCGCGATGCCGTATATAAGCTTACTTTCGATCACGACGTTAATCTGAATGTCAGCATGACGGAAGGTTCAAGTCCTAAGATGGCCCTCTATCGCGAGAATCTGGAAGGCGAAGCCTATCCTGATGTCGATAACTACTATCAAGGACCATACGTCAATATCGGTGGAAACGGCGGTTCGTACTTGTTCGACCAAGCCGACATGATTACGAATCCAGGCGCTGGTTTTGGTGGTGCTGATGTTTCAGCCATCATTCCTGGCGGAAGCACTTATGGCGTAAATGCCGACTGTTCCGTGGGCTATGGCGAATACTACTGGGTTGCCGACGATTTTGTTTGCAGCAATTCTGCCACAATCAATACCATGGAATTCTACGCCATACAATCCGGCATTTCGACAGAATCGCAGATGACTGGCCTTTATGTCAAGATATATGATAGCAATCCTGCCGATGGCGGTGAAGTCATCTGGGGCGATTCCCAGACCAATCTGCTTACATCGACGGAATGGACTGGAATCTATCGTACCGGACCAAATGTCTCCAATTACCAAGACAACTCGCACCCAATCATGAAATTGGTTGCGACAGGCCTTGACATCAATCTATTCCCTGGCACTTATTGGATTGAGGTTGGCTTTACTGGGGCTGTTACTCCGTATGCCAATCCAAGGACCGTTGTCGGACAAAACGCTACGGGAAATGCTTGGGTGAAGACAGGTTTGGGCTGGAGAGAAATCAAAGACACCGCAACCGGTGCCAAACAAGGACTGCCTATGATTCTGAAGAGCGATGGCCGTTGCCAATTCACTCCTTATGCTGGTGCCGCTGCACCTGAATATGGAAAAGGTTGCTCCGACTTGTATCTCTCATTCGACAACCCGCAACCTACACAAATGCGTGAAGAAGAGTATCCTATTAGTTATGGTGGCGACGAAGACATTACTAATGTCACCGTGACCCCTGGCACATACTATTTGGTGGCTTCTTCAACGAGTGTCCAGTTTGCACTTGACATCAATCCGGAAATCATCCCGTTGCCATTGGCGCCGACTTGCATTCATCCCTATATGGCTCAACGCCAGGTCGATCCTGCATACGTCAACCTGAAATGGAATTTCGGACAATTCACTACCGAATATCAGGTTTTAGTGGGCACCACAAATCCTCCAACGGAAGTGGTTCAAGACTGGACTTCAAACCTCTCTACCCACTGCTTGATAGAGAATCTCAACAGTAATACGAATTATTTTTGGCAAGTCAATGAGCGCAACAGTTCAGGCACCACAACAGGTCCTGTCTGGTTGTTTACGACGACAATCAGTGTTCCGCAGCAATTGACAGTCGAAGATTCGAAAATAATGGAAGGCGAGAATGCCGTGCTGCATTGGCAGGCAGGGCGCGATCGTACTTTCAGAGGCTACAATGTTTACCAAGACGGCGTCAAGATCAACGATGAACTCGTGACCGAAACGACCTATTCGGTGAGCGATCTGACCTACAACATGTATCCCGGCTATACTTTCAATGTCACTTCCGTTTACGACGAAGGCGAGTCCGACTTCTCCAACGATGTTGTGGTCAGGGTGTCGGGTTATGGCATTGTCAGCGGTCACGTTTGGGAACAAGACGAGACAACGCCTATCGAAGGCGTAACGGTTCTGTTTGCCGGCGTAAATGAATTCAACGAAGAGTTCATGACCACATTCACAACCGATGCTAACGGTGAATACAGCGGCGAACTTCCTGTCGGATATTGCGCTTCATCAGCCTCGGCTCCAGGATACCAGACGGTCATCTACTTCAATCACAGCATCCGCATGAATTACAACGAAGAAACGCCAAATATCGACTATGTCCTCTATGAAGAGTTTATTCCGGTTGGCCAAGTCATCGCCACTGAAATCAGCGATGATGTGGTGAGAGTGGATTGGAGCAGAAGCATTGATCCAGGAAGGGTCTTGAATCATTACAATGTGTATCGTACGGACTGCTACAACGAAGATCCTTCGCTGAACTACCCGACCTTGTTGGCCAGCGAAATCACGTCTAACACCTATATGGATGTTGAATGGAGTGATGTCGAATCTGGCGTTTACAAATGGGGCGTTGCAGCGGTTTACGCAGGCAATCGCAACGAGGCTCAAACTCAGGCCAATGACAAGTGGATTGTGCCCGATGTCGATCATAGCATTTGCATGCCAGCGCCTAACGCCGTTAACAATGGTGCAGTCGGCAAGTTCGACAGCATGCCTTTGAGAGGTCGCCGCGCATATGCTTGCAGTTTGCAGTCAGGCACAGCCGTTCCTTATGGCTACATTTCCTACACTGTTGACAATCCAACGGATGCAGCTTTGGTTTATAGTCCGTTCTTCATGTATTCAGGCGAATTCTATGATGGCATCCTTTACACCTACGATCCATCCGGTATCTTCATTAAAGTTGATGCCGAAACCGGCGTCATGCTTGGTTACAATCAGGTCGGTTATTACTTCGGCGATATGGCTTACGACTATTCCACACATACGATGTACGGCATGTACGGCAGCAATCTGGGCACCATTGATTTGGCAACAGGTTATGCAACGATGGTGGGTAGTATGGGCCACACCATGTTGACCTTGTCTTGCGATTTTGGAGGCCAGCTTTATGCTATCGAAGCTCAGACAGGCGATCTTTACAGAGTGGATAAACAGACCGCCCAAGTCACTTTGGTCGGTTCAACGGGAATCAACTGCCGTTACCTCCAAAGCGCCGACATTGACCGCAATACAGGAAATCTTTATTGGGCTGGTTATGCCGACAACAGGGGTTTCTTCGCACAAGTGAGTGTGGTTGATGCGACGACCACCATCATTGCGGAAAATGTGGGTGAGCAATCCTGCTTCTACATCCCTTACGATGCCACTCCTGGCGAATCGGAAATCACATGGTCGAACTGTCTTGACAAAAACATGGAGACTGAACTTGACGTTGTCGTGCTGACAAATACCACTGACCCAGTCACAGGTACCGTCGTCACGCTGACGAATATCAGCGAGCCAAATCTGAACCTTGTTTACGAAACCACTTTTGATGAAAGCGGAGCCTACCAATGGGCTGATTTCCGCAAGGGTGATTACGTTGTCAACATGGCTCTTGACGGCTATGTTTCCTGCTTCAATAATGACACGATTCAAATCTACGGCGACACGACACTCCGTTGCGTCTTGGTGGAGATTCTCAAACCTATCGACAACCTTTATGTTTCTCCGACTGGTTGGGCTACATGGAGCGTTCCTGTGGAACATCCTACAGTGGGCGACGAGTTCTACTACGACTTCGACGATGGCGGTCTCGCTAACTTGACCTACATCGATGCTGACGGCGATGGCAGAAACTGGACTAACTCATCTTTGCTGTTCAGCGGTTATGGCCACAACAACAGTTATTACTACATCACTTCACAGTCGTACGACAATAGTGCAGGAGCCTTGACTCCTGACAACTACATGGTTTCGAAACTCGTCGAAATAGGACCTGAGTCGAAATTCAGCTTCTGGGCTTGCGCACAAGATGCCAACTACCCGGCAGAACATTTCGGAGTTGGCATTTCTACTACCAGCAATACCGACCCGAATGCCTTTGTTATGATTGCCGACTGGACCTTGACGGCAAAAGGTGGTACTGGACATGGTGGCGTCCGTGGCACGACTGAACTCGGCCAATGGTACGAGTATGAGGTTGACTTGAGCGAATATGCCGGCCAGCAAGTCTATATTGCTATTCGTCACTATGAAAGTTCTGACAATTATTATCTCAACATCGACGACATGAAGCTTTATGTTGGCGATGGCCGTGATTCACGTCATCTGGAACGCTACAAGGTGTTGATTGATGGACAATTCGAAGCCAATGTCACCGATGGCTATTGCCAGCATGATGTGACCAATCTTATTGAAGGTCAGCAATATTCGACATCCGTTTGTGCAATCTACTCGACCGGACAAAGTGAATGGCTTGCTTATGACTGGACCTACAAACCTTGCGATTATTTCGAAGGCATGCAGAATTTCGAAGCCGAAGTGAATGACGAAGATGTCGTTCTGACTTGGTCAGGACTTCCGCAAGGAAAGAGCACGAGAGAAGTCTTGCTCGACCAAAGTGAAATGATCACGAATGAAGGCGCTGGTTATGCTGGCCACGATGTCAGCTCATTGCTTGGAACCCACTCGGCTTATGGAGCTCATGCCGGTTGGCTTTCCAATGGCAATTTCAACTTCTGGGTTGGCGACGATGTCAATTTCACATCCGATGCTGTCATTGATGAAATTGAGGTATTCGCATTCCAAGATTGCTTCGACTATCCTCCTGTCTCGCCTATGGTGGAGCTTTACATTAAGATCTACGATGGCAACCCGATGGAAGGTGGCCAGGTCATCTGGGGCGATGAAACGACGAACCTCATGACTTCAACGGAGTGGACTGGAATCTTCCGCACGGAAGAACTCTTCATGGGTGACAACTCAAGACCGATCATGTCTATTGTCGCTTCGGGATTGAATATCGAATTGCCTGCTGGCAAGTATTGGATTACCTATCATATCGCTGGTGACGACGTGCTGATGGGACCTTATGCCATTCCAAGAACCATTCCTGGAGAAGACAAAACCGGAAATGCAATCCAGTTGAACCAAGTGGGTTGGCACAATCTTTATGACAGTGGCGTCGGTCAGCCATTCGGCATGGCCATGAAGGTCAATGGCACAGGTGGTTCGATGTCGGACAATATCCTTGGTGTGATGGTCTTCAGAGATGGCGTTTGCCTGACTCCGACACCTTTGACAACAAGTACATACATCGATGTCAATCCTGGACATGGAACACACGATTATTGCGCTCGCGTGGTCTATGGCGGAGAACCTGATGTCACATTCTATGCCATGTCATGCCCAATGTGCGCTCATGTTGAAGTCGTTGGCGTTGACGAGAATAACATCAACGCTGTTCTTTATCCTAACCCGACCAAGGGCAATGTGACCATTGAAGCCGCAGGCATGAACCACGTCACTGTGGTCAGCGCCCTCGGCCAGGTCATCTACGATAACGAAGTTCACAACGATGTGACAACGCTTAATATGGCCCAGTTTAAGGCAGGCGTTTACGTCGTCCGCATCGCTACTGAGAATGGCGTTAGCACGCAGCGTGTTACCGTCGTCAAATAATTTTTGCATGTGACGAGGCTTTGGCCTCGTCGCATTGCTTGTGTTTTAGATAAGTTAAGGGGGCATCCTGAAAAGGACGCCCCCTTTTTATTCATAGCAGTTGATTTATGCGAACGGTTTTCCGTTTTCATGAAAACAAAAACGGATTGACCCGTTTAGAATCAATCCGTTGAAAGTAGAAGTGGAGCATAACGGAATCGAACCGATGACCTCTTGACTGCCAGTCAAACGCTCTAGCCAACTGAGCTAATGCCCCCTCTTTTCCGCTGCAAAAATAGAAAAAAATCATTTGCGGCAACTGATATTCCAATTTTTTTCTGTTTGACGGGAGAAATGCAAGAGTTTTCCAAAAAAACAAGTATTTTTGTATCTTGTATACTCTGCGAATGAAAACTATTAAAGACATATACAAAATAGGCTACGGTCCTTCTAGCAGTCACACAATGGGCCCGCAGAAAGCCGCAAGGATTTTCTCCGACAAGCATCCTGATGCAGCGTCGTTCGAGGTCACTTTGTATGGCAGTCTTGCCGCCACCGGCAAAGGTCACATGACGGACGTAGCCATTCTCAACACATTGCAGGCGCCTGCGACGATTGTCTGGAAACCTGACATCTTCCTTCCTTTTCATCCTAACGGAATGACATTCAAGGCTTTTGCGGATGACAACGAAGTCGTTGACGAATGGACGGTGTACAGCATCGGCGGCGGTGAGCTGGCCGAAGAAGGCAAACAAATCGGCTCGCCTGACATCTACCCGTTGAATTTCATGACTGAGATCTTGGATTGGTGTGAGAAGACGGGACGTTCCTATTGGGAATATGTCTTGGAGTATGAGAATGCCAGCGAGTTGCACGATTACCTGATGGAGGTGTGGTCTGTGATGAAAGACGCTGTCGAGCGTGGCTTGCAGACCGAAGGCGTGTTGCCTGGACCGCTTCATCTGAGCCGCAAGGCTGCAGCATACCACATCAAGGCGTCGGGATTCACCCACACGCTGAAAAACCGTGGCCTGGTGTTTTCCTATGCTTTGGCAGTCTCGGAAGAGAACGCCTCGGGAGGCAAGATCGTCACCGCACCCACCTGTGGCTCCTGTGGCGTTGTCCCTGCTGTGTTGTACCATCTGTCGCAGAACTACGAGTTCACCGATGTGCGCATCATCAGGGCGCTGATCACTGCCGGACTCATCGGCGACATCGTTCGCACAAATGCTTCCATATCGGGTGCCGAAGTGGGCTGCCAGGGTGAGGTTGGCGTGGCATGTGCCATGGCCGCCGGAGCCGCTAACCAACTGTTTGGCGGCAGTCCCGCACAGATTGAATATGCCGCCGAAATGGCCCTCGAACATCATCTCGGCATGACCTGCGACCCCGTCTGCGGCCTTGTTCAGATTCCTTGCATCGAACGTAACGCATACGCTGCCGCACGTGCCCTTGATTCCAACATCTATGCCACTTTCACCGACGGACGCCATAGGGTGTCGTTCGACAAGGTTGTGGAGACGATGAAGGAGACAGGCAAAGACATTCCGTCACTCTATAAAGAGACGTCAAAGGGCGGTCTGGCCAGAGATTACACGCAGATGGAATAATCACAATCGACAATCAATAACGAACTTAATATTTTTGAACAAGTATAGTAATAATAAGCAAATCAATGAAAAAATCAGTTCTACTTTCAGTTTTGATGCTGCTCTGCGCCATGGTCTTCGCTCAAGGCCATATTGACTTGAGGACGGCATCTGAATCAGGAATCACGCAAAGCGACTTTCAGACCTTGAAGGCCGTGTTCAGCTATGAATCCATTGCCAGCACCGTTGTGGAGTCACAGCGTGGCACTTTTTCACAGATAGCGTTGCCTTCGACCTATCCTGCAGGCAAGGTCGGCGCTCCCGAACTGCCGCAGACACATGAGCTGCTGGCCGTCCCCGTGGGCGCCATGCCCACTGTCTCTGTGGTCAGCTACACCGCGACAGATTACAAACTCTCGGACTATGGCATCAATACTATTGTGCCTCATCAGGCTTCCGTCAGAAAGGACATGGATCCTGACAAGATCGAGTTTGCGTATGACGCATCGGCATACCAGACCAGGTCTTTGGCCAGCACGCCTGAAGTCAGCATTGAGGTTCAAGGCACTTTGCGCGGCGTACGCGTAGGTTCTCTGGTCATCAACCCTGTCAGCTACAACCCGACGAGCAACACGCTTCGTGTCTTCAACGACATCGAAGTCGAGGTCAGCTTTGAGGGCGCCGACACCGAGGCGACCAAGGAAATGCTGATGAAGACGGCAAGCCCTTATTTCGATATCGTTTACAAGCAGATGTTCAACTACGATCTGGTGCGTGACGTCTATTCCGAACACCCCGACTTGTGGGCTGCTCCTGTGCGCATGCTCGTCATCGCAAACGATATGTTCTCCTCGGTCCTGGAACCTTGGGCGAACTGGAAGACGCAGAAAGGCTTCTACATGGACATCAACTATACCAGTGCAGTGGGCACTACCGCTTCCGCAATCCGGTCGTTCATCCAGAACAAGTACACCACGGGTGTGCAGAATTCCGAGACGCCTACTTTCGTCATCATCATCGGCGATTCCGGCCAAGTGGCGCCCAGCGCTACGGGCAGCAGCTCGGGCAAAGTCACCGACCTCTACTATGGCAGCGTCGATAGCGACTACTTCCCGGATATGTTCTACAGCCGCATGTCGGCCGAAACTACCGACCAGCTGACAGCCATTATCAACAAAGTCCTGCAATACGAGCAATATACCATGCCCGATCCGTCATACCTGAACAAGGTGTTGCTGATTGCCGGAGCCGATTCCAACTGGAATCCCAAAGTCGGACAGCCGACCATCAATTATGCCACCACCTATTATTACAATACGGCGCACGGATTCAGCAATGTCTATGCTTATCTTTCATCATATTCGGGATGCTACGACAATCTGAATACGGGTGTGGGTTTTGTGAATTACACCGCTCACGGTGACAACACCATGTGGTACAGTCCTCAATTCACTAATTCCAATGTTGCCGCTCTGACAAACACCAACAAGTACTTCCTTGCCATGGGCAACTGCTGCCTTGCAGCCAACTGGGGTTATAGCAGCGCCTGCTTCGGCGAAGCCATGATTCGCTCGGTGGACAAAGCCGCTTATTCCTATATCGGATCTTGTCCAAGTTCCTATTGGTATGAAGACTATTATTTCGGTGTCGGTGCTACGAACACATTCTATTCGACTCCTTCAAACACGGAGTCTTCTACTGGAGTTTACGACGGCGTCTGGATGGATGACACGTACAACACGGTTTCATCCATGGTGTTCCTTGGAAACCTCGCTGTTTGCTATGCGTCTTCGGGTGGCTACAACACCAGCGTTTCGCCTTTGTATTATTGGCAAGCCTATCACGTTTTGGGCGATGGTTCCATCATGCCTTATCGTGTTCAGCCAATCGCCAACACGGTCAGCCACGCCTCCACATTCCCGTTGGGAGCCTCATCATTCACTGTCAACGCGCAGCCGGGTTCTTACGTAGGCATCTCCAAGGACAACGTCCTTCTGGGCGCCGCCTTGGTAGGGACGACAGGTTCTGTCTCCGTCGCTGTGACTCCTGTCACGCAGTCGGGTAATGTGAAGATTGTTGTGACCAAGCCTCAGCGTCAGCCTTATTCCGCTACAATTCCTACAGGGACAAGTAGCGATCCTTCAGTACAGGTACAGTCTGTGACGCCGGAAGAAATAGAAAACGGTGTCAACGAGAATTTGACAGTCACCATGGTGAATGTCGGTGGCGGTGCCACGACGGGAAACACCTCTGTTACCATCACATCTTCTGACCAGTATCTGACAATAGTGCAAGGCACGGCTTCATTTGGCGCTATGGCTGCCAATGGAGGCACATCCACAGTCAACAACGCGTTTACGGTGCGCGCTGCGGCAAACACGCCTGACGGACATCAGTTTACAGTGACCGCCACAGCTACTTATGGAAGCAATACATGGAACAGTTCTTTCGTTCTCACGAGCAATGCGCCTTGCGAAGCACCTACCGATTTGTCGGCTTCGGCAAGCGGTAACAGCATCCATCTGTCATGGACGGCATCTCCGACAGCGACAAGTTACAACGTCTATCGTGGCACCACACAGATAGCCTCCAATGTGACGGGCACTTCCTACACTGACAGTAGCCTGAGTTATGGCACGCAATACTGTTACACCGTGAAGGGCAACTGCCAAGGCGGTGTCCTTTCCGATCCTTCCAACCAAGCCTGCGCCACGACGGAGACTCCTTGCAATGCGCCTACTGGTCTGACAACATCCATTCAGGGTTACGTCAACGTGGTTTTGAACTGGAATGCTTCGACTTACGCAGTTTCCTACAACGTGCTGAGAAACAATGTCGTTATTGCCACTGGTCTCACCACGACGACCTATACCGATGAGAATCTTGAAAACGGCAATTATTGCTACCGTATCACATGCGTTTGCGCCAACGGCACTTCCGATCCATCCTCGCAGAGTTGCCAAACAATAGAGACACCATGTGATGCACCGCGCAACCTTGAGGCGGAATATGTTTACAACGGTGAAGGCGACTTCGGCGTAATGGTGGAATGGGACGCTCCGGAAGGTCGCGGACTCGCGAAGTACAACGTTTACCGTTCGCCAGATGGTAACGTCTACAACATCGTAGGCGAAGTGGAGTCGGGTGCGGCAACCCATTTCGAGTATTTCGACGAAGTGGAACACGGCACTTACTTCTATCAGGTGCGCGCCCTATACGAATGGGGCGACGCCACTTGCGAGTCGGATCCTGCCCATGCGCTTGACATCCCTTCCAACAACTGCGTCATGGTGACGGTGACATCGGTGGGCGAGACTTCAAACCGCGCCAGCATCTACCCGAATCCTGCCACGGATAAGATAGAGGTGGAGTCGAACGAAGCCATCACAAGCCTGAAGGTGTATAACCTTATGGGAACGATGACGTACAGCGCTTCGGACTGCGGCAAGCACGCTGTGATCGATTTGAGCAGCATGCCAGCCGGCGTGTATTTCGTTCAGGTCATCACCAGCACCACCAATCAGACCAGAAACTTTGTGAAGAAATAAGATGAGATTTGGAATCATCCCTTGAGAAAAGGGATGGTTCCTTATTGTTAACTCCATATAAATTAATACAATGAAAAAAAGAATACTACTATTATGTCTGCTTTTGTCAGCATTGTTTGTAAATGCTCAGCAGTATGTTTCAACGACGGCATCCAATAGAAACGTCATCTTGGAAGAGTTTACTGGCCGCAACTGTGGCTATTGTACTGATGGACACCGCATTGCTAACGAAATCATGGCTCAGCATCCTGATCGCGTGTGGGCTATCAACATCCATACCGGCGGTTATGCTCCGACATCCTATCCTAACATGAACACTTCGGATGGCGCAACTATTGCAAGCGGTTTCAGCATCAGCGGCTATCCTTGTGGCGTCGTCAACCGTTCAACATCAAGTGCTCTCAGCCGTAGCCAATGGGCAAGTACTGCCAACACCCAGTTGGGCCAGGCATCGGAAGTGAACGTTGCTGGCCAGGTTGTTGTCAATCCCGGCACCCGTACAGCCACAATCACTGTTGAGGCTTACTATACCGGTAACAGCGCTGAGTCCACGAACTATCTCACTGTCGCCATGCTTCAGGACAGCATCCTCGGCTCGCAAGCGGATTATGGTAACTACAATCCTACACAATGGCTGAACGGCCAGTACGTCCACATGCACATCCTGCGTGACGTCATCACTCCTACATGGGGCGAAGCCATTACTCCTACCACGGCAGGAACGCTTGTTACCAAGACCTATACCTATACTATTCCTGAAAACATCGGCAGCCCCAATGGTGTCGATGTCGATCTCGACAACATCTTCTTCCTTGCTTGGGTTTCTGAAAAATATCAGGGCACGCCGACACGTCCTATCTTGTCCGCTTGCAAACTCATGCTTTCCCAAGCAAATTCTCCTAATATCAAAGTCTATTCTGTCGATCCTGAAGAGATAGATAACGGAGTCAACGAGGACCTCACCGTGACCATGAAAAACTTTGGTTCTGTCGCTACCACTGGGAACACCACGGTAACCATCACGTCTTCCGACCAGTATCTGACAATAGTGCAAGGTACGGCTACTTTTGGTGCTATGGCTGCCAACGGAGGCACTTCCACGGTCAACAACGCATTCACAGTGCGTGCTGCGGCAAACACGCCGAACAACCATGTTTTCACAGTAAATGTCGCTGCAGTGAACAATGGCGTTACCTATCATGACACCTTTGAACTTACCGCTGTGGCACCTTGCGAAGCGCCTACCAATCTGTCGGCTACGGCAAGCGGTGTCAGCATCCATCTGACATGGACGGCATCCTCGACGGCGACAAGTTACAATGTCTATCGTGGCACCACCCAGATAGCCTCCAATGTGACGGGTACATCTTACACTGACAGCAACCTGAGTTATAGCACGCAATATTGCTATACCGTGAAGGGCAACTGCCAGGGCGGTATTCTTTCCGATCCTTCCAACCAGTCCTGCGCCACGACGGAAAATCCGTGCAACGCGCCTACCGGTCTGACGACATCCATTGAAGGCTACGTCAATGTTGTCTTGAATTGGAACGCATCAACCTATGCTGTTTCATACAATGTGCTGAGAAACAATGTCGTTATCGCCACAGGCATCACCACGACGACCTATACCGATCAGAATCTCGAAAATGGCAATTATTGCTACCGTGTCACGAGCGTTTGCCCCAACGGTACTTCCGATCCATCATCACAGAGTTGCCAGACGATAGATGCACCATGTGATGAGCCGCGCAACCTTGAGGCAGAATACGTTTACAACGGTGAAGGCGACTTCGGCGTTATGGTGGAGTGGGATGCTCCGGCTGACCGCGGACTGGCTAAATACAATGTTTACCGTTCTCCGAATGGCAACACATACACCGTCGTTGGTGAAGTGGAGTCAAGTTCGGCAACCCATTTCGAGTATTTCGACGAGGTCGGACACGGCACTTACTTCTACCAGGTGCGCGCTCTGTATGAATGGGGCAATGCCACGTGCGAGTCGGATCCTGCTCATGCACTCGACATTCCTTCCAACAACTGCGTCATGGTGACGGTGACATCGGTGGGCGAGACCTCCAGCCACGCCAGCATTTATCCGAATCCTGCCACGGACAAGATTGAAGTGGAGTCGAACGAAGCTATCACGAGCCTGAAGGTGTACAACCTCATGGGAACGATGACGTACAGCGCTTCGGACTGCGGCAAGCACGCCGTGATCGATTTGAGCAGCATGCCAGCCGGCGTGTATTTCGTTCAGGTCATCACCAGCACTACGAATCAGACCAGAAATTTCGTAAAGGAATAATGGTTGGGTGTTAAACGACAAATCATTATGAAAAAATTTGCTGTAATATTAGCCGGATGCGGAAGACTGGACGGCGCTGAAATTCGTGAAGCAGTCACTTTGCTGCTTGCCATCGACCAACAGCATTGCGAATGCCAGTGCTTTGCTCCCAACCGTGCCCAGGCTGATGTGATAGACCACGTTACAGGCAAACCCGTCAGAGGCACGCGCAATATCATGACTGAAGCAGCACGCATAGCCAGAGGCGGAGTCCTGCCCATCGAACAGTTCAAGGCCGAAGATTATGACGCTTTGTTTTTCAGCGGTGGATATGGTGTCGCAAAGAATTTGTGCGATTATGCCGTCAAAGGTGCCGACATGGAAGTTCAGGACGACGTCGCCCGCGCCATTGTCGAGATGCACGCTGCTGGAAAACCGATAGCAGGCATGTGCATCGCTCCGGTGATGTTTGCCAAACTCATCAAAGGCGTTTGTGTCACCTTGGGCAACGAGGGCACTTCGCACGCCGACAATGTCCGCAAGATGGGCGCCAATCACGTCCAGGCCGAAGATGGCGATGTGGTGGCTGACAATCAGGAATTGGTATTCTCAACGCCTGCTTATATGTTAGACGCTTCGCTGAGGGACGTCTACGATGGTGCTTTCAATCTGGTAAAGGCTGTCGTTGAAACCCTCGACGATGATTTGCATCGTTAGAATATGAGACTCTGGCACGGGTAGCCTGTGCCATAGTCCTTTACGGCCTTTGGCTTTTCCATTGGCCAAAAATGAAAATAGTTGAATGCTTTTCGGCATTCAACTATTTGTTTTTTAGGAAGAAGAGTCCGATCTTATTCGGTCTTGTTTTCCACTTCATCCTTAATATCGACGTCGATATCCATCGGGAAAGCCTTTTCTTCGGGCAGCACGGCGTTGAGGATGATGCCTACAATGGCAGCGATGGCCAATCCCGACAAACCGATGTTGCCGAATTTGATTTGGTCATTCAGGGCGTATTTGATGCCGATGGCCAGAACGAGAATCATGGCAGCGACAAGGACGTTTTTCGACTTCTTGAAATCCACATGGTTTTCGACGAGAGTGCGGACACCGACAGCGGCAATCATGCCGTAAAGGACCAACGAAATGCCGCCGATGGTGCCGGTGGGCATGACGTGTATCAGTTCCGCGAATTTCGGGCAGAATGCGAGCAGCATGGCGATGACAGCGGCGATGCGGATGACACGTGGGTCATAGACCTTGGTGAGGTTCAGAACGCCGGTATTCTCGCTGTATGTCGTGTTGGCGGGAGCGCCGAACAAGGCTGCAAGTGATGTGGCGAGACCGTCGCCTGTCAAGGTGCGGTGCAGGCCTGGGTCTTCAAGATAATTTCTTCCTGTGGTGGAAGAAATGGAGCAGATGTCGCCAATGTGTTCCACCATGGTGGCGAGGGCAATGGGAATGATGGAGATGATGGCCGTCAGTATGAAGCCCCAGTCGGGATTTTCGAATACTGCGAATGCTGTGTTTTCCCATCTGAATGGCACGCCTACCCATGCCGCATCCCTTACTGGCGTGAAGTCAACAACGCCGATGCAGATGGCAAAGACGTAGGAGACGAGCACACCCATGAGAATTGGGACGATGCGGATGATGCCTTTGGCCCAGATGCTGCATACGATAACGACGATGACGGCCACCAAAGCGATGAGCCAACTCCCCGAGGTGCTGGCGCAGTTGGTCAGAGCCGAGCCTGACAGGGTGAGGCCGATAGCGATGATGATGGGGCCTGTGACGACAGGAGGGAAGAAACGCATCACTCTTTTCGTGCCAAACCATTTGATGAGGCCGGCGAGAACGAGATACAGCAATCCGGCGCAGAACACGCCAAGACAAGCGTATGTCAACGCCACACTTTGTGTCATGCCTTTCTCGGCTCCTAATGCCGTCACCGTGGCGTAACCGCCTAAAAAGGCAAACGACGAGCCTAAGAATGCGGGTACTTTACGTCCCGTGATGAAGTGGAATAGCAGGGTGCCCAATCCGGCAAACAGCAAGGTGGCCGATACCGACAGTCCGGTGAGGACAGGCACGAGAACCGTCGCTCCGAACATGGCAAACAGATGCTGGAATCCCAGCAGAATCATCCTTGGTCGCCCAAGCACGCGGGCATCGTAGATGCCTTCTGAGTTGTTGATGGTTTGTTTCATTGACGCAATGTTTGTATTTGTTGTATAAAAAATGAGACGAACATCTTGTCCGTCTCAACTGTTTCAAATCTTATCGCCGTAAGCCAAATCGCCCGCATCCCCAAGTCCTGGGACGATGTATTTGTGTTCGTTCAGTATGGGGTCGATGGCGGCACACCATAACGTCATGTTGTCTATCGGCTTGAACAGCGCTTTGATGTGGTCAACGCCTTGCTGGGCTGCAATGACGCAGCAAAGGTGCAGGTGACGCGGCACGCCTTTGGTGCACAAGGCCTGGTAGGTGAGGTCGAAACTGCCTCCCGTGGCGAGCATCGGGTCAGCAATGATGAGCGTCTTGTCCGACAAGTCGGGCGCTGCAAGATATTCCACTTTGATGCCGATCTTTTCGTGACTGTCGTCGAGATAGTAGCGGTATGCCGACACGAAGGCGTTTCCCGCATGGTCGAAGACGTCCAAGAAACCCTGATGGAATGGTAGTCCCGCCCGGAAAATGGTGGCAAGCACCACTTCGTCGTCTGCAACGCTGGCTTTTGCTATCGCTAATGGAGTCTGTACTTCTTGTTCTGAATAATGGAGTTTCTTGCTCACTTCATAGGCCATCATTTGGCCGATGCGCTGAAGGTTGTGACGGAATTTGTTTCTATCCGACTGAATGTTGACATCTCTCAGTTCTGCTACATATTGGTTGATGACAGAATCTGTCTTCGATAAATCTACGATGTTCACTTTTAAGATGGTTTTTGCAAAAATAGGACATTCTAAATGACTGACAATTAAATAGTCTATTTTTTTAAAATCTTATTTATATTATTGATAATCAATAATATATGTTAATTAGTTTGTCAGTTTGGTCCCGATATGCGCATTTTTGAGATTGCCCTGAAACGAAACAAGCCACGTCGAAATGACGTGGCTTGCAAGATGTTGTAACGCTTAATTGTTACTGATGACGATGTGATATTACCACGCGAAGAGCGGATATTGACCCATCATTTTGTTCACTTCAGTTCTGACAGCGTTGATTTTGGCATCCGGCGCCGTCTTGCTGACTACATCGATGCTGGCGATGACGTCGTCGATCATGTCAACGATGATAGGCATCTGGTCGGCTTTCAGGCCACGGGTGGTGACGGCTGGTGTGCCGATGCGCAGTCCTGATGTGAGGAATGGCGAGCGGCTGTCGAATGGCACCATGTTCTTGTTGACAGTGATGTCGGCAAGGACGAGGGTGTTTTCCACCATCTTGCCGGTGACTTCAGGGAACTTCGTGCGGAGGTCGATCAGCATGGAGTGGTTATCCGTGCCGCCCGAGATGACGTCGTAGCCTTTGTCGATGAAGGCCTTTGCCATTGCCGCAGCGTTTTCCTTCACCTGAAGGATATACTGGAAGTATTCGTCAGAAAGGGCTTCGCCGAACGATACGGCTTTGGAAGCGATGACATGCTCCAGCGGTCCGCCTTGCACGCCAGGGAACACGGCACTGTTCAGCAGTGCTGTCATCGTCTTGACTTCACCTTTCGGTGTGGTGCGTCCTTCCGGATCCGGGAAGTCTTCTCTCATCAGTATCATGCCGCCACGAGGTCCGCGAAGGGTCTTGTGTGTGGTGGTGGTGATGATGTGGCAATAATCGAGAGGATCGTTCAGCAAGCCGCGGGCGATAAGGCCTGCAGGGTGCGACACGTCGGCCATGAGAATGGCGCCGACTTGGTCGGCAATCTCGCGCATGCGGGCGTAATCCCAGTCACGCGAATATGCTGAAGCGCCGGCAACGATAAGTTTCGGCTTGCATTCCAAAGCAATCTTCTCCATCTCGTCGTAATCGACCATGCCGGTTTCCTTGCTGACATGATAGGCGACAGGGTGATAGAGGATGCCTGACGCATTTACCGGGCTGCCGTGTGAAAGGTGGCCACCGTGCGAAAGGTCAAGGCCCATGAAGGTGTCACCAGGATGCAGAATGGCTTGCATGACTGCCATGTTAGCCTGAGCACCCGAGTGGGGCTGCACGTTGGCATACCTTGCGCCGAAAAGTTCGCAAGCCCTGTCAATGGCAAGTTGCTCGCTCTGATCGACGATCTGGCAACCACCATAATAACGCTTGCCGGGATAGCCCTCAGCGTATTTGTTGGTCATAACCGACCCCATAGCCTCCAGAACCTGTTCGCTGACAAAGTTCTCCGAAGCAATGAGTTCGATACCACGCATCTGACGCTCTTTTTCTTGACGTATCAGATCAAAAATTTGTTCGTCTCTTTTCATTGTATTAGTATCGTTTGATTTTGAATTATTTCAATCGTTCTTATTATTCTGCAAAAGTGCGAAATTTTATGATGTGAAGCGCAAAAATTCGGGCAATAGTTTTCAATTATTATCCGTTTAAACCTATATTTGCGCCTTTCGTAAAAAACATCAGCAAGCCCGTCATGAAAAAAACACTCTTGGTATTGGCTTTTGCCATCTTTACAGCGTTTTGCCCTTCTATGGTGAAAGGGCAGGACCTGTTGGTGACGCCTACCATGAGCAATGTCACCGTCATTGACGGCAATGCCGACTCCATTTCATGGAAGTTATTGCTGACCAGCGAGATAGAAGGCTTTCTGGTGGAACGTTGGGAATACTATTCCGAGAATTACACTGAATCGGCATGGAAGGTGATAGACACCATTGCGGACACCTTGTCGCGGTCTTATGTGGATAGGACGACATCGCCCGACCTGAAGAAACGCATTTATCGGCTGAAAACTTTCAACTCCCTTGCGCAGAGTTTTCCTTCGCAGGAAGTCTGGACCATCTGGCTTGATTCGGTCATCGGTTACGACCCTTGTTCGGCCACTGACACTTTGCGTTGGTCGGCGTTTTCCGACGTTTTTTCTCCTGCTTACAGACTGTATTTCCGTGAAAACGGTTCCGCATGGGACTCCGTAATGATATTGAATCCTCAAGTCGTTGATTCCGTTGACACCTACGAGACTACCGCCCATGATGTCTTCACGCCAGTGCTGCAATACGTGCATCATGTCACGCCTGGCGCCACCTACCAATATAAAATCGGAGCCTTGTTCTCGCCTTATCTGCAGCCGCAGCAGACGAGTTTCTCGAACATCAGAACGAAGACAACCTACGTCTATGAAACGCCGCCTTCGCCTGTGATGGTCACCGCCACCGTGAATGAAGACAATAGCGTCAGCGTGTGCTGCTCCAGCGTCAATGCCGATATCGGCACATTGCTTCTGTACAGGGACAATGCGTTGGTCTCTGCGGCACCCGTCATTGGACAGACGGAAATCTGCCTTACGGACACCACGGCTGCCGTCACCACGACATCCTATGACTTCCGGATTAACTTTTTGGATCTTTGCGGCCGTTTCATTGAGAATGGCATTGCCTTGAACAACATCGTTCTCAGCGGCGCCACTGAAAACATGCTGGCGCATATCACCTGGAGCGATGCGGTGCAGGGTTGGTCCGCTGACCATTACGTCATTTATCGCCGCGCTATCGATGAGGCGACTTTTTCTGTAATAGGCACGTCAAGCGAAAGGAGTTTCGACGACGACATAGGTCAGGTGGCGGATCCCGTTTCAAAGTACGTCTATCGCGTCGAGATGGTCGGTATTGATGGCCAAAGTGCCTTCTCGAATTGCGCCACCTTGGTTTTCGACATCCCTGATTTCCTGATGCCCAATGCTTTTATCATAGGGGGGCGGACGCCGTCTTTCGGGCCTATGTTCCGTGTCTTTCCCAATGCGGGATTCGTTTTCCGTGTCTTTAACCAATGGGGCGTGAAATTGTTCGAGACCTACGATGTCGGCGGGAAATGGGACGGCTATTACGATGGCAAAGCCGTGGAAACCGGAACTTGCTTCTGGGTCGTGTCGTATATCGATAGCGACGGAGAGCGCATCGAGAGGAAAGGCTCAGTCTTGGTCTTTCAACGTTGACCGATATTCTGGCTCGGTTTTTTATTTTTTTATAATTTTGCGAAAATTTATTCTATCGATGACAAATTTTATTGAAGAGTTGAAGTGGCGTGGCATGATTCACAGCATGATGCCAGGCACGGAAGAACAGATGCTGAAAGAAATGACGACGGCTTATGTGGGCATAGACCCGACGGCCGATTCGCTTCATATAGGTCACTTGTGCGGCATCATGATGCTGCGTCATTTGCAGAAAGCCGGTCACAAGCCATTGGCCCTTGTTGGAGGTGCTACTGGCATGATCGGTGACCCTTCGGGGAAGTCCATCGAACGCAACCTGCTCGATGAGCCCACCTTAAGGCATAATCAGGAATGCATCAAAAAACAACTGGCAAAATTCCTGGATTTTGAGAGTGATGCGCCAAACAAGGCGGAACTTGTCAACAACTACGATTGGATGAAGGACTTCACGTTCCTTGATTTCATCCGCGACATCGGCAAACACATAACGGTCAACTACATGATGGCCAAGGACAGTGTCAAGAAACGTTTCAACGGCGAGGGCGACGGCATGTCGTTCACCGAATTCAGTTACCAACTCGTCCAAGGATACGACTATCTGTATCTGTATCAGCACAAACACTGTAAACTTCAGATGGGTGGCTCTGACCAGTGGGGCAACATCACTACCGGTACGGAGTTGATTCGCCGCATGCTGGGAGCCGATCAGGAGGCTTTTGCTCTGACCTGCCCGCTTATCACCAAAGCCGATGGAGGCAAGTTCGGCAAGACCGAAAAAGGCAATATCTGGCTCGATCCCGAAAAGACGTCACCGTATGCTTTCTATCAGTTTTGGCTGAACTGCTCGGATGAAGACGCAGCAAGATACATCAAGATTTTCACCATGCTGAGCAAGGAAGAAATCGATGACTTGATCGCCCGTCACGCCGAAGACCCCGGACGTCGCGAACTGCAACGGACCTTAGCCCGCGAGATGACCATCACCGTTCATTCCGAAGAAGACTTCAAGATGGCGGAGGAAGCCTCGCAGATTCTCTTTGGCAAAGGCACGGCTGAGATGCTTCACAAATATGACGAGTCGTTGCTGCTGAGCATCTTCGATGGCGTGCCGCGCGCTTCGGTGTCGAAAGACGCTTTGTCGGCTGGCATCGGCATTGTGGAGTTCCTGACCTCTTTCACTAACGTGTTCCCGTCGAAAGGCGAGGCGCGCAAGATGGTGCAAGCCAACGGCGTCTCCATCAACAAGGACAAGGCCGCCGAGACGATGGTCATCGGTACAGGCGACTTGCTCGCCAACAAGTACATCCTCGTCCAGAAAGGCAAGAAGAATTACTATCTCGTCATTGCTGAATGAGTTGCGTTTCTGTATCGAATTGATTTAATGTCAATTATATTTAAGTAACAAGTATATGTGTGGTATTGTCGCATATTTAGGCCATCAGGATGCTTTCCCTATCCTCATCGACGGGTTGAAACGTCTTGAATACAGAGGCTATGACAGCGCTGGCGTGGCTTTGCTCGATGCTTCGGACAATCTGAATGTCTATAAGGTAAAGGGCAAAGTCTCCACTTTGGAGGATTATGTCACGGACAAAGATGTCAGCGGAAATATCGGCATTGCCCACACGCGTTGGGCTACCCACGGAGAACCAAGTCAAGTCAATGCTCACCCGATCTGTTCCCAGTCAGGTAATATAGCCTTGATACACAATGGTATAATAGAGAATTACCTGACGTTGAGGAAAGAACTGGAAAAGCGCGGCTTCAAGTTTGTGTCGTCCACCGATACGGAAGTGCTTACCAATCTTATCGAGGATGTCCAGTTGCGTGAGAAGGTAGGTCTTTTCGAAGCCGTGCGCATCGCATTGAATCACGTGATTGGCGCCTATGCCATCGTCATTCTTGAGAAAGGTCATCCCGATCATCTCATTGCCGCGCGCAAGGGCAGTCCGATGGTCATAGGCATTGGCGAGGACGAGTATTTCATTGCCTCGGACGCCACGCCTATCGTGGGCCGCACACAGAAAGTCGTCTATCTCGAGGATGAACAGGTGGCGCAAATCACCCTCAAGGATGGCGTGCATGTGAAGACCATTCATGATGTGGAAGCCATTCCTTATGTTCAGGAATTGCAGATGAGCCTCGAGTCGATAGAGAAGGCAGGCTACGACCATTTCATGATGAAAGAGATTTTTGAGCAGCCGTCTATCGTGCGCGACACCATGCGCGGCCGTCTTCATCCCGACCTTAACACTGTGCGACTCGGCGGATTGCTGGACTACGAGCTTCAGCTTCTGTATGCCGACAACATCGTCTTTGTGGCTTGCGGCACGTCGTGGCACGCGGGACTGGTGGGGAGTTACCTCATCGAGTCGTTGGCCAAGATACGCGTCAGGGTGGAGTATGCGTCGGAGTTCCGTTACCGCGATCCCGTCATCACGCCTCATGATGTCGTCATCGCTATCTCCCAATCGGGAGAGACGGCTGACACGCTGGCCGCCATCAAATTGGCGAAGGAAAAAGGTGCCGTGGTGCTTGGCATCTGCAATGTCATCGGGTCTTCCATATCCAGAGCTACGGATGCTGGCGTCTATACTCATGCTGGTCCGGAGATTGGCGTGGCATCGACAAAGGCCTTCACGTCGCAGATCACGGTGCTCGCCATGCTGGCATTGCGTCTCGCCGAACTGAAACGCACGCTCACGGACGAACGCCGACAGGAACTCATTGATGAACTCTATCGCATTCCCGACAAGATTGAAAAGGCTCTCGGCTGTGACGCGATAGTAAAGGAAATCGCCACGCGTTTCAAGGATTCGCGCAACATGATGTATCTGGGAAGATTGCAGAATTATCCTGTCGCCATGGAAGGCGCCCTGAAACTCAAGGAGATCTCCTACATTCATGCCGAAGGCTATCCCGCTGCCGAAATGAAACATGGTCCTATCGCATTGATAGATAACGATATGCCTGTTGTATTTATCGCCACAGATAGCAAGACTTACGAGAAAGTGCTGAGCAATGTTCAGGAAGTGAAAGCCCGAAAGGGCAGAATCATCTCGGTGATTACCGAAGACGATACGCTTGTCAAGGGCATGTCGGATTACAGCATCGAGATACCGATGACAGAACCATTGTTCTCGCCCTTCCTTGCCATCCTGCCTCTTCAGCTTCTTGCTTACCATATCGCTGTCATGCGTGGCTGCAATGTCGATCAGCCAAGAAATCTGGCCAAGTCGGTGACGGTAGAGTAAGGCGTTTCATATAGTTTCATTTCCGTTTTCATGAAGGGTTTTCGCTCTTCATAAATGGTTGCAGTTTCCGTTTGGCAAACTGGGCATTCGCGTCCGTATATCAATCGGTTCAGTTCTATTTTTTTCCGTTTCAATGATTTAAAAATTGTGCGTGGAAAATGTATGTTTACTTTTGTATCGTCAAATGTTGAGATATGAAAAAGTACGCAATATTAATAGCTTCACTGCTTGCATTCTTCTCCGCTCAGGCTCAGGATACGGTGACTTCGTCATACAGGTTCACTCTGGTGGATTGTTTCGACTACGCCGTCAGTCACAGCTATGGCCGTAAGAGCATCCAACTCTCTGGTGAATCACAGAAGATTACTTACGAACAGTCGAAGCAGCAACGTCTTCCGAGTCTGAATGGCTCTGTTGGCGAGAGCCTGTCGAACAGCAGCAGCGGCACTTCCGCTTCCGGAAATCTCGGATTAAGCTCCTCAGTGACCTTGTATCAAGGTGGAAGCATCACAAATACCATTGAGCAGAATCGCCTCAGCGTCGATCGCGCCGATGTCCAACTGCTTCAGTATGACAATCAGCTTGCTACCAAGATTCTGCAATCATTTCTTACCGTCTTGGGCAATGAGGAACTGCTGAAATATCAGGAAGTGGTCGTGAAAACCAGCGGCGAACAGCTTAAGCAAGGCCGCAGCCGTTATAAGGCCGGTTCCATACTCGAAAGCGATTTTCTCTTGCTCGAAGCCCAGTATTACAGCGATTCCAACAGCATGGTGGATACCCGTGTCACCCGCGACAACAGCCTTATGGACCTGAAAGTGTTGCTTTCTATCGACCCTACGGCCGATTTCGACATCATCCATCCCGACACCGATAATCTCGAAACCCTCATGACGAGTCTGCCTGTTGAAGAAGAGGCAATCAGTCTTGCGATAGAGAACTATCCCGACCTGAAGCTTTACGATTACGACATGAAAATCGCCCAGAAAGGCATTGACATTGCCAAAGCAAACTATTATCCTTCTATTGGTGCCAGCGCAAGTGTCGGCACAGGATTCCAGAATTTCAATACTATCGGGAACCAGATTGGCAATGGCATGAACGAATCGATCGGCGTTTCGATGAGCATACCGATTTACAGCCGTGGCGCCACCAAAGCCAGCGTGAAGAAAAGCGAAATCTCGCTTAAACAGGCTCAACTGGACTACGACCAAAGCGTCCTCGATGTGCGCCAGACCGTCTCGCAGGCTTATAGGAATGTGGTTTCCGCCTATAACTCATACAGGGTGTCTGAAATCACTGAAAACGCCTATAAGAAGAGTTTCGACGCTTATGCGATGCAGTATAAATACGGAAGCATCACCACGGTGGAACTGCTGCAGCAGCAGAACAACTACCTCAACGCTCTGAACAACTACATACAGGACAAGTATTCCCTTCTGCTCCAGCGCAAGGTGCTTGACGTGTATATGGGCGAAGACGTCACCTTGTAATCGTCTATCACAAAAGAAAATCATACATCACGAATATGAAAAAGAAGACTAAAACATTATTGATCATCTTAGCAATAGTAATCGCGGCAATCGTTGCGTTTTTGCTGATTCGGAAAGCCAAATCGGCGAATCAGGAGCTGGTTATCAGGACGCACGTCGTTAGCGAATATACTGTGGAAAACACCGTTACGGCCACGGGCACTATAGAACCGGTCGAAACCGTCGAAGTCGGCACACAAGTCTCCGGAAAAGTGGAGAAGATATACGTCGATTTCAACTCGGTGGTGAAAAAAGGCGAGCTAATGGCTGAGTTGGACAAGCTGACACTCTCCCAGAATGTCAGTAAGGCTAAGGCAAATCTCACATCTGCTGAAAGCCAGCTGAAATATGCAAAACTCACTTATGATCGTACTAAACAACTCTATGAGTCCAATGCAGCCACACTCGCCGCTTTTCAAGAAGCACAGAACACTTACGTGCAAGCCCAAACCAACAAGCAAAACGCTCAGGCAAACTATGACCAGACGCTTGTCGATTTAGGCTATGCCGAGATTTATTCCCCGATAGACGGCGTCGTCCTTGACCGTGCCGTTGAAGTCGGACAAACTGTTGCTGCATCTTTCAGCACGCCGACCTTGTTCACCATGGCCAACGACCTTACCAAGATGCAGGTTGAGGCGGATGTCGATGAAGCCGATATCGGACGCATCGTCGTAGGTCAGAAAGTGACTTTCACTGTCGATTCATACGCCGACGAGGTGTTTGACGGCACGGTGAATCAGGTGCGCATGCAGCCTACCACGACGAATAATGTGGTTACTTACACCGTCATCATCGAAGCCCCGAATCCGAAACTGGAACTGTTTCCCGGCATGACCGCCAGCGTGACCATCATCACCGAATCCAACTCAGGTCTTGCAGTCCCGGCGGAAGCGCTTAGTTTCACGCCGTCAGACCAAATACTCAAGTCTATTCGTAAGAGTGTCGGCAAGCCCAGCAAGGAAGAAATGGCCGCTCATCAGCAGCATGACAGCATGGGAGGCGGTCCTGCCCCTTCCGGCGATAGTATCACGGACCAGAGCATGGTCTGGATTAAACAAGGCACTTCCATGATGCCACGTCCTGTGAAGGCAGGCATCAGCGACGGGGCTTACACGATTATCGAATCCGGACTCAATGAAGGCGATTCCGTGGTGCTTTCAGCACAATACGTGGAGAAGGCCAAGACTACGAAACAAGGCAGCAATCCATTCATGCCGAGTCCCCCGAAGGGCGGCGGTGGCGGAGGCGGACCACGTTAATCTCATCCGCAAACGCATTCTTGCATAGTCAAGGGCGTGACCGTATTACTTCAAATTCAGAAAACAAGATAGCATGGAAGCATCGGATAATGAAATCATTAGAGTTGAGAACCTGAAAAGGACTTTCATCGTCGGCAGTGAAGAAGTTCACGCGCTGAAAGGCGTGTCGTTCCAAATCCGTCAAGGCGAGTTTGTCAGCATCATGGGTTCCAGCGGCAGCGGCAAGTCAACCCTGCTGAACATCCTCGGCTGTCTCGACAAGCCGACTTCAGGAGAGTATTTCATTGATGGCATCTCCATCAGGGAGAAGTCCCACAACGAATTGTCGGAAATCCGTAACAGCAAGATTGGCTTCGTATTCCAGTCGTACAACCTGCTGCCACGCACCTCGGCGCTTGAGAATGTGGAACTTCCATTGGTTTACAATGTCAATATGACGACGCGTCAGCGTAACGAATTGGCTCAGAATGCGTTGGAAATGGTCGGGCTTAAAGACCGCATGGACCACATGCCCAATCAGTTGTCGGGCGGCCAGCAACAGCGTGTCGCCATTGCCCGCGCTTTGGTCAACGATCCCGTCATTGTCCTCGCCGATGAGGCTACCGGCAATCTCGACACGCGTACATCATACGAAATCATGAACCTGTTTCAGAGTCTTCATGAGAAAGGAAAGACGATTGCGTTTGTCACGCACGAATCGGATATTGCAGTATTTACCACCCGCACCATCTTCTTGCGTGACGGTCATGTGCTGCGCGACGAACCGATAAGTACAAAATCGGCTCAGGAAGCGTTGAAAGCCCTTCCTGTCGATAACGATTACAAGTAAATAAGATAACATGGATATAATCAGTCTGTTACGGATATCATACAAAGCACTGCTGCGGAACAAGACGCGCACCTTTCTGTCAATGCTCGGCATTGTCATCGGCATCGCGGCGGTCATCGCGGTAGTTGACTTGGGAGAGGGTTTGAAGCAAAGCACCTCAAACCAACTTTCCGAAATGGGTACGAATCTCATCATGGTCATGCGCGCCAACCAGCGTAGCGGCGGCGTGAGTTATGGCGCTACCAACGTCCAGACGCTCAAGGTGAAAGACGCCGACCTCATTGCGGAGAAAGCAAAGGACATCACCATGGTCAGCCCAGTGGTCAACGCCAGCGGACAATTGGTGAACGGCTCTAAGAACTGGTCAGGTTCCGTCATGGGAGGCTCTGTAGATTATCTCGCAATCAAGAAGTATGAGATTGCCACCGGAATCAACTTCACGGAAAAGGATGTGAAACAATACGCCAAGGTTGGCGTGATTGGACAGACTATCGTGGAGAACCTTTTCGATGCCGACGAAGATCCCGTTGGAAAGACCATCCGCGTTGGCACCATGCCGGTCAAAGTCATCGGCACCTTGGTCGAAAAAGGTGAAAATTCCATGGGCCAGGACCAGGACGACATCGTCATACTGCCTTATTCCACTGTGCAGAAACGTATGATGGGTGCCGACTACATCCAGATGATCATGGCATCGGCTGCATCGGAGGACGTTGCTGACGCCGCTGTAAGTGAAATTGAATCGATATTGCGCGCATCTCATGGCATCAAGGATGGCGATGATGACGACTTTGAAGTCCGCACCCAGCAGGAAATGCTCGAGATGATGACTTCACTCACGGGCACCATCACCACGGTGCTTATCGCCATCGCCCTGATTTCATTGCTGGTGGGCGTCATCGGCATCATGAACATCATGTATGTCACCGTCACGGAGCGGACTAAAGAAATCGGTCTGAGAATGTCGATCGGCGCCAAGAACTCCGTCATTCTGATGCAGTTTCTTTGCGAGAGCATCATCCTGAGTCTTATCGGTGGTGTTTTGGGCATCATCCTTGGCGTCGCACTTTCCTATGTTGTATCTGTCCTCATGTCCTTGCCTTTCGTAGTCAACGTTCTGTGGATGGTGTTGTCTTTCGTGGTTTGCGCTGTACTGGGTCTCATTGCCGGATTCTTCCCCGCCTTGAAGGCGTCACGTACAGATCCTATAAATGCTTTGCGTTATGAATAGAAGAATTCACGGCAAATCGGAATTTCTGTCGCTCAAGACGATAATCATTCTGTCTCTTGGCATCAGCCTATTATTGCATCTTCTCTTCATCATTGCCTTCTATTTTGGCGAAACGGTTTTTGTTCCTCCAGTGAAGTTGGCCAATAGGCCTCCGCTTCATATCGGCAGAATGATCCTTTATCTGTCGCTGAATTTCATCATGGTTTTTTCGCTTTTCTTGTACAACCGGAAGATGATGAGCCTCACCTATAAGCACAAGTATGGAGAAATTGTCGCTGTCATTTTGGGTTCATTCCTCATTACCGTGGTGCTCAGCCTGACTTTTTCCGCCATACCAACTTTATGTGAACCCGAAACGCACGGCTCTGAATTCATCTACCGGAAGATGCGTGATGGTCTGTTGCGGGATTTGTGTCTCATGGTCATCGTCATTCTGGCAAGCCAGTTGATGCGGCTGTCGTACAACCAGCGCGTCATCGCCGTTGAAAACGAGATGCTTCGCACCGAACATATCCGCACCCGTTTCGAAGCGCTGAAGAATCAGATGGATCCTCATTTTCTGTTCAATTCGCTCAACACGCTTCAGTCGCTTGTGGATACCGATACCGACAAGGCGGGCGAATACATCCAGCAACTTTCGTGCGTGCTTCGGTCGTCGTTGCAGAATAAGGAAACCATCACGTTGGAAGACGAGATGAAATGTGTCAGAGCCTATTGCAGCATGTTGCAGATACGTTACGGAGACAATTTGGATGTGGTTTATCGCGTTGATGACAAATACCGGTCTTATCTGGTGCTGCCGCTCAGTTTGCAAGGCTTGGTGGAAAATGCCGTCAAGCACAATGTCATATCCGCGAAACAGCCGCTGTCGGTTTCTATCTTCACTACCGACGATGACACTATCGTGGTGAGCAACACAATACAGCAAAAGATTGAGGATGAACAAGGTAGCGGAATAGGTCTGGCCAATCTTGCCGAACGCTATCGGCTGAAATGGAATCTCGACATCGTGATCTCCGACGACGCTAATGAATTCAAGGTGACTTTGCCTCTGGTGAAAGAGAACGCTTGAACGGCAATATGAACAAGCGGTTTGGAAGATTTATTTAAAATGACAAACGAAAATCGAAATATCATGTCTGGTGTAATAAAAACCGTGGTTATTGAAGACGAACCTGTAGCAACGCACTCGTTGGTCAAACTGATAAGCGAAGTTTGCCCTGAAGCCTCTATTGTCGCGACATTGCAATCCATCGAGGAAAGCGTCGAATGGCTGACGGAAGAAGGCATGCCCGATTTGCTGTTTATGGACATACATCTTGCCGACGGTTCTTCTTTCGCCATTTTCGACAAGGTCGATGTCACCTGCCCGATCATCTTCACCACCGCCTACGACGAATATGCACTTAAAGCATTTGAAGTCAATGGAATAAGTTATCTGCTGAAACCGATTAACAAGATGGACCTTGAGAAAGCCATCGCGAAGTTCAAGTCGTTGACCCACACTTCACAGGATAATAAAGGCATCATAAACAGTCTTTTGGCTGAACTCGGTGACTCGAAGAAAAGATACAAGACTTGTTTTCTTGTTCCCGAACGCGACAAACTTATCCCATTGGGCGCCAACAGTATAGCATACGTTTACATCGACGTGAAGATGGTGAAAGCCGTTTCCTTCGACGGCCGTGGCTACTACTTGAGCCAGACTCTTGACGAATTGATGAATCAGATGGATCCTGCCGTCTTTTTCCGCGCAAACCGTCAGTTCATTGTTTCGAGGGCTGCCATCAAAGATATTTCCATTTGGTTCGGCAACAAGTTGTCACTGAATCTGACAGTAAGTGTTCCCGAGAAAATCATCGTCAGCAAGGCTCGTGTCAGCGAGTTCAAGACGTGGTTTTCAGAGTGATTTCGACAATCCCAGCGAGGCGACGCCTCACAGTTTGTAATACGAACCGAGAATAATTCCGAATAGTTTTGCGGGCAGGATGCGTTTCAAGAAGACGGATAGTCTTTGTTCGAAAGTGGCGATGACGTATCCCGACTTCGGATTCTTCGCCTTTACGATTTTCCGGATTTTCCGCGCCAGCACTATAGGCTTGAGTCCACCATTTTCATCATGTTCTATCTTGCCCATCGATTCGGCGTATGTCTTGTAAGTTTCAAGCGCTTTTGGGTTCTCGACTTTCTGTCTGCTCGCCGTGAAACCCGTTGCAAAATCGCCAGGTCGTATCACGATGACTTTGATGCCAAAAGCCTTGACTTCAAGCCTCAGCGCCTCGCAATAGCCTTCGATGGCGAACTTGCTTGCCGAGTAGAAACCCTGGAATGGAAGTCCCATGAGGCCTCCGATGGAACTCAGGGCGATGATTTTGCCGTATCCCTGATTGCGCATCACGGGAAGGATGGCGTTCACACATCTTACCAATCCCATGAAGTTGGTGTCCATCTGGCGCTGCACCTCGGCTTCGGACGAAAATTCGATAGGTCCGCCGATGCCCATCCCCGCATTGTTGATAAAAACGTCAATGTGGCCTTCCGCTGCAACGACCTGATTCACAGCATTTCTAACGGATTCGGTGTCGCAGACATCGGCTTTAAGATAGTTGATGCCTTCGACGTGTTCCACTTCACGGCGCACGGTGCCGTACACCTTATGCCCGTCCAAGACTAACTGTTCGGCCATTTTCAAGCCGAATCCCGACGATATTCCTGTGATGAAAATCACCATGATCACATTCCTTTCATCTTATGCCATCATTCGGTCAGATGCTTCTGCTGAAGACGGCCCTCTTGAAGAGTTGTTCGCACTGGTACTGCGCGCTCCAGACCATCACGGCCTTGTTGCCTATGATTTGCGGATTGGTGTAAGCGGTCTTGATGTTTTTCTTGATGCAAGTCTCGTTGAGTGCGGCATGATAGAGGGCGTGAATGCCCTTGTTTTGCCAGTCGCCTCTTACGCCGTTGAGCAACAGGTCGATGCTGTCGTACTTTTTCAGCGCTCTCAGGATGTAATACCATCCCGTAGGGAAGAGTTTGCCATTTGCTTTCTTCATGGCTTTTGACAGCGAAGGAATGGCCGCTGCAAAACCGATAATCTCATCGTCCTTGTCGACGACCAACTTGATAAGTTCGGGATCGAGAAACGAGAAATACTTTTTTGTGTAAAGGTCTATCTCTTTTTCGGTAAGCGGGACAAAGCCGTAGAGTATGCTGAAAGCGTCGTTCAAGGCGTGGAAGAACTTGTGGGCGTATGGCATGATGTCTTTCCTTCTGGTGAACTCAAGCAGTTTGACGTTGTACTTGTCAACGATGAGTTGGTTGATTTTCTTCACCTTTTCGGGTATCGGCTGCGAAGCGGGCATCTTGTACTGTTGCCATTCGCAATCGGTGGCGTAGCCCAGTTTCTTGATGAAGTCGATGTAATAAGGCGGATTGTAGATGGTGCTCATGTTTTGTTCATTCTCAAAACCTTCCACCACCCAGCATTCCTTGTCCATGTCGGTGAATCCCAGAGGTCCGTGAATCTTGTTCATGCCGTGTTCCTGCCCGAATTCGATCACCTTGTCGAGCAGGGCGCTGCACACTTCAATATCTTCGATGAAGTCGAACCAGCCGAAACGCACACATTTGACGTTCCATTTCTCGTTCGATCTGTTATTGATGATGGCGGCCACTCTGCCTACGACTTTGCCATCTTGTCTGGCGAGCCAGCACTTGGCCGAAGAGTAGTCGTATGCAGGATTTCGGCTTGGATATAATGAATCTTTCTCATCGCTCCTGAGTGATGGGATAAATAGTGGATTACCCTTGAAAAGCCTTTCAGGGAAGCGGATGAATTCTTTCCAGTCCGATTTGGTGACAACCTCTTGAATAATGGTCTTCATTTAAATTAGATATTTCAAGGTGCAAATTAGCGAAATTTAGTTTGAATGCTAACTATTTTTTTGTGATATTTTTAAATTGCTGAAATGCTTGTTATTGTGACTTCACTATTGCGTTCGAATATTGTTTAATCTGGAAACTCGCGATTTTTTTCACTATGTTTGCACAACTCAATTCAGGAATTATCATGAAAATTGTCTTTCTGGAGCCGCTCGGTCTGAAGCCTGACATGGTGGAGTCGGCATGCTCGTCATTGCGTATGGCCGGTCACGAAGTCGTCGTCTATCCCGACAGGAACGAAAAGCCCGAAGTGCTGATACAGCGCGCTCACGACGCCGATGTCGTCATCGAAAGCAACATGCCGCTGCGCAAGGATTTCTTTGACGCTTGCCCGAATCTGAAAATGCTGTCCATCGCTTTCACGGGTCTCGACCATATTGACATGAAGGAATGTGAACGGCGTGGCATCGTCGTGAAAAACGCTGCCGGTTATTCTACGGAAGCCGTTGCGGAACTTGCCATTGCAATGATGATTGACACATATCGTAAAGTTATTGAAAACGACCATATTACGCGTGAATGCGAGAGAAAAGGCATCATGCCGGGACGTGAAATAGGAGGGAAGGTTATCGGAATCATCGGCATGGGCAACATCGGACAACGTGTGGCCCGATTGGCACAGGCATTCGGTTGTAAGGTGCTGGCATGGAACCGCACGCCAAAATCCATCGACGGCGTCACGTTCGTTGATAAAGCCACACTGCTGAAGGAATCGGACATCGTCACGCTGCATATCGCCCTGAATGAGGAAACGCGTGATTTTATCAAGGCTGACGATCTTGCGCTGATGAAGCGGTCGGCCATCCTTATCAATACGGCACGTGGTCCGGTAGTGAACGAAGCGGCTCTCGCTCAAGCCTTGAATACGGGCGTCATTGCGGGTGCGGCTACGGATGTCTATGGGACTGAACCGCCTTTGAAGAAAGACAATCCTTTGTTTGGTGCACCTAATCTCGTCATGCTTCCTCATGTCGGTTTCGCCACCGAAGAGGCTTTCATATTGCGTCTGGGCATCGTGGTGAAGAATGTCGAAGACTGGCTGAGATGAGACTCGTTCCGTTTTTTGCCTTATCATTGGCACTTGCGTTGCCGAGCGTCTGTTTTGGCCAGCAAGTGAAGGTCATAGCGCATCGTGGTTTTTGGAAAACGCCTGGAAGCGCCCAAAATTCCATCGCTTCCTTGCGTAAGGCAGATTCCATCGCCGCTTATGGCTCTGAGTTCGACGTCTATCTCACTGCCGACAACGGATTGGTTGTCCATCATGACAGAACACGCGATGGCGTCTCGATGATTTTTGATTCAACCAGTGTCATCACGGCTTTGAAACTCGGCAACGGCGAAACTGTTCCCACTCTTGACGCATACCTCGATGAAGCCGAATGTTTCAGAAACAACACGCGTCTTATCCTTGAAATCAAGCCGTTGGACGATGAAAATAGGGAAAGGCAGGCGGTGGCTTTAATCCTTGAAACGCTTGACAGTCATAATCTTAGGGCATTGACTGATATCATCTCGTTTTCAAAAACCGTTTGTCTTGAAGTGATTCGCCTTGCGCCCGACCTCAAAGTGCAATATCTGAATGGCGACCTCACTCCAAAGGAATTGAAAAAGTTGGGTTTCGCAGGAGCAGACTATGATAGCGATGTCTTCAGGGACAATCCTTCGTGGATAAGGAAATGTCACAGGTTTGGTCTCGAAGTGAATGTGTGGACGGTCAACAACGAGGACGAAATGCGATACTTTATCAAGCAAGGTGTGGATTACATCACGACAAACGAACCTGTTCTGCTTCAGCAGATTAAGAAAGAGAAAGGTCAGTAAGAATACTTTCCTTCAAAGCGGTTTTCTGTTTCTTTCTCCGTCTTGATTTGATCGTTGTTCAGGATGCTGTGGTCAATCTCAGGCGGAAAGATGATGTCGGTAATGACGAAGGCTTCCGGGAAATATGCCTTGACTTGTCTCAGGCATTTTTCGGCTTCCAGGCGGTTGCGGAAGTTGCCGACGCGAAGGCGGTAATAGGGTTGGCCGTAGGAGAGATAGATGGGTATGGCCGGGAATCGGTTCTCGAAGTTGCTTTTCACATATCCCGCATGCTGCACGGCATCGTTTCCCGTTTCCATGAAAATCTGGACGCGAAATCCGTTTTCCGTGTGATGAAGCGCGAACAACTCACGTTGTTTTCCCATCAGCGTGCTGATGCGGCTGTCCTGCGAGACGTTTAACGAGCCTCTCTCTTGAGCCGCTGCACCGGTCGCCAATGCCGCGATGAATAATATTGCCATCCAGACTTTTCTCATGTTTCTTTGTCTATTGACGGTGCAAAATTAAATTTTTTTTCGGAATATGCGGAATGTCAGCGAATCATGTTTCGTAACCTTGTCGGCTCTCGGATTTCATCTTTGTTTGAGGCGAAGTTTCATCGTATTGCAGTCTTGCTGTGCGGATTTTTGTATCTTTGTTGGCAGATAATGCAAGAAATGAACGACAGTTTAGACGCCAACTCTTCCCATCTCTCGAAAGCCGAAAAGGATTTGGAGAATGTTCTCCGCCCCGATGCTTTCCGCAACTTTGCTGGCCAGAAGCAGGTCGTTGAAAATCTGCGTGTCTTTGTGAAAGCCGCTGCGCAACGCGGTGAGGCTCTTGACCACACCCTTCTTCACGGCCCTCCCGGACTGGGTAAGACCACCCTTTCGCACATCATCGCCAACGAATTGGGAGTGAACATGAAAATGACATCGGGGCCGGTGCTCGACAAACCGGGCAACCTCGCTGGATTGCTTACCAGTCTTGAACCTAACGATGTCTTGTTCATCGATGAGATTCACCGTCTCAGTCCCGTAGTGGAGGAGTATCTCTATTCCGCCATGGAGGACTACCGAATCGACATCATGATTGAAACCGGTCCTAATGCACGCAGCGTGCAGATAGCATTGAATCCTTTCACGCTGATTGGCGCCACGACGCGCTCCGGCCTTCTGACAGCGCCGTTGCGTTCGCGTTTTGGCATCAACCTGCGTCTTGAATATTATGACGCTCAGACCTTGACGGGCATCGTGCAACGCTCAGCAAGCATCCTCTGTGTTCCCATCGATGACGCCGCCGCTTATGAAATAGCGCGCCGCAGCCGTGGCACACCCCGTATCGCCAATCTGCTGTTGCGTCGCGTCAGGGATTTCGCCCAAATCAAGGGTGACGGGACCATAGGCCTCGATATAGCCCGAGTCGGTCTATCGGCTCTGAAAGTCGATGAACACGGTCTGGACGAAATGGACAATAAGATTCTGAATACCATCATCGACAAATTCAAAGGCGGACCTGTCGGCGTCAACACCATCGCCACCGCAGTAGGCGAGGATCCGGGCACCGTAGAGGAAGTGTATGAGCCTTATCTGATTCAGGAAGGTTACATCATGCGCACGCCGCGCGGCAGGGAATGCACCGACTTGGCATACAAGCATCTCGGCAAGTTCAGAATGAACACCAGCCAAGGCGATTTGTTCGGGTAATTTTACCAGTAAAGCAGCATGAAGACTGCCATCGAGATGCAGAATCCCACTGCAAGTCCGACATAGACTTCCGACGGCTTGTGTTTCATCTCCTTAATTCTATTCCATCCCGCCACTCCACTTATCATGATGACGATGAGGAGCATCCAGAGATGCGTGTGAATATCTTGCAGACAAAGGTAATACAGCATGCCACATAGGTTGCCCCACGCGAGGGTGTAGATGCTTATTTTCCAGAATGCACTGACAATCAATGCTATGACGGCAGTAATCGTTGCCGAAAGCATGAAGGCGGCGACGTAGGAAACATCCAGATAGTCTTTAAGCAGATAGTAACCTGTGTATAGAAAAACGGAGGCAATGACGATTTTTCCGAACCTTATGATCTGAAGTCCGTTATTGTCGTTTAACTTCTTGTTTGCACGATCCATGCCAAATGAGATGGCGGCGGGTAGGAGGCAGGTCAAGACGAAGATGGCCAATAGCAGCACCCACTGTGTCCTTGGAGGAAGAAGTGGCTTCAAAGCCCTTCCTAATTCCGTGCTGAATGAAATCAACATCGCCCAAGTGCAGACGAGAAGCGGATGCAACGCCAGCGTGAGCGCCTTCTGAAGTCGTGACATGTCAGTGGAATCAGCCGTTGTTATCCTGCACTTCCTTACGCATCCGCGCGACCGGAATGCTGAGTTGTTCTCTGTATTTCGCGACGGTACGCCGCGCAATGGGATAACCTTTGTCTTTAAGAATCGTCATGATTTCCTCATCGGTAAGGGGTTTGGCCTTGTCTTCGCCTTCGACGCAGTCTTCAAGAATTTTCTTGATTTCGCGTGTCGAAACCTCTTCTCCTTCTTCATTGGTGATGCCTTCGCTGAAGAAAGTCTTGAGGAGGAATGTGCCGTAAGGGGTTTGGACGTACTTGCTATTCGCCACGCGTGAGATGGTAGAGATGTCCAATCCTACTTTTTCGGCTATATCCTTAAGTATCATCGGTTTGAGTTTCGTCTCATCGCCAGTGAGGAAATAGTTTCTCTGCATGTCCATGATGGCTTTCATGGTAATGTAGAGTGTATTTTGCCTTTGCCGTATGGCGTCGATGAACCACTTTGCGGATTCTATTTTCTGCTTGACGAAAGTGGCGGCTTCCTTCATCTGTTCTTTCTGGCTTTTCGAATACTCGCTGAGCATCTCGACGTAATCCTTGCTGATTTTCAGTTCGGGGGTGTTGCGTCCGTCGAGCGAGAGTTCCAGTTCGCCGTCTTTGATGAAAATGAAGAAATCGGGCGTGATGTAATGATTGTTTTTCAAGTTCGACGTCGCCGAATCGCCTGGTTTGGGATTGAGTTTCAGAATTTCGTCAAGGGCGGCCTTGAGTTCCTTGTTGGTGGCGTTTGTCTTTTTTGCAATCTTGTCGTAATGTTTCTTGGTGAATTCCTCGAAGCAATCCTTGATGATGGAGATGCACAGACTGTAATTCCGGTTCGGATTTTCCGCCTGAAGCCTTTTCAACTGTATCAGAAGGCATTCCTGAAGATTGGTGGCTCCGACGCCAGGAGGGTCGAGTTCCTGAATGATGTTGAGTATTTCCCTGACTTCTTTTTCCTCGGTCTCGATGTTCATCGTGAACAGCAGATCGTCTATGATGTTAGGTATCGGCCGGCTGAGATATCCGTTGTCATCAAGGTTTCCAATGATATAGTTGCCTATCGCCATCTGTTTCTCGTTGAGGTCGCGGTAGCCGAACTGCTGGTTCAGATATTCCTGGAATGATTCTTCGCTCGTCACAGGCATTTCGTAATCCTCGTCATCGCGGCTGCGGTTGTTGGCCTGCAACTTGTAGGAGTAATCGTCATCCTCTTCAGGTATGTAGTCGCTGATGTCGAATTCGTCGTCCTTGTCGTAACTGCCTTCGTCGTTGTAGTCGTCGTTCTGGCCGTCGTCCTCGTCTTCGTTGACGGGTTCATTGCTGTACTCTTCCGTATTTTCCGCCTCTTCAAGCGCGGGATTGGTCTCTATTTCTTCCTTGATTCGTTGTTCGAGTTCGATGATGGGCAACTGCAGGAGCTTCAGCAATTGTATTTGCTGTGGCGATAGCTTCAGTTCCTGACGCTGTGTTTGTGATAATTTCTGATTAGGCATCTCTTGTGGGGTGTTTTCTCAATCGTGTTGGATGTCGTGACGTGATTAGTACATGCAGTTTTTCGGGGTGCGGGGGAATGCGATGACATCACGGATGTTTGTCATGCCAGTTACGAAGAGCATCAGTCGCTCAAAGCCTAAACCGTAGCCCGAATGAGGCACGGAGCCGAAACGGCGGCTGTCGAGGTACCATTGCATCGAGTCTTCGGGAATGCCAACTTCATGCATGCGGTCGAGCAGTTTCACGAGGTCGGTCTCGCGTTCCGAACCGCCGATGATTTCACCGATGCCGGGGAAGAGCACATCCATAGCCCTGACGGTCTTGTTGTCGTCGTTCTGCTTCATGTAGAAGGCCTTGATTTCCTTCGGATAATCTGTCAGAATAACAGGCTTTTTGAAGTGTTTCTCGACAAGATAGCGTTCGTGTTCCGATTGAAGGTCAATGCCCCAACCCGTGACAGGATATTGGAACTTGCCCTTTTTATTGCGGTCGCAGTTCTTCAGAATGTCAATGGCTTCCGTATAGGTGACGCGGGCGAAAGGATTTTCGAGGACGAAATGCAGTTTGCTGACCAATTCCATCGACCGTTCTTCTTCCTTCAACCCTTTTTCCTCTTCCTGGAGTCGCTTGCTCAGGAAGTTCAGATCATCCATGCAGTTATCCAATGCATACTGTATCAGGAATTTAAGCATTTCTTCGGCCAGATTCATGTTGTCAGTGATGTCGAAGAATGCGATTTCGGGTTCTATCATCCAGAACTCGGCGAGATGCCGTGTCGTGTTGGAGTTTTCGGCCCTGAATGTCGGTCCGAATGTGTATATCTTGCCTAATGCTGTGGCCGCCAGTTCGCCTTCGAGTTGTCCCGAAACGGTGAGGTTGGTCGGTTTGCCGAAGAAGTCCTTCGTGTAGTCCACATTTCCTTCCTCGTTACGAGGCGGGTTGCTGATGTCGAGGGTGGTCACCTGAAACATTTCGCCTGCGCCTTCCGCATCCGAAGCGGTGATGAGTGGCGTGTGAATATTGACGAAGCCTCTGTCGTTGAAGAACTTATGGATGCCGAATACCATGGCGTGACGCATTCTCATCACTGCGCCGAACGTATTGGTGCGGAAACGCAGATGTGCAATGTCGCGCATGAATTCCAGCGAATGTTTCTTTGGCTGTAATGGATATTTGTCGGGGTCGGCGGCACCGAAGAGACCGATTTCCTTCACCGAAAATTCGACATTCTGTCCGCTTCCCATCGATTCGACAAGATGTCCGTTGGCCCAAATGGACGCTCCGGCATGCATCAACGCCAGTTTTTCTTCTGGAATGACGTTCAAATCGACAACGAGTTGAAGGTTGTTGATGGTGGAACCGTCGTTAAGTGCGATGAAAGCCACACTCTTGCTGCCACGCTTGGTGCGTACCCAACCCATCACAGTAATCTCATTCTCTGATGCTTGCATCTGCAAGGCTTGCTTAATTTCGACTCTTTTCACAGTATTATGGTATATGTCTCATTTAAACTACAAAGAAACGAAAAAAATTGCTTCTGAAATAAGAATACGTCACATGTTTAATTCACAAAATTGATCTGTTACCTATTATAAATAGCGTATTTTTGCAAGTTGAAACAGATTGTTTGAATCATGTTTGACATTCGTTCATGGATTGAAAGCCCTAATATGCCGCTGATTATCAGCGGTCCATGCAGCGTGGAATCTGAAGAACAGTTGATTTCCACTGCACGATCCCTGTCGGAGATTCCTGAGGTGAAAGTGCTTCGTGGAGGCATCTGGAAACCGCGCACGCTGCCCGATTCCTTCGAAGGGAAAGGCGAGGCTGGCCTTGCTTGGCTGAAAGAGGCGAAGGAGGAAACGGGATTGCTTGTCGCCACGGAAGTTGCCATGCCGCAGCATGTGGAACTTGCCTTGAAATACGGTGTCGATGTGCTTTGGATTGGTGCACGTACCGTGGTGAATCCTTTTTCGGTCCAGCAACTTGCCGATTCCCTGAAAGGCTGCGACATTCCTTTGTTTGTCAAGAATCCCGTGTCGCCCGATGTCAGACTCTGGTTTGGTGCCATTGAACGTTTCCGCAAGTCGGGATTAAGATATTTAGCCGCCATTCATCGCGGGTTTCAGAGTTACGACTCGTCACCGTACCGGAATCTTCCGATGTGGGAGATTCCCATTGAACTCGGACAGATGGCCAACATCCCGATAATCACCGATATTAGTCATATCTGCGGTCGCCGCGACCTGCTGCTGCAGACAGCGCAGAAAGCCATGGACTTGGCCACGGATGGCCTGATGATAGAATGCCATTCCCATCCCGATGAAGCCTTGACCGATTCCCAACAGCAGATTACTCCAGCAGAATTGCGTCTCATCCTCGATGCGCTTGTCATTCGTTCCAAGCACGACGATGGCGACACAGATGTCCTGTCTCAGTTCAGAAACCAGATCGATGCCCTCGACAACGAGTTGATCCATATCCTTTCCAAAAGGATGGACATCAGCGCTCAGATTGGAGACTATAAAAAACGGAATAACATCACCGTGGTCCAGTTGGACAGATGGAAGCAGATGCTTTCCGATCACTTGGTGCAGGGCAAATCCTTGAATCTTGATTCCGAATTGGTGACCTCGGTCTTCGAGGCCATTCATAAAGCATCGATTCAGCGCCAATCTGATATTCTTGATGACGGCACGAACCCATAATGCACAAAAAAAGGCCTGCGGGAGCAGGCCTTTCAAACACACTTTTATGCGGTTATTCCTATTGGTTAATTACAAGATGATGCAAAAGTATAATCTTCGTTTTTCCTTGCATACAAATATCGTTTCTATTATTTCCACAATAATCAACATTTTCCTTGTAAAATATTGTTAAACAATATTATAACAAGCAGATTTTTCATCATTTTATTGCTATTTTTTCACCATCACAGACGCTTTTTTTCTTGTCATCATCCAGACTTTTTGTGTCATTGGCAGGGGTAAAGATCTGCTCTCAAGTCGAAAAGATTCTGTTTGCTTGTGGCATTGTCGCGGAATATGTAGTATTTTTGCAGCTGAATTTATTTGGAAACACATTTCAATATGAACAATAAACTTTTGGATAAGGATTTGGCCTATCTCGTAGCAGACATGAGTCTGGCGGCATGGGGCAGAAAAGAAATCGAGGTCTCCGAACACGAGATGCCAGGCCTGATGGCGCTGCGCAAAAAATATGGAGAAGAGAAGCCTCTGAAAGGTGCAAAGATCATGGGATCGCTGCACATGACCATACAGACAGCTTGTCTGATTGAGACACTGGTAGAACTCGGCGCCACAGTGCGTTGGTGCAGCTGCAACATCTATTCCACACAGGATAATGCCGCCGCTGCCATTGCTGAAACCGGTACTGCCGTCTTTGCATGGAAGGGCGAAAGTCTTGAGGACTACTGGTGGTGCACGAAGCGTGCCATCACGTTCCCCGACGGAAGTGGCCCCGACCTGATCGTTGACGATGGTGGCGATGCCACTTTGCTCATCCATAAAGGTTACGCTTGCGAAAATACGCCTTCACTCATGGACGCACCTGTCGAAAGTGAGGAGGAAACAGCTTTGATGAGCGTCATCAAGGCCACTTATAAAGAGAATCCTGTTTTCTGGCATAACGTGGTCGCACAGTGGAAAGGCGTTTCAGAAGAGACTACCACTGGCGTGCATCGTCTTTATCAGATGCAGGAAAAAGGCGAGTTGCTGGTGCCTGCCATCAATGTGAACGATTCCGTCACCAAGTCGAAGTTCGACAACCTGTACGGCTGCCGCGAATCATTGGCCGATGGCATCAAGCGTGCCACTGATGTCATGATTGCCGGCAAGGTCGTTGTCGTCTGCGGTTATGGCGAGGTCGGCAAAGGCTGCGCCCACTCCATGAAGAGCTACGGCGCTCGCGTGCTTGTCACCGAAATCGACCCAATCTGCGCATTGCAGGCTGCCATGGAAGGTTTCGAAGTCACCACGATGGAAGACGCCGTCAAGGAAGGCAACATTTATGTCACCACCACGGGTAACTGCGATGTCATCACGCTCGAGCACATGCTTCAGATGAAAGACCAGGCCATCGTTTGCAACATCGGCCATTTCGACAATGAGATTCAGGTTAACCGTCTCGAAAAAGCCACTCAGCTGAAATCGAAGGTCAACATCAAGCCTCAGGTTGACAAGTATGTCTTTGAGGACGGTCACTGCATCTTCCTGCTGGCTTCGGGACGTTTGGTGAACTTGGGATGCGCCACGGGACACGCCAGTTTCGTCATGAGCAACTCCTTCACAAACCAGACTTTGGCACAGATGGATCTTTGGAGCCATCGCGGAAAATATGCCGTTGGCGTTTACTGTCTCCCGAAATACCTTGACGAGGAAGTCGCACGCCTGCATCTCGAAAAGATTGGCGTCAAGCTGACCAAACTCACGCCGAAACAATCCGATTACATCGGCGTCCCTGTTGATGGACCTTACAAGTCGGACATTTACAGGTATTGACCTGATTCGGGATATTGAATGATGAAAAACAACGGGCGGATGTCCGTTGTTTTTTTTGTTAGTTGTACACCCTCAGGCTGTTGCCGTCATACACGGTGTGGTATTCAATCAACGGATAAACGCCGTCGCCTGAAAATATCGATCCGTCAAGGATGCTGTACTGGATACCGTTGCAGTTGTCCACCACAAAAGGAGAGTCAACGACGAGGCGGGTGCAGTTGCCTTCATCATCGCAGCAGGCGTCGGGATCGTTGGGCGGTATTCTGTCGTAGGCCTTGAACTCGTCCTGCGACATACGGTAGATGATGATGCCGCGGCTTGGCGTCTCGGAAGTGACATACATCCAGCCGCTGACGACGTTGAGGTCGTGATAATGGGTCGAGTTCGGGTATATCGTGAAGTCGATGATGACCTGTGGCGCATTGGGATTGTCGGGTGTGTCGACGCAACCTCCTGTGATGAGCAGCGTGACAATAGCCACTAATATCTTGACCGTCCGTTTCATTGTTTTTCGGATAATATTTCAAGCAAAGAAACGTTTTTTTTCTTGAATTCTTATTCCTTTTGCCAAAAACATCTATGTTTGTCGGATAAAGCTTGATGACCATGAAGAGAAAAATCATGATGTATGTGTTTGCCGCATTTCTTGCGCTGTCGTCCGTCTCCTGTGCTGTGAGCAAGACGGATCGTGCCATCAGAAAGGCCGAGAAGCAGATGGAAAAGGCGGAGAAGCAGTCCGAAAAGGATTACAAGCGTGCCAAGAACGCCCATTACAAGCATCAGGCCAAGGGGACGAAGAAGATGATTAAGCAGGACAAGCGCAGGGCACGGAAACTCAACAGCCATAAGAAAGCGAGATTCTGAACCTTATTTTTGGCTAACAATTCTGTTCGCAAACGGTGTTTTTTTTGTCGCCGAGACCGTCTTGTGATGGTCTCGTCAAGCCTTTATTGTCGCCATGAATGGGGCTGAATAGGAATCTTTTTTTAATTAATGTAATCTGTTTTCAATCAGACCATTGGTGACTTTTTTATTTTTTCCGGACAAAAAAAATCTCAGAAAAGTGATTTTTATTTGTGTACTTCGGAAGAAGATTGTAATTTTGAAGCCTTTTAATGCACTAAATAGAATAAAGTATTACATAAAATTACCAAGGTATGTTTAGAAATTTACTCATGACCCTTGCTATCTTCCTAGCCACATGTACGATGGCTTTTGCACAGCAAGGAAGACTCAAAGGCAAGGTTGTCGATCAAAACAAACAACCGGTACCATTTGCAAACATCGTCCTTGAAAAAGGCGGTACACAGGTGGGTGGTGCGAGTTCCGATTTTGATGGCAACTATGACATCAACCCTATTCCTCCGGGAACGTATGATCTGAAAGCGTCTTATGTCGGTTTCAATAACTTTGTCCTGAAGGGCATTGTCATTCCTGCCAACAAGATCACTTATTACGACGTCGTGCTCACTAGTGGTTCCATTAGTTTGAACGAGGTGACTGTAGTCAATTACAAAGTTCCGTTGATCAGTAAGGACAACACGACCAGCGCCACCACTGTCACTGCGGAAGATATCGCCACCTTGCCGGTCAAATCGGCTTCCGGTATCGCGGCCAATGTCGGCGGTGTCGTTTCAAAGGACGGTGAAGTCGGTAGTATCCGTGGTTCCCGTGAAGGCGCCGTTTACTACATCGATGGTATGAAAGTCATCGGTAGTGCCAGTGTGCCTCAGAGCGCCATTGACCAGGTGGACGTCATCCTTGGCGGTACGCCCGCTATGTATGGCGATGCCATGGGCGGTATCATCAACTTGACCACCAAAGGCCCGAGCCGTACTTTCGGCGGTGGCGTGGAACTTGAACATTCTATCGAGGGCTACAACCACAACCGTTTGGGCTTCAGCCTCCAGGGACCTATTTTCAAAGGCAAGAGCAAAGACAACTCTTCGGCTTTGTTGGGATTCTTCCTCGCTGGCGACCTTTCCTACAATCAGCACGGAGCCTTGTCATCGGTAGGATACTACACAGCCACCGATGAATGGATGGACTACATCAGCCAGAATCCTCTGCGTCTTTCAGGTAGCGGTTTCGGAACCTATCAGAATGCTTCATACACCAAACGTGACGACTTGCAGTATTCAAGGCTTTCGACCAACACGGCAAATGGAAGCGTCAACCTTTCCGGCAACATCAACGTCAAGACGAGCGAGACCACGAACCTCACTCTCGGCGGATCCTATTACCGTACACGCGGTCACGACTCAAGCCTTAACTACACGTTCTTCGACAACGCCAAGAACTCGATTTACGATCAGTCAACCGCACGTGGTTTTATCCGCTTCACTCAGAGATTCCCTTCGGATCCTGAAAGCACAAGCCTCGTGAAGAATTTCTACTACAGCATCCAGGGCGACTACACGCACTATACCAGCGAGTCAGGTGACCCAGATCTGTGGAACAACATTTTCCAATATGGCAACCTTGGCAAGTACATAACATATAAGACTCCTACCTATCAGCTCGGTGATGTTGACTCCGTTTATTATGACGGTTCTTATCACAATTTTGATAACGTCTGGGTGCTGAACTCTTGGGATTATGATACTCTGGTGACTTTCCAAGCCTCCGACTTCAACCCGTTGCTTGCCCGTTACACTCAGAACTACTATGATCTTTATGGCGGTTATGGAGCAAATGGTTATTACAACAACTTCAGTAACCTGCAACTCGGTGGCGCTCTGCTCAATGGCGACACTCCAAGCCTCATCTACGGTCTTTATGCCGTCCCTGGCTACTTGATGTCAGGCTACAGCCAGTCCGTCCAGGATCAGATTGCAGTGAACGTCAATGCTTCAATGACGGTCGGTAAGGGAGAAGGCTCACACGAAATTAAGCTTGGTTTCCAGTTCGAACAGAGAAACACAAGCGGAATGAGCTATTCCACCAACTACTGGACATTGATGCGTAACCTCACTAACGCGCACATAGGTGAACTTGATGTTGATAATCCGTATGTGGTTTCTTATGATGGTTATGTTGACACCGTCATGTATCAGAGACTCTATGACGGCGCATCACAATACCGTTTCGACTCCAAGCTGCGTCAGGCCATGGGTCTTGCAGTTGACGGACTCGATTACATCCTCATCGACTCTTACGATTTCGATAACAATTCCATCATGTATTACGACAAGGATGGAAATATCCACACCACAACCGTCAATGGCGGCCTCGACATCAGCATGTTTGCTCCCGATGAACTCACACGTGACGGTAGCTTCTATGTTTACTATTACGGTTACAGTTTCGACGGTGTCAAGCAAAGCATTTTCGGACAGCGTCCTACCCTCGACGACTTCTTCAACGAGGTTGACGCCGAAGGATACCATACCCGCCCGGTCGGTTCCTTCATGCCTATTTATGCTGCTGGATACATTCAGGACAAATTCGCTTTCAAAGACCTTATATTTAATATAGGTGTACGCGCTGACCGTTTCGATGCCAACCAGAGCGTCCTGAAAGATCCTTACATTCTGTTTGATCACTATACCGTTGGCGACCTTGCTAAGAATGGAGCCATCACGATCGCCTCTACTGGCCAGACCGTTGACGTCCCGGACAACATCGGCAGCGATTATGCAGTTTATGTCAACAAGGTCAGCGACATCAACGAGATTGTCGGTTACCGCAGCGGCAACACATGGTACAATGCTGCTGGCGCCGAGATTTCCGACCCATCCGTTCTCGATATGGGTTCAGGTGTTTCTCCTTGGCTGAAAGACGCATCGCAGCAGAGAGTCGACATCAATTCATTTGAAGACTATACTCCACAATGGAGCTTCATGCCACGTATCTCCTTCTCATTCCCGATTTCCGACGAGGCTTTGTTCTTCGCACACTACGATGTGCTGACACAACGTCCTACGAGTGGTTTGTACATGAGTCCTCTGTACTACTATTACTTCAACGACGTCTCGTCTTCAATCAGCAATCCAAATCTGAAGCCTGCTCAAACCATCGACTACGAACTCGGTTTCACACAGAAGATTACGAACACATCGGCAATGACCATCACGGCATACTATCGTGAAATTCGTAACATGATTCAGCTCTACCGTTACTATGGAGCTTATCCTAAGGCTTATTCATCGTTCAACAACCTCGACTTTGGTACTGTTAAGGGTCTTACCGCTTCTTACGACCTTCGTAGAACAAAGAACGCCCGCGTCCGTGCGAGCTACACCCTGCAGTTCGCTAGCATGACTGGTTCTTCAACGACAACAGCCGCCGCATTGATCAGTGCAGGTGTGCCTAACCTGAGATCCACATTCCCGACTTCGGAAGACCGTCGTCACTCACTCAACCTCACATTCGACTATCGTTTCAAGGATGGTAAAGATTATGACGGACCTGTCACTGTTCGTAAGAACGCCGACAAGGCTCCTATCCAGTGGCTGGCTAATACAGGTCTTTCCCTCACCGCCAGTGGTGGTTCCGGAACTCCTTATACCGCTGCACGTGAAGTGACATCACCCATCACTGCTGGTACCAACCTTCTGCAAGGTACCTATTACGGTTCCAGAATGCCTGCTTCATTCAGATTCGACCTTCGTCTTGACAAAGACATCTACTTCACCGCAGGTGCCAAAGAAGGCAAGGCTGGTCGCGAAATGTCAGTCAACGTCTTCTTGAACGTGCTGAATCTGCTGAATTCCAAGAACATCATGAGTGTTTATTCGGCAACAGGCAACGCTGACGATGATGGTTATCTTACCGCACCTGCATGGCAGAATCAGATCAACCTGCAGCTTGATCCCGAAGCCTTTATTCAGATGTACGAGATCTATGTCAATAATGGCGGCAACTATTCGACACCACGTCAGATCAGAATTGGTGCCAGCTTTAATTTCTAATGAGGCATGAATTTAATAAGAAAAATCACACTAAAATGAAGAATATTGTTAGAATAATGCTTGCAGTGCTTCTGGTTATTAGCATTGCAATTCCAACCAAGGCTGACATGCGTAGGGACAAGGGCGCGAAATCGCCGGGCTCCCTGAAACAGACGACTGCCGGTTGCTCCCCATCCTCCGCTTACGAATGGCTTAACATCAATAACGTGAGGACGCGTATCAATGCTGGTGGTGACATGTGGTGGGACCTTCCCGGTGGAACAGGCTCCAAGTATTTCATTCCCGCCAATGGTACGGCAACGTCACTTTTCGCCGGCTCTCTGTGGATTGCAGGCGTTGACGTCAACAACCAGTTGAAATGCGCTGCGGTGCGTTTCCGCCAAGATGGCAACGACTTCTGGACTGGACCTCTTTCTACTGATGGTTCAGCCTCTATTGATGCCGAGACTTGCGCCCGTTGGGATAAGATTTTCAACATCACCCGTGCACAAGTTGACGAGTTCCTCTCTCAGTTCGACGAGAACGGCGCATATGCTCCTAAGGACGGTTATACAATCCCGACCGTCATCGAGGAATGGCCAGCCCATCCTGATGGCAACACGACCGGCGTCAGTCACTATCTGGCTCCTTTCTATGATGCCGACGGCGATGGCGAATACAACCCCACATCTGGTGACTATCCTTACTATGACATTGACAACAGTCTTTGCCACACCAAGACGCCTACAATGGATGAGGAATATGAAGACTATATTAAAGGTTCCATCCTCTCTGACCAAGTGCTGAAAGGCGACCAGACACTCTGGTGGGTCTTCAACGATAAAGGTAATAGCCATACTGAATCAAATGGTGCATCTATTGGTCTTGAAATTCGTGGTCAGGCTTTCGCTTTCTCCACCAACGATGAGATCAACAATATGTCATTCTGCAGCTACGAAATCATCAACCGTTCCACTTACACCTTGACGGGAACCTACTTCTCGCCTTGGACTGACGTTGACCTTGGCTATGCTTATGACGACTATGTCGGTTGCGATGTCAGCCGCGGTCTCGGCTACGGTTACAACGGTGATGATGTTGATGGTGACGGTCAGACCGAAGCCTATGGTAGCAATCCTCCAGCGGTTGGTGTCGACTTCTTCCAAGGACCTTACATGGATGCCGATAATCTCGACAATCCTAAGTATTCATACCAAGTTGAAATCACTTATTTCGTTGACCCAGTCACACACGATACTACTTCTATCGTCTATGACACTACCGGTTATACACAGCTTTGCGACGAGAGTATCAATGGTGTAAACTTCGGAAACGGCATCGTCGATGACGAACGTTTCGGTATGCGCCGCTTCCTCTATCACGACAATGGCTCTTGCGGCTATTGCGACCCTGACGATGCTGCCGAGACCTATAATATTCTTCGTGGTATTTGGAGAGACGGCAACCCCATGATGTATGGTGGTAACGCCTACTCTGGTGCTAACGTTGTCGGTCCTCAATGCGACTTCATGTTCCCTGGCGACACCGACCCATGCAACTGGGGTACTGGTGGTATAGCTCCTAACGGCGGTTATAACCAGACAGGCAAATACTGGACTGAAAGTCAATGCGGCAACAACCCTAACGACCGTCGTTTCATGCAGTCTGCTGGTCCTTTCACCCTTGAACCTGGTGCTGTCAACTACATCACTTTCGGTGTGCCGTGGGCTCGTGCCAATTCCGGTAATGCTTGGGCTTCAGTTGAGAAACTCCGCATCGTTGACGACAAGTGCCAAGCTTTGTTCGACAACTGCTTCAAGGTAATCGATGGTCCTAACGCTCCGGATCTTACCATCCGCGAACTTGACCAGAAACTCATCATCTATCTGTCCAATTCCACTCTTTCTAACAACTACAAAGAAGGTTACACGGAACTGGATCCTGAAATTCCGGTTTATCGTCCTGATGATTCAACGCTTTCTGACCGTTACTATCGTTTTGAAGGTTATCAGGTTTATCAGCTGGCTAACGACGAAGTCACAGCCAACGACCTCGATGATAAAGACAAGGCCCGTCTGGTATTCCAGTGCGACATCCACAATAACGTTAGCAAACTTGTCAACTTTGAATGGGATGACAATCTTGGTGCCAACGTACCTGCAATGATGGTTGAAGGCGCTGATGGCGGCATCACTCACAGCTTTGTCCTTACCGACAATGAATTCTCCGATGGTTCCAATACAAGCCTTGTCAATCACACGACTTATTATTTCATGGCCATCGCTTATGCTTACAACAACTTCATGACTTACGCTCAGGATGGTTCCACACACGGTCTCGAAGGCCAGACGAAACCTTATCTTGGTGGTCGTAAGAACATTCAAGTCTATTCAGCCACGCCTCACAAGACTGTGAATGGCGTAGTCCTCAATTCTTCCTATAGCGACAGACCAGCCATCACACGTATCGTGGGTATTGGCAATGGTGGCAATGAACTTGAACTCACTGACGAAAGTGTTGCTGAGCTGTTCACCAAGAAACTCGCTAACGAAGACGAGACGGTTGTCTTTGGCAGCCCCGACTATCCAGTGATTTACCATCCTAGCTACAAGCAGGGTTATGGTCCTCTGGATGTCAAGATCATCGATCCTTTGAATGTCGTTTCTGCTGACTACGAATTGTATTTCACTGATACGATTAAGCATTACACTCATGGCGTCACTGGTCTTACCGCTGTCGTAGGCGACTCTGCGATGCGTTACGCTTCCCACTGGTATCTGCGCGATCTCGCAAATCCGGCCGAAGTCTACGGTTGTGACACCACTACGATTTATGCAGATGAAAAGATGTTTATCGATCGCGGTATCTCCGTCACCATCAATCAGCCTTACGATGTTGGTCCACGTTGGGTCGGCAAGATGGGCAAGACTGATTCCTCATCGCATCAGACCATTTGGATGGATCATTATGAAGTCCTTGCTCCTAATAACGGTGTGATATCAACATCGGTCATTTATCAGGATAGTACCAAGAAATGGCTGGATGGTATCCGCGACAAGGATTTGCCTGGCACATCATTGAACTGGATCCGTTCCGGTAGTTATGCTGAGCAGGTTAGCGGCAACAGTTTCGGTCCTAACTCCGACTACGATGTCGCCAATAACAAGCCTTATGACCCGGATGGAAGTTATGAAAAGATTGCCAACGGTACTTGGGCACCATACATGCTTACTGGTTTGACAGGTCAGGCTTCGTCCAACGATCCAGGTCCGCTCCTCACTCATGTGAGCCTCACTCCTGATTATTTTGACAAGATTGGAAGTATCGATATCGTGTTGACTTCTGACCGTTCGAAGTGGACTCGTTGCCCTGTCGTTGAGATGTGCATGGATGAATCACTTTCGCAGAACAATGCCAAGAGATTCTACATCCGCAAATCTCCGTCAATCGACAAGGATGGCAACTTCTACACAGGTAAATGGTATGACGACACTATCACTCCTAGCACCGATCCGGAAGCTCCGAACTACATTGCTTCGCAAGGTATGGGTTGGTTCCCGGGATACGTCATCGACGTTGAGACTGGTGCCCGTCTGAACCTTGTCTATGGTGAAGACTCCTATCTGGCTAACCTGAATGGCCGCGACATGCAGTTCAACCCGCCTGCGTTGCTGAAAGCCACTGTTGATGAGGCTTATGGTGACTACTCACAGATGATGGATCCTTCCATCTACAGCCAGCCTTCCGCTGAGCCTGTGTTTGGTGGCAAGCACTTTGTTTACATCTTCGGTATGGATCACGGTTCGGTTCCGAACGGTTCTCCTTTCACCGACTTCAACTCCCCGGCTTATGATGGTGGCAAGTATGCCTTCAAAGTCATGAACTTTGTGCAGCACGCTTCCGCTTCAATTGCTAGAGTTGTCAATCCTCTGCTGTGGCGTCAGTGCATGTGGGTCGGTATGCCGATGGCTGTCGAAGGACAGACATGGCTGCAGCCTGGTAACGATGTCAGAATCAGAATCCGTGTCTCCAAGCCTTATGCTTGCGGTTACGGTTACGTTGGACTTGACTCGCTCTACAGCGATCTTAATGTCAATGGTCTCTATCCGAAGTACACCTTCTCTATCAATGGCCTCAATCCTGTAGCAAATGATCCAGAGAAGACGAAGACGGACCTCGACCTCGTCACCATCGTTCCTAATCCATATTACGCTTACTCTGAATATGAATCGAACGCCTTGACCAACAGGGTGAAGATCACGAACCTTCCAAAGAATTGCGTCGTCAGCATCTTTACCATCAGTGGAACCAAAGTCCGTCAGTTCAAGAAGGATAATGATGATCCTTCCATTGAATGGGATCTTACCAACTTTGCCAGCACTCCTGTCGCCAGCGGCTTCTACCTGATTCATGTTAAAGACAATACGAGTGGCGGCGAGCGTGTCGTCAAGTTCTTTGCAGCCATGCGTAAAGTTGACCTGAATTCATTCTAAGTTTAATGTAATTGCTAACCATTTAAAATATGATAATCATGAAGAGATCATTTAAATATATAGTTCTGAGCCTTGTAATCCTTTTTGGATTCAATACTCCGCAAGCATTTGCAGGTAACGAGGACCGTTCAGGCCAGGCTGGTGCCGGCGAATTGCTGATTAATCCCTGGGCTGCTTCGGCAGGCTGGGGCAATGCAGGCATGGCTTCCGTTCATGGCCTTGACGCCATGTGGGGCAATGTGGCAGGTATCACATCAATCAACAAACTCGAACTGAACTTCTCACATACCGACTGGCTGCATGGCAGCGACATCAAGTTGTCCTCTTTCGGTCTGTTGGCTCGCGTTGGCGAATCAGGCGTTTTGGGCTTATCCATGATGTCGTTCAACATCGGTGAGATTCAGCTGACTACCGTTGACAATCCTGACGGTGGCATCGGTACTTTCGAACCTAACTTGATGAACATCAACCTTGCTTATGCAAAGACGTTCTCAAATAGTATCAGCGGTGGTTTCAACCTCAAGATCATCAGCGAATCGATATCGAACATGAGTTCAACGGGTATCGCCATCGATGCTGGTATCCAGTATGTTACTGGTCCATTGAACAACGTTCACTTCGGCATCACTCTGAAGAACATTGGTACCACGATGAAGTTCTCCGGTGACGGTCTGTCTTTCAAGGCATTCCTTCAGTCGGGTTCCGACCTTCAGCACACCATCGTTCAGCGTGTTGACGAATTCGAGCTGCCAACCCAGCTGAATATCGCAGCTGCTTATGACTTCAACTTTGAAAACATGTCGCGTTTGACGCTTGCTGGCAATTTCACATCCAATTCCTTCACTAAGGACCAATACACACTCGGCGCTGAGTATTCCTACAGAGAGCTCCTCGTCGGTCGTGTCGGTTACACCTATGAAAAGGGTATCCTTAGCGGCATCGAAGAAGATGATTGCAACAACCTCAACCGTGGTCTGAGCGCAGGTCTTTCCGTCCAGATTCCTTTGTCGAAGAAGGATGAGAACGGCATGAAGTTCGCTGTTGACTATGCTTTCAGAGATACGTACACCTTCAATGGTACTCACAGTATCGGCGCGAGAATAATTTTCTGATGCGTTAGCTCAGATACAATTATTTTGCGTATCTTTGCATCATAATTTATTGCAAGAAGAAGACCCTTATTTCGGTAAGGGTCTCTTTTTTGCACTTAGTCAGATAATAAAAAACAACATCATGTCAGAAATTAAGTATTTTACCCAAGAGGGTTTGCAAAAGCTCAAGGACGAGCTCGACGATCTGATTCTTCGTGAGCGTCCGCGTATTGTTCAGGCTATTGCTGAAGCTCGTGACAAGGGTGACCTTTCAGAGAATGCCGAATATGATGCCGCTAAGGAAGCTCAGGGCCTGCTTGAGGCTAAGATTGCCGAATTGCAGGAACTTATCTATAATGCTCGCGCCATTGACGAATCAAAGATGGACACTTCGAAAGTCCTGCTCTATTCTACCGTCAAGATCAAGAATGTGAAGTCGAACGTCACGATGACTTATACCATTGTGCCTGAGAAGGAAGCCAATTTCAAGATTGGCAAGATCTCGATCAATTCCCCTATTGGTCAAGGCCTGCTTGGAAAACAGGTTGGTGATGACGCTGAAATCACCGTTCCTGCTGGCAAGATGCATTTTGAGATTCTCGAAATAACTCGTCAATAATTCGATTATGGCAACAGTATTTTCCAGAATAGTCAAGGGTGAGATTCCTTGCTACAAAATAGCCGAGAACGACCAGTTTTTCGCATTTCTCGACATTTCGCCAATGGTCAAGGGCCATACGCTCGTCATTCCCAAGCGCGAAGTAGATTACATCTTCGGCCTTGAAGACAGCGAGATTGCTGAAATGATGGTGTTCGCCAAATCTGTGGCGGCGGCCATTGAAAAAGCCATGCCTTGCAAACGCATCGCCGTTGCAGTGCTTGGTCTTCAGGTGCCACATGCTCACATTCATCTCGTTCCGATTCAATCTGAGGGCGATCTTGACTTCAAGCACCATTTGCAACTTACGGAAGAAGAGTTTAAGGAAGTGCAGGAAAAGATTGTGAAACAGTTTTGACCTGTTTGGCTTTCATTGAAACAAAAAAGCACGTCATCAGACGTGCTTTTTTTAGTTTCCGAAATCGTCGTACATGATGTTCTCAGCCGGGACGCCGAGTCCGTCGAGCATCTTCAAGACAGACGACACCATCATCGGCGGGCCGCATAGGTAGTATTCCACTTCTTCAGGCTTGGGATGGTTTTTCAGATAGTTGCGGTAAATGACGTCGTGAATGAATCCGACTTCGCCGGTCCAGTTGTCTTCTTTTTTTGGTTCTGACAAGGCCACATGAAAACTGAAATTCGGGTTTTCCTGCTCCAATTTCATGAAATCGTCCATATAAAACAGTTCACGGAGTGAGCGTCCGCCATACCAGAAAGATGTTTTTCGGTTTGTGTGTCGCGTCCTGATTTGGTCGAATATCTGGGAGCGCATGGGCGCCATGCCGGCACCGCCGCCGATGAACATCATCTCGTTTTGAGACTCTTTCACGTGAAATTCTCCGAATGGACCGCTGATGCTGACCTTGTCGCCTGGTTTTAGGGAGAAAAGGTATGCAGAGCACACGCCTGGATTAACATTGACGAGTCCGCCTTTTTTGCGGTCGTAGGGCGGCGTGGCGATTCTCACATTCAGCATGATGATATTCCCATCAGCAGGAGCGTTGGCCATGGAATATGCCCTGAATTGAGGTTCCTGATTGCGCATTTTCAAACTCCACAACCCTAATTTGTCCCAATCTTCGCGATACTGATTCTCAATGTCGAAATCGCTATAGTTTACGGAGACTTTCGGAACGTCAATCTGGATGTAACTACCAGCTTCGAAACAAAGACTTTCGCCTTCGGGGAGTTTCACGACGAGTTCCTTGATGAACGTGGCCACGTTGTGGTTTGAAACCACTTCGCATTCCCATTTCTTAATATTCAGTACCGATTCGGGAATGATTATCCCAAGGTCACCGTTCACCTTGACTTGGCAGCCTAATCGCCAATGGTCTTGAATTTCCTTACGCGTGAAAAAGCCTTTTTCTGTCGGCAGGATGCCGCCGCCGCCTTCGACGACACGGCATCGGCACTGTCCGCAAGACCCTTTTCCGCCGCACGCTGAGGGCAAGTAGATCTGTTCATCGGAAAGCGTTTTCAGCAACGACTCTCCGCAAGGCACCATGATTTTCTTCTTGTCATTGATGCTGATGCTGACCGAGCCCTGAGGAATCAGTTTTTTCTTGACAAACAGAAGCAGTCCCACCAATAGCATGACGACAGCAAGGAACACTGCTATGCTAAGAATCAGGATGACCGAAATATTGTTTGCGATTAGTAACATGCTCTTTCAGATTTTTATTCCGAGGAACGCCATGAAGGCGATTCCCATTAATCCGGTGATTATGAATGAGATGCCAATGCCTTTCAGCGGTTTGGGCACTTCGGAGTAACTGATTTTCTCTCTGATTGCCGCAATGCCGACTATGGCCAGAAGCCATCCCAGTCCAGACCCAAGTCCGTAAACAGAGGCCTGAGCCACATTGTCGAAATGGCGTTCCTGCATGAACAGCGAACAGCCTAAGATGGCGCAATTGACCGCTATCAGAGGCAAGAAGATGCCTAAGGACGCGTATAGTGAAGGGCTGAATTTCTCGATGACCATTTCCAGAATCTGCACTATCGAGGCAATGATGGCGATGAACAGGATGAAACTCATGAAACTCAAGTCGATATTGGAGAATGACGGACTAATCCATTTCAGGGCGCCGGGCATCAATAAGTATTTGTTAACCAGGAAGTTGATGGGAACCGTAATCAACAGCACGAATGTCACCGCCACTCCCAGACCAAAACTCGTCTTCACGGTCTTGGAAACAGCCAGATAGGAACACATGCCTAAGAAATAGGCGAAGATCATGTTGTCGATGAAAACTGACTTAATGAAGATGTTGAAAAGTTCCATGGCAAATCGGTTTATTTATCGCTGTTGTCCTGAAATTCGGGATGGCGTGAGCGCTGAATCCAGATGATGACGCCGACGATAATCAGTGCCATCGGTGGCAGAATCATCAGACTGTTGTTGAGATAACCGGCATCGTACATGGCAGAAGGAATGACTTTGTAACCCCACAAGGTGCCAGAGCCAAACAACTCGCGGAAGAAGGCCACGATGATCAGGATTAGGCCATAGCCGAGACCGTTTCCGATTCCGTCGAGGAACGATTCCCAAGGCTTGTGCGACATGGCAAAGGCTTCGAGCCGTCCCATGACGATGCAGTTTGTGATGATGAGACCTACAAACACTGAAAGTTGCTTGCTGACGCTATACACGAAGGCTTTTAGAAACTGATCGACCAGCACGACTAAGGTGGCGACGACGATAAGCTGGACGATGATGCGGATGCGCGACGGGATGCCTTTCCGCAACATCGAAATGGTCAGATTGGAGCATGCGGTGACAACCGTGACGGATAAGGCCATCACGAAAGCCGGTTTCAGTTTGGCCGTCACAGCCAGACAGGAGCAGATGCCGAGCGTCAGGACGGTAATCGGATTCGCCTTCCTTATGGGCTCCAATATGTATTTACTGAATGCACTCATTGTCCTGTTGTTTCTTTTGTTTGTCAAAATAGGGGAGATAACAACCCAACACGTTGCTAATCATGCTGTCAACTCCCTTGGAGGTGATTGTCCCGCCTGAGATGGCGTCAACGGCGTGCTGGCGGTCACTTTCGGGAAGTGTCATAATGCCACCTTTCTGGACCTTAATGGAGACAAATTTGCCATCCTGCATGATGGTTTTGCCTTTAAACTGTTTGCGGAAGCCTTCAGTAGTGATTTCTCCGCCGAGGCCGGGAGTCTCCGAAGCATGGTCGAAATTGGTTCCAACTACCGTTTCATAGTCGTCATCGATGGCGATATATCCCCAGATTGCGCCCCAAAGGCCGTTTCCTTGAAGAGGAATGACGCTGACATTGCGGTCTTCGTTGCTGATGACGAAAAGTGGCAGGACGTAAGGCAAGCCTTGCTGTTTGTTGCCCAGTTCTGCTTTGATGTCCGTGTCGAAAGCCTTGTCGGTCTGGTCAACGACGTTGCCATCGCTGTCAATGAGAAGCATGGCGGTGCAGTGTTTCTTGAAGAGTCCGGAAGCGTTGTCGTCATCGACTTTATCAATGCCGGCGGCGGACAGGATGTTTTTCATCTTTTCGTTGTCCTTGTTCCGCTTTTGCAAAGGGGAGAGCAACACCGACGCAGCCGATAGCAATAGGGCGACGATGACGACCAGAATGGCAGCGTATCTGAAGATGTATCCGTTGTTCGAGTCTTTGTCTTTCATTGTGCGGCTTTATTGTTCATTTTAGCGGCGCGTTTGCTGCGCATCCTTATGTTGCGTGCGATGACGCAATGATCTATAAGTGGAGCGAATACGTTCATCAGCAGTATGGCGAGCATCATGCCTTCGGCGTAGGCCGGATTGACGACGCGTATCATGACGGCGAATATTCCTATCAGCAATCCGTAGATAATCTTGCCCCTATTGGTCTGAGGCGCTGTCACAGGATCGGTGGCCATGAATACGGCGCCGAACATGAATCCGCCCATCAGCAGGTGGTAATAGAAAGGCACTTGCATATAAGGTGTTGCACCTATAAGGTTGAAAATCAGTCCCATGGCAATGCCGCCAATGAAGACGGAAGCCATAATCCTAATACTTGCTATTCCAGTGATTAGCAGCAGAATGGCTCCGAGAAGAATGGCTATTTTGGATGTCTCGCCCATACTGCCTGGGATGCCGCCCCAAAACATGGTCCATGCCGATGGCAGATCGTAGTTTCCGTTTCCTAAGAGTCCCAAAGGCGTGGCTCCAGAGAAGGCGTCGGGTTTGTCGGCAATCCAGACCTTGTCGCCCGACATGCAGGAAGGATAACTGAAAAACAAGAAGGCTCTTGCTGTCAGGGCGGGATTGACGATGTTCATTCCCGTGCCTCCGAAAGCCTCTTTGCCGATGATGACGGCGAAGGCTGTCGCCAAAGCGACCATCCACAGCGGGATGTCGGGCGGCAATATCATCGGAATCAGCATTCCGGTGACGAGGAAGCCTTCGTTAACCTTACGATGGCGGATTTGTGCGAAAGTGAATTCTATGGCAAGGCCGACGATATACGACACAATGATGACAGGCAATGCCTTGGCGAGTCCGAAGCCGATGATTTTCCAGAAACTCACATCGATGTTGCAGGCCAGAAAATGCTGGTAGCCTATGTTCCATATTCCGAAGAGCAAAGCCGGTATCAGCGCGATGACCACGAAAATCATGGTACGTTTCAAGTCCATGGCGTCGCGGATCTGCACTCCGTTTTTGGTTGTTTCATCGGGAACAAACAGGAAACTCTCGAAAGCCTCGAAAGTCGATTGCAGCCAGGAGTGGCGTCCTCCTTCGACGTAGTTGGGTTTTATCTTGTCGATGTAACGCCGCAAGCCGCTGATGCGTTTCTTCATCGGGGCGCCGGCTTCTTCCTCGGGAGCGATGAAGAAGTCACGCAGGCCTTGACGCAATCCGTTTTTGTCTTTTGTGCGGCTCATTATTCTGTTTCTTTGCGCATCAGGTCCAGGCCTTTGCGGATGATTTGCTGGATGTCGTTCTTTGAGGTGTCGATAAATTCGCACAAGGCAAAGTCTTCTTCGTCAACCTCGTAAATGCCAAGGTTTTCCATGAGATCGACATTCTCGGTGATGCAGGCTTTGATGAGTTGAAGCGGATAGATGTCGAGTGGGAAGACTTTTTCGAAAGTTCCCGTGACGACGAAAGGCCTTTGCTCACCATGCGTGTTGGTGTCGAGGTCGTAATGGGGCTGCATCGCTGATGGCAGAAATGCGTTGGGGAAAGTCCGTGACACGCTGTATTTCCTGAAACCAGGCCAGATCCATCCCAGCATTTCTTCGCGGTGATTGCCTTCGGGAATGACGGTCAGCATGTTGCTGTAGAAACCGAGGAAACCGTCCCGGGTCGTCCTTTTTCCAGTGAGCACGTTGCCGCTGATGTAGCGTAAGTCATCGCCATTCACGTTGCAAGCCATGTCGTGGATTTGGGTGCCAAGTTTTGTCTTGAAATACTGCGGTTTTGACAATCCCGTTCCCGCTGCGGCGAATATTCTTGTGAAGTCGAGTCGTCCGGTGCGGAAGAAGGAACCGATGTTGATGACATCCTGCGGGTAGCAATACCAGACTATGTCGCCTTTGGCGATGGGACAGACCTTGTTGATCTGTGTGCTGATGTTGCCGCTCGGGTGAGGGCCGCTGAACGTATGGATAGTGGCTTTGGCTTTCAGGATGGCGTCGGATTTTGTCATTTTTTCGTGCACGCAGAGATGCACCTTTCCGCCAGAAAGTATGGAGAGAACTTCGAGACCTTTTGCAAATGAATCGGGGAAATGCTCGACGACGAAGTCGATGTCGGGAGCCAAAGGCGCTGTGTCGAAAGCCGAGATGAAAAGCGCTTTCGGAGTTGTGTCGGGATTGGCGATGGTGGAGAAAGGCCTTTGCCTGACCATGGGCCAGAGTCCGTTTTCAAGCATTTGCTGGATGATGGTGTCGCGGCGAAGGTCGCCGAGGGTGACATCGAGCGCTTCGTAACGATTGTCGGAACGGATCACGACGACATCTATATGGCGTTTCTCGCCGCGGCGTATTTCAGTCACCACGCCACTTGCCGGAGCGGTGAAAGTTATTCTTTCGTCACGTCTGTCGCGGAACAACGGTGTGCCTACTTTCACTACGTCACCGGCTTCAACCGTCAGTTTGGGCGTCACGCCGATGAAATCGGCAGGCTGGATGGCAAAGAATTCAGGCTCGATTTCCTGAACGGAAACCTCAGCCTTTCCTTTAATCCTGATGTCAAGCCCTTTCCTTATCTTGATGACAGATGACATGAATGATTAGCTACATTGGGAGTTTTGCAAAATTAAATCTTTTTGTCATAACACTGCTTGTTTTTCTCTATAGTTTGCCCGCTTGCCTTAACTTTCTGCTTGTTTCGCCTCCGCAATATTGATGGCGATTTTACCTTGTGAGTGTTTTTCTTTGTATTTTTGTAAAACTAACGACAGGCATGCTGACTTACAAGGTCGCCTGAATTTGGAATGACATCATGAATAAAGCGATCCATTTTCTGTTTTTTGTGTTGCTGACGTCGAGCCTATTCGGCCGCGATATTCCCCCATGCGACAACATCGACTACAACGAGAAGGTGCGTTCGGTGCTCCTCTACAAGGATGACGACCAGACTTCCGACCCGATTATTCCGTTGAACGATGCCGTGGGACGGCTGACACTGTCATTCGACATTCTCGATGGCGACGGCGAGACGTTGAACTATACTTTCGTCCACTGCACCAACGACTGGCAGCCGACCGATATCCAAAGAATCGTGTATGCCAGCGGTTTCGACTATGACCGCATCGACGATTACGTGTTTTCGAGAAACACATTGGTGAGTTATGTCAACTATCAGCTGGTCTTTCCCAAAGAGGACATGGCGCCTTTGATTTCAGGCAACTATCTGCTCATCGTTTATAGCGATGACATGACAGAAGGCAATATCTATTTCACGCGCCGTTTCATGGTCCTCGACGAGAAGGCCACGGTCGATGTCGTGCTGCCGCGTTACGCTGACGACATCACGCTTTCCGACACGCACCAGCAGCTCAATGTCAAGGCCGTTGTGAATGACATCATGTCGAGCAACGTGCAGCAGTTCACAAATCTTACCATCAGGCAGAACGGGCGATGGGACAACGCCGCCATCGGACTGAAGCCGTCATACACGTATCCCGACTACATTTCCTTCGAGCACAACCCGTCAACGGTCTTCGCTGCGACGAACCAGTTCCGCCGTTTCAATACCAGCAATTTCCGATTCCAGTCGGAGAATCTCGCGCGCATCATTCAGGGTGACGACAGTTACATCATCGACGTGGCAACCTGTGAATCCCGCGTTCACAGTCCTTACGTCTCGTATGACGACATCCATGGCGAGAAGGTCCTTTATGTCGATGACGAGAATCTGGATACAAGAAGCGAGGTGGACTATGCCAAGGTGAACTTCTTTTACCGCACCGAAGCGCCGCTGACTCACGAAGACGTTTACATCATGGGCGCCATTAACGACTGGTGTTTTAACGAGCGCAACCGCATGGATTACGATTATCAGCTGCACGGATACACTTGTTCCATCCTGCTCAAGCAAGGCTATTACAACTTCATGTTCGTGACGCTCGACAGGGAGCTTCTTGAGATTTCCACGGAACTCACTGCGGGAAACTTCTGGGAGACGAACAACCTTTATCATCTCTACTTCTATTGCTATAATGCCAACAAAGGCTACGACGAATTGATTGGCTATACGACAGTAAGCTCTCATTAAAGAAATGTCAGGCGAACGCATCACCCTTTTTGCTGAAGTGTTACTTCCGATTCCCGTTCCGGGAACGTTCACTTACCATGTCCCTTATGACATGAATGAACGTATCGCGGTCGGATTTCGGGTCGTTGTTCAGTTCGGCAAATCCAAGATTATGTCTGGTCTGGTGGTGGAAATCAGCGATAAGGTGCCCGACATTGAGGCGAAATACATCATGGACATCCTCGACGACCATCCTTTGGTGAACGCACTTCAACTGAAGTTTTGGGATTGGATCAAGACTTACTACATGTGCTATCCTGGCGAGGTGATGCAGGCGGCGTTGCCTTCCGCCTTGAAGTTGAGCAGCGAGTCAACAATCGTATTGTCACCCGAATATGTCCTCGATACCGTCGCTTTGTCAGACTATGAATACATGATAGTGGAAGCCCTGCAGAAGCAGCCCAAGATTGCCATCAGCGAGGTGAGCAAGATTATTGGCCACGCCAAGGTCATGCCGCTTATCAAGACGATGATTGAGAAGAAAATCATCATGATGGAAGAAGAGCTGAATCCGAAGTACAAAGCCAAGTATGAACGTTTTGTGAAGCTGTCCGGCGTTTATTCCGATGATGCCAAGGTTCATGAACTGATGGATGATCTTGACAAGCGGGCATACAAACAGCTGGAACTGCTTCTGGCGTACTTCACCTTGGGCGGCGACTGCAATCACGATGTCAAGGCCAAAGATTTGCAGGACAAGGCCAATGCTTCTGGCGCAATACTGAAAGCCATGGTCGATAAAGGCATCTTCGAGCTGAGCGATAAGCAGGTGAGCCGTTTGGCTGAGTTCAAGGAACAGGAAAATGTGGATTCGATCGTCCTTACCGATGTCCAGCAAAAGGCTTTGGAAGAAATCAGGCAAGGCTTCGACGAGGACAAGACCGTGTTGCTGCATGGCGTGACGTCAAGCGGAAAGACGGAAATCTACATCAAGCTCATCGATGAAGCGATCAAGGCGGGCAGACAGGTGCTGTATCTGCTTCCGGAAATTGCACTCACCGCACAGGTGATAAACAGATTGAAGAAATACTTCGGCGAGAGGCTCGGCGTCTATCATTCCCGCCACAATGCCAACGAAAAGGTGGAGGCGTGGGAGTCGGTCAGCGATGCCATCTCTGGCGGCGCACATCCTCACCAGGTCATCATCGGTTCTCGTTCCGCCATTTTTCTGCCTTATTCCAATATCGGCTTGATCATCGTGGACGAGGAGCATGACAGTTCCTTCAAGCAGATCGATCCGTCGCCACGTTACAATGCGCGTGATGCGGCCATAGTGCTGGGTTCCATGCACAAGGCCAAGGTGCTGCTCGGTTCGGCGACGCCTTCTTACGAAAGTTATTACAACGCCTTGATAGGTCGCTTCAAGTTGGTTGAAATCATGGAACGCTACGGCGGTGTCGAGATGCCCGAAATCATCCTCAGCGACATGCGTGTCGAGAAAAAGCGCAAAACCCTGCAGTCCGACTTCGGCAGCACGTTGCTCGATGCGGTGAAAACCACTCTGGAAGAGAAGAATCAGGTCATTCTGTTTCAGAACAGACGCGGTTTTTCCTTGCGCATCGAATGCGAAGACTGCCACTATGTCCCGCAGTGCGTCAATTGCGATGTGAGCCTCGTCTATCATAAGCAGCAGAACTTGCTGCACTGCCATTATTGCGGCTACACTGCCGGTGTTCCGACAGAATGCCCCAAATGTCACGGGACGAACATGAAGATGCATGGATTCGGCACCGAGAAGATTGAAGAAGACCTGCATCTCATTCTGCCCGAAGCACGTATCGCCCGCCTTGACCTCGACACGACGCGGTCAAAGAATGATTACCAAAACATTCTGGAAGCTTTTCAGAATAAGGATACCGACATCCTCGTGGGGACGCAGATGGTCACAAAGGGACTTGATTTCGATTCGGTGAAGGTTGTAGGAATCCTCAACGCTGACAACATGCTGTCCTTTCCCGACTTCCGCGCCCACGAACGCAGTTTCCAGCTCATGTCGCATGTCGCAGGTCGTGCTGGCCGCAAAGGCAAGCAGGGCAAAGTGATTATTCAGACTTATGAGATTTCGCATCCTGTGCTGATGGATGTGCTTCGCAACGACTACAGGGGTCTTTTCGACAAACAGATGGTGATACGGCGACAGTTTGGCTATCCGCCTTATTGCCGGCTGATACAAATTCGAGTGAAGAACAAGGATTTTGAACCGTTGAATTCCGCTGCTGCGGCTTTGGCAGACATGTTGCGCCCCTTCTTCAAGCAGAATCTGTTGGGACCCGAATATCCGGTCGTTTCAAGAGTGAAGAATTTGTATATCAAGCAGATGATGGTTAAGTTCAAGCGCGATAGCAACACTTTCAAAATCAAGGAACTTATTGCAGGCCAAATCCGTCTTTTTCAGCAGAATCCGGATTTCAAATCCATGATTGTTCAGGTCGATGTAGATCCGATGTGATAACAGAAACGGGTCCTCCGAAACGCTTGGTTTATGTCGTTATGAATCCCTGTTCTGCAATGTTTCCGCAGTGTTTTTTTCATCTTGATTTTTCTCCGTTTCATTCGCTTTTTGGCTGTTTTCAACCAACTTTTCAGTGTTTTTCAAGGTATAAGACGTATCTTTGTACCTTGATTTTAAAGGAATCGTAAACATTATCCATTCATGAAAAAGCGCTTTGCATTTCTCCTTGTCATCTTGTGCTTGGCACAAATCTCTTTTGCATCAGTAACCGTCAAGGGGAAGGTCGTTGACAAGACCACCGGCACGCCCATGGAATATGCCACGGTTCGTGTCTGCACCTTGCCTGACTCCACTTTCGTGCAAGGCTGCATCACCGATACGCATGGGGCTTTTTCCATGCAACTTGAGAAAGGCCGTTATCTGTTCGAGTTCCAGTTTATGGGATTTGTCAAGGCCTTCAAGTCGGTGAATGTCGATGGCGCGAAGATCATGATGGATGTGGGGAAGATACAGCTTATGCCTGACCAGCAGGTGCTTGGCGAGGTGAACGTTACGGCAGAAGTGAGCACGTACGAGATGACGCTTGACAAGCGCGTTTTCAATGTTGGCAAGGATGTCAGCACGACTGCGGGCAACGCCATCGAAGTGCTGGAGAACATTCCCGCCGTTTCTGTCGATGTGGAGGGCAATGTAAGCCTTCGTGGCGATGATGGTGTGAAGATTCTCATCGACGGCAAGGAATCCGGACTGTCGGGCATGAGCACGCAGGATGCCTTGCGCTCCCTTCAGGCCGACATGATAGAGCGGGTGGAAGTCGTCACCAACCCTTCGGTGCGTTATGACGCCGAAGGCACCGCCGGCATCATTAATATCGTCCTGAAAAAAGACAGACGCAGAGGATTCAACGGCACCGTCAACCTTAACACGGGCTATCCGCTCCAGTTTGGCGTGGGCCTGACCGGCAACTACCGTGTCGATAAGTTCAACTTTTTTGCGAGTTACAACTATAATTACAGAAGCAATAACGGCGGCGGCATCAACAAGACGAAACGCTATTCCGACATCGTGGATTCCGATACTACTTTTCTGCAGCTCACCGATCAGGTGACGGAAAGGAGCATGCACCGCAACGGACATAACATACGTGTCGGCACCGACTACTACATCACCGACAAGGACATACTGAGCCTCGCCTTCGTGTACCGTTACGCCACCAACAATTCCAATTCCATTGTCACTTACGATGACATTTACCCGCTTTCCGACTCGTCGTCTCACGACGTGCGCCAGGAAGTTTGGGGCGAAAGCGATCCCGTATATGAAGTCACCCTTAACTATGACAAGACATACGACAGGAAAGGGCAGAGTCTGAAGTCCGAATTCAGGTATTTCAACAATGCTGAGCTTTCCAGTTCCGACATCACGGAGTTTCTTTATCCTTCCGTCAGCGCGGAGCAGTATTCGTCGGCACTTTACCAGCGTACCGTCGAAAACGAACGGCAGCAGAACGTCCAGGCTACCGTCGATTATGTGCAGCCCTTCGCCACGAAAGGCGTCTGGGAGCTTGGCGGCAAATACACCTTGCGCAACGTCAACGACAATTCCAGTGTCGAAGATAGTCTCGGCGGCATTTGGAGTCCTCTCGCCGACTACTGCTATGACTTCGATTATCACGAACAGATTGCGGCGGTTTATTCCAGCCTTGGCAACGATTGGGGCCGATGGTCGGGACAGGTGGGCATACGTTCCGAACTGGCCGACGTGAAGACGGTTCTCAAAGATTATTCCGTGCTTGGCGGCGACAGCATCAATGGTGGAAAACCATACATCGACCTGTTTCCCAGCGCCCATCTTAACTATTCTATCGCTGAGAGTGACCAGCTACAGTTAAGCTACACGAGGCGCATACGCAGGCCACGATACGGCATGCTGAGTCCTTTCCGCTCCTATAACGACAACCGCAACATCCGCACTGGCAATCCGGCGTTGAAACCCGTTTACACTGACAGTTACGAGCTGAGCTATCTCCATTTCTGGGAGAAATCAAGCTTCAGTTTCACTTCATATTATCGTCATAGCACGAACACCATGCGTTTCTACACCTTCCTTGTCGATGATGTGTACTACAGCATGCCCGTCAACTTCGGCACTGCTAATGATTTCGGCGTCGAAGCCATGATTCAGGGCCAGATCAGGAAGTGGTGGACGCTGAATGCCAATTGCAATTTCTTCCGTTCCATTTCGGATGGCACCATAGAGGATACCGAATACCATACCGATTCCTACATGTTTTTCGGCAGAGTGATGTCGAAATTCAACATAAAGAAGGTGTGCGACGTGCAGCTGACGGGCCATTACATGGGACCACGCGTCGAGCCTTTGGGAAAGAGCGACGACGAATGGTGGCTTGACTTTGCCGTTAGCAAGGACGTCATGCATGGCGATGGAACGATTACCTTCAATGTGCGCGACGTGTTCGGCACACGCGGCCATGGCGGCGAGTCGTGGGGCGACAACTTCTGGCAGTACAGCACCAACACATGGTCTAAGACCACCATGTCGCTTAATTTCAGCTATCGCATCAACCAGCAGATGAGCAAGAAAGGGAAACGCGCTGCCGATGATGGCAATAGTGGCGAAGAGGACAGCGGTGGCGACAGCTACGACATCATGTGATTCTCATGACGCTTTGAGTCGGCCGAATTAATAGAATCCTTTTCTGAGAACGGTTTCCTTTGCGGGATGCCGGAACATAATGGTTTCTCCGACAACACAATCATTTGTCCAGTAACGGATCGACGTGCTGGTTGTCGTTTAGTTTCAAGAAAAGTCTATTGATGTCCGTCCATTGACAAGACCTACATCCATTTTCTGTGCTTGAAGATGTAGAAGAAAATGACGACTACTGCAGCCATCACGCCGGCAAGACCCGCAAATACCCACGGTTCATCCTGGAATGGTAGCTTGACGTTCATTCCGTAAAGCCCTGTGATAAAGGTCAGAGGCAGAATGATGGACGATATCAGGGTGAGGATTTTCATCGTCTCGTTGGTCTTGTTGGTCTGCATGGAATCGAATGTCTGCGACAGACCTTCGATAAGTTCCTCGTAGTCCTCCGTCATATCCCACACTTTCTGATAATAGTCGAGGATGTTGCCCCAGTAGTCTTCCATGTACTCCACGTCTTCGGTGAAGCCGGTGATTTTTCCAACTTCGAACAAGTGGAACATCTTCAGCTGTGGCTTGAAAATGGTGTTGATAAGAATCAGGTTCTTCCGTGTCACCGAAATCCTTTCGATGATTTTCACTTGTTTGGCTTGCAGCAGCTCGCGGTTGATGAGTTCCACGTCAAGTCCAACTTTGCGGAGCAGATAGACGGATTCGGTCATCAGTTTTTCAAGGATGCGGTAGAGGAGGATATCGGAGTTCTTGATGTTGACGTCTTCGTTGTTCTGGATGCGTTCCTCGTATTCGTTGAAGAGCTGCGTGACGCCCCAAGGGTTTTTCTCGATGGAGATGATGTAATCTTTGCCCCAAAACATCTTCACCTCCTTGATTTTCACGAACTTGTTCTGACGGTCGAAGTTTGGAAAATGAAGGATAAGGAAATAGTAATCGTCGTAAATGTCGATTTTAGGCCTCTGGTTCACAGATTTGCAGTCCTCAATGTCGAGAGGGTGAAAGTGAAACTTGTCTTTCAGAAATTCGAAATCTTCTTCAGTTGGATTGTTCAAGTGACGCCATGTCAACTCGCCAATCTTAAGACTGTTTATCATCTTTTCCCCCCTTTCCTTATTTAGAATTATGGACTGTTTTGTGCCTACATTCGAGTAATCGTATGATGGTTTGCGCGGCGAAATTAGTTTTTTTTCTTGAAAAAAGCATGAAAAAAAGTGACTTTTCTCTTCGCTCGTTCTCAGTCGGAAACTTTCGGCGAAGTAGAGAAGCTGTGAAAGGTGCTGGTTTTGGCCTGCCGCCACAAGGCGTCAGAGCCTCACTTCCATTCGAAAGTGCTGATGAGGTGATTCACATCTTCCTGGATGTAGTCTATGACAGGTTGAAGTGAGTCGTTGTTGGGCAGGAAGTTGAAATACAGCGCGCCTCTGACGAAATTGGAGACGCTGTCGGTAAGGTAGAACTGTAGCGGCGTCGCCACTCCTTTGCCTTCCAATTTGGTGAGCATGCCATACACATGATTCTCGTCGTTGACAATCAGGCTGTCGCTGATGCCGCTCGATTTCTGGAGATGCTTGACAAGCATGGCGTGCTCGTCTTCAAGATAATCGCCAAGGTTGCCGTTCACTTTTTTGTATGTCAGGTGCAGCGATCCCTTGAAGGCAGGGAATTCCACATTGATCCAGTCTTTCTCGTCGGGTGAGTACGAGTCGTTGGTGATGGTTGCATATTGCGGATATTCGAAACTGTAATGCTCCATCGAGTCGAGCCTCGTGTAGCCTTTTTCGGGCAAATCGATGCGGAAATAGCCTCTTGGCTTTGGCAGGCTGTTGCTTTCGTGGCCGCACGACGCCATCATGACGGTGGCAAGGAATGCTATGACTATTGCTGTGTTTTTCATCATGGCAATAACGCTCAGGCATCGGGATTATGATACACGACTTTGATTTTCTTTATCATCTTGCTGTCGGCGCTGCTGATTTCGAAGTTGAAATTCTCGAAGTCGAACTTGAAACCGACCTCGGGTATCCTACCTTCGATTTCAAGAATGAGTCCCGCCAGTGTGTCGGCTTCGCCTTGCATGGGCTCGAAGTAGTTCTCACTGACGCTGAACACTTTGCAGAAATCAACTATGCTTGTCTGGGCCTTGAAGAGATAGGTGTCGTCGTCGAGTTTCGTGTAATGCTGTTCCTGGACTTCTTTGTCGAATTCGTCGTTTATTTCGCCTACGATCTCTTCGATGACGTCCTCCATGGTGATAAGTCCAGATGTGCCGCCGTACTCGTCCACAACGATGGCAATGTGTATTTTCTTTTCGCGGAAGTCTTGGAACAGGTCGTTGATCCTGCGGTTTTCAGGGACAAAGAACGCTGGGCGGATGAGTTTCTGCCAATCGAACGATTCGCTGTCCAGATAGGGGAGCAAGTCTTTCACATAAAGGATGCCCGAAACGCTGTCCAAGGTTTCCTTATAGACCGGTATCCTTGAAAATCCGCTCTGTATCGTCATAGCCAGCATCTCGTCGAAGGGCATTTCGTGTTCGATTCCCACGATTTCCACACGGGGACGCATGACGCTGCTGACTTCTTTTTCGCTGAAGGAGGCGATGCTTTTCAGCATGTTCTTCTCGTCGATGGGCGTGGATTCGTCTGTGGCAATCGCCACTGCCGTCGAAAGGTCGTCCATGGAGAGGTCGCCTTTTTTCTTCTCCAAACGCTTGTCCATGAAGGATGTCGTGTTGATCAGCAAATAACTCAGCGGCCTGAAGAAGCCGATGAGGAATTGCAAGGGTTTCGCCATGAAACGTGCCATCTTGATGGGGCGTTTGCTCGCAAATATCTTTGGCGTGATTTCACCGATGATGAGAATCAGAGAGGTCACCACGATGACTTCCATGATGAAGGCCGCCACAGGATAGTGCTCCATGTCGAACATCTTGCTGATGATGTATGTCGAGAGCAGCGTGATGGTGACATTGACGAAGTTGTTGCTGATGAGGATGGTGGCGAGAAGCGATTTGGGCTTTTCGCGCAACTGCATGGCGAGGCGACTCTTGGTGTCGCTCCTCGACCCAAGTTTTTCAAGGTCGGCAGGCTGCAACGAGAAATAGGCCGTCTCGCTGCCTGAGATGAGCGCTGACGCAATAAGCAACAGACACAGGACAATCAGCCCTATGATGACGTTCAATGAAATTCCGATGAAAAAACTATTAATGATGACGGATAAGAGTTCCGTATAAGGCTCAGGGTCAGGGTCAGGTGTTTCCACGAATAATAGTTGTTTTGTTTAGCGCTGCAAAAGTATAAAATATATGGATAACACCCTGCGGTTTTCCTTTTTTTATTCGTTTTCAATGTCAGGGAAAAAGAAAAGCATCAGGGTTACTCCTGATGCTTTTGTCTGATAATCTGTATTTTACGACTTAAAACGGAAGATCACCGCCGTTTTGTTGAGAATCAGAGAGCGGACTGTCGTTGTCGGAAGCAGAGTTAGGATCGCTTGCAGGGTAGTTCTGCACGTAACTTTGATCTGATGGCGCATAGTTTGCCGTGTTCGATGAAATCTGGTTCACCTTGCCGGGTGAGAGTTGCATCATCTTGTCGGCCGATACCTCGGTCACATATCTGTTGTTTCCTTGACTGTCAACGTATTGGCGTGTTCTGAGTTTGCCTTCGACATACATCAGGTCGCCTTTGCAGTAGTTTCTGCGTTTTTCGGCGATGTCGTTTGCAAGGTTGCCGAAAATGATGACGTTGTGCCATTCGGTTTGTTCAACCCAGTTATTTTCGCGGTCGCGATAGCGTTCCGAGGTCGCCAAAGTTGCCGACACCTTTTTATTACCATTTTCAAATGTCGTGATTTCGGGATCTTTTCCTAAACGTCCGATAAGGATCACTTTGTTTAGACTTGCCATTAGTGCTTGTTTTAATTGTTTAAGTATAAATCGATTAAACGGGGGACAGGGAACTTGTCCATATCCTTTTCATCCGCCAAAAGTAAATCTTTTCCATTAATGACGCTTAGGTCTTCAAAAAGTTTTATTCTGATGAATTGTGCGATGATGGTTTGATGTGTCAGTTTGTGCTGGAAGCGTCCGGAAACGTCCGTAATGGTATGGCGGTGACCGCCTATCATCTCTTGGAATGCTGCGGTTTGTGTAACCTGCTCGGCGTTCATTTCCATGTCGCTTTCGATGAGCGGGAAGTCGTAGAGGTTTTTCCAGATGTCTTTTCCGGTACGGCGGTGAAGGCATTTTCTTCCGTCCTGCTCCGATTCGAAAATCAGATAGTTGAAATGGCGGATGCGTGTTTTCGCTTTTTGAGCCTTGACGGGCCGCTGCTCGACGGTGCCTCTTGCAAAGGCCAAGCAGTGTTGCTTGAGCGGGCAGGCTTGGCAGTCGGGATTTTTCGGCACACACTGCAAGGCGCCGAATTCCATCATGGCTTGGTTGTGCATGCCGGGCTGGCTTCTGTCGAGCAGGCTCTCGGCAAGGGCGTGGAAAGCGTCGGCGCCTTTCTTGCTGTCGATGGGAATGTCGATGTCTTTGAGGCGCGCGATGACGCGGAAGACGTTGCCGTCAACAACTGGGTGGGGCAGGTCGAAGGCGATGGACGCCACGGCGGCTGCCGTGTAGCCTCCAATGCCTTTGAGTTTGACGAGTTTTGAATAATCCGCGGGGAATGCGCCGTGGTACTTTTCCGAAACTTCTCTGGCGCATGCCAGCAAGTTGCGGGCTCTCGTGTAATAGCCAAGACCTTGCCACATCTTCAGCACATCTTCTTCCGACGCTGCGGCGAGGTCTTCAAGCCTTGGCCATCTGGCGATGAAACGGTCGTAGTATTCCAGACCTTGTTCAACACGTGTTTGCTGAAGGATGATTTCGGACAGCCAGACATGATAGGGCGTGTTTTCGGACCTCCAAGGCAACTTTCTCTTGTGACTTTCATACCAACTGTATAACGCTGTCTGAATTGTTGCCATCGTTTGCGAAATCGTTTATTCTTAATAAGGTAGATGAAAAAAAAGTGAGAATAATTGCACTGAAACAAAAAATGTTTATACCTTTGCCGCAAAATTACAACAAACAAAATACTAATCATCATTAAATAGTAAAGAAATGACAAAAGCAGAAATCGTTGCAGAAATTGCCAGCAAGACAGGTATTGAAAAAGGTGCCGTCCAGAGCGTCGTTGAGAATTTCATGGAAACCGTGAAGAACCACATGGCCAAGGACGAGAACATTTATCTCAGAGGTTTTGGCAGTTTTATCATTAAGAAAAGAGCTGAAAAGACTGGAAGAAACATCTCCAAGAATGTTTCCATCACCATCCCCGCTCACAAAATCCCTGCTTTCAAACCCGCTAAGACTTTTCTGAACGTGGTTAAATGATAGTTGGAAATCAATAAATTATCATACAATGCCAAACGGTAAAAAACACAAAAGACATAAAATGTCCACGCACAAACGCAAGAAGCGTTTGAGAAAGGACAGACATAAGAAGAAATAAGTTTCTTCTTTTTGAAGTCTAACCCCAATAACACAGCATTGCCTTTTTCAGTACAATGTTGTGTTATTGTTTATAATTACAAGTTGATCGTTAACCCCAAAGTAATCCTGAATGTCTGAAGAGCATCACAACGAACAGAAGACAGTGGAGCGCGAGCTGGTCATCAGTTCGCGGGCTTCGGAGGTTGACATCGCTCTGTTGGAAGACAAGGTTCTCGTAGAACTCCATAAAGAGAAAACCAACAACCAGTTTGCTGTCGGAGACGTCTATCTCGGACGTGTCAAGAAAATCCTCGCAGGCCTCAACGCGGCGTTTGTCGATGTAGGCTATGAGAAGGAGGCTTTCTTGCATTATTTCGACCTTGGTCCTCAGATCCGTTCATTGATCAAGTTCAAGAACGCGGCACTGTCCGAATCGGGCAGAGGACTCACCATGGACAAATTCAAATGTGAGCCCGACATCGACAAAAGCGGGAAGATTTCTTCCTTGCTCAACGTCGGCGACCTCATCCCTGTTCAGATTGCCAAGGAGCCGATCTCTACAAAGGGACCAAGGATATCGACCGAGATTTCATTCGCAGGCCGCTATCTTGTCCTTGTTCCATTCTCCAACCGCATTTCGGTATCACAGAAAATCCGCAGTGGCGAAGAAAGAAATCGCCTTAAGCGACTGATCCAAAGCATCAAGCCAAACAACTATGGCGTCATTATCCGTACGGTGGCCGAAAACAAAAAAGTGGCCGACCTCGACGCAGACCTGAAATCCCTCATCGAAAAATGGGAACGCTGCATCAGCGAGATAAAGAAAAAGACTTCCATAGGCAGAATGGTCAGCGAGATGGATCAGACCTCCGTCATGCTGCGCGATTTGCTGAACGAGTCGTTCAACAACATTCATGTTGACGACGACTCTCTTTTTGAAGAAATCCGGAGTTACATCCTGACCATAGCTCCTCAAAAGGCTGACATCGTCAAGCTTTACAAAGGCAAAGAGCCTGTTTTCGAGGCTTTTGGCGTTGATAAGCAGATCAAAGGTCTTTTCGGGAAAGTGGTTACCATCAGAAACGGTGTTTACCTCATCATTGAACACACCGAGGCCATGCACGTCATCGACGTCAACAGCGGCCACCGCGTCAATAAGGAAAACACGCAGGAAGAAAACGCCATCGTTGTCAACATCGAGGCCGCCAAGGAAATAGCGCGCCAGCTGCGGCTGCGCGACATGGGCGGCATCATCGTCATCGACTTCATCGATATGCGTGAAGCCGCACATCGCAAGCAACTATTTGACAAGCTCACCGAGGAAATGGCACGCGACCGCGCCAAACACACCATCCTCCCAGCCACCAAATTCGGACTGATCCAAATCACCCGCCAACGTGTGCGCCCCGCCACGGAAGTGCAGGTGCAGGAGAAATGTCCTGTCTGCGACGGCGAAGGCAAAATACGCCCTGCCATCCTTTTTATCGACGACATTGAAAACAACCTCAAATACCTCCTGCTTGATCAAAACGAAAACAACATCACGCTGCAGGTACATCCCTTCATATACGCTTACCTTACGAAGGGCCTGTTTTCAATAAGGGTCAAATGGATGCGGAAATACAGAAAATTCTTTAAAGTGAAATCTGTTTCCAATTTCCATGCCTTGCAGTATAATTTTCAGAACGCTAACGGCGACGACATCAAGATCTGAACACGGTTGCCGTTCTGAAATTTAATTCTGGAGCCTGTCCGCGGACAGGCTCCTTTGTTTTTTACCGAAAACGAACAAACGGAATGGCTCAGCCGTTGGTTTGTGCTGTCTTGAAACGGTAAGATCTTGGTGTCTCACCTGTGTGTTTCAGAAAGAACCTCCCGAAATAAGACTGGTTGGGGAACGACAGCTCGTTGGAAATCTCCATCATGGTCATGTCGGTGCTTTTCAGCAAGACCTTGGCTTCGGCGATTAGGAACTCGTGAATCCAGTCGGACGCAAATTGTCCCGACACCTTCATGGATATGGCCGAGAGGTATTTCGGCGTGATGCCGATCTTGCTCGCATAATATTCCGTTCCGTGTTCCTGCTTGAAATGCAAGGAAAGGTCGTAGAAGAATTGTTCGAAAATCACATCTTGGCGGCTCTTGGGAGTCTTCTCGTTCAGAAGCTTGTGCTTGTAAATGTTGCACATGTCGAAAAACAGTGCGATGAGAAGATGTCGGGAGATTTCCTCGCTGTAGAAGTTGTCATGGTCTTTCATCTTGGGCGACAAGGACTCGTCGTACTGAAGGATCATGTCCACCTCTTTCTTCGACAGCTGAACCTTGGGATTGTTGCGCACATAGAAGAACAGGTCGAGCATGTCGGCCACCTTCACCATCGACTCTTCAGCGACTTCGTTGGCAAGGACAATCACCTTGCCGTTGCAGTCCTCGCTGCATTCCTTGATTTGGAAGAACTGGTTGGGCATGGTGATGAACAGAGAGCCGGCCTCGGCTTCATATTCCCTGAAGTTGATGTTGACGTTGCATCGTCCGGCAGTGCACAATGCGAAGGTGAACATGTTGACTCTGTTGTAGTTCTGGAATTTCTCGAAGCTGATGTCGTCAAGCAGTGCGATGCGGTTGCTGATGAAACCGGTGCTTTGTTGCTTGCCGTGTTCTTTTATTTGACTCAGCAAGGTCTCGATATCGGAAATCTGATTTCCCGATTTTTCCATTTTATCTAATTTTCGTGTCATTTCATCAAAATTGCATGACAAAAATAGTCATTTTGTCGAATATCTGTCATTAATTTCTTCATCATTCCCCTTTTTCCATGACAATTTGTTGTCTGTTATGTCAGTTTTGTCATGCAGTTGTGCAAGTTTTTAAACAATTTTTGTCCAAATGGTCGAAATAATTCTAATAAAATGGGGACAATGCAATAAAATTGTATAGTTTTTGTCTAATTCTGCCTGTCTTTTTATACATTGATACATAATTTAACAAGTGATGAACAATAAGATGAAAACAGAGGCAGTAATGGCCATGCTGGTGATGGGACTGAGCGTCACATCCGTTGCACAGGAAAGGCTGTCGCTCGAACAATGTCACGAACAGGCATTGAAAGCCAACAAGAATGTATTGGTTTCGAAGGAGAAACAAGTTCAGGCTGATGAGATGAAGAAGATCGCTTTAGACCAGTTTTTCCCTAAAGTTTCCGCCAACGGCACATCGTTATGGTCGGAGAAAGAAGTGTCGCTGCTGAGCAACGACCAGCAGAATCAGCTGAACAACATGGGTACTAATCTCACCAACCAGATTGTCAATGACCTTGGCAATGGTCCTATTGCGAACTATCTGGCGCACACATCTTATGTTCAGGACATAACGGGAAGGATTAATGGTATTGGTCAGGACATCACCGATTCATTCAAGACCGACACGCGTGCCGTTTATGCTGGCGCCGTATCGTTCACGCAACCCGTCTTTATGGGCGGCAAGATTGTCGCGTTGTATGACGTGGCTTCCGCCAATTCGGAATTGCAGAATCTGAAGAATGACAAGGAGACTCAGGACATACTTGTCCAGGTTGACGAGTATTACTGGCGTGTGGTGTCGGTAGAGGCCAAGTACAAACTGGCAAAACAATATTGCGAGTTGCTCGACACGCTTGATTATCAGGTCAACCAGATGGTGGATGTCGGTGTGGCCACCCGGAGCGATTATCTGAAGGTTCAGGTGAAACGCAACGAAGCCCAGATGGCGCTTACCAAAGCCGAAAACGGCCTTTCCCTATCGAAGATGGCATTGGCACAGCTTTGTGGCATGGATCTCGACAAGGATTTCGTGTTGGAAGATTCGGATCTGAGCCTGATAGGCGATTTGCAGCAGCGTGACATCGACATGTCATCTGTTCTGGAATCGCGTACGGAGATGAAGATGCTCCAGCAGGCGGCACGCATGAGTGACGATGGAGTGAAGGTGGCGCGTTCCACGTTCATGCCTAACCTCGTCGCCAACGGCGGATACATGGTCTCCAATCCCAATTTGTTTGATGGTTTCAGCAATACCTTCGGAGGCATGTTCTACGGAGGTCTGGTGCTCAATGTGCCTATTGCCCATCCCGAGAGTTTCCATTCGATGAAATTGGCCAAGTCAAAGCAAAACGAGGTCCAGTATCAGATTGAGGAAGCCCAGCAAATGATAGAACTGCAGGTCAACCAAGTCAATCAGAGGTTGAAGGAAGCCCATCGCCGTTACGAACAAGCTGAGAGCAGCATCCAGAACGCTGAGGAAAACCTGAGATTCGCCAATGAAGCGTATAACGAAGGCATGGCTGAACTCACGGATCTGATGGGAGCGCAGACAGCATGGCAGCAGGCCAAGAGCGAACTGATAGACGCCGAAATCGACGTGAAGCTTTGCTCGCTTTATCTGAAACAGGCAATGGGGAAAAGAATAGTTGAATAACTTTGAAATAATAGTAACAATGGACTCAGAAAAAAGAAAAAAGTTGAATTTGTTCAGTGGCCTTATCGTCACTGGCATCGTGGTTATCATCGTCATGATGATTGGCATTTTCGTTGCCAAACCCGAACCTGAAATCATTACTGGCGAGGCCGAAGCCACCGAATATCGTGTTTCGGGCAAATTGCCTGGACGTATCGAGAAGTACTATTTCCAGGAAGGCGATCACGTGACTAAGGGCGATACCGTTGTGTTCATCAACAGCCCTGAGATTCAGGCCAAACTCGAGCAGGCAACAGCAGCACGTAAGGCTGCCCAGGCTCAGAACAGCAAGGCGATACACGGCGCCCGCAAGGAACAGATAGCCGGAGCGTACGATATGTGGCAAAAAGCCTTGGTGGGAGAAGACATCACCAAGAAGTCATTCGACAGGGTGCAGGCTTTGTATGACAAGAAAGTCGTGTCGGCCCAGAAACGTGATGAAGTCGAAGCCCAGTACCAGGCTGCCGTTGCTACGGCGAATGCGGCGAAAACGCAATACGACATGGCCGTCAATGGCGCGCAGAAAGAAGACATCATGGCGGCTCAGGCCCTCGTTGAAAGAGCCGAAGGCGCTGTGGATGAGGTGGAATCCTATCTCGATGAGATTTACCTTCGTTCTCCTGTCGATGGCGAAGTGGAGGAGTGTTTCCCCAAAACCGGCGAGCTGATTGGCACGGGATCTCCCGTCATGTCCATTGTCGATCTCAACGACATGTGGCTGACATTCAACATCCGTGAGGATCTTTTGAAAGACATTACCGTGGACAGAATTATCAAGGTTCAGGTGCCTGCCTTGGGTGACCAGACCTATGAGGCCCGCGTGACCTTCATCAAAGCCATGATGTCGTACGCCACTTGGCGTGCTACCAAGACGACGGCGAAGTTCGACGCCAAGACTTTCGAGGTCAAGGCGGTGCCGATGGAGGACATCCCGAGTCTGAGGCCAGGCATGACCGTGATTATCGTCGATAAATAATCCGTGATGATCTACAACAACTTCAAATCGGTCGTGATTCGGGAACTGACGCGTATCTTTAGCCGTCCTCTGTATCTCTTGTCCACCGTGGGGACGATGACGCTGATATACGTGTTCTTCTTCACCTTGATGCGGGAAGGGGTGCCCGAAAACCTTTCCATCGGCGTTGTCGATCTTGACAAATCGACGATCTCGCGCCGCATCATCAGGGAAGTTGACGCCATGCCCGATGTCAAAGTCACCGGATACTACGAGAGTTTCGGCGAAGCCCGCGACGCCATGCAGCGAGGCAAGATTTTCTCTTTCCTCGTGATTCCCGAAGACACATATAAGGAGATTCTGGAATTTCGTCGCCCGCATCTCTCTTATTACGTCAATCAGGGCTATCTGCTTGGCGGCACTTTAAGCATGAAGGAACTGATGACGCTGACCAATCTTGCTCCGGCTGCCGTACAACGCGAACTGCTTCGCGCCAAAGGCAAGAATGAGAGAGAAATCATGGGCATCATCCAGCCTGTCGTGATAGACAGCCATTTTATCGGCAATCCTTACGCCAACTATCCCATCTATCTGCTGACCACGATATTTCCAGGTATCTTGGGACTTATCATCCTGCTTACAACGACCTACGCAATCGGAATTGAACTGAAAGACGCAACATCGCACGAGTGGCTTGACGCAGCGGGAGGATCGATAAGGACGGCGTTGTTCGGCAAATTGCTGCCATACACCATCTTATACATGCTTCTGGGCTTGGCGGGACTGTCGTGCATGTATCTTTGGATGCATTATCCAATGAACGGCAATCTCGGGTACTATATGATTGGTTATCTGCTGTATATCATTAGCATGCAGGCCATTGGCATCTTTCTTATCGGAATAACGCCGGTTTTGCGTGATGCAGTGTGCTATTCCACGCTGTATGGCATTCTGGCTGTCACCATGTCGGGATTCACATTTCCTGTCAGTGCCATGACACCGGCATTGCAAGGGCTGAGCTGGCTCTTTCCGCTAAGGCAGTTTTATCTGTTCACAGCGGATGTGTCGCTGCTCGGTTGCACGCCAAACGAGACCATCGGATATCTGATGATTATCGCGTTGTTCTGTCTGCTTCCGTTCACCGTCATACGGCGGCTCAACAAAGCCTTGATTTACCAGAATCTCCCACGAAAATAAGCAATGAGATGAATTGGACTAATATAAAAAACATCTTGAAGGACACGTGGTTCGTGTTCTGCATTGAGCTTCAAAGGATTTTCTCCGATAAAGGCATCATCATCATCTTTTTCCTTGCCGGACTGGTGTATCCCATTCTTTACAGCTACATCTATGGCAAAGAAAACCTGACGGATGTCCCAGTCGCCGTGGTTGATCTCGACCATTCGGCCGATAGCCGACGTTTCATACAGAAACTCGACGCCACTCCTGAAGTGAAAGTCATGTATCATTGCGCTTCGATGGAGGAGGCCAAACAACTGTTCAAACATCATAGAATCAACGGAATAGTCTATTTCCCGAACGATTATGACAACAAATTGGCCAGTTTGGATCAGGCTTATGTGTCCCTGTACTGCGACATGAGCAGTTTCCTGTATTATCGTGCCGTATATATGGGGGCGAATTATGTGATGCTTGACGAGATGCGCAACATCGAACTCCGACGCTATAACGCCTTGGGCATCGTTGACGAATCGGCGTCGCAGCTTGTTGAGGACATTACCAGCGAGGAAGTCACCATGTTCTCGCCGTCCGATGGATTCAGCAGTTTCCTGCTGCCTTGCGTGCTGATTCTCATCCTGCACCAGACCTTGTTCTTCGGCGTATGCATGATGTGCGGCACCGCGTACGAGGAAGGAAAGCACTACATCCCTCAGAATATCACGAGTCACGACACGTACCGTGTTGTGATAGGCCGTGCGCTCGCCTATTTCGTCATCTATGCCGGCCTTGCATTCTATAGCTTGATGTTGATGCCGAAAGTGTTCAACCTTCCGCATACAGGTAACTTCGCCACATTGGCAAGTTTCATGGTGCCTTTCATTTTGGCTGCCATTTTCTTCTCGATGACTATCGGATCGTTCATCCGCAATAGGGAGATCAGCCTTATCATGTTTGCGCCGTTCACCATAATTCTGTTGTTCCTTTCAGGATTTTCGTGGCCTACCGCCAACATGCCACTGTTCTGGCGTTCGTTTGCATATCTGTTTCCGTCAACGTTCGGAATACAAGGCTATATCGGAATCAACACGATGGGCGCTTCCTTGTCGCAAATGCACATACAGTATCTTGCCTTATGGATTCAGACCGGCTTCTATTTCATCACGTCGTGTCTGACACTCCGTATGGTGAAGGGAAAACTGTGATATTTCTCATTTTCTCAGTCCATTAGCGCCCCTTATCGGGCGCTTTTGTTTTTTGCGTATTTTTGCAGGTTGATAATGTGGTCTCGAAAATGATAAGAAAGATGCGTTGTCCGGCATTATTCATACCGTCATGTTTGAACAGAGGAAGAAGTTGCCGCAATAATGCTGAGAAGGTCAAGGAGGCCGTGTGATAAAGGATTTCAATTATTCATACTGATAAATGGCAGAACCAATAAGTTACGATAAAATACCAGAGAGGGCGATTCTTGTTGCCGTCTCCACCCGAGAACAGAGCCGCGAACGTACCGAAGAGTATCTCGATGAGTTGTCGTTTCTTCTTGAAACGGCGGGAGGTATTCCCGTGGCCCGCTTCGTTCAGGCCATGGACAAGCCCAGCAGCGTGACCTATGTCGGCTCTGGAAAGCTTGAAGAGATTCATCAGTACGTCAAGGCCGAGAGCATCGATCTCGCCGTCATTGATGACGAGTTGAGCGCGACACAGATCAGGAATCTTGAAAACGCGCTTGAATGTCGCATCCTTGACCGTACCAGCCTCATCCTTGACATCTTTGCCAACAACGCCCGTACCGCTTACGCCAAGGCACAAGTGGAACTGGCGCAATACCAGTATCTGTTGCCCCGCTTGACGCGTATGTGGACTCACCTTGAGCGCCAAAGAGGCGGCATCGGAATGCGTGGCCCTGGTGAGACACAGATTGAGACGGACCGCCGCCTTATTTTGGAACGCATAGCGAATCTGAAGAAGAAGCTTCAGGAAATCGATATGCAGAACACCGTGCAACGCAAGAATCGCGGCAAACTGGTGCGCGTCGCGCTGGTAGGCTATACCAATGTGGGTAAATCCACTATCATGAATCTGCTCAGCAAGTCGGACGTCTATACCGAAAACAAGCTTTTCGCCACGCTGGACACCACGGTGCGCAAGGTGGTTGTCGATAATCTGCCTTTCCTGCTATCTGACACTGTCGGATTCATCAGGAAACTGCCGCACAACCTTGTGGAATCCTTCAAGTCCACTCTGGATGAAGTGCGCGAATCGGACATCCTGCTTCATGTAGTTGACATTTCGCATCCTGATTTTGAATCCCAGATAGACATCGTCAATCAGACCTTGTCTGAAATCGGCGCCATCGACAAGAAGATCATCATGGTCTTCAACAAGATTGACGCCTACACGTGGGACGAAAAGGACGCCGACGATCTGACGCCTGGAACAAAAAGGAACATTTCATACGGAGATTTGAAGGACAGCTGGATGGCGAAGGCCAATTCACCATGCATCTTCATCTCTGCCAAAAATAAAGACAACTATCAGGAGTTCAGGAGTTTATTATATAAGGAAATACGGGATATGCACGCGTTGCGTTATCCTTATGATGACTTCTTGTATTGACCGCAATGAACCTGATCGACACGCATACGCACATCTATTCTGAAGAGTTCGACCTTGACAGGCCGGCCGTCATTGAACGTGCCCTTGCCAAAGGCGTTGTGATGATGATGCTTCCGAACATCAACGTTGCTTCCATTGCGCCTATGCGTGCTGTTGCCCTTGCCCGTCCCGACCTGTTTCGTGTCATGATGGGACTGCAGCCTGAGGAAGTCGGTGCCGACTATCGCAAGGAGCTTGACGTGATGGAGAAAGAGCTTGAAGCTGGAACTTGTGCCGGTGTTGGCGAGATTGGCCTTGACTTCTATTGGGACACAAGTTTTGAGAAGCAGCAACAAGATGCCTTCGCGACACAGCTCGATTGGGCCAAGCAGCTTGGTTTGCCGGTTTCCATCCATTCGAGGAATGCGTTTGAAAAAACAGCAGGCATGCTTGAAAAATATCAGGACGGAAGGCTGAAAGGCGTGATGCATTGTTTTAACGGGACACTGGATGAAGCCAAGGCTTATCTCGGTCTCGGCTTTCATTTGGGTTTGGGTGGCGTCGTCACCTATAAGAATTGTCATATCAGTGACTTCCTGCCGGAACTGCCTCTCGACAGAATCGTCTTGGAGACCGATGCGCCCTATCTTTCTCCCGTTCCGCATCGCGGAAAACGTAACGAACCTTCATTCTTGCCCGACACGGCGGCGAGAATTGCCGACATCCTTCAAATCGGTTTGGAAAACCTTGCCGATGCCACAACAGAGAACGCTAAACGCTTGTTTTGTTTATAGATACAACAAATAACGATTGCAGAAATGATAAAAAGTGAAGAAACTTCAATATTGGTGCTGTACACCGGCGGAACCATTGGAATGATGCAGGATCCCAAGACGGGAGCCCTTGTCCCGTTCGACTTCGACAACATCTACAGCCATCTGCCTGTGCTCAGGAACTTCGGCTATCAGATCGACTTCTATTCCTTCAACCCGCTGATTGACTCGTCGAACATGCAGCCAGAGTTTTGGGTTCGTCTGGCCGACAAGATTGCTGAAAACTATGAGCAGTACGACGGCTTCGTGGTGCTTCATGGCTCTGACACCATGGCGTATTCCGCTTCGGCGTTGAGCTTCATGCTTGAGAATCTCAACAAGCCGGTCGTGTTCACGGGGTCGCAGTTGCCAATGGGCGTCGTGCGCACCGATGGCCGCGAGAACTTCCTTGCCGCCATAGAGATTGCCGCCGCCAAGGAAGAGGATACCGCCATCGTTCCTGAGGTGAGCATCTTTTTCCAAAACCAGCTGATGCGCGGTAATCGCACCACGAAGTTCAACGCCGAGAATTTCAACGCTTTTGCTTCAGGCAACTTCCCGAGTCTCGCCGAGGTCGGCGTTCACATCAAGTATAACAAGGAGAAGATCCTGAAGCCGAATTTCAAGAAACTGAAGGTGCACACCAATCTCGACAGAAACATAGGGATACTGAAGCTTTTCCCTGGCATTTCCGTTGATTTTGTGCGTAATATATTGAAGATGACCGAGTTGAAGGCTCTTGTCCTTGAGACTTTTGGTTCGGGCAACGCCACCACGGCACCGTGGTTTCTGGAATCGTTGAAGGAAGCCATCGACAGAGGGCTCATCATCTTGAACATCACGCAGTGCAAATCGGGTTCGGTGGAAATGGGACGTTACGAGACCAGTCTTGACATGGCTCGCATCGGTGTCGTCAGCGGACACGACATGACAACGGAGTCGGCTGTCGCCAAACTGATGTACCTCATCGGTGAAGGCTTTCATCACGACGAAGTGATTCAGCTGTTGCAGACCTCCATTCGTGGCGAGATGACGTTATGAAGAGGATAATCTGTTCCTTTTTTTCATAAAAACATTGCCGCTGTGCTGCACCCGTTTTTATTCATAAATGTTTAATTATCAGCGTGCAGTTTGCCTTCATTCTTGCCGATGAGAAAGAAAAGAAGGAAAAAATGCAAAATGTTGAAAAAAGAAATTCATGCTGAAAGAAAAAAATATGTACTTTTGGCATCGATTAATTGGGGTAGGGAAAGATATGTGTAGGAGAGGTGTCCGAGTGGTTTAAGGAGCACGCCTGGAAAGTGTGTATACTTCAAAAGGGTATCGCGGGTTCGAATCCCGCCCTCTCCGCTGGAATGATTTACAAATAACAATTAAACAAATAGAAAAAAGAAGTAGTAATCAAATCATCATTTCAACTATGAAAAAATTAATTGCTTTACTCGCGATTGCTGGTTTTATGACATTTGGCATCAGCAATCTAGTCGTTGCTCAGACAGAGCAGCAAACCGCACCGGCAGCTGCACAGGCTGTTGCCACGGATTCTACTCAGACTGATTCCACTCAGGCTGTTGCCGCCGTTGAGCCGGAAGCCGAAACCACAGACATGACGGCCGACCAAGGCCCTACCACGTTCCGTGAAGTGATCAAGAAACAGTTTATCGATGGTGGTCCTGGATTCATGAGCATCATTTTGATCATCCTCTTGCTTGGTATGGCAATTTCCATCGAAAGAATTATTTATCTTACAATGGCTACCGCCAACTCCGAAAAGCTCCTCAAAGGCATCGAAGACAAGATGGCTGCAGGCGATGTGGAAGGTGCAAAAGACCTTTGCAAGAACACACGCGGTCCTGTCGCTAGCATCTTCACCCAAGGCTTGATCCGTTATCAGGATGGCCAGACTCTTGATGAAGTCGAGAAGTCACTTGTTTCTTACGGCTCTGTCGCCGCTGGCAAACTCGAAACTGGCATCAGCTGGATCGGCTTGTGCATCAGCTTGGCTCCTATGTTCGGATTCATGGGTACTGTCGTCGGTATGGTCCAGGCTTTTGATAATATCGCCGCTGCTGGTGATATGAGCCCTACCATCGTTGCTTCAGGTATGAAAGTCGCTCTGTTGACCACCGTCTTCGGTCTTATCGCTGCTATCATCCTGCAGATATTCTTCAATTTAATCGTTAACAAGATTGAATCCATCACAAGCGATATGGAAAATGCTTCCATTTCCTTCATGGATATTCTCGTCAAATACAATAGCAAAAAATAAAAACAATCATGAACGGTAAGCTTTCAAATATCGGAAAATGGGTTTTTGCCGTGTTGGCAATCATCACTGTGGGCATTGCAGTATTCTTTTACTTCAATCTCCATAGCGATACGCGCACGTCATTGATCCTGAATTGGGGCTACATCATGATTATTATCGGTGTCATCTGTGCTTTCGCAATGCCAATCTTCAGCTCTTTCGTAAAGAAACCGAACCTGAAGAAAATTCTAATTGCTCTTGGCGCCATCGTTATTATCGGTATTGTAGCCTACATCATGTCGAGAGGTGCCTTCAAAGTACCTTACGAAGAAGGTGAGATTTCCTATTCAGCCAGCACAAATGGTTGGGTGGAATTCGGCCTGAATTTCTTCTATGTCACTCTTGTAGCAAGCATTCTAGTAATCCTTTATTCAGTAATAAGATCAGGGAAATAAAAACATCTAATCATGGCCAGGAAAGTTCCAGAAATAAACTCGAGTTCGCAGGCTGACATAGCATTCTTGCTATTGTGTTTCTTCCTGATGACCACATCCATGGACGTCGACTACGGTATCACCCGTCGTCTGCCTCCTCCGGTGCAGCAAAACATCGAAGATGTGAAAGTCAAGGAAAGAAACGTGATGGATGTTTTGGTAAACAAAAACGACCGACTTTTGGTCAATGGCCGTCCTTGTGACATTTCGTTGCTCAAGGATGAAGCCAAGCAATTCATGACGCCTAATCCTAATGACATGACGGCACCTGAAGTCGAATCCAAGAGTTTCGACCTTCTCGGTGAAATCCTCATTACCAAAGGCGTTATATCTCTGCAAAACGACCGAGGTACGTCGTATGCTATGTATATCAGTGTGCAAAATGAGCTGACAAAAGCCTTCAACGAGTTGAAGGAAGACCTTGCGTGGAAACACTTCCACAAGCATCTCGATCAGCTTTCAGAAGAACAGACCAATGCTATCAATGAAGCGGTGCCAATCCGTATCAGCGAGGCTGAACCTGTTGAATATAACAAATAAGGAGGATTAAAATATGGGAAATTTCAGAAAAGAAGGTAGTAAGGAAGTGCCACAAGTGAGCACATCCTCGTTGCCCGACATCGTTTACATGTTGATATTCTTCTTCATGATCACCACCTCGATGCGCGACGTCGAGCTTAAGGTGAAGACAGCTCTTCCAAAAGCTTCCGAAATCCAGAAACTGGAAAAGAAAGCCTTGGTGAGCAGCATCTACATCGGACCGCCTCGTAATGCGAAATTCGGTTCCGAATCACGTATCCAGCTTAACGACCAGTTCGCCCGTCCCGAAGACATTCCCGACTGGGTGATGCAGGAGCGCGAAGCTCGTTCAGAAGCTGACCGTCCACTTATGACCACAGCTTTGAAAATCAACAAAGAGACCAGAATGGGTGTTGTCACCGATGTGAAACAGCAGCTTCGTAAAGCTGGCGCTTTCAGAATCAGTTACACCGCACTGAAAGGTAACGCTCTTGAAAACTAATTCAGCTTGCTGAATGACAATAAAAGGATGCCGAAAGGCATCCTTTTATTATTTATGGGCATCGCGACAACGTGATGCCTATTCTTTTGCCCTTTTTCTCCACATGAAGAGCAGCAAAGCCACGACAAGCAGAGCACTGCCAACAAGCAGCCAGACGTTGTCAGTCGATCCGAAAGTGTCCGCATCGGCATTGATGATTCCTTTATTATTCAGGTAATAGACCACCACGGCGGTTCCGTTGTTGAGGAAGTGCATGATGATTGGCGTCCAGATGGACTTGGTGCAGTAGAACGAATAGCCAAGGAAGATGCCTAACAGCATCCTCGGCAGGAATCCGTAAAACTGGAAATGTATGGCGGAGAATATGGCTGCGGCGAGGATGATTCCAACGTGGGCGTTTTTGCATACCTTGACCAGAAACTGCTGAAGGACGGACCTGAACGTCAGTTCCTCTCCGATGGCCGGAATGAGTGCGATGACGACGAGGTTGGTGATGAGACCACCTATGGTGGTGACATTAAGCATCTCTTCAGTCAAACGCGCGGCTTCATCTTCCATGGCTTTTAGCATCTCCTCGAACTTGGAGAAGGCGCTGCCGAGTTTCATGCCTTCATTCCATTCGGTGAGTTGGTTGATGACTGGCAAGGCAATGAACATCAGTACCATGCCGGCGAGCAGCAGCCATCCGTTGCTTATTTTGTTGAATCCGATTTCCCGTAATGGCTTTGTCCTTGTGAAGGCATAGAGCATGACGGGAGGCACGATGAAGATCAGCGTTGAGCTGATGGCCTGTGATATTTTCAATTTCATTGCACTGTCAGCCCCGATGAAGAAGGTGACTGCCACGCCTATCATCGAGCATACCAGCAGACAGATAAGATAGATCAGTATTCTGAATCCCGTTGATTCCTTGAGTGTCCCGAAGTATTCGTCTTTGGCCATTTTTGTATTTTTGCCACAAAGATACGCTTTTTGTATCTTTGCGCTCTAATCGTCATTAACGGTGAAGATAGCCGATATCGAATTTACTCATTACCCTTTGTTTCTGGCACCGATGGAGGACGTCACCGATCCGCCGTTTCGTTATGTCTGCAAGATGTTCGGCGCCGACATGGTGTATTCCGAGTTCATCTCCGCCGATGGCCTGATCCGCGATGTGGTGAAAAGTGTCAGGAAATTGGATTTCAACGAGTTTGAAAGGCCTTTTGGCATTCAGATTTTCGGCAATTCCGTAGAACCTATGGTTGAAGCGGCCCGCTGTGCCGAGGCGGCTCACCCTGATGTGATTGACATCAACTTCGGTTGTCCGGTGAAGAAAGTGGCGTCAAAAGGCGCCGGCTCTGGCATCATGAACGACATCCCGAAAATGGTGGCCATCACCGATGCCGTGGTGAAGGCGGTGAAGCTCCCCGTCACTGTCAAGACGCGTCTCGGCTATGATGACGCCCATCGTGACATTGTTGAAATCGCTGAGAAGTTGCAGGATGTGGGCATTGCGGCACTGACCATTCATGGTCGCCTGCGCACCACCAAATACAGCGCGCCCGCCGACTGGTCGCTGATTGGCGATGTAAAGAACAACCCGCGGATGACAATACCGATTATCGGTAATGGCGATGTCGTTGACGGTCCTTCAGCCCAATATTACAAGGATACTTATGGTGTCGATGGACTGATGATAGGACGTGCTTGTTATGGCAATCCATGGATATTCAGCCAGATACGTCATTTTCTTGATACGGGGGAAGCATTGTCGCAACCTTCCGTTTCGGAGCGGGTGCGCATCGCGAAACTTCAATTGGAACGTTCAGTGGAATGGAAGGATGAAAAGAGGGCAGTTTTCGAAATCCGAAAGCATTGGCCTTGTTACTTCAAAGGGCTGGACAACTTCAAGCCTTTCAAGATGCGTCTGATGCAGGCGGAGACTTCGGCGGAAGTCATCGCCATTCTGGATGATGTTGACCGTTACTATTGCTGCTGAGCGGCATCATTCGGGTATGATGCCATCTTTTAGGACGCCATTGTTGAACAGATTTCGCACCAGTTCGTCGCGTCTAATCAAATAGGTGTACATGCCGAACTTTTTCGCCATCTCAATGTTTTCAGCCGTGTCGTCGATGAACAAGGTCTCTTCCGGCTTCATATCATGCTGGTCGAGGACGTATTCGTAAAAGTCGGGGTCGGGTTTCGCCATGTGCTCGGCGAAAGAGAAATAGGACTTTTCGAACAAATCGTCGAACTCGCTGTATCCGAAACGAAGTTGCAAATCCCTGACAAACAGGTCATAGTGAATCAGGTTTGTGTTGCTCATCAGGTAGATGTGATAATGCTTTTTGACTTTCTCAATAGCCTTGATGCGTTCAATCGGAATGTCGAGCAGCATGGCGTTCCAAATGGAATCGAAGCGCTGGTCAGTGATGCGTTCAAATCCGAGTAGGGCTTTCGCCCTCTTGCGGAACGTCTCCGGTGTGATGATGCCGATTTCCAGTTTGCGCGTCAGGTTTTTAAACTCCTTGCTGTTTATGCTGTCAATACTCTCCAAGCCTGTCTTTTCAAGCTCGTCGAATACTGCTCTAGGCTCGATGTCCAGAATGACGCCGCCGAGGTCAAAGATGATGTTTTTTATTTTTGCCTTCATTTTCGGTGATTAATTCGCTGTAATTTTGTGCAAAATTGTAAATTTGCAGCGCAAAAAGCAAGTTAAGATTCCTTTTGCGGTATTTTTTCTTGTGCTTTTGCGGTCCTATAGCGCAGTTGGTTAGAGCAACTGACTCATAATCAGTAGGTCCTAGGTTCAAGTCCTAGTGGGACCACAATAAAAAGCAGAGCATAAGCCCTGCTTTTTTTGATGATAAGTTTTACCTTTGCAGATAATCCAAATTGCATCACCATGGAAGAAGATAACGATATCGAACGTACGGAACTTGACGAATTGGGCGAATTTGGCCTTATCGACAGGCTGACGTCGGATTTTCCTTTGCGTAACAAGTCGAGCATGAAAGGTGTTGGCGACGACGCTGCTGTCATCGACCACGAAGGCTTCAAGACGTTGGTTTCCACCGACATGCTTGTGGAAGGCATCCATTTCGACATGACTTATACGCCGTTGAAACATCTCGGCTACAAGGCTGCCGTAATGAATTTCTCCGACATTTATGCCATGAACGGCACTCCGACTCAAATTGTCGTCGCTTTGGGCGTTTCCAACCGTTATTCTGCCGAGGCTTTAGACGAATTGTACGCCGGCATCCGCCTCGCCTGCGAACGCTATGAAGTTGATATGGTGGGCGGTGACATCACAAGCAGCAAAGTCGGTCTTATTATTTCCGTCACGGTTATCGGCATGGCCAAGAATGACGACATCGTTTATCGCAGCGGAGCCAAGAAGGGCGACCTTCTCTGTGTCAGCGGCGATTTGGGTGGCGCTTACATGGGATTGCTCATCCTCGAACGTGAAAAGGCCGAGTATTTGGCCAACCCCAACATGCAGCCTCAGCTCGATGGCCTTGATTATGTGCTGGAACGCCAACTGAAGCCTGAAGCTCGTAAGGATGTCATTGCGGAGTTGAAAGACCTCGGCGTGAAACCGACTTCCATGATCGACATCTCTGATGGTCTTGCCTCCGAGATACTACACCTTTGCAAAGAGTCGGGGACGGGATGCCAGCTTTATGAAGAAAAAATCCCGCTCGATCCATCGACTGTGGCTTTGGCTAAGGATTTCCAAATCGTGCCGAGTGTCACGGCATTAAGCGGCGGCGAAGATTACGAACTGCTGTTCACCATTGACCAGAAAGACTACGAGCAAATCCAGAAAATCGCTTCCGATGTTACTGTGATTGGCTATATGACTGACGAAAAAGGAATAGCACAGATGATTACTCCCGACCTTCACGTCATTCCAATCAAAGCCCAGGGATGGGATCACATGAAAAAACGCGACAATCCCGACACTGGTTCTTGCGTTACCGACTAATGCCGAAAGGCTAAACCGTCATCGTCATGACTGAGATTTCCGAACACATTAGGTCAATCCTTGCCATTCTGCCCGTTGACCCTGGCGTTTACCGCTATTATGACAAGGATGGCGAGATTATCTATGTCGGGAAAGCCAAGAATCTGAAACGCCGTGTTTCGAGCTATTTCAACAAGGAACAGACGGGGAAGACGCGTCTGCTGGTCAGCCGTATCGCCGACCTGAAGTTCATCGTGGTCGATTCGGAATCGGAGGCGCTTCTGCTTGAAAACAATCTGATCAAGCAATATAAGCCGCGCTTCAATGTCATGTTGAAGGACGACAAGACTTATCCTTGGATCTGTATCAAAAACGAAGCGTTTCCGCGCGTCTATCTCACACGCCGCAAGCTGAACGACGGTTCGGAATACTATGGCCCTTATCCTTCGGTGCGTACGGCAGTGGTGCTTCTCGACCTGCTGCGCCAGGCTTACAGGATAAGATCGTGCAAGACCACGCTCGTCTCGTCAAACATAGAAAAAGGTAAATACAAGGTCTGCCTCGACTATCATATCCATAAGTGCGATGGTCCTTGCGAAGGCTATGTGTCGCAAGCCGATTATCAGGCCATGATTGTTGAAATCAGAGACATCATACGTGGCAATATGCAGCAGGTGCTGAAGGGACTCAAGTCGCAGATGATGGAATACGCCGCGAAGCTTGAATTCGAGAAGGCGCAGCAGGTGAAGGAAAAGTACGAGTTGCTGGAGAATTACAGAAGCCGTTCCACGGTGGTGAGCACGACGATTCACAATGTGGATGTCTTTTCCTTTGTCGATTCCGACGAAGCTTTTTATGTCAACTATATGCGTGTTGCTGAAGGTGCTGTCGTTCAGTCACATACCATCGAAATGAAACGCAAGCTCGATGAAACGCCGGAGGAACTGCTTTCGCTGGCCATTACCGAAATAAGACAACAGTTTCAGAGCGCTTCAAAGGAAATCATTGTGCCTCTGAAGATGGACTTTGCCATGAATGATGTGACGTTCACCATACCTCAACGTGGCGACAAGATGAAATTGCTGGAGCTGTCGCGTCGCAATGCGGCACAGTATAAGATTGACCTCGACAAACAGCGTACCTTGGCCGACCCCGAACGTCATCAGCAACGGGTGCTGAATCAGTTGAAAGACGATTTGAGGATGCCGGTCTTGCCGCAAGTCATAGAGTGTTTCGACAATTCCAACTTCCAAGGCGATTATCCGGTCGCTTCCATGGTGCAGTTTGTCGATGCGAAGCCAAACAAGAGCGGCTACCGTCATTTCAACATCAAGACTGTGGAAGGTCCCGACGATTACGCTTCCATGGAGGAAATCATCTATCGCCGATACAGTCGGCTTCTCGAAGAAGGGAAGAGTCTGCCTCAGCTTATCGTCGTTGATGGTGGCAAGGGACAACTCCATTCGGCTCTTGTCTCTTTAGAGAAGCTGGGATTAAGGGGCAAGATCACCATTGTCGGCATTGCCAAACGTCTTGAGGAAATCTATTTTCCGGAGGATTCCATTCCTTTGTACATCGACAAGCATTCCGAATCGTTGCGTGTCATTCAGTACATGCGCGACGAGGCGCACCGTTTCGGCATCACGTTTCATCGGAAGAAGTTCGTCAAAGGCTTCATGCATTCGGAACTTGCCGACATCAAGGGTATTGGCAAGGCCACTGCCGAAAAGCTGCTGCTTGAACTGCAATCTGTGAAGGTGATTAGGGAGACTGACGAAAAGCGCCTTGCGGAGGTGATTGGGCCCTCTAAGGCGAAACTGGTCTTCGACCATTTCCATGGCGAAGCCTGATAACAAAAAAGCCAGCCGAAAGGCTGGCTTTTCTTTTCTTTTAGATTGTCGTTATTATTTCAACACGAAGTTTACAGGAACCATATAGGACACACGCACGGCTTTACCGCGTTGCTTTCCAGGTTTCCAGTTAGGCATGTTCTTGATAACGCGGACAGCTTCCTCATCGCAACCGCCTCCGATACCACGGAGAACTTTCACGTTGGAAACATCACCGTTAGGTTCAACGACGAAATTGACGAATACCTTACCTTGTGTGCCGGTTTCACGGGCAAGTTGAGGGTATTTGATGTTGTTTGCAAGATATTCCGCCAGTTTTTCCACACCGCCGGGATATTCAGGCATAGATTCCACGATGGTGAAAATCTCAGCTTCCTTTACCTCTTCTTCCACGACTGTAGGAGCGACATATTCTTGAATGACTTCACCCTGATCGACGTCAGCGTTGATATCAATATTGTCATCCACTTTTTCGTCGTTCTTGACGATTTCAATCTGTGTGGACTGTTGAGGTGGTGCTTCCACGGGTTGAGGCTTCTGCTCTTGCGTGGTGATTTCGGTCATTTCCTCATCGATGGCGACGTCACGTGCGATGACATCACCCAAGTCACGTTTATCGTAGCTTTTGTATTCAAAAGCAGCCCAAGCAACAATCAAGCTGATGATAAGTCCTATCTGGGTGAACATCAGCCTCTTGCTTTCAAGATTGGCTTTAGGAGTTTTTTTCTCTTCCATGGTTATAGTGTCTTTTGATTTGTCGTAAGAATCACCTTGCGAAAATACTAATTATTTATTTATGTGCTACTATTTTATCAGTTTTTTGTTTTTGAACAGAAATTCTAATGAAAATAGTCCAAAAATCGTACCAAGAATATCTGCGATGAGGTCGAAAATATTGCCGTCACGTCCAGGAATAAGCGTTCCTTGAATAATCTCAGTGCTGGCGCCCAGAACAATTCCTATTGTCAGGGTCAGAAGCATGGCCTTGATGCGGTAGGTTTTATCATTGGCAATGAACTGTTTGCGGTATCCCCAGACGGAGAAGAAGGCGAAACAGGCGAACATCACCACATGAACGACCTTGTCGAGCCCGATTTTCGGGTTCACTTGCATAAAACAAGAACCCGGAAGCATTGTCAGGATAACGATTGTTATACCGCAGATGGCTCCCGGGAACAGATTTCTGGTCAGCTTATCCAATGAGGACTTTATTTGATCTTGTCTTCGTAAGCTTTGGCATCGAGAAGGCCGTTAAGCTCTGAAGCGTCAGCAATCTTGACTTTGATGATCCAGCCTTCGCCATAAGGGTCGCTGTTGACCAATGATGCGTTGTCGTTCAGGTCTTCGTTGAATTCCATGATTTCGCCGCTCACGGGCATCATGATTTCTGCCGATGTCTTCACGGCTTCGATAGTTCCGAATTCATCCTCTGCATTGAGGTTCTCGCCGATGATGTCAGGATCTACATCGATGAAAGTGATGTCTCCCAGTTCGTGTTGTGCATAGTCAGTAATGCCTATGAAAGCCGTTTCTCCTTCGACGCGAATCCATTCATCGTCTTTTGTGTACTTCAGGTTTGATGGAATATTCATTTCGTGTATTTGTTTGATTGAAATTTTCGACAAATGTACATATTTAGGTTGCTTGTGTCGCTGTTTTCTTGTTTTTTTATTGTGCGAGGCTGAACCTGAGGGTCACTCCTGCGAATGTTGTGGCTGTCGGAATGGACGTTGATGTGAACGGACTCGTGACGTCACGCTTGAAGAAGGCTTGTCCGCTCAGACGCTGGCTGAAGGTGTAGTCTGCCGTGACGTACAGGTTGATTTTGTTCTGTCCTGCCGAGACTTGACAGTTCTTTTCGTCGATGCGGCGCAAGGTGGTCTTGTCTCTTCTGAATCCGAGGTCAACTTTCAGCACGAGGTCGTTCTTGATGGTCTTGCCTTTGCCGTCGCCTGTCAGGGCTATGACTTTGAATTTCAAATCCTTGAAACGGTATCCCGTGCCAATCACGATTTCCCTGCCGTTAATTTCCGTCAACTGGTTGTTGCTGAAACTCAATGTCAGCGTCCTTGATTTCTTGTATTGCAGGTCGCAGGACAAGGTGTTTTGGAATCCAAGATTGACGCCGAGCAAAGGCGAATACTGTTCGGTGAGCACCATCTGTGCGATGTCGTAGGCTGGGACGATGATGTCGGAGTTTTCGAAGGTCTGGATGGTGTTGTTCTCGTCGTAATAGACGTTGCTCGCCCACGAACTGATGGCGTAGGTCGATCTGTATGCGTGATTGATGCTGATGGTCTTGAACACTTTGGACAGTGCCGGGATGTTGGAAAGTCCTGTATAGGAAACGCTCCAGTTGGGCAACGGCACTTTCGGGAACGGGTTGAGCGAAATAGTTTCGGGGTTTTGGCCTGAGTAGGCTGCAATGAAGGAATACATCACGACTTCCATCGACGATGCGCTGTATCCTTTCGGGAAGTAGTCGTTGGCGATGGTGTCGAAAGTGTAGGAGTTGACGGATTCCATCCACTGTTGGTTGGAATTGGCGATCCTTCCAGCGATGATTTTGCGGTATGCCAACAGGTTGTCGAACAGGGGAGAGCCTTCGGAGCCGTCATCGTAATCGTTCACGAAAGAGGTATTCCATAGCAGGGTTGACATGCTGAAACTTCCTCCGTTGGTTGGCGTGAAGATTTCGAACTCGCCGTATTGATTTGCCCTGAAATATTCCTGGAAGGTCTCGGCGTAAGTGCGGTTGGCGACGATGTCGATTTTGAATCCCGACAGAGGCTCTGCGTTTACGCGGTAGTTATAGGTCTCGGTGCCTCTCTTGATATAGGGGTTGCTGAGGATGGAGTCGGTGCTGAGCCAGCCGTTTGTGACGGCGCTGTTGAAGATGTCTCCGCCGGTGCCAAGCACGAACGCGACGCCTGGCGACCAGTCGCTTCGGGTGAGTCCTACGATATCAGGCTCGTTCATGAAGCCAGGAAGCGTTTGCCCGTTGGCTTGCGAATAAGTTGCCGAGACTTTCTTCACCATGGTGAGAATCCTCAACGTGTTGTCGGCGAAGAGTTTGCCATAGTTGATCTTATCCTTTGTCTTGGTGGAATCGGCAGCGTTGCCTTCGTCGCCTTCTTTGCCATCCTTCTTGCCTTTCTCGGTTTTCTCCTTGCCTTTTCCCTTGTCGCCGTTATCTCTGCCTTTGTTCTTCGGTGCAGTGCCGAGTTTCTTCAGGTAAGGCACCTTGTTGTAGAGTTTGGTGAAGTCGAGATTGGCGTTGCCTTGTATGGAGTTTGAGTTTTCTATCTCGTTACCGAGTCTGTCTTGAATCGACTGTGCCGATGCAGTCCAGAAATAAGTGCCTTGGTAACTGGCGTTGGCGCTGATCCAGTTGAACAAAGGTATCTTGTTGATTGGCACGGTGTAGGTGCCGGAAACGGTTTGCTGGAATTCTGACATCGATCCCAGTTTGCGCAGTTCGTTCTTGATGGTGTCCTGATAGCGGTTCCATTCTTCCGTGCCTTTGTCGGGATTGCCTGACGGCTCGTAAACATAGGCCTTCGCCTCGGCGGAATATTCGAATGTGAGTCCTTTGGTCAGGTCGTATCTGAACTGATAGTCGCGCGACCAATCCCATTGTTTCGAGAAGGTCGGATTAAGGATAATCATTCCGCCCGTCTTGTTGCGCATCTGTTTCTCGGAGTGATAGCGGTACATCTCCGTGTTGAAGGTGATGCTCTTAGGCAGATAATAGAAGTTGATGTCCTTGATGAGTTGCATGTAAGGCTTCGATGTCCATTTCGCCTTCGCGAATGGCGTGACGTTTTTCGGATTGCCAGCGTAGTTGTATCCGAGTCCGCCTCTGTAAGTCTTTACTGTATAATACTTTATGTCGGTATTTTCATGCGAAGTCTCGTTGTAGGAGAACGACAGGTTGAAGTTCTCTATATCATAGATGTGTATCCTCTGCTGACCCATTTTCGAGAAGTTAGGCTCTTTGCCAGGGGCGTTCTCCGTTTTGCTTTTTTCAACTTTTTCCTTTCCATCGCCGTCATTCTTGTTCTTCTTGGTGACGCGTTCCTTCCTGACATTCATGAAGTTGATGTTCTTGTAGCGGGTGAAGTCGTTGATGATGGACTTCAGCGAGTCGCGTTCCGTCTGGGTGTTGAGTGCCGACAAGGCGTCGCTCATGGTGATGTCGGGGTCGTATGGATTGTATTTCGGTGTGATGTTGGTCTCGCCGTAGTCGATGTGCATCGGGATTTTCAGGCCGGTGTTTTCCACGAATTTGCCGAGTTGAAGGTCGGTTGACACGGCATATTCCGAAGTGGCGATGAATTCGTTGCTGGTGATGTCGCTGTCGAGGGCGCCGAATCCTGCCGAACTGTAAGAGCCGCTGAGGGTGACGCGTCCGAGGTCGGCCAAGGTGGCCTCCATACGTCCTGTGGCAGCGATGCCGCCGTTGCTGCTCAGTTCGGTAAGTCTTAGTTCGTTGACCCACACAATGGCGCTCTTTGACAATCCGTCGTCTTCGCCGGAAAGGGTCTGCTGTTTCGGATTGCGGATACCGATCATCATGGCTTTCACGTTACTGATGCTCGGATTTCCGATGACCTTGATGGTGTGATAGTATGCCTTGCCGTCAACGGTGCCTTTGGAGACGCGTTCCTGATAGATTCTGTTCAGACGCACGGTGCTGTTTTCCTGATTCATGGCGCTGTTGCGGTCGGATTTGACATCCACAAGGTCTTGAAGCAGAATCTCTATGTCGTTGATGCTTGGCCAGATGCCTTTATCGTTGGTGTATGCGGTGTGCCATGGCGTCACTTTCACGGGAATCTCGTACTCGTAGTAGTTTTCCGTGAAGTCGTTGCCGAGGCGTATGAAAACAGAGATGTCCTGATCGTTCAGCGTCTCTTCTTCTTTGGCGGCTTCGGCATGGACGAACATCTTGAGGTACTTGTATTGACGCAAGTCGAAGTCGGCCGTTTTGTAAATGGCGCGTCCGTCGCCGTCCACAAGACCGTTCACAGCGAGTTGTAGCGACTGTTCGTTGATTTTCGTAACAGAGGTCGTCCCGATGATGCTTTCCTGCACAATGCCTGGAGGCAGCACGTATGGCACAGGGTCGCGGCGTCCGTTTTCTTCAAGGTTCACCGCCGAGATGTCGAATGTGGTCTCGTTCGAGATGTCGTTAGGCTGATATTCGCCCGGAGCCTGAATGCTTTGGTTATAGGTTCTCCATTCGCCTTTGACGAGGTCGAGGGATGCGAAACGCAGCACGACAGGGTTGTCGAAGTCGCGCAGGAACATTCTCATGAAACGTATCGACGAGTAATCGTCAATTTCGCCTACGACTTTGTCCGGCTGTTTAATCGGGATGCGGAACTGATACCATTTCACGGTGCCGATTTCGCCGTTGGCGAGGGCGATGTTGCTGGCTTCGAAGATGTCGGCGATATGGTTTTTGCCGACGACCATGTCGTTGGGATCGAGGTCGATTTCATACTGGTAGTAGCGTTCCGATTCGCTCAGGGTGTTGTCGGAGTTGTTGTCTTCGGCATCGGGCAATGTGGAGTTGCTCGTGGAATAGTTTTCCGTCATCTGCGCATCGGAAGGGGAGTTGCCTTCCGGGCCGTTGTATTTCTTGTATTTCGAGAGGATGGTGTTATGGTCATCGTCGACGTCATAATCTGAGCCTCTGAAATAATGGTAGTCGTCGGCTGATGGGTCGTCGTAAGCATTGCGGTAGGCTTCGGAATCCTCTCCGTACAGTGATCTGATGACGCTCAGGAAGTTGTCTTCGAAGAAAGACTGTTCATCCACATCGCGCAATCCGTCGAAACCGATATCCTGATACTGACGAGCATCCGATTCGGTGCTGAACGTGCCGACAAGGTCTTGCATGGTGGGGACGCGTCCCCAGATGGTGGTGTCCACGTTCTCTACGGTCGCCGAAGTAGGCATGCCGTTTTCGTAGAATTTCCGTCCGTCGCGCAAGACGTCTTCGGAGACGTCGCCAAGGTTGATATACAGTTTTCCGGGGTTGTTGGCATATTCTTCATCGGCAAACGGATCCATGAGCCAAAACTCGATGTATTCTATGTTGGTGGCCTCGAAGTCGGTCGATTCCATCTTGCGCATGATACCTGCCCAGCGGCTCGAAGGGTCGTTCAGGGTGCCGTCTTGCGCCATACCTTTGGAGAAGTTTGTCGACCTGACATCGTAGTTGTAAGGTCCGCGTTCCGAAGGGTAGTAGGCGAGGTTCAATACCGAGACGTTGGTCGGCGTTCCTGATGCGATGTCTTTTGTGGGGAAAATCTCGGTTTCGAGGACTTGTCGGACGCTGTTTTTCGAGAGTTCGTTGTTATCGATGTTGGATGGCCTGACATTGCTGCTGCTGTTGTAGAACACCGTGTTGTCGATGGTGTACCACGCCAGTTTTGCGCGGTTTTTACCATAGTTCAGCCCTGTGCCTGCTACGGCTTCGGGGAAAAGGTCGCTCTGGTGCTGCGGCGTGCTGGCGATCATCCACGCTGTTGGCAGTCTGAGGTCGATGGTGGATTTAGCACCCTCGAAGTCGTCGATGTACGATGTGCCTTTCTCGCTCGTTGAATGGGAAAGTCCGGGGACGAACCGCGCGAACTCGCCATCGAAGCGGATGCCCGAATTGGCTTTCGTGCTGATGCCTGGCAGTTTGTCAATCATGTTGGTGAGCCATCTCGAGTCAGTGTTGTAACTGATGTCGGCGCCAAAGATGGTGTTCGCTATCGCTTCTTCGCCGTAGTTGATCTTCTGCGTGTAGGAACGCTCGTTCAGATAGAGCGCCGTCGCACCGATGCGGAAGTCGGGATTGAATGTGTGCTCCAGACGTGTGCCAAGGAAGGTCTTTTTCAAGGCGCTGAAACCCGAGTTGGATTCCAAGGCGATGTTGATGGGAGTGCCGGAGTTCAGGACACCTTCGTTGATGATGCTGACGCGTCCCAAGGTGTAATCGACGGTGTAATCGACATTCTCGACAAGTTGCACGCCGCCTGCGGTCACCGTGACGGAACCTTGGGCGACATTCATGGCATTGAGGCTTATCTCGCTCCCTGACTGGGATGAGTAATAGCCTTCCAATGTGAATTTGTTCTTCTCGGAATATTGTTCCGCCGAGGTCTTGGTCAGCGAATACAGCGAATCGTATGCGTATTTGTTGGCCAAATCGGCATTGTCGGGGAATATCTTGTTGTGGATGTGACTTCCGAAAGGCTCCAGCACAGGGAAGTAAATCCTTCCGTTTGCCGAGTTGATGGTACCTCCCGTGGTGGAGGCGCCGTCCACGAAGTCGAACACGCCATCGCCGCCGGCAATGGGATTGTTCTGCTGTGTCAGTTCGTCCAAACGCATCAGGTTGATCAGCGAGATGCCCTTTACATTGTCGGGACCTTCAGTGAAATAGCCCATCGGCGTGCTGACGGAACCTCCGTTGTAGAAGATGTTCAGCGTGAAGTCTGTGGAACTGACCTGGTAAGCCTTGATGCTGTACACGTTTTTCATCATCAGGTTCCAGATGGGCATGCGGGTGTTCACGGTGGTGCCTCTCAGCAGTTTGGCTGCAAGCACTTTAGGTGTGCTGATGCCTTGGTCAGAGAACTCGCCAACCTGAAAGACATTGTCTTGTCCCACGATGGTGTATTGGTATGCCACCGCAAGTGTTTGGTTGGAATTCAGATTGATGTTCAGGGAGATGAAACCCAGTTTGGGGTTCAGCGAATATTCCGAAGGACTCAGTTTTCGGGCGTTTTCTATCTTCTCGAAATCCACTCCTGAAGCCATGTAGCCGTTTTTGCCTATCCTCAACGGGTCGTTCGACATGTAGTTGGTCACCGTGCTGATGTCTCTGATTTGCAAGGTGTCCATGCGCGTCAAGAGGTTGTTGGCGGCATTTCGCGGATAGACGATGTTTCCGTTGGCGGGACTGATTTCATCGTTGTAAATCCATTCGTTCTTGCCTTCGCCTAAGTCATTAAGGGCGAGTATGTTACGTGTATTGATAGTGGTCGAACCGGTGTTGGTGACCCAGACTTCAATTTTGGTGATGTTGATGCTTGAGGTGACGGTGGGAAGGTCTTTCAGGGCTTCTTCGTAATGGTCTCTGAAGTATTGGCTGAGGAAGAAGTGCCGGTTTTCTTCGTAGTCGAGGCAACTGAGTTTGAACTCGCTGGTCTGTGCGCCGCCTTGCACCGTGATGTTTTGCGACTCGCTCTCCTGATAGGATACGACTGACGTCACCGAAGTGTTGCCGAATTTGAGTTTCGACTTGACGCCGAACAGTTGTTGCGTGCCCGTGATGAGCGTGCTGTTGAGCGGGAAACTGACGTTACCGGCTTCGAGGAGTTGGATGATTTCGTCTTCCTTGCCCTCGTATTTCAAGTCCATCTTGTCCTCGTAGTTGAACGTGGCCTTGGTGTTCTTGTTGATGTTGAAGTTGATCTTGTCGCCGATGTGCGCCGCCACGTTGAGTTGTATGTCCTGGTCGAAATCGAAGTTGGTTGTGCGTTGCTGCCTCTCGTTGAGCGACGGGTCTTTGCGGTAGTTGTGCTTGATGCCGAAGGTCAGGTCAACAGAGCCTTGAGGCCGGATGTCAACGGTGTTGCTTCCGAACAGCATGTCGAACGCCTTGCCTCCGACGTAAAGAGGAGGAATGATGGATGTGCCGTCCGTGGTGGAGCGGGAGTTCTGACTGCGGCGTTCCTTCCAGTAATCCAGTATGCCTTTTCTGTTCTGATAGTCCAGGTATTCTTCTTGCGTCATCGTGGTCGGCGTCTGATAGACGAAGTCGCCGATTTTGTCTTTGAACGTATATTGTCCCGTCAAGGGGTCGTATATGATTTCGTGTCTGAAGTTGTCGGGGTCGGAGAGGTATAAAGGCGATTGGCTGTAAAGACGTTGCATGGGGTCGCCGTTGTCAATCGGGATGGGGAAGATGATCTTGGTGGAGTCAGGCTCGTCGATTATCGCGATAAGTTCCGGACTTAGGTACGATGAGAAATTGCTCGCCGATAATCGGGTTATGGTGAGCAGCGTCAATCCCAGAACGATAATTGGAATGATATGTCGTTTCATTATTGTGTCTAAAGCCGTGATTTTTCTTGTTTACAATAATCTAAGTGCTTCTTTTATAAGTTGTTCAACCGAAGCGTCGGGCATTTGTCTCATCAGTTTGTCCAGCATCTTGTCCGTCGCGCTTTTGTTGAAGCCAAGAATCATTAATGCTGATAACGCTTCCGATTTGATAGTATTGTTCAAATTGCCTGATATTTCTGTTTCGACATCCAACTTTTTCAGTTTGTCTTTCAAGTCGATGATGATGCGCTGTGCCGTTTTCCCTCCTATGCCTTTCACGCTTTGTATGGTGCCGATATCTTCGTTGGCGATGGCGTTGCATACTTCGTTGACAGTCAGCGAGGAAAGGATCAGGCGCGCTGTGTTGCATCCCACTCCCGACACCGAAATCAGCATTTCGAAAAGGTCGCGTTCTTTTGCGGAAAAGAAGCCGAAGAGGTTGTGGGCGTCTTCCAGAATCTGCTCATGCGTGTACAGTTTCACGCTGTCGGCCTCTCCGATGGCAGTGAAGGTGTTCAGCGTGATGTTGATAAAGTAGCCGATGCCGTTGTTGTCAATGATGACGTAGGCTGGCGTCTTTTCCGTGACTTTACCCGTGATGAAGGCGAACATTGCGTTTTCGTTATGTTTTAATCTGCAAAGATAGCAATAAAGTCGGGTGCACGTGCTGTTTTTCTTCCGGATTTCCGTTAATCCGAATAGTGGTGCCGGAAAACAAAAAAAGGAGGACGTCGGTCCTCCTCTTTTTTTCATCTTGTGATGCGATTATTTTGCAGGTGCGGGTTGACCAGGCTGGCCTTGGCACTGATGACCGGATTGGCAAGGTTCACCAGGTTGGCCTTGGCATTGATGTCCGTCTTTGCAAGGTTCGCCGGGTTTGCATTGGCAAGGGTGATTCTGATGTCCCATTTCCATTCTTTGGAGAATAAGATCCTTCTGTTCATCAAGTGTGAGCTTATCAATCGATTGCCATTTCACCATAAGTTCGTCCATTTTTGCCTTCATTTCCTGCATTTTGGCGTCCATCTGGGCTTTCTCTTCTGCTGTCATTTCAGGCTTGTTCTGGTGGCAGTTCTTGTCGCCTTGGCAGTTCTTGTCTCCTTGGCATTCCTGTCCGGGTTGTCCAGGTTGACCAGGTTTGCAAGCCTCACCGGGTTTGCACTGTTCCGGATGATTGAACATGTCTTTGGCTTTGGTTACAAGAGCGGTCTTCTGGGTTTCGTCAAGATTGGCCCAATTGTCGAACTCGCCTTTCAATGCTTTCATAGGGCATTCAGGTTGTTGAGCCTGAAGGCTGTCCTGCTGTGTGTTTTGAGCTTCCTGTTTAGGAGCGTTGTTGCATGACACTGCCAGGAAAAGGCAGGAGATGCCTAATAATAAAGCTAACTTTTTCATTTTAATAGTATTAGAATTGTTTGTTTTCTTTTTAAAACGGTGCAAAAGTATTAATTATTCCAATGTATTGCATGTTTATATTGCCGAAACTGATAGTTTTTTTTATTATTGCATCGCAAATTTAATTTGGAATGCCGTTTTTACATAACCTAATGACAATGAATTATTCAAGGATAAAATCACTTGCTGTTTCGCTGCTGCTTTGCGTCACCGCGCTTTCGGCGTTTTCTCAATCGTCTTCCGGAGGGGTCTCCATTGTCGAAATCAGGCATGAACGGCATGCTGTGGGACGTGGCAACGCACACGAATTGCTGCTGCATTTTGTCGTGTGTGCTGCTTCAGAAGACACGCTCCATTCCTTGACGATAGACCTGCTCGACACGCCTTTGGCGGATTTGGACAAACTTGAACTGTATTCTACCGATACTACCGCAGTTTTCGACGAACGTTTTCCTCGCCAAACGGATTTGCTTTGTTCGATTAAACCTAATAATAAACAGGTTGTGTTGCCTGTCAGCAAAGCCTTCGCTGATGGCAACAACCATTTCTGGCTTACCTGCGACGTGTCGTCAGACGCAGTGGAGGGCGACACGGTTTTTGTGACTTTGAAAGACCTGGATATTGATGGGCTGCGCTATGAATGTGCCGACACGAACTGCCGCCAAGGCCGTGTGGTGTTGCTGGCGCGTACCGTGCTTTATCGTCCCGGTGATTTCAACTCCGCCAATTACCGCATTCCCGCCATTCTGACTTCGGATGACGGCAACCTTGTGGTGACGACAGACAGGCGTAAAAACGACGAGATCGATTTGCCGCATGACATTGATGTGATTTGTAACGTCAGCCGTGACGGTGGCCGTAGTTGGTCGGCGCCATATTATATCGCCCGTGGCGAGGGTTTTGGTCGTGGTTACGGCGATGCCGCTTTGGTGCGCGCCGACGGAAAAGGTGGCGTCATGGCCGTATTCTGTGGCGGTCCTGGCATCTGGGCTTCATCTCCCGACAGTTGCCAAAGGCTGTATTATGCGATGAGCCTCGACAACGGAGCCACTTGGAGCGCCCCTGTCGACTTCACGGATTTCATCTATGGCGCCGATTGCCATGACGCTGTCCGGAAGACGTGGAAGGCGGGTTTCTGTGCCTCCGGTAACGGTCTCCGCACCCGAAATGGACGCATCATGTTTGTCCTCGCTGCGAGGGAAACGGACGATTGGCGTTTCTCCGACTACGTGGTTTATACCGATGACTTGGGAAAGACTTGGGGCGTGTCGTCGAAGGCCGCTTCTGACGGTGACGAAGCCAAAGTGGTGGAACTGGCGGATGGCCGCATCCTGATGAGCATCAGACATGGCAGACGTCTGTACAACATCTCGTCTGACAACGGCATGACTTGGCAATCCGATGTCTCGGTATGGGACGACCTTCACGCTCCCGCCTGCAATGGCGACATCATCCGTTACCGGCACGGCGATGCGGATTGTCTTCTTCAGTCGTTGCCGTATGGCGACAAGCGGGAAGACGTGCGCGTCTATGCCAGTTTTGACGCCGGCCTGACTTGGCCATGGCGCTACAGCAAATGTCTGGTGCCTGGAGCCTCGGCCTATTCATCTCTCTGTGTGTTGCCCGACGGCACCATCGGCCTTTATGTCGAAGAGGGTGAAGGCGGCTACAGCATGGTGTTTTACAATTTCAGTCTCGACTGGCTGATGAAGCAAGAGTGAGCCTCGTGACTATTAATCGAAACCAATTTGTGGTCTCAATCTTCATTCTTCGTCATTTCACGATGCTTTTTCGACCACAGCATTGAGTTATTGTTCATTAATTAATTGTAATTCAACATGATGTCTATCTTGAATGGCTTTTGGCTTGTGTTGAGATTCCATTATTATCATTCTGTATTGCAATAAGTTACACATAAGTTGGTTTTTAATCGTAATTCTTTGGCAAGTTAGTTGCCTGATTGGGTTAAAATCTATACTTTTGCAATCCAAAACTTTGGATAAATTTATCAACATTAAAATAAACAGAAATGGCAGAAAAAAAATTCATGACATGCGATGGTAACTGCGCTGCAGCACACGTCGCATACATGTTTAGTGAAGTGGCCGCCATCTATCCTATCACCCCTTCTTCGCCGATGGCAGAGTACATTGACGAGTGGAGTGCAGGCGGCAGAAAGAACATTTTTGGCGAGAACGTTCGCGTTGTCGAGATGCAGGCTGAAGGTGGCGCTGCAGGTGCCGTTCACGGCTCATTGCAGGCTGGTGCCTTAACAAGCACGTTCACCGCATCACAGGGTCTTCTTCTGATGATCCCGAATATGTATAAGATTTCCGGCGAGTTGCTTCCGGGTGTGTTTCATGTCTCGGCGCGCGCTTTGGCAGCCCAGGCTTTGTCCATCTTCGGCGACCATGCCGACGTGATGGCTTGCCGTCAGACTGGTTTCGCCATGATGGCCACCAGTTCGGTTCAGGAAATCATGGACCTCGCTCCCGTCGCCCATCTGGCCGCTATCGAAGGCCGTGTTCCTTTCCTTCACTTCTTCGATGGTTTCCGCACCTCTCACGAAATTCAGAAAGTGGAAGCCACGGATCAAGACGAAGTTGCGAAACTCATCAACTGGGACGCCCTGAACGCTTACCGTCAGCGTGCCCTGAATCCAGAACATCCTGTAACACGCGGCACGGCTCAGAACCCCGACATCTACTTCCAGACCCGTGAGGCTCAGAACGCTTACTACGATGCCATCCCCGACATCGTTGCAAAATACATGAAGGAAATGAGCAAACTCACCGGTCGTGAGTACGCTCCTTTCTGCTATTACGGCGCAAAAGACGCTACTGACGTCGTCATCGCCATGGGATCAATCAACGACGTGGTCCGCACCGTGGTTGACAAACTGAATGCCGAAGGCAAGAAGGTAGGTATGGTGAACGTTCACCTCTATCGTCCTTTCTCAGTGAAATATCTGCGCGAGGTTTGGCCCGCTTCCGTGAAGCGTGTCTGCGTCCTCGACAGGACAAAGGAACCCGGCGCCAACGGAGATCCGCTGTATCTTGATATCGTCGAAGCCTTCAAGGATTGCCCGAACAAACCAGAAATCATCGGCGGCCGCTACGGTTTGTCATCAAAAGACACCACGCCGGCTCAGATTCTTTCGGTGTTCAACAACCTTGCTTCTGCGGAACCCAAGAATCAGTTCACCATCGGCATCGTCGACGATGTCACATTCCATTCGCTGCCAGTGCTCCCAGAGTTCTCCATCCTTCCTAAAGGAACGTTCGAAGCCAAGTTCTACGGCCTCGGCGCTGATGGTACCGTCGGTGCCAACAAGAACTCCATCAAGATCATTGGTGACAACACCAACAAATACAGTCAGGCTTACTTCGACTACGACTCCAAGAAGTCGGGTGGCTACACCTGCTCGCACCTGCGTTTCGGCGATCAGCCCATCCTCGCTCCTTATCTTGTCGGCACTCCTGACTTCGTCGCTGTCCACGTCCATTCCTACCTCAGCAAATATGACTGCCTGAGAGGTCTGAAAGACAACGGCACCTTCCTCTACAACTCACCATGGGATGCTGAGGAAACCAAAAAGAACCTCCCTGATTACGTGAAGAAATATCTTGCTCTGCATCATATCAGCATGTACATCATCGACGCTACAAAGATCGCTGGTGAAATTGGCTTGGGCAACCGTACCAACACCATTCTTCAGTCGGCCTTCTTCAAGATTTCACAAGTCATTCCTTACGACCTTGCCGTGAACCAGATGAAGAAGTTCATCGTGAAGTCTTATGGCATGAAGGGCGAGGATGTCGTCAACAAGAACTATGCTGCCGTTGACCGCGGTGGTGATGTTGTCAAGGTTGAAATCCCTGCCGAGTGGGCCAATTTGTCCTGCTCTACCGACTTCAAGTTCCAGTCGAATCCTGCTGACCCTGAGTTCATCAACAAGGTCATGCGTCCTATGGTCGCACAATGTGGCAACGACCTTCCTGTCAGCGCTTTGAAGGAAGTTATCGACGGCACATTCCCGGCTGGCACGACACAATATGAAAAACGTGGTGTTGCCACGATGGTTCCTGAATGGAACTCCGCAAACTGCATCCAGTGCAACCAGTGTTCGCTGGTTTGCCCTCATGCCGCCATTCGTCCTGTTGTCATGACCGACGACGAGAAGAAGAACGCTCCTGCGGGCATGAAGACTGCCGACATCAAGATGCCTAAGGAACTTGCTGGCATGCACTTCCGTATGCAAGTGTCCGTCATGGACTGCACCGGTTGCGGCAACTGCGCCGATGTGTGCCCCGCCAAGGAAAAGGCTCTGGTGATGAAACCGTTTGAGGAACAACTTGAAGAAGCCGCAAATTGGGATTATTCACAGAACAAAGTCACCTACAAGGACAACCTTATCGACAAGTACGCCAACGTGAAGAACAGCCAGTTTGCACAACCGCTGTTCGAGTTCTCCGGAGCTTGCGCAGGTTGCGGTGAGACACCTTACATCAAGTGCATCACCCAGCTGTTTGGCGAACGTATGATGGTTGCTAATGCCACGGGTTGCTCGTCAATCTACGGCGGTTCTGCACCTGCGACACCTTATTGTAAGAACAAACGTAGCGGCAAGGGCGTGGCATGGGCTAACTCCTTGTTCGAAGACAATGCCGAGTTCGGTCTTGGCATGGCTACCGCAACGCATAAGATGCGCGACCGCGTGGAACGCATCATGAAAGAAGCCATCACCACCTGCAACTGCTGCTCTCCAGCACTGAAAGATCTCTTCCAGCAATGGATTGACAACCGCGAAGACGGCGTGAAGACCATGGAGCTTGCTCCTAAGATCGTTGCCGGCGCTGAAGCCTGCGACTGCAACTACTGCAAGCAGATCCTGGCGCTGAAAGACCATCTTGTGAAGAAATCACAATGGATCTTCGGCGGTGACGGTTGGGCTTATGATATCGGTTTCGGCGGCCTCGACCACGTCCTTGCTTCTGGCGAAGACGTCAACGTCCTCGTCCTCGACACCGAAGTGTACTCCAACACCGGTGGACAGTCATCGAAGGCCACACCGGCTGGCGCTGTCGCCAAGTTCGCTGCATCAGGCAAGAAGGTGCGCAAGAAAGACCTCGGCCTCATCGCCAAGTCTTATGGTTATGTCTACGTGGCGCAAGTCGCCATGGGAGCCAACCAGGCACAGTATTTCAAGGCCATCAGGGAAGCTGAAGCCTATCCGGGACCATCATTGGTCATCTGCTACGCTCCTTGCATCAACCACGGCATCAAGGTCGGTATGGGACGCACGCAACACGAAGAGAAGCTGGCTGTCGATTGCGGCTACTGGCACCTCTGGCGTTTCAATCCTGCTGAAGAAGATGCAGGCCAGAACGGCTTCCACTTGGACAGCAAGGAACCTGATTGGAGCAAATTCCAAGACTTCATCATGGGCGAGGTGCGTTACAACTCGCTGCTGAAGAGCTTCCCGGACGAAGCCAAGGAATTGTTTGCCAAGACGCAGAAATTCGCACAGATTCGCTACGAAGGCTACAAGAAGCTGAGCGAAAACAAGTAAGAGTCGTTCCGATTCTTTAATAATGAAATCCCCTGCCAAACGGCGGGGGATTTTTTTTATGGAATACAACGAAGGGCTGTTGAACATTCCGCTTTTTTCCTGACATAGGTAAAATTCCAGACGTTGCGGCTTGTCGTGGAATGTCATAACTTTGCAGAAAAGTTGATCATGAATAAGAGGAAGAAAGGATTGCGTATAACGGTTGTCATAGTGACACTGCTTGCTGTTGCGGCTGCATTCTTGTTTTTCCACGGCAGGTCTTCGGGCGATGCAGGCGGCAACGTTCCTTCAGCGACTTCGGGAAGTAAAACTGAAGTCCTGACGCAGCAAACGCTGAAGCATGGCCAACTGCCTGTGCTGAGCGCACCATCGGTTTATGTCGGACAAATTGATGACATGCGTCTTGCCTTGTTTCTCGAGTCGAGCGACAGCAGTCAGCTCAAGGGACATTATCTCATCCTTGATGGCGACAATCCTTCCGACACCGTTGCTTTTAGTGTTGTCCCCAATGGACGCCGTTTCATTATCTCTGAGAAGCGCTCTCGCAATGTGCGACTTTTCAGCCTTGCCACAGGACAGAACACGATTGACGTCGTCTATGGACGGAATGTATTCTCCAAGTCTTCATTCCACCTTGAACGTTACGTAGCGCCAGCATTTGCCGATCATTCCAATCGGCTTTACCAGCAGCCGCTGTTCGATGTCGAAGAGACGGACGACCTGCTTTTTGCTCAAGTTGTCGGCTATTGGAGTGAACTTGAGAAGACGGATGACGTCGGTGAGTATCTTAAGATGCTGAGCAAGACCACAAAAGAGCGCGACCTTGACCTATACATGGATGTCTTCACGCCCAAGGGCGACACGCTTAGGAAACATCCGCTTGTGATGCTCATTCACGGCGGCGCCTTCTATTTCGGCACGCGCAAGGACATCGCGGTGAGGAAATGGTGTCAGCATCTGGCTTCCATGGGTTATGTCACCGCTTCCATCGACTACCGCATTGGTTTCAAACCTGTTCAAAACAGCATCGAGCGCTCAGGCTATATGGCTGTGCAGGATGCCAGCGCGGCGTTGCGTTTTCTTGTCGGGAATCAGGACGTTTTTCACATCGACACTTCAATGATTATTGTCGGCGGTTCCAGCGCGGGTTCCATCACTGCCCTGAATTTGGCCTATATGACCGACGACAATCGCCCCAAGACGTCACGGCAGGGTTTTATGAGAGAAGACCTTGGTCCTATCGACGTCAACGATTTTGCTCATGACTATACCATAAAATGTGTCGTCGACATGTGGGGCGCACTCACCGACATCAACATGCTCAATAACGCGCGGATTCCCATCCTCGCCTTTCATGGCAACAAGGACGACATCGTCCCTTACGGCTATGATTATCCCATTGCCAAGGCAGGTGGTGCGAAACGTGCGCTGTTCGAAAAGATGTACGGCTCATCGTGCATAGTCCAGAAAGCCCATGACCTCGGCATTGACGCGAAACTTTACACGTTCGAAGGTTATGGCCATGCTCCTCATCTCGGCGCAAACGATTCCCTGAACGAGAACTTTTACTTCATACAGAATGCGATGCCGGAGTTCTTCTATCACCTTATGAAACCCGATGAACCGACCATCGTCTGCAAAGACGGCCACTATTCCTTGCAGGCGGATTTCCCCGTTGACAGTCTTTGCTGGCAGGCGGAAGGCGGCTTGATATTGGAAGAGGCAGGTGACAGCGTCAGGGTGCAGTGGATTGGCAATGCGCCGGTCCGCAAACTGAGGGCGTCAGGATTTTTGCCGCATGGCATCGGATTTACCGAGAACAACAGCGTCGGCGCTTCCGTCAATTGACTTCGGCTTTTTTGTAATACCTTACGTAGTCGATGCGCATCTCGGTCGGCAACTGGCTTTCGTCTATCGGTCCGACCCATGAGCCGCCGAGTTGGGCGCTGAGAATCAGGAAGAAGTCATTGTCGGCAAAGGGGAACTGACCTTCCTTGTCGGTCACGATGCGTGGGTAGCAGAAAGTGCGTTGCCCGTTGACAAGAAAAACGAGGCTGTCATCGTAACGTTCCACGGCAAAGACGTTGTATTCGTCCGGGTCAAAGTTCGCTGTGGCGTAATGTGGCGGATCGTAGTCCAGGCCTAATTTCAGAGTGTAGTAGGAATGGACGGTCTGATAGACGATGGAGTCGCTGTTTAGATGTTCCATGATGTCAATCTCGCCTTCGTCGGAGCCATGGCGGTTTTCAAGATTCGGCAACATCCAGATGGCGGGCCAGAAGCCTTGTGCATGGCCAAGCCAGGCGCGGATCTCAATGCGTCCGAGTCCAAAAGTTTTTTTGTTTAGGGTGCAAACGTCTCCTGTGAGACAGGTGGCCGTGTCTGTAGGATATGACGTGTTGCGAATGGCACGCAGCACCAAGTCGCCGTTCTCTATCGCGTAGAGCGTGTCGTAGTCGGCAGCGTGCTTCTTCCAGTCGCCTTTGCCACGCGGTACTTTCGACCAACAATTCCAATTGATTGTATCGCCATTGAACTCGTCGCTCCACGCCAGTCTCCATACTGTGTTGTCCTGCGCCGATAGCGAGCCGAATAGTAGCAACGCGCAATATGTAAAAAGAAATCTTAATGTTTTCATCTGAAAAATGAATCAGTTGTTAAGGCCTCACAAAGATAGGAAAATCGGGAATGCATAAATGCAACTTCATTTTTCATAGCCATTGTCTTTCACGCCCGACAAAGTCCTATTTTTGCAGATAAATAACATCGTCATGGATAAGAAAGAACTTCGTAACCTCATAAAAACCCTTAAGAAGCAACATACCAGGGAACAACTTGAAGCGCAGTCGGCGGTGATTCTCGACAAACTGGAACATAATCCTGATTTTGTGAGAGCCGCTGTCATCATGCTTTACAGTTCCCTTCCCGACGAAGTGCAGACGCATGTTTTTCTTGAAAAATGGCGTCATGCAAAGCGCATAATCCTTCCTACTGTGGTTGGTGACGACATCGTTCCCGTCGAGTTTGCCGAGAACACAGACATGGCAGTCGGCGATTTCAACATCATGGAGCCTAAGAACGAGCCTTATGCCGGCGACATCGACTTGATTGTAGTTCCTGGCGTGGCTTTCGACAAGATGGGCAACCGTATCGGACGCGGCAGAGGCTATTACGACCGTTTCTTGTCACAGCATCTTGGAGTGAAACGCATCGGTATCTGCTTCGACTTTCAACTCGTCGCCGAAGTGCCTGTCGAGCCGAATGACATCCGTATGGACGAGGTAATCAGTCTTTGAAAGTCAGCAGTTTTGGGCATCTGTTCATGCCATAATGGCCTTGTCAGCAGAGCCTTTCGATGAGTTCGGCATGTTGCGGGAACTGCTTCAGCAGGCTTTCCTTATCACCCAGTTCGAAGTTTTTGAAGTCGAAGGCGGGAGCCACGGCGCAGCCTACCAAGGTGAATCCGGTCTTTGTCGGGATTTCCGCAGCAAACCACATTTCGGGCTGTATCACGACCTGCATTTGGTTGTTTGGAAAGAGATGATGCACGGTAAGTTCGCCGTCGTCATTGATGACATAGATGTTCAGCCTTTCGCCTGTATGGTAATACCAGATTTCCGTCATGCCGTGCAGACGGTGGAAGGCGGACACGTCATCGGCTTGCAGCAGATAGTAAATTGTTGAGACGTCTTTCTTTTCGGCGCCTTCGTTGCCATAAAGTTGACGGAAATAGCCTCCTTCGGGATGCGGTTCAAGTTGCAGTCTCTTGATGAAATGCCCGGCGTCCATGGTTCATTTGAATTTGTTCATGAATCTCTGACTATCGACGATGACTCTCTCGTGAAAGCCTTCTCCGATTAAGGTCTCGCCTTCGTAGCAGTGCACTTCGAAAACGATGCGCCGGCCGTCGGTTTCCGTCACTTTCGACTCGCAACGGATGTGACTTCCTATCGGACTTGCTTTCAAATGACTGATATTCACCTTAATGCCTACTGTCGTGTTGCCTTCCCCAACCTGGTCGTTGACGCTTTCCAAGCACGTCTGTTCCATAAGACCTACCATGGCAGGTGTGGCGAACACTTCCAACGTTCCGGAGCCGTACACTGCTGCGGTGTCTTCGTGACGAACGACGATTTCCTTGCTGTTTGTCAGACCTTTAAGCGACTCTGTGTCCATCAGAATGGAAAATTCATGGTGATGTTCACGATGATATCCGGATGTATCGACTTGGCCACGGGACAGGTCTCAGCGGCCTTCCACAGCATGGTCTGCTGTTTTTGGGTGTACTCACGGTTCGGGAAAGTGAACACGAGGTCTATTTGCCCTATCCTTCTGGGATCCGATGCCATCGTCTTCTTGATTTCGTATGTGGTGCCGTCGATGTCGATGTCGTGGCTTTGTGCCGTGACGCCCATGAGGGTCATCATGCAGGCTCCTAAGGCGCCGCAAACGAGGTCGGTGGGGGAGAAAGCCTCACCTTTGCCATGGTTGTCAACGGGAGCGTCGATGAGAATGGTGCTTTTCGATTTCACGTGAGTGATTTCGTTGCGAAGATTGCCTTTGTATTGTCCTTTGATTGTTGCTGTCATATTCTAATGTTATTTGATGATTTCGATGATTTTGCCTGCCAATCGGCTTGTGCCGACGCGGAACAGGTCTTTGTTGAGCCATTCGTCGCCGAGGATGCCCTTCACCAGATAGTAGTAAGTTAGTGCGTCGTCGGGCGTTTTCATGCCCCCGGCAGGCTTGAAACCGATTATCTTTCCCGTCGCTTCATGGTATTCCTTGATGGTGTCTATCATGACGATGGCTGCCAATGGCGTGGCGGCGACAGGCACTTTGCCCGTGGAGGTCTTAATGAAGTCGGCACCTGCCAGAATAGCTATCTCGCTGGCTTTGCGTATGTTGGCTACACTTTGCAGTTCTCCGGTTTCGAGGATGACTTTCAGATGAGCCTGTCCGCATGTCGCTTTGATGGTCTTGATTTCGTCGAACACTTCTTCATAGCGGCCAGCGAGGAAAGTGCCACGCGAGATGACCATGTCCACTTCGTCGGCGCCTTGTTCAACGCAATACTCCACTTCCCTGACTTTCAGGTTGAAAGGCATCTGTCCCGAAGGGAAAGCGCAGGCTACCGTGGCCACTTTGATGCCACTGCCTTGCAGCAACGCCTTTGCTTGTTTCACGAAGGGACTGTAAATGCAAATGGCGGGGACTGAGAGATAGGGCGGATTCTTCGGGAATGCCAAGGCTTCGGCGCAGAAGTCGCTGATTCTCTTTTCGTTGTCGAACGCTTCCAAAGTCGTGAAATCGATGCTTTGAAAAATGGTGCGAAGTGCCTGACGCTCATCCGACTGCTGTTTTTCAGCGTTAACAATCTGTGCGATGCGTTCCGTCAGTTCCTGTTCGGTGTGGTTGTATGTCTTGAATTTCATGTTGACTCAATTTGGTTTCAAAAGTAATTTATTTTGTCGAGATGAAGGTTATGCCGTCTCTTCATGCCTAAAATCACGGTATTTTTTTGACTATGTGAAGAGTTTTTCAATCGTTTTGATGTCCATCAGACTGAAATCTTCAATCACCATGTCGGCAAGATTTTTCAAGGTTTCCGTAGGAAGCGATGTGGCCAAGGCGACGCATTTCATCTTTGCATTTCGGGCAGCCTGCAAGCCGAATAGCGAGTCTTCGAACACCACGCAAAGTGTCGTATCGGCCTTGAGAATCGCTGCGGCGCTGAGAAAGCAGTCGGGATTGGGCTTGCTGAGGTTGTAGTCTTCGGCAGTGACAATGGCATCGAACCAGTTGAGCAGTTCCGGATGGGCGGCATAGACGTGTCGCATCTTCACGTTGTTGGAACTGGTGACGACGGCCGTCTTTATATTATTCTCTTTCAGTTGTTTGATGAAACTTTCCGCACCATTGATGTAGTCGTAGGGCATGGTGGTCTCGAAGGCGTCGAGTTCGACGACGATTTTATGTTGTATGGCGGGATCCTGTGGCAGGTAGTTGTCATGGATTTGCTTCAGCGTGCTGCCACGCACCAGATCGCCGATGTCTTCCCTGCCGCAGTAGCGCTTGCCTTGTTCTGTCCAGAACTTTCGGTAGTTCGGTTCGGTGTTCATCAGCGTGCCGTCAAAATCGAATAATGCCGTTATCGTGTTCATGTCAGGTTGTGGTGTCTCTGTTTGATTCGTGTAACATGCTCTTTAACAAACTGTTGAATCCGTATGTCTTGGAAAGTGTTTCCAAATCTTGTCGCATTCTGTATTTCCATTTGTTGTGCGGATCGGATGGTTCGTTGATTTGGTCATCCTTGGGATTCGCAGACTGGAAAGGTGTCCATAAGTCCAGCAAATCTTGGATGGGGTAGATGTTCCACATGGAGGGCGACTGGAGGTGAAGCGCAATGATATCGCGCAACGTTGTCGTGTTGATTTCATCGCTGTCCAAGTGCAGCAGATTCATGAATTCGCTCGCGCGTCGCTTGTCTTCAAGAAGCCATGCTCTCAGAGTCGGCATGTCGTGTGTCCCTGTTGTGTAAACGCACGCAGGGCTTACCTTGTCGTTTTCCACGAAACACGCTCCGAATGTTTTTGGCATGCGCTGTACTTCAAGGCTCAGAATGTCAAGACTTTGAAGGACTTCATGGACGCAAGTGGGAATCATGCCGAGGTCTTCGCCGCAGACCATCATGTCGGTAGCGCTTGTGATGGCGGGCAATCTCCGCAATGCCGTCTCTTCCCAGAGTTTTTCCTGACGGTGATAGTAGTAGTCTTCGTATAGCCTGCTGATGGCGTCTTTCTGACTGTCGTCGAGCGCTGCGAACGATTTGGTGCTGTGCAAGGCGATGCGTGGATGATACTTGCCTTTTTCATTGTCATCACGGATGAAAAGCGTATCTATCTGGTTGGATTTCACGTGTTTCCTTGCATCGAAATGGAATCCGAAGGCTTCGATTTCTTGCTTTGACAGCGGCAGTGCCGGACTGAAATGCCCCAGCAGTCCCGATTTCGCATCCTTTGGGATTTCCCAGATGCGGAAAAATCCAAGGATGTGGTCGATGCGGTAGGCGTCGAAATAGCGCGCCATGGTTTGCAGGCGCTGTCTCCACCACTGGTAGCCGTCCTTGGCCATAGCATCCCAATTGTAAGTCGGGAATCCCCAGTTCTGACCTTCGGCGGCAAAAGCATCGGGCGGCGCTCCGGCCTGACAGTCGCACTTGAATAGTTGCGGGAGACTCGTCACATCCACGCTGTTCGGATTGACGCCGATGGGAATGTCGCCTTTTAGCGCTATGCCTTTTCCGTGAAGGTATTCTGCCGCATCACGGAGTTGATTGTCAAGATGATACTGAAGGAAATAATGGATTTCGATACTGTTGCCATCACGTTCCTGGCAATAGCGCGCATAAGGCTCCAGCCAGTTTTTGTTCGCTTCAAAGAACAACTTGTATGATTCCGTGTCTTTCAAGGCCGCCCATTGCTTCTTGAATGTCTTTTCGAAGTATATCCACTTTGTTTTCAGTACTTTAGGATAATCAACATAATCCGTTTCGTTCAGTTCCGTTTTCAGTTTCTGAAATGTGGCATCTGGCTTAATGCCTAAATCGTTAAGGTTTAGATAGATAGGATTAAGTGCAAAGGCCGAGATGGCGTTGTACGGATAGGAATCGTGCCAATCGCCATGGGTTTTGGTGTCGTTAATGGGCAGTATTTGAATGATTTTCAGTCCGATGGCATGACACCAATCGGCTAATTTCTTGAGGTCGTGGAACTCTCCGATGCCGAAACTGTCCTTGCTTCTTAGGCTGAAGACGGGCACGGCGACGCCTGCGCCTTTCCAAGTGCACTTCTTGTGATGGAATCCGTAATCGTTTACGATTTGTTTTTGTCCTTCAAGACTTGTTTTCAGGATATGGTTTTCGCCTTCTTCCCATTCTGCTATCTCGTTGGTATTCAGATTGATGATGACGTATTTGTACTGTATTTCATCGCCCAGTTCGTCGGGATTGAAGTCGGCGGTCCAAGTCGGATAGGCGCTGTTGGACAGCAATATGGGCTTGTGCCACAGTCCGAGGGCTTCCTTGTCTCCTATGATGCCGAAACCGAAACCATCAGCGGTCTGCGTTTCGTGAAGCCTGAACTGTAATGTCAGTCTTGCATCTGCCTTGCTGCGTTTTTTGGTTTTCTTAGGTCTGAAAATGGCATTGGTGAAGACCTTGGAGTATATTATGCCACTTTCAGAAGCATGATGTTCGATGTCGTCATAAATCACGGTTTCTGAATCGATGGCGACTTTTCTTATGATTTTGTCTTCCCAGCGGATGCTGTTGTCTTTGTCGTTGTTTATGAAATACTTGTATGCAATGGTGCCACTTTCGTTTATTGTGGTTTCCGCTGTCCATGTCCCTTCGTCGGTGTAGCGCAAAGGCAAGGCTTTTTCCGTCTGCCAGCGCCCGAATGCTTCATTGTCGCCGGTCAGGAACACCTGTTCGCCCCAGTGGCTGTGGAAATGGAGTTTGAAAACGATTCTCATGGCTTTTTGCAGTTTTTCATTCTGCAAATCTACAAAAAAAGCCTATGGCGGTGGCTTGGCGGCGTCCGTCTGCCGTCATTATTACCGATAACCTTTCCTTGTTTTGGTTTTAGTTTTATCTTTGCCCATCAATTAATTGGTCATGACATTTTCTGGCGTTTGCAATGTTATTTGCTCCATACCGAAGACTTTGCGTTTCAATCTGCATTATTTTCCGTTTAAGACGGCCATGCGGTTTCCCGTAGTCGTGTCGCGCCGTACCTATCTCAGGGAACTTCGCGGTCATGTCGTCTTGCCCGACAATCCTGCCACGGCGTTGGTGCGCATCGGTTTCGGCGACGTGGGCCATTACGACCGCAAACGGTCGCGGACGATTTGGCAGGTCAGTGGCGAAGTGCATTTCGGCGGTCGTGCGTCCATTGGTCACGGCTCCAAAATCTCGGTGCGCGGCATCCTTAGTATGGGCGACGGATTCAACATTACGGCGGAAAGCACGGTGGTCTGCGCCCAAAGCATCACTTTCGGCAACAATTGTCTGATTAGTTGGGACACTTTGGTCATGGACACCGACGAACATCCCATTTACGACATGAATCAAGTCCGCATCAATGACGACAAACCTATCATCGTGGGCAATCACGTGTGGATCGGCTGCAAGTGCATGCTGCTGAAAGGCGCAGAACTTCCCGACAATACCGTCTTGGCTGCCGGAACTTTGCTGAGGACGTCATTCAGCGGCGACAACCAGATTGTCGGCGGCAATCCCGCTTCCATACTGAAGCGTGACGTGCACTGGGACTATTGCTGATGCCGATTCGGGCTATTTCAGTCCGTCGATGACCTTGCAGATTCTTTCGAAGATTTCCGGTATTTCTCCCACGCCGTTCACGGGGTGGAGGTTGCCTGTAGTCAAGTAATAGTCGAGGACGGGCTTTGTCTTCTCGTCGTATTCGACAAAGCGGTGTTTGATGGATTCGATGTTGTCGTCGCTTCTTCCGCTGGTCTTGCCACGTTCCAGCATGCGTTCGGTCAGGATTTCTTCAGGCACTTCGAGGCTGATGACGGCGCTTAGTCTCATGCTGTGTTTGGCAAATATCTCGTCGAGGATTTCGGCCTGTTTCACCGTTCTCGGATATCCGTCGAACAGGAATCCCGCTGCATTCGGGTTCGCCGCGATGCGCTTCTCGATGATGCTGGCGACGATTTCGTCCGACACCAGATTGCCTTTGCCGATGATTTCCTTCACCTGAAGGCCGAGTTCGGTTTCCGATGCTATCTCTTCACGCAGCGCTTCACCTGTCGAGGTGTACGCCAATCCGTATTTTTCGCGAAGAAACTGCGACTGCGTTCCTTTGCCGGCTCCGGGAGGGCCGAATAGAATGATGTTAAGCATGTCTATTTTGTTAATCGTTCTCTTCTATGATTTTGTAAATGTCGGGGAAGTTGCGGCCGTGCTGGTTGTAGTCGAGGCCGTAGCCCACAATGAATTCGTTGGCGATGTCCATGGCCTTGTAGTCGATTTTGTAATCGTACTGAAACGACTCTGGCTTGAAGAATAGCGTGGCGATGCGCACATCGGCAGCATTCAGCCCCTTTATTTTCTCTATCGTGTACTTCATGGTGTGGCCGGTATCGACGATGTCTTCCACGACGACCACGTTGCGTCCTTCGAGGGAATGGTCAAGACCGATGAGTTCCCTGACAACGTTGGTGGATTCCGTTCCCGAATAGGACGAAAGCTTCACGAACGAAATCTCGCACTCGATATCGAGACGCTTGAAAAGCTCCGATGCAAACATGAAAGCGCCGTTGAGGATGACGAGAAACAGCGGGTTTTTCTCCGCCATGTCCTTGTCGATGCGGTCCGCCACTGTCTGAATGGCATTTTCTATCTTCTCTTGCGGGATGTAAAGTCCGAATTCCTTGTCTAAAACCTTTATTCTTTTCATTTTCAGTTGATTGATTCTTTGGCTTGTTGCCAACGATTGACAGGTACAAATATACTAATTGATATCATTAGTTTCCATTAGGATGAAAAAACTATTCTGCCAAAGCACTTTTTTATGCGTAATGAATTGTATGCCAATATTTTATTCTGAATGATACTTCGGTGATAGGCAAAATCTAAACAGGATGCCCAAGACATGGAGCAACGCTGCAGATAATATTCCAATCATGTATTTTTATAATTGTTATTATCAAGAGTTTTTATATATTTGAAGCATAGAATACATCCATAAACCAAATTTGTTTTTATGATATAAATTATTGATTATTAGTCTAATAAATAAGCAGTTTAATACTATTATAAATGAATATGCAGAAATCTGAATCTGTTGTTGCCAACAATGGCAACATTAAACAACTCGTAGAAGACGGCATTGAGAAAAACGGCATTAATGCAAATCTG
>CAYQND010000006.1:0-153177 GCA_964418895.1 uncultured Lentimicrobiaceae bacterium | reverse complement strand
CTGTTCAAGTTCAACGGCAACTTCATCTTTGGAAGTAAAATGAAAGGCGACCGTGTGGACATTCTCGGTGAAGGCATCACCACCACCGATGGCGAAATCATCAGTGGCGACGGCATCTTCTCAAGCCTGCTCATCATGCAGCGCGGTGTCCATTTCCAACTTGAGGCCGGCAAACTGTTCCCTTTCAAACCGAACCCCAACAGCGGCTTTTACGTGATGGGCGGTCTTGGCTATCTCAGCCACCGTATCCGCATCGAAGACCAGCTGTCCTCCACGCATCAGATTCTCGACGACTACCGTTTCGGCTACGACCGTCTGCGCGGCGGCCCGGCATGCCATCTCGAAACCGGCTATATGCTGATGAGCGACACCCGCGTTTACAATTGTTTTGTCGCGCTTGAGATGACCTATGCCCGCACCAAAGACCTCCGTGACTACGATTTCCGCGTCTTCTTCGACGACAACGGCAATCCTTCCGTTGTCGGCTACACTGATCCCAACAAGCGCTACAACGACCTGTATTTCGGCATACGTGTCGGCTGGATGATTCCCACCTACCAGCGTCAGCCCGAAGCGTATTACTATAACTAATCCGTTGCGTCATGCGGTTGCTCTATACGCTTGTGGTTCAATGCTATGCTGCTGGCGTCAGAATAGCATCCTGCTTCGGCAATCAGAAAGCGAAAAAATGGGTGCAGGGAAGGAAATCCTTGCCTTTTGTCAATAGCGACAACGCGGACTGGATTTGGTTTCATGCCTCTTCGTTGGGGGAGTTCGAGCAGGGGAGACCTGTCATCGAAGCCATAAAACAACAGTTTCCTCACATCAAGATTCTGCTTTCGTTCTTTTCCCCTTCGGGTTACGAATTGCGGAAAGACTATCCTCTGGCCGATGAAGTCTGCTATCTTCCTGTCGATACGCTGCGCAACGCCCGCACGTGGATAGGCCGGCATCATTTCATTGCTGCTTTCTTCATCAAATACGATTTCTGGTTCAATTATATCAAAGTGTTGCACGATAACGGGATACCTCTTTGCTATATCTCTGTCCTGATGAACCGTGACCAGTATTTTTTCAAATGGTACGGCTCGTGGTTCAGGAAGCAGCTGCGCAACGTGTCCTTTTTCTATGCTCAGGATGCCAACACTTCCGGCTTGCTTCAATCTGTTGGCATTCGTAACGTCAAGGTTTGTGGCGATACCCGTTTCGACCGTGTTGCCGCCATTGCGAAACAGGCTAGGCCATTCCCCGAAATCGTCTCCTTCATCAATGGCAGGAAATGCATCATCGCAGGCAGCTCATGGCAACCCGATGAAAGGCTCCTCGCCGCGTTTATGCCGCAAATGCCATCCGATTACTGCCTGATTGTGGCGCCTCACGACATTTCGCCATCGCACATCAATCAGATCAAATCCATGTTCCCTGACAGCAGGCTTTATTCGGAACTTGCCGGAAATTATGATTCCAAAGTATTGATTGTAAACACAATAGGAATACTGTCGCAACTTTACCAATATGCGCGGTTTGCTTATGTCGGCGGCGGCTTCGGCGTAAACATCCACAACATTCAGGAAGCGGTGACGTTTGGCTGTCCGGTGGTGTTCGGCCCAAAATACAAGAGTTTCAAGGAAGCCGTAGATCTGGTGGCTGAGGGCGGCGCGTTCCCTGTTCTCAATCAGGATGAACTGAATACGACATTCAGCCGTCTGATTGCTGATGATGCCTTTTATAGCAAGGCTTCAGCGACTTGTGCCGCTTATGTTGACGCGCAAATCGGCGCCACAGAAGTGATTTTGAAGGATTTCGAAAAGGCTTTCGGCAAGTAAAATCGCGCATATTTCTCCTTATCAACATTATTTTTCTTTTTTTTTGAATTGTGTGTTTTATTGTATAATTTTGAACGTCCATTATTTTTTTGTTTTCTGACGCTCTAAAAATCAATACTATGCAGAATTCTACTTCCTCCACCAAGCCCATCAGGATAGGCATCACCCATGGCGATTTCAATGGCATTGGCTATGAAGTGCTGTTGAAGACTTTTGCCGACACCCGCATCTGCACGCTGTTTACTCCCATACTTTATGGTCAGTCGAAGGTGCTTTCCTACTACAAGAAGAATTTTGCCATCAACGAGTTCAACTATTCTCTTACGCGTGATGCGCGGCAGTCATGGCCTGGCAAGTTCAATGTCATAAACATTATCGAGGAGGAAGTGAAGATCGATGTTGGAATGGCCAGCGCTGAAGCGGGCAAGTCAGCCGTCATTTCGCTGAAAAAGGCGGCTCATGACCTTCAGGATGGCTATCTTGATGCTCTGGTGACCTTGCCGGTCAACCATAAGATTATGAAGTCGGAAGGCTTCGATTTCAACAGCCAGACGGACTATCTGCAAAGCCTCTTTGGTGGTGCCGAACCGATGAAGTTGCTTGTCAACGATTACATGCGCATAGGTCTCGTCACCAGCCACATGCCTCTTGAGAAGGCGGTTGACACGATTGACAAGAATCTGATATTGAATAGGTTGAAGGTAATGAACAAGACTTTGAAAGCGGATTTCAACATTGCTTCGCCAAAGATTGCCGTGTTGGGTCTGAATCCTCATGCCGGCGATTCCGGACTTCTTGGCGCGGAAGAGAATAATGTCATTGCGCCGGCCATCAAAGAGGCCTGCGATGGCGGGATGTTGGTCTTCGGTCCTTTCGCCTCCGACTACTTGTTCCTTAACGGCGTGTGGAGCAAATACGACGCCATTTTGGCCATGTATCACGACCAGGCGTTTGCTCCTTTCGAAATCATGTCGGCGAATGGCGGCGTCATCTATACGGCCGGGCTGCCTGTAGTCCGCACCGCACCCGACATGGACGTTTCGTACGATATTGCCAACAAGGACATGGCTTCGCCCGACTCCTTCCGCAAAGCGCTTTATCTGGCGCTCGATATCGTCCGAAACCGTCAACGTATCGGCGGATGATGCTATGTCTCTCTTGACACAAAAAAAGGAGGCCAAATGGCCTCCTTTTTCATGTCTGTCATCAAATGATTATTTGACAACGAATCTCTGATTTGCGGATCCAGCAGAAATGACATAGATGCCGCTGTTCAGTGTGCTGACATCAACGCTATTGGCGCCTGCATGACCACTGAAGGTGCTGACCACTTGGCCGAGGATGTTGCAGATAACAACTTCTGCGTCCTCGTTCAGGGTGACGTTCATCTGGTTCTCAACAGGGTTAGGATAGATGCTGATGGTGTTCAGGTGGTCAATGTTTCCTTCAACGCCAAGGCCGATATTTGGCCACAGTTCATTGATGTCGAAGGTGAGGCCTTGATAGAGGTTGTCAGCGCCATCGGCATCGTCACCTTGGACGTATGTGCCGGTTCCGCCGTCAGCCTGTGCTGCAATGATCAGCTGGTCGCCGATAACGACTGCCTGATTGTACACAAATTCGCTGTAGCTGTAAATGAACTCGTTGGTGAGGTGTTTCATGGTAGTCCATGTCAAACCGCCGTCAACGGATGCTGAAGCAAATATTTTGTAGTAGAAGTTGGTGCCGTCGGTGTTGTTTTCATCCAATGCCGACCAGATAGCAACCATGTCGTCAGATCCAGGAACCATGCAGAGCACTGGGAATGCGCAGACGCCGCTGTTGTAAGGTCCGTGGAGTGATCTGTCTTCGATTTTGAATTCCGTAGCGGTGTATGGGTCTTCCCATTCGCCGTCATCGGTGAGTGTGGTAAGGTATCCCATATATTCAGGCCACATTGCGTGTGTGGCATCGCTGAATTGCCACCATGAAGCGTAGATATCGCTGAACATGTAGGCGGAGTCCATGACGAAAGGCTGGCCAGGAGTCAGGTTGCCGGCGATGGCGCTGACGGTGTTGCCTGTCGTGTTGTAAGGCATGGTTTCGTCCCAGTATGCAACGCCGCCCAATGCAGGATAGTAGCTGCCTGAGCCAGGAACGCCAGTGGTGCCGTTGAATTCATAAGCGACATGGAGTTTGCCTTGGCTGTCCCATTGGCAGGAAGTCCAACGTGGATACATGAACCAGGTGTTGGTGAAGTCGCCTGTGGGATTCGGGTGTGAGTAGAACACTTTTCTTTCCCAGGTTTCGCCGTTGTCATAGGAATAGAGCACCATGCCATCGCTCCAAGCGTTGTTGACGACAAGAGCAAGGCAGTTGTCAGCGGTGGTTTCCATCCAGTAGCAGCAGTTCGAAGTCCAGTCGATGGAATAATCGCTGCCCATGTAAGGCAGGATCACGTCAGCCTTGTCCCAGGTCTGACCGCCGTCTTGTGAACGGAAGTAGATCATAGGGTCGGTCATGCCGCTAACGGTAGCGCCATTGGCAGTGCAAATCACGTGAATGATGTCGCGGTTTGCGCCTGATGTCATGACGTTGGCCCAGCAAGCATCATAAGCGGTCGGCAGATAGCTGACAGCCGTTGTGGTGCCTTGTGGAAGGCTGTTTCTGTCCGGGATGATGTAAACACCGACAGCCGAGGCAGTGTGGGAAGCAACGACAATGCCGTTTTCACCATAACGTGCCATGGAACCGAAACCGGTTCTTTCAGCTTCTATTCTTGAACCGTTGCCTGTCCACACATCGTTGACAGCGTCATAGGTGCCAATTGATGTTCCGCGTGTGGCGAAACTGGCGTCACTGGCATAGGTGTAAGCGAAGTTGACTTTTCCGTCAGGCCAGACATGTGTCCAGGTACGGGGGCCGTCGTTCGACTGCCAGTCGTAGATTGTGTAGTCCAGTTCACCGTCGCTTCTGGTCATCGTAGGTGCATTTTCGACGAATTTCAATGTCTCAAAGCCATTGAACTGTTGCACTGTGGCAACATTCTTCTTGGAGTCGTTTCTCGACACCTGCTTAACTTGTGAATAGCCAGCCGAGGCGATCAACAAGACCATCAATAATGTAAAGAGTCTTTTCATGTGTTGTGTTTTTATGTTGATAATTAATTGGATTAGTTGTTGCAAAGATAAACTATTATTTCAAAAACAAAAAATTTCGGATTTTTTTTGCGTTCTATCGAACAAAAAAAAGGAGGCCGAAGCCTCCTTTTTAGAACCATATAGCCTTTTGGGCTATGAAATGCATCGCAAATTACTTCACAATGAATTTCTGTGTTTCTGTGTAGCCGTTAGCTGAAACAGTGAGGATGTAGATACCGCTGTTCAGGTTGGTGATGTCAAGGCTACGGGTGTTGATGCCTGTTGAAAGGGCCGACAGATTCTGATCGATGACCTTCTGTCCGACGACGTTGTAAACAGTAGCATTCATTTCTGAAGCCTGTGAAGCGTTCACATCAAGATAAAGCACGTTCTGTGCCGGGTTTGGACGGACGCTGAGGCTTGTCACAGGATTGACGGCTTCGTTAACGTTCCAGCCAGCGCAATCAGGAGTAACCTTAACTGCGTAGATGATGTTGTCGGTGATGGTTGTTTGTCCTGAATCGGTATCCAAGACAAGACCGATGGTCTGGTCAGCTGAGTAAGCAACCCAGAATGAGCCATTCTGAGCGTTCGGGCATGCTGTTGTGGAATAAACCTCATCAAGTGAGTGGATGAAGTCGCCGGTAAGATTTTCAACATCGTCGAACCAAGCGTTCGAGTTGTCTCTGTAGGTCATGTAGGCGCTTCTGAAGTAGTAGTTTGTCGTAGCATCGATACGTGATTCGGAAAGGACATTGTAGATGATGGCAATGTTTCCGTTTTCGTCGATGGAGATGCCAGGCAATGTAGCGATACCCTGGGTTCTGTAGCTACCTGGACGGTTGTCGAAGTTAGCTGAGACATCATAGGTGCCGTCGCCAGTTTCATCAGGCCATCCGAAGACGTGAAGATGTTCTTGTCCGTCGGCTTCAGCCAACAGCATCAGACGGTCTTCGTTCAGCATGCTGCTGCAGCCGTTGGTGCCATTGAGCTGCCATTCTGGATGGCTAGCATCTTGTGAGAATTGGCCGAAAACAGGAATTTCGTGACCACCTTGTTCGTTGACATATTCTGAGTTCCAATAAACGATACCGATGGTGTAAGGCCAGTAGGTGTAGTAACCAGCTCCTGATTCAGGTGCTGGAGCCCAACGGGTGAGACCGAAGGCAACGTGCACTGTACCATTGTCGTCGATGGCGATGCTATGTGAGTTGTCTTCCCACCAAATACTGTCAGTTGCAGAAGTAACGGCAGTCTGGTTCCAGTCAAAGTGCTGGTAAGGGTGCTGAGCAACAATCTGCTTTTCCCATGTTTCGCCACCATCGTGAGAGATGATGTAGAAAATATCATAGGTGAGGCTGCCGAACAGGATGGCGATGTTGTCGCCGTTGGTGGCCATGACATAGTCATCGGCACCAATCATGTTGTTGTAGTCAGCTGCAATGTCAACCAAAGGAGGATTGGCAGGATCGCTCCATGTCTGGCCACCATCGGTCGATTTGCTGTAAGCCACATAGTTGAGCAGGGTGTTAGATGCATCCTGGTCGCCGAAGATGACATGAACGGTCTGTTGGTTGGCGCCAGTTGTAGCGATTCTTGGCCATGTCCAGTCAGCGAAGTTGTGTGTAAGTGTCCAATCGCCGGTGCCTTTGGTGGCTCTGGTGTGGATGTTGGTGCCTGTTGCGTGTGAAGCAAGGATTTCACCGTCTCCGAGAGGGGCGATTGAAGGCCAACCTGATCTCATAGATTCAACGCGAACTGAAGGTTCATCGCCGAAGCTGCTTCCATCATAGTAGTTATAGCCTGTTCCACGGTTCGGGTAGCTGGTGTTGCCTGAATTATCCCATGTTGCAACGACTGCTGCAGTGCCGTCATTCCAAAGGGCGATACGGTTGCCAATAGCCGAATTTGACTGCAGGTCATAGCCTGTTGTCATTGTGGTGAATTCTTCAAATGCTCTTGTCTGTCTGTTTGACGTTGCCTTAGGAAGGTTGTTCTGAGGAACGAAATTCAGATTGGAGACTTCGTTGCCCGCTTTAGCTTGAACGCTGGTGAGCACCGATTGCTTGGCCAGGTCGGTCTTTTTCACCGGAGCCTTCTGTGCCATTGCTGACATTCCTAATAAAAGGACTGCAGAGAGTAAAAGTACTTTTTTCATTTTGATTTGAAATTAATGAATTTGATGAGTGAATTTTCTTTTTTGGACTACAAAAATAGCATTTTTTTCTTTTGTATGCTCTTTTGCTTTGTTTTTATGTTTTCAGCACTTGATTTTTTTCCTTATTGCACAATGATTGTTCTTGTTTCAATTTTTCCATGATTTCTGATTGCTGCAAAATAAATGCCACTCTGGCATTTGCTGAGGTCGATTTTTGTCATGTCACCTGCATTTTGACGAAGGACAAGGTTTCCCATCGTGTCGTAAATCACCACATTAGCATCTATAGGCTCGTCGATGGCAAGGTTGACGATGCCGTTTGTTGGATTGGGATAGAGCCTTATTCCGCAAGAATTGTCTTCTGTGGCGAGGCTCGAGGAGGCGACGATGGTCCATTCCTGCGTGCTTCCGTGTGGCGTGACGAGCGTGTAGACAAAAGGCTGACTGAAATCCTGCGCTTCATTGGCTTCGGGGTTGCTGATGACGCCCAATCCCATCACAATGGTGGGGAAGAGTCCATTCAGACTGATATCCTCGTCAACATGGATGGTGATGGTATGGTTTGCAGGATCGACAGTGCCTTCGTAGTCGCCTGACAACTGAGGGTTTTGTTCCGATGTGAATTGGAATGAAACGATATCGGGTTCCAGTTGCCAAATAGGTTCATAACTAACCAAACCATAGCTGTCGCCTAAGTCGGGCCGGTGCCAGATGACGCTTTCGGCAAAGCTGAGGTCGTTCTGTCCCCAGTAGTTGCCAATGGCGCTGATGTTGCTGTATCCGTTGTCGTATAATGCGTACAGATTGTCGCCGTTGCCATTGTCGTAAATGGAATTATATCCCCATTCCTCAGTAGTTCCAAGGTCGATGTCGTGATAGTAAATCGCCGTGATGCCCCATAAGTTTCCGGTTATCAAGTTGTTGCGCATCTTCGCCTTGCAGTTTACCGTGTAGCCGTAAATGCTGACGCCACTGCCTCCATTCATTGGGTTGGTTTCTATATTGTTGTCAATGAAACTGTTGCCTTCAATAATGGCGTCGATGGAATAACCTTGCTGCGTGTAGCCGTAGCGGTTGTTTTTCACGACATTGTCCCTGACAATGGCCTTTGTAGCGCCAGTGTTCATCAGGTCGGCGATGGCGATGCCACCCGACATGTCATGGCCACAACCTTCTATAGCGTTACCTATTATATAGATAGTGTCGGTGGCGCCTGGACCGAGGTTGATTTGCGGCATGTTCTGGTTGGAAGTCACGTTGTTGTAGAAATAGCATCCCGAAATCGTTGGTGAGCCGGTCACGTTTGCACCCGAGGCGATGGCGGCGCCTTCGTTGTCCCTGAAAACACAGTCGTTGAAAACAGGGTTGCAGCCGAGATAGTTGACGGCCGAACTGCTGCTTTGGGTGTCGAATTGCTCGAAGGAGCAACGGCAGAAAACGACTTCACTTTCGATGATATGGAAGCCGCTGCCATACTTGAACAGCACATCGTTGACGATGCCGAAGGCGTTGTCTTCGAAACGCAGGTTGTAATGGCTTTCGCCTTCGATGGTGGCCTTGTCATCTCTGCCGTTGACGATGAATGCGCCTTGAATGGTGAGCGTCACTTGGTCTTGAAAATAGATTGCCTTTTCCGTGACAGCCAATCCAAGTGTGTCGTTTGCCGAAATGGTGATGTCGCTGAGGACCTTGTAACTGCTGTCGTTGATTTTCTCGACCGCACCATTGCTAACATTATAAAGGTCGTCGAATGTATAGTTGCTGCCGTTCCCAGGCGATGTCCATTGCGCGTTTGCGGCCTTGAAAATGATCACCGCCAGAGCAAGGAAAATAAATTTCTTCATTTTGAATGTTGATGTATAGGGCTGCAAAAGTAAAAAATTCTAATTTTATCGCTTGAAATGCTGTCTGGCGCTATTATGATCAATCGATAAACAAATAGAATAAACAATACTCTTATGAAAAAACTTATCTTTCCTCTGATGCTCTTGCTCTTAGCGTCATGCACAACGCAGACTGCTGTCGAGCCTTTGGACGATCCGGCGTCCTACGTCGACCCGTTTATTGGCACTGGCGGCCATGGCCACACTTTCCCTGGTGCCACTGTGCCTTTCGGCATGATGCAACTCAGTCCCGACACGCGTATGAACAGTTGGGACGGATGTTCAGGGTACCACACCTCCGACAACACGATTTTGGGCTTTAGCCACACGCATCTCAGCGGAACGGGTTGCTCCGACTATGGCGACTTCCGTTTCATGCCAATCGTGGGAGAAGTTAAACTCGACAAGGGCACCGAAGAAGATACACGAACCGGTTATCGTTCCGCTTTCAGTCATGAAAACGAGAACGCCAAGGCTGGCTATTATTCTGTCGTCCTTGACGACTACAACGTGAAAGTGGAACTGACCACGGGTCAGCGTGTGGGCATGCACCGCTACACTTTCCCTCAGTCCGATGCCGCGCACGTCCTGCTCGACATGGTGGAGGGCGTGAACGACGAATTTGTCTATGAAGCCTTCATCAATGTCGAGAACGACCACTCCATCAGTGGCTTCAGGCGCACCAAAGATTGGGCCGACAACCAGTATCTTTATTTTTACGCCGAGTTCTCCAAACCATTCAAGGCATTTACGCTGTACGATAACGGCGAAGCAACGACAACGGACAGCGTCGGAAGCGCCAACATCAAGGCGGTCTTTGACTTCGACACCAATGCCGAAGAACCAGTCGTGATGCGTATCGCCATTTCGCCTGTCGATGTCGAAGGAGCCAAGAGCAACATGAAAGCCGAACTTGCCGATGGCGATTTCGATTTCGACAAACTCGCCCAGAAGGCTTATGGCGCATGGAATGAAGAGTTGAAACGTATCGATGCCCAAGGCGATTCCAAAACCGACATGACTGTGTTCTATACTGCCATGTACCATACCATGGTTTCTCCGAATCTGTATTCCGATGCCGATGGACGTTATCGCGCCCACGATCACCAGATTCATCATTCCGACCGCCCGATATACACGGTGTTCTCGCTTTGGGACACGTTCCGGAGCCTGCATCCGCTTTTCAGCATCACGCAACGCGAACGCACTTCGGACTTCATCAATACTTTCCTTGATAACTGCAAGACGGGTGAATACCTTCCGGTATGGGAACTGGCGGGATGCGAGACCAACTGCATGATTGGTTATCATGCCATTCCGGTCATCGCTGATGCTTATTTCAGCGGAATCCGTGACTTCGACGCCGAAGAGGCTCTTGCCGACATGGTGGCGAGCGCAAACGCCGATATCTTTGGACGCAGCGCTTACCGCGAATTCGGCTTCATTCCTACCGATTATGAAGGCGAAGCCGTTTCCAAGACGCTCGAATATGCTTATGACGACTGGTGCATTGCCCGCATGGCAGAGGATATGGGCAAGACGGACATTGCCAAGGATTTCTATGGCAGGGCACAATCCTATAAAAACCTGTATAACAAGGAAAACAACTTTTTCCAAGGCCGTCGCAACGGCGGTTTCATGACGCCTTTCGACCCGTCACAAGTGAACTTTACGCTTACGGAAGCCAACTCCTGGCAATACGGTTTCTTTGTCCCGCAAGATGTCAACACACACATCGAGATGATGGGCGGCCGCGATGCTTATGCAGCCAGACTGGACAGCCTGTTCATGGCTTCTTCCGACCTTTCGGGACGCGTGCAGCCCGACATCACTGGTCTGATCGGTCAGTATGCCCACGGCAACGAGCCGAGTCACAACACCATATATATGTATGACTTTGTCGGCAGACCATGGATGACGCAAAAGTACGTGAAACAGGTGATGGACGAGTTCTATACCGACGAGCGCGACGGCTACAGCGGCAATGAAGACTGCGGCCAGATGTCGGCATGGGCGGTGCTTTCATCAATGGGATTCTATCCCGCGACACCGGCATCAGGCTATTATGTGTTGGGCATCCCGCGCTTCCAGCACATGACATTGAACCTTGAAAACGGCAAACAGTTTGTCATCAGCGCTCCGAAACTCAGCGACAAGAACTGCTACATCAAGAAGGTGAAACTCAACGGAAAGACGTTGAACCGCAGTTTCATTAATTTCGACGAAATCTGGAACGGCGGCACGCTTGAGTTTGTCATGACTGACAAGACCGGCTCCAAATGGGCGACGGCGCCAGAAGATTGTCCGGTGATGAAAATCAATTCCGAGAGCATCCTGGTAGTCCCAGCCATCAACGCCGAATCGGACACGTTCTTCGACAGTCTGGAGGTCAGCATGAGTCATCCCGTGGATGGCGCGCAGATATACTACACAATCGACAGCACGACTCCCGACCAGAACAGCATGGTCTATTCCAAGCCGTTCTACGTCACGAAAAGCACTACCATCAAGGCGGCAGCACTTCAGGACGGCAAATGGAGCAAGCCTGTCGAGGCTTTTTACAGCTTCATCGATTCAAAACAGGCCGTCAAGCTCGACAATATGTACGACAGCCAATACGAAGCCGGCGGTGACAAGGCGCTGATAGACCACAAACGTGGCGGACGCAACTTCAGGACGGGCACTTGGCAAGGCTATAATGGCGTGGATCTTATTGCCACCATCGACCTTGGCGCCAAGCAGAAGATTCATCGTCTGGCGGGCAGTTTCCTTCAGGAACAAGCTTCGTGGATTTTCATGCCAAAGCAGGTGGAGTTTTTCGTCTCTGACGACGGCAAACATTTCACCAGCATAGGGAAGGCAATGAACACCGTCCCTGAGGATGCGGAAGGCGCAGTAGTCCAGGAACTTGAGGTGAAACACAACTGTGAAGCCCGTTACGTGAAAATGGTGGCAATAAACATCGGCACTTGTCCCGACTGGCATGTGGGGGCTGGCGACAAAGCATGGATTTTCTGCGACGAGTTTATCATACAATGATAATTGTTATTTTTGCTGAATATAAATTTGAATACTATGAAACCATCAATAGTCATTTTGGCCGGCGGCGGTCCGGCTCCAGGCATCAACACCGTTATAAGCACCGTAGCGAAGACCTTTCTCAAAGACGGTTTTCGTGTCATAGGTCTCAACGAAGGTTACAAGAATCTGTTCAAGGAGAATCCAGAGACCATAGACATGGATTTTCTTTACGCCGACAGAATCATGAAACAAGGCGGATCGGCTCTGATGATGAGTCGTTACAAGCCTAAGGATGACGAGTTTAACACGGATTTCTTTGTGAAGAATAACGTGAAACTTCTGGTCACCATCGGTGGCGACGACACGGCATCGACGGCAAACCGCATCTCGAAGTTCCTTGAGGCGAATCATGTGAAGATCCAGAACCTTCACGTCCCGAAGACCATCGACAACGACCTTCCTTTGCCGGAGGGCTGTCCGACTTTCGGATATTACTCGGCAAAAGACGCCGCCGTGCATTTGGTGCAGACCATCTACGAGGATGCACGCACCAGCGGCAACTGGTTCGTCGTCTCTGCCATGGGCCGCGAAGCTGGTCACCTTGCTTTCGGCATGACTTCGGCTTGCCATTGCCCTATGGTTATCATTCCTGAGATGTTCAACAATGTCGAGGTGACTTTCGACGCCATCATCAATCTCGTTGTCAGCGCTATTGTGAAACGTAAGTTATTGGGAATCAATTATGGAGTGGCTGTGATTAGCGAAGGCGTTTTCCATTTCATGTCGGTTGATGAGATTGAGAAGTCCGGCGTGGCATTCACTTATGACGAACACGGACATCCCGAGCTGGGCAATGTCAGCAAGGCGCACATCTTCAATGTTCTGCTGCAGCAGCGGCTGAAGTTGTTGGGTCTCAATGTGAAAAGCCGTCCTGTCGAAATCGGCTACGGAATCCGTTGCGTAGCCCCGAATGGTTACGATTTGACATACTGTTCCTTGCTTGGCTATGGCGTGAAGAAACTCTTCGACCAAGGCGTGACTGGCGCCATGGTGACTGCAAGTTCAATGGGCGAAATCAAGCCGTTGTATCTGAAAGATGTGGAGGATAAAGACGGCAAGATCAAGATTCGTCTTGTCAACCTTGATGGCCCGAAAGCCGAACTGATTTTCAACGAAGGCCTGCAGTACATCACTCCTAAGGATTATGAGGCGGCATCGCAATATCTGCCCAATCCCGAACAATACGACTTTAAGAAAATTCTGAAGTGGTGATTCTGTAAGGAATTTCAGATGCAAAAAACGAGCGAGGCGAGTGCCGCGCTCGTTTTTTATTCTGTAAAGTAGATTGTGTTTTTTCTTGTTCATTAGTTTGATTGAAACAAAAAAGCCGTCCCAATTGAGACGGCTTTTTCAATGTTGGAATTACGTTGTTATCTCACGCTCACCTTTTCGATCTTCACGCTGTTGGCGGTCTGGATGCGAACGATGTAGCAGCCGGTTTCGTAGCGGCTCATGTCAATGGCAGTTTTGTCATCGGCTGTAGTGCTTGCCAGTACTTGTCCGAGCATGTTGCTGACGGTGATGTTCATCGTGCCAACGGCTTCAATGTTGAGCATGCCGCTGGTCGGGTTAGGATAGACACGGGCGGTCTTGCTGTTCTCGTCAACTCCGGTGTAGGCAGTCGATGTCGTTGCAGGTTCTGACTCGCACTGTTCGCTGTCCTTCACATAGACCGCTGTCACTTGATAGAGGTACATGCCATATTCATGTCCGGTCAGGTCATCGTAGTAAGTGTAGGTGTCGCTTCCGTCGGCGGGCACTTCGGCAATAAGTTCAAAGTCCTTGTTGACGGCATCTTGGCGATAAATTTTGAAACGGTCGAGGTTTTCAGTGTTGGTAGGCTTGTCCCATGTGATCGTGATACCAAGTTCTTCATTTGAAGTCCAGGTGTATTCGCTTTGCAGGCTTTGCACTTCATAGCAAATCAAGGTTCCGTCGCAGTTGTTGTTGTGGGTCAGAAAGACGCCGTCGGAAAGTTCTTCGGGAGAAGTGTAGAGTTGGTTGCCATTTGCATCGAAGATGGTATAGGAGCACTCGAAGTCGGTGTTGTATTGTTGGTTGTTGTGATACCAGCCGTGGTTCCAGATGAAGTTAAGTTCACCTTTGAGCAACGGCACGGTGACAGTTTCCTGTGCGCCTTCTTTCATAGTGATGATGCCGATGCGGTTGCCGTTGTTGGTCACGCTGATGGCAGCGCCTTTCCATCCGTTGCCGCCTTCGTCGTTGAGTTGGAAGACGATGTCGCACGTCTCGCCGACGAGGATTTTCTCATAGACGGGTATGCTGGCGCCAGATGCGTTTTTGGCGTAGATGGAGTATTCGTATATACGGCTCTCAGGCACGTCGTCGGTGTAGGTCATGGTGCCGCCGATTTCGGGGTTGGCGAAAGTTGCCACGACTTGGAAGTTGCGGCGGACGAAGACAGTGTCGAGCGAGGTGAGGGCGTTGCCGTCGTTATCGAGGGCGGGGTTGGTCCAGGTCAGCGTGACGCCGTCGAAAGTGCTCTTCTCTGTAAGGGCCATGTCGTTGATCTTAGCGGGACGTGAGGCGTAGTTGCCGTTCTGCGGATAGCATTCAAACAGCGCCGAGTTGTTGGTGTTGAAAGCGTATTTTGTGGTGTTGAGCGCTCCGATAGCGCAGTAGGCGTTGTCGCGGCCGCTCCATCCCCAGTTGAAGTGGAAGTAGTCGTTTTCGTCATAGCCGTCGCATACGAAAGCGTGTCCGCCAGCGCCGCTGTCGTCGGAACCGCTGTAGTATAATGGTCTGCGTTGGTCGAGTTCGGTCTTGAGCATGTTAATCCATTCTTCGTTGGAGTAGCCGCCGCCGTAGTAACCGTTCTTGTCTTCAAGGTTGCCGCCTGTGAAGCCGAAATAGCTGCTCAGTGCGCCTGGCACGCTGAACGAGTAGGCGCCGCTGCCGTCAGGGCTGTACATCATGTCAACGGAGATGCCGAGGTGGTGAAGTAGTTGTGCGATGTAGAAAATCTCCGTGTCGCTGCTCAGCGAGTCGAGGTCATTGGGCATCAGCTCGAAGTGGTAGTCGGTCTGGCCGAAGTTGGCTGTCTGTGTTGGGTAGGATGGGTATCCCCAGCCGCCAGGCGTGTAGCTGTGTGAGCCAGTGCCGCGGGCAGGGTGCTTGTAGTAGTTGATGACCTGTCCCATGGCCGTGGCGACGCAGCCGGCATACACGTAGCCGCCGTTGCCTTCAGGGTCTTCAGGACATTGGTTGTTGTAAGGAAAGTTCTGATTCCATGTGGAGGCCAGCAGGATGTCAACGGTCTTCTGGTTGCGGTTTTGGCGGATGTATCCGGTCTCTTCTATGGATTTCCATTCCGCAGTGATGTCGGAAGTGGCAGCGATGTTGTGATCTCTGACATATTGTATCTCTTCTCTGAATCCTTGCATTGTGAAGTCGAATCCGTCAGCAATGTCGGTAGATGAGAAGCTGCCTGTGGTGGCGTAAGCCAGAATGGGTTTCACGGCATCTTCGGCCGAGACGACGACGAAACCGCCGCCTTTGATGTTAAAGATGTAGATTTCGGCTTGCTCACGTGTTCCGTAAGTGTAGGCGATTGTGCTTTGAATGTCGGCCTTGTTTGCAAGACTGGTGGTTTTCATGAATTTATCTCCGATGCGTTGAGCCGTCTTCTGGTCAACGGGACCGGCAAAAATGTTGCTGATAGTGAGAGCAATGATGCTGATGATGAGAAAAAATTTTTTCATTTCGATGCGTATTTGGCACACAAAAATAGCCATTATTTTTCAACAATGGCTATTCTGAATAGTAAAATAATCAGATACTAATGAATTACTTGCATAATTGTTTTGCAAGTAAATCGTTGAGTTCCGCCGCTGCGTCCATCATCATGCTGCCGTCGGTGGGGAAAGGAAGTTTCTTCTCCTTGATGAGTTCAAGCGTTTCGGCGGAGCAAGCCGCTACGTCGCCGCTGATGGTGCCGTAATCGTGGCTGAACTTCGATGTGACTTCAAACGGGAAGGCGAAACGCACCCTGTCGTTGTCCTTGTCGTAGTATTCTATCTTTCCTTTGATGGTCATGCTCTTGCTTTGGGTCTGGTCGTTGACAGTCACCGACTTGCCGTTGTTTTCCTCTTTGTAGGTGACCGCGTCGTTGCGTTCGGGAGTGCCGCTGATGTTCAGAAGCTTGACACGCATCACGAGGTTGTAGTCCGTGCCTTTCCGCTTCACGACATCGACGTTCGATTTGACGTTTGAAAGTTCGTTCGCATCGAAACCCAGCACTGCGGCAGCGAAGCCTTCGGGCAAGGTGTAGCCATTGTCGTTGCTGAAAGTGATCAGGATGTTATCGGAAGTGCGAAGCAGGGCTTTAAGGCGCAAGTCTTGTATGTTCTGGTTTTCAGGATTGGTCTTCCTCAACTGGACGATGTATTTCTCGGCTTCGATGGCATCGGCTTTCTCGCCGCTATTGAGCAGGAGGTTCGACTTGGCCACAAGATAACTCTCGGCCTTGTTTCTCGACGACACGATTTCTTCATCGAGGGCGAGATGCTTGTAGTTGATGCCTCTCTTGATTTTGTTCGGGAAGCAGTCCAAGGCATCATTGCGGCCTTTCATACTCTTGTATCTTTGGTATATTTCCGGCCATGCATCGGGTTTGCCCGACGCTTTCAGGCTCTGTATTCTCTCGAAATCGGCTTCATTAGCCTGATGGTATGCGTTGGCGACCATGTTGACTTCTTTTTCGCGGATAACGCCCGAACAAACTTTAGGCGCCACTTTCTGGATCACTTGGTCGTATTGTTTCTCTTCATAGAGTTTCTTCGTGCTGCTGCATGACGCTAAAAGCAAGCTTACGAACAGGATTGGGAGGATATGTATGTATTTCATGTTGATATGTATGAGTAATTCCACAAATATTAGATTCATACAAATTTCGCACCAAAATTTCACAAAATGGCGGAATTAGTTACTTTTGCTTCAATAATTATCGATTATGGAAAGAATTGAAGCATTGCAGGGCGATTTCTCGCGTTTCATAATGAGTTGCGACTTTGCTGGGAATCCTACGGAACTGTACGATCCCGTATCATATACCATACTTCAGGAAGGCAAGCGGATGCGACCGATGCTGTGCTTGCTGGCGTGCGACATGTTTGAAGGTGATGAAAATGACGCCTTGTGGCCTGCATTGGCCCTTGAGACCTTTCATAACTTCACTTTGATTCACGACGACATCATGGACCAGGCTCCATTGCGCCGTGGCTTGGAGACGGTTTACAAGAAGTGGAATGCCAACGTCGCCATCCTTTCCGGCGACGCCATGCTGGCCATGGCGTTTCAGTTCGCAAGCAAGACGCAAAACGCCGTCGCTGCGGTGCAGTTGCTCGGCAAGGTGGCGCGCGAAGTATGCGAAGGACAACAATACGATCTCAATTTTGAGACGAAAGGCGTGGTCTCTCTGGATGAATATCTTGAAATGATTAGGCTTAAGACGGCAGTGCTGCTGGCTTCAAGTCTCCAGATGGGCGCCATGATTGCCAACGCTTCGGAAGACGACATCAGGCGGCTTTATGATTTCGGCATCAACTTGGGCATGGCGTTTCAACTGCAGGATGATTTGCTGGATTGCTACGGCGACGTCAGGGTGTTCGGAAAAGTCACAGGTGGCGACATTGCCGAGAACAAAAAGACATTCCTGTTCCTGAAAGCGCTGGAAATGGCTTCGGATGCCGATAGGAATCGTCTTCAGACTTTGTTTTCCGGTCATGCCGACATTTCTGTTCCTGATAAAATCAGTGAAGTCACAGCAATTTACGACCGGCTTCACATCAAGGAAGCCGTGACCGAGAAAATGGCGGCGTATTACCGTTCAGCGAAAGCGTGTCTCGATGCTGTCGGTGTCGATGAGCGCCGGAAGGAGCATCTCCGCCTTTACGCTGAGAGGCTTTCGGGAAGGGAGAAATGAAAAAAGGCTGCCGAAGCAGCCTTTTTTCATTATCAGCGGATGCCGACATCATTCAATAACTTGTGCTGCGGAAAGTTTTGCCTTAGCGACTTCGAAGATGTTTTCAATCTTGGTAGTCATAGGGACGGTCTTGTCTTCGACAAGTTTCTGGCATTCATCCTTTGTGGAAGCAGCCGAGAGTTTCACTTTCTGTGCGGCAGTGGTTACTGCTGTGGTGGCACCAGTGATGGCGTTGTCAGAAGCAGCCTGAATCGTGGTGGTGGCATTGGAAGCAGCCTGGTTCACTTCGTCGGAAGCGGCTTGCTTGACTTTCTTGGTGGTCTGGTTGACCTTAGTTGCTGTCTCTTTCACACTCTGATTGGCTTGTTTCACAGTCTGGTTAGCCTGATTGACAGTTTGATTGACGGCCTGATTGGCAGTCTGATTGGCCTGTTTCACAGTCTGATTGACTTGTTTCACAGTCGTTGTGACTGGTTTCTGAGCGTTCTTAGTGTCGGATGACATCGTCACGGTGGCTTTCTTTGCGTCGGTGCTCAGGGTGACGTTCTTATTCGAAGTGCTTACAGTCGTAGTAGTGGCCTTGTTGGTCGTTCCTGTCTTTTTCACGGTCACTTGTGCATTAGCGGCGGTCATTAAAGCAGCCACCATGCAGATTGATAACATTAACTTTTTCATTTTTGTAATAAGTGTTTGATATTGTTTTTTCGGGATTTTGAATTGTCAATTTTTATGCCAAAGATTTCGTCACGGCATTTATATTTCAAAAAAAATCGGTGAGCGGAAACCGCCCACCGATTGATGTGTATAAAACTTCCGATGATTAGAGGACGTTAGAGGCATTGAGTATGCTTCTTGCTTCTGCATCACCGTTGCCTTGCTTCACCCAGACGAAGCCGTTGGCAAAATCGACTTTGGTGATGACGTATCCGTCACGCATGCTACCTACGAAGTCAGCCCTGACAGTGTCACCTTTCTTGTAAGTGGGCTTGACGGGGATAAGTTTGCAATTGTTTTTCGAATAGGCCTTGACTTTGCTTGCGAAGCCGTACACCAACACCTTATCGTTAGCGACGTTGATGATGATGCCGTGCTGCCAATCTCCGTTATCCATGGCGGCGACTTCAGCACCTGGTTGCCATGCGCCGTCTTCCACCTTGAGGAAGGAATTTGGCTTCAATTGTTCGCCAAAATACTTCTGCGACATGTCATAGCTGAGGTCAAGATAATTGACTTTAGGTTGTGTCGGGTCGGAAGCGTCGGTAACAATGGCACGTTGTATGCCTGAACCTGACTGCCACCATGTTAGGACGATGTCACCTTTCTTCACATTCTGATTCTTCGGAAGCGGAATGATGAGGGCGTTGGGCATCTTGGCACGACCGACTTTCGAGTAGCCTTCGCCAATGGAATCCATCGTCGTGCTGTAGAAAATCAGATTGGCTTCGTCAACCTTTTTCCCTTCTTCAAGGGCAATCGGATAGAATGTGTAAGGCGAAAGGACATATTGTCCTAATTCGACGCCGTTCAACTTGATTTCTGCGGGAAAATCCCAAGGGAACGGATTGACATCAGGTGCCGTTGTTGCTTGAACCTGAACGGAATCGGCAGTGACTTCATCAGACTGAGTCTCTGCTTTTTTGTTGTTGCCATTGCAATTCTGGAAGGCCAACGTCATGATGCAGGCGAGACCAACCATAATGATTCTGAACTTTTTCATAAATTTAGTTTTTGGTTAGTGTTTCTTAGAAGCAGTTTGAAACCGACAGATTATTTTGTGGTGTCTTTTTTCTTGCAGCAATCGCTGGTCTTTGCGTCTTTCTTGTCGCAGCATGACTTGTTTGTTGCGTCGCATTTCTCAGTTTTGCCGTTCACGGCTGCCTTTGACTTGCAGTCTTTTCCGTCACATGACTTTTTGTCGCAGGTCGTCGAGCAAGGTTTCGCAGCGTCGCATTTTGTTGCGCCGTTGTCAGCCTTGTTGCAGCATGACTTTTCGGTTGCTGATTTTTTCTCGCAGCAAGAAGATGTCTCGCTTTTCTTTTCGCTTTTTTTCACGTCCTGAGCCATTACGCTTTGCGTTCCGAAAGCAAACATGGCAAGCATTGCAAATGCAAATACGGTCTTTTTCATAATTGATGATTTGTTTAAATTTGACTGCAAAGATAATGATTTTTCTCTAATGGGGGACTATTTTTGTTTCGGAAGGAAAAGACAACTGTCACCATAACTCAAGAAACGGAATCCGTTGTCCAATGCGAAGCGATATGCTTCTTTCCATTTATCGCCGATGAGGGCGGAAACGAGCAGCAACAGTGTGCTTTTCGGCTGATGGAAATTGGTGATGAGGCCTGTGATGACGCGCATCTTGTATGAAGGAGCAATCATGAGCGAGGTGCTGGCTTCAAGTCGCGTAAGCCCATTTTTCTCAAGGTAACGGACGATGTTATTGAGGGATTCTTCGGTTGTCAAAATGTCATGGTTGCCATACGGATACCATTGGTCCAAATGCAGGTTCTGAATGTCGTTGCCGTTTTCATGCAGCATGACGCCAATCCAGTAGAGGCTTTCGAGGGTGCGCGTACTTGTCGTCCCGACGGAGATGATGCTCTTTCCAAAATGGCTTATCAGATTGCTTATTAAGGACTTGCGCACGATGATGGTTTCGGAGTGCATGGCGTGTTCGCCGATGGTTTGGCTTGTGACAGGCTTGAAAGTGCCGGCGCCGACATGCAGCGTCACTTCATCGAGTTCGTGACCTTGTTGCTGCAGTTCCGTGAGGAGGTTGCGCGTGAAGTGCAGTCCGGCGGTGGGAGCGGCTACGGAGCCATCATATCGTGCGAAGACAGTCTGATAGCGGTCTCTGTCTTCAGGTTCGGCATCGCGGTGAAGATATGGTGGCAAGGGAATCTCGCCTGCCGCTTCCAATACGGATGCGAACGGAATCTCCGATGGTGTCCACGAAAACTCGATTTCGGAAAACTGGTCGTTTTGCGAAACCCTTGTGGCTGTGAGTGTCAGGCTTTCGCCATTCACGGTCAGTGTCATGCTCAGTGCGCCATTTCGCCAGCGTTTCGAGTTGCCGACGAGGCATCTCCACTTAAGGGGCGATGGGCTGGAAAACGCGATTTGATAGTCTTCTTCAGGCTCGAGGCAAAATACTTCGATATGGGAGCCTGTGTCTTTCTGAAACTGCAATCTGGCGCGGATGACCTTTGTCTCGTTGAAGATGAGCAGCGACTTCTCTGGAAGAAATTCTCCGATATGCCTGAACTGTGATTCGCGGATGACATCGTCCTTCAGGACAAGCAGTTTGGATGCGTCGCGCTCGGCAAGCGGGTGTTTCGCAATGCGTTCTTCGGGCAGGGGATAGTCGTATTCTTCGATGGAGATGTTCTTGATGTCGGTCATCGTGGATTTTTCTGCAAAAATACATCATATCGCCGATAGTTGCTGCAAGAATTAAGACTACCTTTGCATTAAATAAGGTCAGTGTCATGAGCATCAAGAAGTCTGTTCCCAACGCATTAACTTGCTGCAACCTGTTCTCGGGCTGCATCTCCATCATGTTTCTCATTTCGGGCATGCCTGTCATGGCGGCGGTGATGATTTTCGTTGCGGGCGTCTTCGATTTTCTGGATGGATTTGCGGCACGTCTGCTGGACGCCCATTCCGCCATCGGCGCTGATCTCGACTCGCTGTCGGATGTCGTGTCGTTTGGCGTGGCTCCGGGGTTCATCATGTGGCATTTCATGTGTCTGTCGTTGCCGAATCCGGTGCTTCCGGTAGGGAATATCGACCTTCTCCCTTGCATCGCTTTTCTGTTGCCTGTGTTTTCGGCACTTCGTCTTGCCAGATTCAATGTCGATACAAGGCAGACGGTGTCTTTCATCGGGATGCCGGCTCCCGCTATGGCCATTTTTGTGGCATCATTGCCGTTGGCCTTCAACCATTTGGGAGTTTTGGACGAAAGCGTGCTCGGTTTGATTCCCTGCATTCTGATTGTCGTCATCTTGTCGTTTCTGATGGTCTGCAACGCGAGGTTTTTCTCGTTCAAGATGCATTCGGTGAAGTGGAAAGGCAACGAAGTCAGGTGGATTTTCATCATCATTGCGGTTGTGGCTTTTGCCGTGTTCCGGTTCGTGGCTTTGCCTTTTGTCATGCTCTTGTACGTAATGATGTCTTTGTTGCCGTTCGGGAAATCTGAAAATGCTGATGATTCCCAAAATCAGTCCTGATTTGGGTACATAAAATGACCTAACAGACCGAAACGTTTGTTAGGTTGCTTTATAGGAGTGGATTTGCCGGAATATGTGATTTGAAGGCCGTGACAATCGCCCGACTTTCTTGACGAACTTCCAGTACGGAATATTAGAATTCCTTTTTCTTCAGTTCAAAGTTTTGGCCGAGATAAACTTCGCGGACGTGTGGGTCGGCGGCAAGTTCTTCAGGCGTGCCCGACATGAGTACGGCTCCGTCGAAGAGCAGGTAGGCGCGGTCGGTGATGGAAAGGGTCTCGTGAACGTTGTGGTCGGTGATGAGGATGCCGATGTCCCTTACTTTCAGTTTGGCGATGATGCGCTGTATGTCTTCCACTGCGATGGGGTCCACGCCGGCGAAAGGCTCGTCGAGCAAGATGAACTTGGGATCGACGGCCAATGCTCTTGCTATCTCCGTCCTTCTGCGCTCGCCGCCAGAGAGTTGTATGCCTTTGCTTTTCCTGACTTGTTGTAAACCGAACTCGTCGAGAAGCGCTTCAAGTTTCTCTTGCTGCTGGATTTTGGTCATTCCTTTCTTGAACTGCATCACCGATGCGATGTTGTCTTCCACGCTCATCTGGCGGAACACGGAGGCTTCCTGCGCGAGGTAGCCGATGCCCATCTGCGCGCGCTTGTACATGGGCAGTTCGGTGATGTTCTGGTCATCGAGATAGACATTTCCGGAGTAAGGCTTGATGAGTCCGACAATCATGTAGAATGTCGTTGTCTTTCCGGCGCCGTTAGGGCCTAACAGCCCGACAATCTCACCTTGTCTGACTTCTGTGGAGACGTTTTTCACCACAGTGCGCTGCTTGTATTTCTTAATCAGGTCTTGTGTCCAGAGTCTCATGATGATGGTGTGTTAGAAAATGCCTTCTTTCAGGATGTCGTGAAGGTGAATGACGCCGACATATTTGCCGTCGTGCATTACGGGCAATTGTGTGATGCTGCTGTGGCGCATCAGATGAAGCGCATCGGCGACAAGGGCGTTTTCGTCAATGGTCTTGGGGTTTGCCGTCATGATTTGGCGTGCCTTGACGTGCTCGATGTCTGGATGGTTCATCAGCATCCTGCGCAGGTCGCCGTCGGTGATGATGCCAAGCAGTTTTTCGTCTTCGATGACAATAGCGGCGCCAAGCCTTTTCTTTGTCATTTCAATGATGACTTGCGTCAGGCTGTCGTCGGGGCCTACTTGCGGTTTCCCATTGTCTTTGTAAAGGTCTTTGACGCGCAGGTAAAGTTGTTTGCCGAGAGCGCCGCCCGGATGGAACTTGGCGAAGTCCTCGGCGGAGAAGCCGCGGCATTTCATCAGCGCCATGGCCAGCGCGTCACCCATGACGAGTTGTGCTGTCGTGCTGCAAGTCGGTGCAAGATTGTCGGGAAAAGCCTCGTCCTTGACTGTCACGTCGAGGATGATGTCGGCCTGCTTGGCAAGGGTGGAATTGCGATTGCCCACGATGGCGATGATGCTGTTGCCCCTGAGTTTGATGAGCGGAATCAGCACCTTTATTTCCGGCGTCTCTCCGCTCTTCGACAGCAGCATGATGATGTCGTCCTTGCGCACGATGCCCAAGTCGCCGTGTATCGCGTCGGCGGCATGCATGAAGGCGGAAGTCGTTCCTGTAGAGTTCATTGTGGCGGCGATTTTTTGCGCTATGATGGCGCTCTTGCCGATGCCTGAGAAGATGAGGTTCCCCTTGCTGTTGAGAATCTGTCTTACCGCCTTGTCGAAGGAATCGTCAATGGAGAATTTTAAATTTGATATTGCAGATGCTTCATTATCAATAACTTGCATCGCTATATCGTGGATATTTTCAAATTCTTGCATTTTTTTTCTTATTTTTATACCGCCGTAATAACAATAATGTATATATTTGTTTTACAGAACGCGTTGTTAAGAGCAGAACGAAAAACCTAACGTGTGTCTGTCAATTGAAATTGCAAAGATAAGAAGAAAGTCTTGATATATCAACAAGGAGGAGACGATGGCAAAAAAAGAAGATGCCGCGATTAGTAAACTTTTGAAAGATGTTTTTGGCTTTGACCAGTTTAAGGGAGATCAGGAAGCCATTATCAAGAGCGTTTTAGCAGGGAACAACGTCTTCGTGCTCATGCCCACCGGCGGAGGCAAATCGTTGTGCTACCAACTTCCGGCCTTGATGCAGGCGGGGACGGCCATTGTTGTCTCGCCGTTGATAGCCTTGATGAAGAATCAGGTTGACATGATACGTAACTTCGGCACGGATTTGGAAATCGCCCACGTGCTGAACTCTTCATTGTCCAAAGCGGAAGTCCTTGAGGTGAAGGAAGATTTGAAGAGCGGCAAGACCAAGTTGCTCTATGTGGCGCCTGAATCGCTGGCAAAAGATGAGACCGTCGAGTTCCTGAAGACGTTGAAGATATCGTTCATCGCCATCGACGAGGCGCACTGCATCTCCGAATGGGGACACGATTTCCGTCCCGAATACCGCCGCCTTCGTCCCATCATCAACAGCATTGATTCGAAACTCCCAGTGATAGCGCTGACAGCAACGGCGACGTTGAAAGTGCAGCAAGACATTCTGAAAAACCTCGAAATTCCCGATGCCAAGGTGTTCAAGTCTTCGTTCGACAGGCCTAACCTTTATTATGAGGTGCGCCCCAAGACAAAAGACGTCATCAAGGACATCATAAAATACATCAAGGCGAATCCCGGCAAATCGGGCATCGTCTATTGCTTAAGCCGCAAGAAAGTGGAAGAACTGTCAGAGACGCTCGTTGTCAACGGTATCAAGGCCTTGCCTTATCATGCCGGTCTTGATAGCCAGACGCGCAAGGACAATCAGGACAAGTTCCTCATGGAGGAAGTCGATGTCATTGTCGCTACCATTGCTTTTGGAATGGGCATCGACAAGCCTGACGTGCGTTTCGTCATCCACCACGACATTCCGAAAAGTCTCGAAGGCTACTATCAGGAGACCGGCCGTGCCGGCCGCGACGGTGGCGAAGGCAACTGCATCGCCTTCTACGACTACGAAGACATCCACAAACTTGAGAAATTCAACAAGGGAAAGAATGTAGCGGAACAGGAAATTGCCCGCGAACTGCTGAACGAAACGGTGACCTATGCCGAGTCGGCAGTGTGCCGGCACCGCCTGCTGCTTCATTATTTTGGCGAGGAGTACGAGAAGGATAACTGCGGAAGTTGCGACAACTGCCGATTCCCGAAGGAAAAGTTCGACGGCAAAGAGGATCTCAAACTTGTCATCGAAGCCGTGATTGACACCAAGCAACTGTTCAAGACGAAACATATTGCCGAACTTCTGGTGGGCAAACTTACCGGAGACATTAAAGCGGCGAAACAGGAAAACAACGAGTTCTTCGGCGCTGGCGATGAGCATGACGAGAAGTATTGGACTGCCGTCATCCGCCAAGCCTTGGTCAACACGCTGCTTGTCAAGGACATAGAGAACTACGGCATTTTAAAGGTCACGAAAGAGGGCAAGGAATTCATCAAGAAGCCTTACACCATCATGCTGGTCAAGGACCATGACTACGATGCCGGCGAAGATGATGATGCCGAGGCGTTGGCCATGGGGCTGAGTAAGGACAGCGGCACCGACAAGACCTTGTTCTCCATGCTCAAGGATTTGCGCAAGACCATTGCCAAACAGAACAATTTGCCGCCTTTCGTCATCTTCCAGGATCCTTCGCTTGAAGACATGGCGATACAATATCCCATCACCAAGGAAGAAATGCTCCAGATTGTCGGCGTTGGCGCTGGCAAAGCCGAGAAATTCGGTGAGCCTTTCATCAAGTTGATCAAGGAGTATGTCGAGGAAAATGAAATCACGCGTCCTGACGATATGGTGGTGCGTTCAGTGGTGAACAACTCCGCCCTGAAAATCAGCATCATCACGAACATCGACAAGCGCATACCCCTTGAAGACATCGCCGTCGGCAGAGGTCTGTCATCAGATGAGTTGCTGACCGAAATTGAAAGTATCGTCTCAAGCGGCACCCATCTCGATTTGAACTATTATATCGAGAACAATGTCGATATCTACCATCAGGAGGACATCCTTGATTATTTCCGCGAAGCGGAGACCGATGACGTGGCGTCGGCGTTGCGCGAACTCGGAGAAAACGAATATACCGAAGATGAAGTTCGTCTGATGCGCATCAAGTTCCTTTCCGATGAGGGCAATTGATGATGATTTTACAATGATTATGAAATTTTTGTCAAAGCCCAAGTCGGTTTTCATTGTCGTCATGCTGTTTGCCATGATGTCGGCGTCGTGTTCGAGAAAGACCGATGTTGCCGAGCCTGCGTTGCTGCTGTCCGAGAAACAGATGATTGATGTGATGGCGGACGTACAGGTTGTGGAAGCCGAACTAAACCGCCGCAAATCTGTGGGCGAAAGCGTGTCGGGGGTGTCGGTTTCCTATTACGATCAGTTGTTTCGCCATTATGGCATCAATGAAAAGGTGCTGGAGCAGAACATGGATTACTATACCCATAATGTTGAAATCCTTGACAGAATCATGGACTCGGTCGTCAACCGTTTGGTTAATGAGCAAAACAGCCTTCCAGGGCGACAGGTCATTCCGGTCGACACGATAAGTGCAAAGTCGCCTTTGGGTGGCGTTTAGTGCTGTCTGTCTTAAGGTTGGGATTGTTTCCCCCAAGTCATATTCCCAGAAATTTCTCTGCGTTTTTTCCAAGAATCATTTCCTTGAGTTCGTCGGGGATTGGAAAGGTTTTCAAGTCATTGACGGCTTGCGACTGGTCGTACCATGGCGAATCGGTGCCAAAGAAGACGTGTTCGGGGTTCATCGCCCTGTAGATTCGTTCCAGTTGTCTTGAATCCATGCCCGGTATGCCGATGGAGAAACTTGTGTCGATATAGATTTCGTCTTTATTGAGCAGGTATTTTTCCACATCGTCAAGATAACGGAAACCGCCCGAGTGGGCGCAGATTATGCGTCCGCCGCGCAGTTCGGGCAGGATGTCGGCCATCTTTTTCGGCGTGCTGCGGTTGATGGTGGGGAAGGAGTAATCCAGTCCGCAGTGTATCGTGATGCACAGTCCGAGTTCCGTGGCGTAGGCCATCACGGCGACCATGCGTTTGTCGTCAAGGTCGATGCCTTGGAAGTCGGGATGTAGTTTGATGCCCATCAGTCCGGCGGCCTTGAGGCGTGTCAGTTCGCTCTGCCAGTCGGGGAAGTCGGGATGCACGCTGCCGAAGGAGCGGAAACCTTGCTTTTTGTCGTTTTCTATGGCGCAGTCGTTGATCACGGGAGTCTGTTCCGGCTTCTGTGCTATGGGAAGCAGCAGACTCAGCCCGATGCCGGCTTCTTCCATGGAACTTCGCAACCCGTCCAAAGTCCCGTTGGTGGCTGCTTTCAGGTCGCTCATTTTCTCAAGTTTCGGCATGGCTTTCAGAGCGAGTTTGTCGGGGAAGCAGTGGGTGTGAAAATCGACTATCATGGTGGCTGTTAGGGCAATGTATAATAAAAAGAGGATAACCCGCGAGAGTTATCCCCTGATGTTTGTAAGTCCAGATTAAACTTCCGGCTTTTTTCCAAATACGATAGGTTCGCCGTATTCGTTGGCGGTATTAGTACCTGGACGTGCCCACCATACGATAAGGATGATGATTCCGACTATTGGAATCAAGGCTAATAATTGATACCATCCGCTTTTGCCTATGTCGTGCAGACGACGGGCGCCGACGGCCAAAGACGGAACTATAATGGCGATACTCCATACGATGTCGATGATTCTGCCCACTTTTCCGAATAGGCCAAAAACAAGTGCGACGACAAGTGTGAGTAGGTAGAACCACCAGAATTCGCTACGGCAAGCGCGGCCTTTAAAAGTTGCGTACTTATCTTTGAGTACGGTTAAAATAGATTCTTTAAAGTCCATAGTTAGATGTTTTTAGTTAGAAATAATGTTATTGTGAGTGGCAAAGTTAGGACGCATCATTGAGATATCAAAATAAAAACACAGGAATTTTCAATCGTTTTTCAGTCTTTTATATCTGAATCGTTTGGGTTCGGTATTGCCAAGGCGTTTCAGTTTGTTTTCTTCGTATTCCGAATAACTTCCTTCGAAGAAATAAACTTGCGAGTTGCCTTCGAAAGCCAGTATGTGTGTGGCGATGCGGTCGAGGAACCAGCGGTCGTGCGAGATGATGACGGCGCAACCTGCGAAGTCTTCCAGGCCTTCTTCCAAGGCGCGCAAGGTGTTCACGTCGATGTCGTTGGTGGGTTCGTCGAGGAGCAGCACGTTGGCTTCCTGTTTCAGCGTGAGGGCTAAGTGCATGCGGTTGCGTTCGCCGCCCGACAGCACGCCGGCTTTCTTCTGCTGGTCGTTGCCGTTGAAGTTGAATCGCGACACGTAGGCTCTTGAGTTGATGCTGCGTTTGCCGAGTTGGATAAGTTCGTTTCCGCCTGAGATGACTTCCCAAACGCTCTTTTCAGGGTCTATTTCGGCGTGTTGCTGGTCAACGTAGCCGATTTTCACGGTGTCGCCGACTTCAAAACTGCCTGAATCCGGTTTCTCCAATCCCATGATGAGGCGGAAAAGTGTCGTCTTTCCGGCGCCGTTAGGGCCGATGACGCCCACTATGCCCGCAGGAGGCAGGCTGAAGGAAAGTCCTTCGAACAACAGTTTGTCGCCGTAGGCTTTCGTGACGTCGTGCGCTTCGATGACTTTGTTGCCAAGACGTTCGCCATTCGGAATGTATATTTCGAGTTTCTCTTCTTTTTCCTTGACGTCTTCGTTGACCATCTTTTCATACGACTCCAGACGGGCTTTTCCTTTGGCGTGGCGTGCCTTAGGCGCCATCCTTACCCACTCCAGTTCACGTTCCAGCGTCTTGCGGCGCTTGCTCTCGCTCTTTTCTTCCATGGCCATCCTTGCCGTCTTCTGTTCCAGCCACGACGAGTAGTTGCCTTTCCACGGAATGCCTTCGCCGCGGTCGAGTTCAAGAATCCAGCCAGCGACATGGTCGAGGAAGTAACGGTCGTGGGTGACGGCGATGACCGTGCCTCTGTATTGTTGCAGATGGCTTTCCAACCATTGTATTGACTCGGCGTCAAGGTGGTTGGTAGGCTCGTCGAGAAGGAGAATGTCGGGTTCCTGCAGCAGCAGGCGGCAAAGCGCCACGCGGCGGCGTTCGCCACCCGAGAGGTTGCGCACCGGCGTGTCGCCGTCAGGACAGTTGAGCGCGTCCATGGCGCGTTCCAACTTACTGTCGAGTTCCCATGCGTCGTGCTGCTCGATGAGTTCGGTGAGACGTCCCTGCTCTTCGACAAGTTTCATCATCTCATCGTCGCTCATGGGTTCCATGAAGCGTTCGTTGACTTCTTCGTATTTCTTGAGTATGTCCACAATCTCCTGCACGCCTTCTTCAACGACTTGCCTGACGGTCTTGCTGTCGTCGAGTTGCGGCTCTTGGTCGAGCATCCCGACGGAATAGCCTGGTGAGAACACCACTTCGCCGTTGTATGATTTTTCCTTTCCCGCGATGATACGCAGCAAGGTGGATTTTCCAGATCCGTTGAGGCCTATGATGCCGATTTTGGCACCGTAGAAGAAAGACAGATAGATGTCCTTCAGGATTTGTCGTGACGGCGGTATGATTTTGCTCACGCCGACCATCGAGAAGATGATTTTTTTGTCGTCAGTCATAGTGCGGTGTTGTAAGTAAGTGATGTTATTGATTTTGTTTTGATGCTACGGCTTGTTGCATCGCCTTTTCCAGTATTGCCGTGGCTTTTTCCCAGTCGTATATGCGGTTGGCGAAGTCGAATCCTGCTTGTGCGAGGGCGGTGGCCTTGTCGCTGTCGGTGAGCAGCGTGACGATGTGGTCGGCCAGTTCTTCGGCATTGCCGCCGACAAGGATTTCCGTTCCGTTTTGCGCTTCCAGCGAGGCGTTGGCGAGCGGCGTGGTGATGCAAGGAAGTTGCATCGACATGGCTTCGAGGAGTTTGTTTTGCAGGCCTGTGCCGATGCGCATCGGGGCTATGAAGACCTTGCTTTGGGAATAGGCGTCGCGGATGTCGTCGAGCCAGCCGCTGACGATGATATTGTCGCTTGCCGCCTTCCTGACTTTCGGATCTGGCGAGGCGCCGGCGATGTACATCTTCATTTTGGGAAGCCTGCTCCATACTTTTGGAAGTATCTCGCTGACGAGATAATCCACGGCGTTCACGTTAGGGGCGTATCCCATGTTGCCTGTGAAGACGAGGTCGTATTTTTTCTCGGCCTGTTGCGGCTTGTAGTATTTGTGGTCCACGCCGTTCGGGATGATCAGTATCTTGTCTTTCTCAGGATGGTTGATGAGGTCTCTGTCGGGCTTGCTGATGATGGTCTTGACGTCGAATTCGTCGAAGATGAGCGTCTCGTAGCGTTGCAGGCGGCGGCGTTCCATGTCGAAGACGGGCTTGGTCATGATGCCTGCCACTTCGGCGCGTCTTTTCATGCCGATGGAAAACACATCCTGATAGTCGATGGTCTTGGGAATGTCTTTTTTCCTAAGATATTCCGCGACCCGTATCAGTTGTCCGAACAGCATGTCGGGCTTATGTTTGCTGATGAGGGCGTCAATCTTCTTGCGGGCGCCACGGCTGTAATAGTAGCCGCATTGAAGGGGAAGTCCGGTGAAGAAAGCGCGTATAAGGCCCACAAGAATCTGGATTTTAGATACGCTGATGAAGGTGATGGAGCCGCAAAAAGGCTGAAGCGCCCTGAAAGCCTTCTGTTCGTTGATTTTGCGATTGTCGTTGAGGGCGCACAGGATGATTTCGTTGTTCCTTGAAAGTTGCTTGATTTGATTGAAGGCACGCAACTTGTCACCTTTTTCAAGCGGGTAGGGAATACGGGGAAGCAGTACGAAGATTTTCATCATTCTGTGATTGGAATACAAAAATACGAAATAGCATCAATATCGGACCAGAAGATTTCAGTTTTGTTTCTCGGCCTGTTTTCCATCCATGATGAAAGTCACTTTGCTGTTGGGCTTAATCTGTTCATAGAATGTGAGCAGGCGGTTGATGATTTTTCTGTTGTCGTAAGTCTCTTCCACGAGTTTGCGTGCCGCCTTGCCGATTTCCACGGCGATTTGCGGGTTCTCGTTGATGCGGCGTATGTTCTCCACCATCTTCGCCTTGTTTTCGGCGATGATGATGTTCTTGTCTTCGTCGTACAGAATGCCTTCTGCCCCTACCAGTGTGGTGATGACGGTCTTTCCCAACGCCATCGACTCGATGATCTTGATGCGTATGCCGCTTCCCGACAGCAATGGCACAATGGCCACGTTGTTGTCGCTGACGAATTGCTTGGCGTCGTCAACCATGCCAACCACATCGATATGGGGATTGTGTAGTTTTGTGAGCCATTCGGGCATGTTGCGTCCGGCGAGATGGTACACGAAATCGGGCACTTTGGCCACGGTGGCTTCGAGCACGTCGTTGATGAACCACCTGATACCTTCATCGTTGGGCATCCAGTTCATCGATCCGATATGGTAGAATTTCGGTTTGCCTTCAATCTCGTAATTTGGAACGAACTCTTCCGGATACACGCCATAAGGGACATCGATGGTGGGCGTGGCGCAGTATTTTCTGAAGAATGCGGCGTCTTTTCGCGTTATGGCGGCGATGCCATCGACTTTGTCGAGCACCGAGAGTTCATAATTCCGCAACGTCTTTGCCAAATGTTTCAGGTACAGTTTCTTGAGCAGAAATTCGGATTTTTCCGCCAGACGATCCCAAATCAGATGTTCTACATTGTGCGCGCGAAGCACCAGCAAGGCTTTGGAATGTTGCCTGATGATGTCGATGTAAACCGTCATGTAAAGCATCTCGAACTGCACGACGTCGAATTGCTCTTTTCTCAGTGTCTCCAACAACTTTTTCTCGAAGTCTTTGGAATAGAAGCGCTCGACATGGAACGACTTGTTTGTGAACAGGTTCGTGAAAGCCTTTACGGGATTGATTGACAGGTCAACGTTAATCAGTTCTATGCCTGTACGCCGCTTGTATTCCGGCGGTATCTCGCTTTCTTCCACATGGAATTTCTTGCTGTTGACGGCAAGTATCTTCACATGATGGCCGGCGTTGAGAAGGCCGGTGACAATGCTGTTCATGGCCATCGGGCCGCCTTCGTATGCGGGATAGGGTGACTTGTTGCAAAGTAGAAGGATGTTCATGTCTTGTGTTTTACGAGATGTTGGAACAGGTTTTGGATGGCTTTCTTCCAACTGTCGCCATCAAGCAGCGATGAGTCGCTGGTGGCCTTGAAGGTCAGGAACAACCCGATGGGGAAGAGTATCAGTGATGACATCCAGACGCCGAGGAACATGTTCATGTTGCCATATACAGCCATGCGCTCGGCAACGGTTGACGTCACCCAGTAAACGACGAAGAAAAGCACGGAAACGACCGTGGGAAGTCCCAATCCGCCTTTGCGTATGATGGTGCCAAGGGGCGCGCCGATGAAGAAAAATATCAGACAAGCGATGCTCAGCGTGAACTTCTTGTGCCACTCTTTCTGGTGGTTTCTGATGTTTTCGCGTTGCAACTTGAAGTCGGCGCGGTTGAAGGAAACGTTTTCCTTGGCGTTCTTCGCCGATCCAATCGCCATGTCGGCCACGGTGGAACGATGGCCTTCGCCAATGTTGGCCAGCAACGGCCATTTCAGTATCGTTGTCGTGTCGCTATCGGCCCTGTCGGGGACAGCGACGGCGGGCGTCTGGTTCATGCTCCACAGCGTGGCGTAACGCCGTTCGAAACTCGCCGAAAAGGTCTGATGTTTTTCGTTGGAACGTATCTGCAACGAGTCGAGCGATGTGCTCAACTGATGGATGTTCATCATGGCCTGGTGGGTCTTGTAGAGGTCTTCGCTGGAACGTTTCAGGTCGAAATTCTGTAGGCCGAACTTGATTTGCTCCTTTTGGAACTGCATGCGCTCGAATGGCTTACGCCGCTTTGCGTTTTCAGCATTGGTGACGTCGGTGTAGTTGTAGCCATTATATAAGGTGAAGATGATGTTGCGCTGGTTCGGACTCAGCACCATGTAGCCCGAGTCGGCGGTCATGATCTTGGTGTTTCCTTCGCGGTCGGTGTGGTCGTATATCTTCACGCCGTAGATGCTGCTGCCATCTTTGCCTTTCTTGTTGACGTAGATCACGTAGTTGTCGAGATCCTTGTAGAAGATGCCTTCCTTAATGTCGAACGCGAGTTTCTGCTTGCGCACGTCCCACAACAGGGTTTTCGACTTCAGTGTCGCCACCGGCATGATGCTGTTCGAAAACAGGAAGGCGATGCCGCTCATCAGCAGGCTGAAAAACACCAAAGGCCTCATGACACGCCAGATGGAGATGCCCGACGCTTTCATGGCAACCAGTTCGTAATGCTCGCCCAGATTGCCAAAACACATCAGTGAGGCCAACAGGATGGCCAAAGGCAGTGCCATTGGTACGAAAGTCACGCAGGTGTGGAAGAACAACTTCATCAGCACACTGATTTCCAAGCCTTTGCCGACCAAATCGTCGATGTACTTCCAAAGAAACTGCATGAGCAGGATGAAAATGACGATGAGGAAGGTGAACACGAAGTTGCCCATGAATGACTTGACAATATATCGGTAAAGCTTCTTCAAATTGTTCCGTTTATCAAAACGCAAAAGTAGTGTTTTTTACCTTGGCTCGTTTTCGTTGCTGACTAAAGGTTTTTTCCATCCGCCTGTAACTTTTTTCGTGGCATGGCGTCTTAAACATGATTTTTGAAAGCAATCAACAACAAACACAAATATTAAACGTATGAGAAACTTATTTATTTCATTACTGGCATTTGTCGCGGGCTTTGTCTCGTCGGGCTTGTGCGCACAAGAGACAATGTCTTACGACTTCAAGGGCAATCAGAAAATCAACACGGTTATCGTCAATTCCATCGGCGACGTGCACCTTACTTGCGGCGATTCGCTGAGTCTGACCTGCGAAGACGCATTGTTGAAAGACGTCAAAGTAAGCGACAGCATCTTAGTGCTGTCTGGCTTCTGCGATTATGATGTGACGATTCCGCATTTGAACTATCTTGTCATGTCGGGAGGAGTGTCCGACATCGTTTCGGAAAACACACTGAAAGGTGACAATCTCATGATTTGTAATTACGGCACTGGCGACATCACGCTGGATGTGGACTATGCCAATGTCGTTATCCGTCAAAACGGCACAGGCGATGTCGTGGTGAAAGGCAACTGCAGCACTGTTCTCTCTGAGTTTTACGGCACTGGCGATATCAATACCGCCAAAATGCGGAAACAATTGGCTTTGGCCAATGCTATCGGAATCGGTGACATCGACTGTGGCATTTCGGATCAAGGATGTATTTACTATAAAGACGAATTTTCATCCGTTAGTTGCAAGGGTGACAAACTCTCGACCCTTGTTCTTCAGGAGCCCTTGATTATCGTTTGTAAAGATGGCGTTTGGCAGCTTCAGGGTTGCGACAGCCTGCGGCTTGACAATAACACCAAGGGATTGTTGGACAAATCCCTTCCTTTTTTCGGAGCATCCAGCACCATCGATTTCGACAAATTCGGTATCGAAATGGGCAACGGCGGTAAGGACTGGGGTGCCAATGGTGAAATACTGGACAAGGTTCTTCGCCATGACGATGAAGAAAAGATGCAAATAGTGAATGCCGACTGGAATTGGGCTGGTTTCGAGTTTGGACTCAACATCCCGCTCTCTTCCGACTACAACAACGTTTTTAGCGGCGACGAGGAGTTTATGAATGTGAGACAGTTAAGGAGCTGGTGTTTCAAATGGAACATCGCCGATATTGGTTTCGTCTTCTCCCGCCGCCATGGTTACGGCATGTTCACGGGCGTAGGTCTTGAGTGGAACAACTACAGCTTCACCGATCCATCCTATCTCTGCAAGCAAGACGGCCATCTGACCGCTCTACCTATCGAAAACGTTTCGGTGAAGAAAAGCAAGCTCGGCATCATGTATGCCAATTTCCCGCTGATGTTCCAGATCAAGCATTCCCCAAGGTCAAATTGGTATGTCGATCTTGGCGTCACCGGAGGCATCCGTCTGGCTGCATGGAACAAAATCAAACTCAATTCCGACCAGACATCTATCGTCGTCGGCGAAGGTGAGAATGCTATTGAGCTGCCAATGACAAACAGCAAGTACAAGGCATGGGGCGACTATGGCGTGAATTTATTCAAGCTCGACGCTTCGGTTCGCCTCAGCACTTCTGAAGATGTCGGGTTTTTCGCCGACTATGCCATTCTGCCCATGTTCGTTGAAGACAAAGGCCCCGCTGTGCATCCGCTTTGCTTAGGCATGTCTCTGAATTTCTAAACCTACTTTATATCTTTTTTAAAAGCCGCTTTAGGGCGGCTTTTTCTATTTTTGCAGTCAAAACAAGTTCAAGCATTATGGATATCATGGATTATTTCAAAGGCCTGAATGTCAGCATCACTGTTTCTGACGCTGAAGGCAACGTCGTCTATATGAATGACAAATCGATTGAATTGAACGGCAACGCGCTTGGCGGCAACCTGATGAAATGTCACAACGCGGACTCGCGCAAAATCATCGAGCATCTCATGAATGATGCGGCCACCAACGTTTATACCGTTCAGAAAGGTCCCGTGAAGAAACTGATTTATCAGACGCCCTGGTATCGCGACGACGCAAAGCAGGAAGTGGGAGGTCTGGTGGAACTATCCATCGTGCTGCCTGATGACATTCCGCATCACGTGAGGTTCTGATTCCAGAACTGCGTTTCGTTGGCCATTTTTTTCAAGTTGTTTGGCATTAATAATGTACAACTTGAGCAATCATAGCATAAAAAAAGCAGGATGAGCCGTTGGCCATCCTGCTTTCGGTTTATTGAAGGATTCCTTACTTGTTGACGATTCTGAAGGTGTCCTGTGCGATGACGAATTCTTCATCTGTAGGATAAACCACGACGGTGACCTTGGAGTCGGGCGTGGAAATGATTCCTGCATCGCCGACGGTGTCCTTGTTAAGGTCTCTGTCAATCTTGATGCCGAAGAACTCCATGTTTTCAAGGATGCTTTCGCGCATGTTCCACGCATTTTCGCCGATGCCGCCTGTCATGACGAGGATGTCCATGCCGTTCATTACTGCGGCGTAGGCGCCTATATACTTCTTGACGCGATGAGCGAACATATTGTAGGCGTAGGTGCAGCGTTCGTCGTTGGCTTCAAGACCGGCGCGGACGTCACGCATGTCCTGCTTGCCGCCGGTGATGCCGACGAGTCCTGATTTCTTGTTCACCAAGGTGTTCATCTCCTTTGTGTTGAAGCCTTCTTTGTCCATGATGTACATGAAAGCGCCGAGGTCGAGGTCGCCAGTGCGGCTTCCCATGACGAGGCCTTCAACGGGGGTGAATCCCATGGAAGTCTCCACCGACTTGCCATGTTCCACGGCGGCTATGGAAGCGCCGCTGCCGAGGTGACAGGTGACGATCTTGCAATTTTTCCAGTCTTTTCCTGCGAATGTTGCCGCTTTGTCGGCGACAAACTTATGGCTCGTGCCATGGAATCCGTAACGGCGGATGCGGTATTTCTCGTAGTATTCGTACGGGATGGCATAGAGGTAAGCTTCCGGAGGCATCGTGGAATGGAATGACGTGTCGAACACGGCTACCATCGGGATGCCGGGGATGACTTGCTGCATGGCATAGATGCCTTCAAGGCTGCCCGGATTGTGCAAGGGGGCGAGGTCGCACAGCGATTTGATGCCTTCTATGGCTTTGTCGTCGATGCGGACGCTCTGCGGGAACAGCTCGCCGCCATGTGCCACCCTGTGGCCCACAGCGCCAATCTCGTCAAGGCTCTTGATGACGCCCATTGCAGGGTCGACCAAGGCTTTCAGGACGAGTTTGATGCCTTCGGTATGGTTCGGGATGGGCAACTGCTCGTAGTATTTCTGTCCGTTGTATTTGTGCGTGAATTCACCCATCTCCAAACCGATGCGCTCAATGAGGCCTTTGGCAAGAAGGGTGCTGCTTTCGCTGCTTTCCATGTCGAGAAGCTGGTACTTGATGGAAGAGCTGCCGCAGTTGAGGACTAATATTTTCATTGCTGCTGTTTTTTTAGTGTTGTTGTTTCTGTGCTATGGCTTGGTTGCAGGTGATGGCCACGAGTTTGTAAACGTCTTCGATGGAACAACCACGGCTCAAGTCGTTGCATGGTTTGGCAAGGCCTTGCAGCACAGGTCCCACGGCTTCGGCACCTGCCAGACGCTGGACGAGTTTATAGGCGATGTTGCCCACTTCGAGGCAAGGGAACACCAAGGTGTTGGCTTTGCCGGCCACTGGACTTCCTGGAGCCTTGCTTGCGCCAACGGAAGGCACGATGGCTGCATCGGCCTGAAGTTCGCCGTCGAGGAGCAGGTCGGGACGTTTCTCTTGCGCCATCTTGGTGGCTTCGATGACTTTGTCAACGACTTCGTGTTTGGCAGAACCTTTTGTCGAGAAGCTCAGAATGGCGGTGACAGGGTCGATTTTGGCGATGTTTTTCGCTGTGTCGGCTGTGCAGATGGCAATCTCGGCCAGTTGTTCCGCTGTCGGCACTGGCGTTACAGCGCAGTCGGCGAAGACCATCTTCCCATCGGTGCCGTATTGGCTGCCTTGGGGCAGGAACATGATGAAAGCGCCTGACACACAGGTTACTCCGGGTGTGGTCTTGATGATTTGCAGTGCAGGACGAAGCATGTCGCCCGTGGTGCTGCGTGCGCCGCTGACGAGGCCGTCGGCTTCGCCGTTCTTGACAAGCAGGATGCCGAGATACATGAAGCTTTCAGCCAGTTCTTCGGCTTGCTCCATGGTCATGCCCTTGCTCTTGCGGATTTCATAAAGCATTTCCGCATATTTTTGCTTTTCAGGATTGTCCTTAGGGTCGATGAGACGCGCCTTGCTGATGTTTTTCAGCCCGAACTCGTCGGCCATATCCTTGATTTTCTTTGCGGGTCCGATGAGTGTGATGTCGGCGATGCCGTCGGCGATAATCTGGTCAGCTGCTTTCAGTGTGCGAGGTTCGTCGCCTTCGGGAAGCACAATGCGTTGTTTGTTGGCTTTCGCATTGTTGATGATTTCTTCTATGAGATTCATTTTATTTTAAGTAGGATTGAGTTGCATTTTTAAGGGTCTGCAAATTTAGGAAGTTCAAGTCAATGTTTCGAAATATTTTTTAGGTATTTTTCGGGTTTCCGTAGCTATACGTTCCACGTTGCGCAATTTGATGTCGATGGCGAGTTTGGATTTCTTGTTAATTGGATGATGTTTTTTTCGACAAACTGATGTATTTTTGCACCGCAAAGAAAATCAGATGCTCGAATACGAGATAGGCTCATATTTCCCCTTTTCCTTCGACTCGCTTCAAAGAGTGTATGCGACGGACACGGTCTGTGACAGTGTGGTGCCGAGTTTCATCACTACCGGCTTCGATGGCGTCATCAATCCTTTGCCGCGCGTGTCGCACGAGGTGATGTTGGGATGGAATCTCGCCATCATGGCTTGTGCCTTGCTGCTGGTTGCAATCAACAAGCAGATTTTCCCGCGTCAGTTCCGTCAGGTGCTTTCGGTCCCGAAAGGTGTGTCGCAAACCAACCAGTTGCTTCGTGAATGGACGCCGACGCGCAGTTTCATGGGCTTGTCGCTGCTTGTCGCTTATGTGGCCATTATCGCCCTTTTTGTCCAGAAGTCCTTTGTCGTCATGTCGCGCGATGTCGTGCGGTTCAATGGTTTCGGCGTTTATTCCGCCATCTGCGGCCTTGTGGCGGCATGGCTTTCGTTGCGCATCATGATGGTGTATGTCATGGAATGGCTTTTTCACCTGAAGGACATCGCTGAGCGCCAGATGACGGTCTATATTTCCGTCTCCACCCTTTGTTTCCTTGTGATGCAGCCCATCATCCTGCTGCTGCTCTACAATCCGTATTCCATTCTTGTCTGGACAGGCGTCGGTTTGCTCGTGATATGCGCCCTGATGCGGTTCGCCATAGGGTTTATCGAGACTCGGGTTTCGACAAAATTGCCGTCGTTTTATATTTTTTTGTATCTTTGCAGCCTCGAAATTCTACCCTTGGCATTGCTTCTGGTGGGAGGTGTGCGATACTTCACTCAGGGCTCTGTTTTCTAAGGATCCGTGGGTTTCGAGAGGATGGATCTTTTTTTGTGAAAGCTAATTAAGACAAAGAGAAGAATGAGAATCAAGTCTGTTTTAGTGTCGCAGCCACAACCTGCCGATGTTGCTAAATCCCCTTACGGTGAGATGATGAAGAAGTATGGGGTTACCTTTAAGTTCGAAAAATTCATTCAACTTGAGGATGTTACGGCAAGCGAGCTCCGTAAGGAACATATTAAGCTGTCGGATTTCACCGCCATCATCATTACCAGCCGCAATGCTGCAGATCATTTTTTCAGAGTCGCCAAGGAGATGCGCTACGCCATTCCCGACACGCTGAAATATTTTTGTCTGAACGAAGCCACGGCCTTGTATCTGCAGACGTACGTGCAGTACAGGAAAAGGAAGATTTTCCACGCCAATCAGACAACTCAGGACATGATCGAAATCATGAAGAAGCATAAGGAGGAGAAGTTCCTTTACTGCTGCTCCGACATCACCAACGATTCCTTCAGCGACATGATGAAAGACGCCAAGCTCGACTTCACGAGGGCGGTCATGTTCCGCACGGTAGCGGCCAATGTGAAGGAAGACATCAAGATTGGCGACTATGACATGATTGTCCTTTTCAGTCCCGCAGGCATAGAATCGCTGAAGAGCAACTTCCCTGACTTCAAGCAGAATGAAGTAGCCATAGGCGGTTTTGGCGAGACCACTTGCAAAGCCATTGTCGATGCCGGCTTCGAACTCAACTTCATGGCACCTACTGAAACGGCGCCTTCCATGGCTATGGCCATCGATGAGTTTCTTGCCGCAGAGGCCAAGAAGGCCAAAAAAAGCAAATAATACTTTCGGCTTCTCGTAAGCCTGAGACATCCGTTATTGTGACGACATCCTTGCTGTCGGGCGTCGGGGATTCCTTTTTACGGGATTTTCTCCGCACTTTCCGAAAATACCTTATTTTTGCAAATCAATGAAAACTACGATGGTGGACAGGAAGGATTTTCCTAAATATGAGAGGATTTGCAAGGATAGCGATATCCAGTCGCTCTTCCGTGACGGACAAGGTTTCTCTTCCTATCCTTACCGTGTGGTTTTCTGCATCCGTCCATCCGTTGATGCTCCTGTCACCTGCCGTCTGCTGTTGTCGGTGTCGAAGAAGCGCTTCCATCACGCCTTCAAGCGAAACAGGGTGAAAAGGCTGATTCGGGAATCGTGGCGCCAAAATAAATCGGCATTGTATGACGTTTGTTGTCGTGGCAATGTCTCGATGGATGTGGCGCTGATTTATACCGCTACGGTGATTCACTCCTACGACGAGATGTTTGCCAAGACGCGGAAAAGTATTAATCTGATAATTAAGATGTATGAGGCGCATAAGTCAACTTCCGTCTAGATTCCTGATTTTCCTGATCAGAATCTATCAGGTGACTTTGTCGCCATACATCGGCAAAAACTGCCGTTACACGCCGACGTGCTCCAACTATGGCATCGAGGCGCTGAAGAAGTATGGCGCCATCAAAGGCGGTTGGCTGACGATAAAGCGCGTGCTGTCATGTAATCCTTGGGGCGGAAGCGGCTACGACCCTGTACCTTGAATTTATGTCGAATATGAAAAAAGCAATAATAGTATCTTGTCTCTTCCTGTTTGCCATCCCGATGGGAATCGTGGCTCAGGAAAAACAGAACAACTTCGAGATTTCGAAGAGTCTTGACATTTATAACAGCCTGCTTCGCGAGCTGAACCTGAATTATGTCGATGAGATCAATCCCGCTGAACTTAACGAGAAAGCCATCGACGCCATGCTTGAAGGCCTCGATCCCTACACCGTGTTCATTCCGGAGTCGGAGATAGAGGACGCCCGTTTCATCACCACTGGCGAATATGGCGGCATCGGCGCGCTGATACAGTATGACGGGGAATATGTCCGTATTTCCGATCCTTACTACGGCTTTCCCGCACAGAAAGGCGGACTCATCGCCGGCGACGCCATTCTTTCGGTGAACGGCGTGGACACGCATAAGAAGACGACTGCCGAAGTCAGCGAACTGCTGAAAGGCCAGCCCGGCACGGAAGTGACGTTGAAAATCAGGCGTTACGGCAACGACAAACCTCTTGAGAAGAAGTTGGTGCGTGAGAAAGTCAAGATTGACAACATCGCCTATTCGACGGTGTTCGACAACGGCATCGGCTATGTCTCGTTGGGAGGTTTCACTAAGAATGCCGCTGCGGAACTGAAGGAAAAGTTGGTGAACATGAAGAAGACGCATCACCTTAAAGGTTTCATCATCGACTTGCGCGGCAATGGCGGCGGCCTGATGAACGAAGCCGTCGATATCGTGAATCTGTTTGTTCCGAAGGACGTGCCTGTGGTGTCGACCAAAGGCAAGGCCAAAAACACAATCAGCGTCTATCGCACCAACAATGCTCCGGTAGATGAAGAGATTCCGCTCGCCATTCTCGTCGATGGCAACAGCGCTTCGGCAAGCGAAATCGTCGCTGGCGCCATTCAGGACTATGACAGAGGCGTCATCATTGGTCAACGCACTTTCGGCAAAGGCTTGGTGCAGAACATCTTGCCCTTGTCGTACAACACCCAGATGAAAGTGACCGTGGCGAAATACTACATCCCCAGCGGACGTTGCATTCAGGAAATAGACTATTCCCACAAGAAAGACTCCACCAAAGTGGAAAAAGACAGCATCGGCAAAGCCTTCTCCACCAAGCACGGACGTACCGTTTACGAAGGTCACGGCATCATGCCGGATGTGAAGATGACTGTCGAAAAATATGCTACGGTGACGGCTTATCTGTATGCCAAGAACATGATTTTCGACTACGCCAACAAATATGTCAGCGAGCATGCTTCCATCGATTCCGCCAAGACTTTCCGCATCGACGACGCCACCTATAACGATTTCATGGCATTTGTGAAAGGCAAGAAATTCACTTACACCACCGAGTCGGAACTTGACCTTGAGAAAGTGCGCAAGTCCGCCGAAGCCGAAGGCTATCTGGAAAGGATAGAGCCGAAACTCAAAGACCTGGAGAAAGAGTTGCAGGCCGACAAGGATAACGACCTTGTGAAAAACAGAAAAGACATCGAGGACCTGCTGTGTTCAGAAATCGTCGGGCGTTACTATTATCAGAAAGGCAGAATCGTATCGGCGCTTCAGGACGACCCAGAACTTCACCGGGCATTCGAGATTTTGCTCGACAGCGGCGCCAAAGGCGAATATCATGACATCTTGAAAAACTAACAATTTTGTATTGAACAAAGACTGCGATACACGGAATCTTGAAGCCGGTCTCTATTTTGTAGGGCTGGCCACAATGGCGGCGAGTCTGACCTTGTCGCCGTTCATGATGAGTATAGCGCAGTTCTACCTTCTTGCCGTCTGGCTCTGCGATGGCATGATAACGCGTCTCGTCGCTTTGCGTGGCGCCAGTTTCGGCGAGAAGTTCAAGGCGGCGTTCCGCCTGATTGGCGGGAACATCAGAACCAAGAGCGCTCAATTCTGGCACAACAGACTGGCGGTGCTGATGGTGTCGCTGTTTCTGCTTCATATCATTGGTCTGATTTATACTTCCGACTTCCAGTATGCCTTCAAGGATATTCGGGTGAAGTTGCCGCTTCTCGTTTTCCCTATCATCATGTCGTCGATGAAGCCACTGGACAGGAAACACGTCGATTTGCTTCTCGTCATCTATGCCCTTTCCGTTTTTGTCGCCACATGGTTCAGTTTTGCCGCTTATCTTAAACACGATTACGAAGACATCAGGGAGATTTCGCAATTCATCAGCCACATCCGTTTCTGCCTTCAGATAGCGTTCTGCGTCTTCATTCTCGGCTATTACATTTTCAAGAGGAAGATGCCTTTGTGGCAGACCATTTCGTGTGTCGCGCTGGTGTTGTGGTTTTGCATCCAACTCTATCTTTACGAGTCTTTGTCGGGCTATGTGGTTCTCTTTGCCGAGACGATCATCACTTTGCTATATCTGCTTTTCAAGTTGAAGACGCATATCACTTGGCGTCTTACGGCTGTCGTCCTGGCCGTCGCAATTCCGGTCGTGCTGGGCTTTTTCCTGTTCAGGGACATCAAGCCGCTGATGAAGACCGAAAGCGTGGACATCGCCACTTTGGACCAGAAGACCAAATCAGGCAACGCCTACATGCACGACACGATACATCTTCCCGTCGAGGACGGAAGGTATGTTGGCTTGTACTACTGTCCTAAGGAACTTCGTGAGGCATGGGGCGAGCGTAGCGCACTTGGCTTCGGCGAACGCACTGCCAATGGCGAGAACCTTGAAGCCACGCTGGCGCGCTATCTGACGTCGAAAGGCTTGCGCAAGGATAGGGAAGGCGTCATGGCGCTGACGGATGAGGACATACGAAACGTGGAGCAGGGCGTCGCCAATTATGAAAACCTGATGCATCCGGGCTTGAGGGAACGCGTCTCGGTGACTTTGTTCGAGTACAACAGGTATCGCAGGAACGATGACCCGAACGGCGGCTCGCTGTCGCAGCGTATAGAATACACACGTGCTTCACTGCATCTCATTCGCCAGCATCCGGTTTTCGGAATCGGTACGGGTGATGTGCCGCAGGCTTACAAGCAGGCCTACGATGAGATGCACTCGCCGTTGAAAGAGCAATTCCGTTTCAGGGCGCACAACCAGTATCTTTCCATCACCGTCGCCTTCGGCATCGTCGGATTGGCCTTGTTGCTGCTTGTGCTTTTTTATCCTTATTGTTCGTCAAGACGCTACCGCACTTACCTTTACACGGTGTTCATCACCATAATCCTGTTATCCATGTTGCCTGAAGACACATTGGAGACGCAGGCCGGCGCATCGTTCTACGCTTTTTTCAACGCGTTTTTCCTTTTCGCTTCGCAGCATGACCGCGATCGAGGCGTGAATAATACTGAAATCAACAAAGACTGATATATGAAGAGAGAACAATTTGTGTCACCTTATGTCATTTATGATGATGATTCGGAGTTGAGCGAGGCCGATTCCACCTTGTTGCGCCGTGCGCATGAGGCGGCTTTGGACGCTTACTGCCCCTATTCCCGTTTCGCTGTCGGTGCTGCAGTGAGATTGGCAAACGGAGAGATTGTGACAGGCTGCAACATCGAAAACGCTGCCTATCCCAGCGGATTGTGCGCTGAGCGTGTCGCCTTGTTTGGCGCATTGGCGCGTTATCCTAAAGTCGCCATCGAAGCCATCGCCATCACGGCACATTCCGAAACGACCGTCATCGATGAACCAATCGCCCCTTGCGGCTCGTGTCGCCAAGTCATGGTCGAAGTGGAGCAGCAGTCGGGATGCCCATTGCACATCTTATGTCAGGGCGAGAAAGGCATCGTCATGGCCTTCGACGGCATAGAGACGCTGATGCCGTTCATCTTTGTCGATAAGTTCCTTTGATTGGACTGAAGGCTTGGCTTTCTGTTCAGGCGAAGGTAAACAGATAGTTGCCGATGAAGTTCCATAATGTGGCGGCTCCTATGGCAAACACCTTGCTCAGGTAAAAGTTCCATTTCAACTTGCCGTGCAGCAAGTAAACGGTGAGGGTGTCGATGCCCATTCCGACGAGAGAAATGGCGAAAAATCGAGCATATTCCATCCCAATCTGAGGGTCGGCGCTTTGGAAAGTCCAGATGCGGTTCAGGAAGTAATTTGAAGTGGCGGCAAATACGAATCCGATGATGTTGCTGACGTATTTGTTAAACTTCAGGATCTCCTTGCAAAGATAGGTGAGGCCGAAGTTCACCACAGTTCCCGAAAGACCTACCACGCAGAATTTGATGAATTTCGTGAGAAACTCAGCGTTCAGTTCTATTTTCATCAAGAATGACTTCCACATGGCATTCGGATTTTCGTCTGCAAAGATACTTTTTTTTGTATGCGCTGCCTTTCTGCCAGTTATTGGCCTTTTCATATCTTTGCAGACAAATGTGTTGCTATGGATGACTCGGCTTATTACGACATTTTCGAGGGCAACGTGCGCGACGAGTTGCTGCGCCTTTGCACAGGTGCCGGCATGCTCGATGGCAAGTTGCTGCATTCTGACGACATCGACTTGCGCTGGAAGGATTATGCGCCTGACTATATGGCTGACGCTATGCCTCAGATTACGGAATATCCTATGGTTTCTGTGGCTTGGGCTGGCTATGTCGGCATGGCTGTTGCCAAGTGGTGGGACCTGGATTGGGAGACTTATCGGGAAAGACCTTACGACAGTCTTCACGGGAAGCGTGGCTTCGACGACATGGACGAGCACATCGTTCGTGACATCCTCGGAATCAAGCCTGACAGCGAAGATGCTTCCGCGATAGAAAATGTGTTGAGGCAATGTGCCACTACGGCCATAGGATTTATCAGACACGAAAACATCGAGCCTCAAAGCAAAAGGGCGTTTTATGTGTTTGCCCGTTGCGTGAAAGTCCTTTATGAGATTGGTGCCGCCATAGAATTGCGGCGACTGGGATACCGTTGGCAGAAGGTTTTTTAGGACTTATTTTCCCAATATCACTTTGCAAAATATGTTACTTTTGCGAAGTTATTCTATAATCATGCAGCATCAATATTATTCCGCAAGTCAGATTTCGGGAATCGTTAATGGTCAATTAGTTGGCGACAACTCAGAGGTTCAAATCACCTCGATTCTGTTCGACAGCCGGCAAATTGTCAATGCAGCCGAGACTTTGTTTTTCGCCCTCGTCGGACCTCATGACGACGGTCACCGTTATGTCAAGGAACTTTATTCCAAAGGTGTCCGCGCTTTTGTCGTGAATAGGTTGCCTGAAGGGCAGATGCCTGAGGCCGTTTTCATCAAGGTTGACGACACGTTGGTGGCATTGCAGGCTTTGGCCGCGTATCATCGTGCGCAGTTCAGTTATCCCGTCATCGCCATCACGGGCAGCAATGGAAAGACCATCGTCAAGGAATGGCTGTCGCAGATCCTCAGTCCCGACTTCAACATCGTGCGCAGTCCCAAGAGTTACAACTCTCAGGTTGGCGTGCCGCTGTCGGTATGGCAGATGAACAAGGATAACAATCTGGCCATTTTCGAAGCCGGCGTCTCCAAACCCGACGAAATGATGCGCTTGCAGAGAATCATTCAGCCCACCATCGGCATCTTCACGAATATCGGTCAGGCTCACGAAGAGAATTTCATCAGCCTCGACCAGAAAACAGGCGAGAAACTGAATCTTTTCACAAAAGTGGACGCGCTGATTTACTGCATGGATTATCCTGAAATACAGCAAGTAATCTTTCGCTCAGGCATCGACGGCAACGTGAGGATGTTTTCGTGGAGCCGCAAGTTCCGCGAAGCCAACCTCTTTGTCGATTCTATCACGAAGAACGAAAACAGCAGCGATGTCACGTGCCTTCTCAACGGGCGCGAGATGCGATTCACCATACCTTTTACCGATGACGCCTCGCTGGAAGACGCCATGCACTGCATCGCCGCAGCATTGTTGCTGAATCTTAATACGAAGACCATTGCCGAACGTCTGCTTTCGCTGTCATCCATCGCCATGAGGCTCGAAATCAAGTCGGGAATCAACAACTGCACGGTCATCAACGACTATTACAATTCCGACTTCAACTCCCTCGCCATTGCGCTTGATGTGATGAACCAGCAACGCCAGCATGAGTCGAAAGTCCTGATTTTGTCGGACATCTTGCAGAGCGGCCGTAATGAAGTTGACCTGTATGGCGACATAGCACGCCTCATCGAAAACAAGCATGTCGATATGCTTATCGGCATCGGCGAGGCCATCACCCGACAGCAGAAACTGTTCAAGGTGAAGAGTTATTTCTACAACAATGTCGGCGAGTTTTTGTCACACTTCGCATTTTCGCATTTCCGCAACCAGACCATCCTGCTGAAAGGCGCAAGGGCTTTCGAGTTCGAACAAATCAGCATGGAACTTCAGGAAAAAGCCCACGAAACGGTGCTTGAAGTCAACTTCAACCATCTGGTGAACAACTTCAACCACTATCGTTCCAAGATTAAGCCTGAGACTAAGATTATGGTGATGGTGAAGGCTTTCGGATACGGCAGCGGCAACTACGAAGTCTCCAACATCCTTCAGTTCCATCATGCCGATTACCTCACTGTCGCTTTTGCCGACGAAGGTGTCGAGTTGCGCCGCGCTGGAATCAACCTGCCTATCATGGTGATGAGCCCCGAGGTGAACAGTTACGACAGCATTGTCAAGAACAACTTGGAGCCTGAGGTGTTCAGTTTCCGCAACTTGCAGTTTATCGAGGACGCCCTTTATGCTTTGGATGCCACAGAACCTCTGAATGTCCATATCAAACTGGATACCGGCATGCACCGTCTTGGTTTTGCCAAGAGCGAGATTCCAGAACTTATCAGCCGCATCAAGCGCAATCCGATGCTGCACGTGCGCAGTGTGTTCTCGCACCTCGCCACCGCCGACGACCCTTCGCAGGACGACTTCACCATGAGCCAAATCAGGCTCTTCGATGAAGGCAGCAGCATGATTGTGAATGCGTTCCCTTACAAGGTGTTGCGTCACATCCTCAACACGGCCGGCATCACCCGCTTCACAAAATACCAGTTCGACATGGTGCGTCTGGGCATCGGCCTTTACGGCGTCCCGACTTGCGAAGCCGACAAGGGCGCCTTGGAAACCGTCGTGTCGCTGAAGACCACCATCAACCAAATCAAGAATGTGCCTGCTGGCGACAGCATTGGCTACAATCGTCACGGCCATGCGGATCACGACATGCGCATCGGAATCGTGCCAATTGGCTATGCCGACGGCTTGTCACGTCTGCTTGGCAACGGCAATGGCAAATTCTGGGTTAACGGCCAGCAGGTGCCCGTCATCGGCGACATCTGCATGGACATGTGCATGCTTAACCTTGACGGCACCGACGCCAAGGAAGGCGACACAGTAGTCATCTTCGATGCCGAACACAGCATCAACGACATTGCCAAGGCTTGTCAGACCATTCCTTACGAAATCATGACCAGCATCTCGCAACGCGTGAAGAGGGTGTATTATCAGGAATGATAATTTGCAGAAAGAAAAGAGCCGCCGAAGGGTTGTCTTTTCATCTTTTATTTGGATAAGACAGTTTTTTTCTTAGTTTTGTCGGACAAATACGACATTATGAAAAATCTTATGCCATTGTTATGCTTGGCTTGCCTCTCTTTGGCAGCCTGCAAGGAAGAAAAGACCGCACAGGCGGACTACCAGATTGTGCCTTTGCCCAAAAGTATCACGCTTTCCGGTGAAGACGCTTTCACTCTGAGCAACAAGACACACATCTCTTATCAGGACGCAGTCTTGAAACGCGATGCCGAGTTGCTCTCCGAATACATCTCCGACATTACGGGCTTTGCTCCGGCTGTCGATGCTTCAGGCGATGCGGGCATCCGCCTTGTCATAGATAGCACCAAATTCACACAGGCGGAATCCTATACCATGGAAGTCAGCCAAAAGAACATCACGATAACGGGGTCAGACGCTTCTGGCGTGTTTTACGGCATTCAGACCTTGCGCAAAAGCATGCCTATCGGTCAGGGTGCCACCAAGATTCTGTTCCCTTGTGGTGTCATCAACGATTATCCCCGTTTCGGATATCGTGGCTTGCATCTCGACGTCTGCCGCCATTTCATGCCTCTCGATTCTGTGAAGATTTACATCGACATGATGGCTATGCACGACATGAACCGCTTTCACTTGCATATTTCTGAAGACCAAGGCTGGCGCATGGAGATCAAGAAATATCCTGAACTGACGAAAGTAGGTGCGTTCCGCAGCGGAACGGTCATTGGCAACAACAGCGGCGTTTACGATTCCATACGTCACGGCGGCTTTTACACTCAGGATGAGTTGCGCGACCTGGTTCAGTATGCTGCTGACCGTCATATCACCATCATCCCTGAGATTGACCTTCCCGGTCACATGCTGTCGGCTTTGGCATCCTATCCAAGTTTCGGCTGCACTGGCGGTCCTTACGAAGTGTGGAGACAATGGGGCGTTTCGGAAGATGTGATTTGTGCTGGCAACGAAGAGGCTTTGAAATTCCTCGAAGATGTGCTGAATGAGGTCATGGATGTCTTTCCTTCCGACATCATCCATATTGGTGGCGACGAATGTCCTAAGACGCGTTGGCACGAATGTCCCAAGTGCCAGGCCAAGATAAAGGAACTGGGCCTTAAGGGCGACGGTCGCTTTACCGCTGAGGATTATCTTCAAAGTTATGTCATGAACCGCATGGAGAATGTTGTGGAAGCCCGTGGCCGTCGTATCATCGGCTGGGACGAGATTCTTGAAGGTGATCCGGCGCAGAATGCTATCGTCATGAGTTGGCGCGGCATTGATGGCGGCATCGAAGCGGCAAAGTTGGGCCACGACGTCGTTATGGCGCCCAACACCTATCTCTATTTCGATTACCAACAGACGGATGACACTGAAAATGAACCTGTCAACGTTCCAGGATATTTGCCGGTGGAAAGGGTCTATTCCTTTGAGCCTATGCCGCAGGAACTCACCGCAGAACAACAGAAACACATCATCGGTGTGCAAGCCAACATCTGGACGGAGCACCTGCCGTATTTCCGCTTTGTGGAATACAACGCTATGCCACGTATTGCGGCTTTGGCGGAGATTCAATGGTGCCTGCCCGAGCAGCGTGATTATCCCGATTTCGTCAGACGTTGCTTCCATCTTGCCGACCTGTACGACCTGTACAATTTCTTCTATGCACACCATATCTTCGACCTGAAGGTGCAATCCGAAGCCGATACTTTGACGGGAAGTCTGAAAGTTACGCTGTCAAAATATGGTGATGGCGACATCCACTACACCCTTGACGGCAGCGATCCTAAACAAGGACAAGTCTATGACAAGCCGTTGGAAATCAAGGACAACTGCGAGTTGAGAGCCGTCGTGATGCGGCCTGCCGGAGCGGGCAAGGAGACCTGTGTCAACTACAACTTCTCCAAATCGTCGATGAAACCTATAAAACTTAATACTCCTCCCGACCAGAATTACGCTTTCGGTGGTGCCATCACCCTTGTTGACGCTCTTAAAGGCGCCGGCAATTACAAGACCGGACGCTGGATAGGCTTCTGGGGTAGAGACCTCGACGCCATCATCGACATGGAACAGCCAACCCCGATGAGCCGCGTGTGCTTCGATGCTGACGTTGTCAAAGGTGACTGGATTTATAACCCGAAATCCGCCACTGTCCTCGTCTCCGACGATGGTGCCGTTTTCAAGGAAGTAGCCCGCGACAGTTATCCGGTCATGGAATGGGAAGAAGCGGATGGTGTGAAGACGTATGAACTTTCTTTCGATACGGTGACAGCCCGTTATGTCGAAGTCGTCATCAACTGCCACGAATTGCCTAAGACCCACAAGGGTTACGGTAATCCCGCTTGGGTGTTTGTTGACGAAATCGATGTTTATTAATCTGACGTTCAGTTAGTTAAATAACGTTTCAACAAAAAAAGGAAGCCATTCGTTGGCTTCCTTTTTGTTTATTAATGGTTTGCTGAAAACGGAATTGTCATCCTGTGCGGATGCGCTCCATTGGTGCTTATGCCTTTTTCAGGAGGACGATGTACACAGGGAAGTGGTCGCTGTAGCCGCCCATCCACACGCCGCTGCCGTAGGTGCGGAAAGGATAGCCGTTGTATTTTCCTCCGTGTTGTTTCAGAAATTCCTTGTTGTGCACCTTGGCGACCTTGAACTGGTAGGTTTTGTAGTCCGTCGGGATAAACGCAGGTGTGATGATGGTTTGGTCGAGAACTCCTGGGACATCGTGGTAATAACTTGTGCCGATGCCTTTCTTGTGCAGGTCGTACATGGGATTGAAGAACTCGCCGTTACGAAGGCGCATCATGTCGCCGCTTGCGCGGAGGTATTCGGTGACGCTTTTGCTGGTTGGGTAGTCGTTGAAGTCGCCCATCATGACGATTTTCGCATCCGCATCGTTACGCAGGATGGAGTCGGCGATGTGGCGGCACAACTTTGCGGCAGCAATTCGGCCGGGCATGGAACGCTTTTCACCGCCGGCGCGTGATGGCCAGTGCATGACGATGACGTGCATCATCTCGCCGTCGAACAGTCCCGATACCACAAGTTGGTCACGGGTGACGAAATCCGGATCTCCAGCGACTTTGGTGGGGTACGATTTGGAATTGACGAGTTTGAAATATTTCGGGTTGTAAATCAGCCCGACGTCAACGCCACGGCGGTCAGGAGAGTCGTAATGCACAATCTGGTAATTGCGTTTTCTGATTGCGGGCTGAGCGACAAGATCTTCAAGCACGGTGCGGTTTTCCATTTCCGACATGCCGAGTATGGCGACGCCGTCGGGACTGATGTCGGTGCCAATGCTGGCGATGGATTCCGAGAGATGCTTGAGTTTCACGTTGTATTTTTCAGTGTTCCACTGGTTCTTGCCTTTTGGAAGGAACTCTTCGTCGTTTTTATTCGGATCGTTGATGGTGTCGAACAGGTTTTCCAAGTTATAGAAACCAATCAGCCCGACTTTGTATTCCTGCTTGTTCTGGCCTTGTAACGTGTTGTTCGCCAAAATGATAGTGGTTAGAAGAACAGCCGCTATTACCGCAATCTTTCGCATAAATCTGTTATTTTCTGCAAAGATATTTCTTTTTTCCATTTTCTGTCCAATTCTTTTAGGGTTGTGCCGAGATATTTGGAAAATGCCTACATTTGCCAAACATTAGTTTTCGTTTAAGGATAATATAAACCTACATAGATGAAAAAGATTCTACTTTTTGTCTTGGCTTTCGTCCTGGTGATGCGTGTTTCCGCGCAGGTTACCGATACGACAGCAAGCCAGGCTCAGGATGTTCCCACGGTGATTCTGCTGGACTCCGATTTCGACGAGAACTCGTCTTCGGTGAACGACGTCTCAACGTTGCTACAGTCTTCGCGCGATGTCTTCAACACCATTGCGGCTTACAACTTCGGTTCCTTGCGTTACCGTGTGCGCGGCAACGACTCCAAGTATTCCGATGTCACCATAAATGGCATTCTGATGAATGATCCCGAGACGGGTCGCCCCGTTTTCTCCAACTGGGGCGGTTTGAACGACGCCATGCGCAACACCACGCTCACTGAAGGCTTAGGCCTGACGGAGTCGGGTTTCGGCGCCATCGGCGGTTTGACTGCCATTTCCACGCGTGCGTCAAACTATCGGAAACAAGTTTCGCTGAGTTACGCCATCTCCAACCGTTCCTACAACCATCGTGTGATGGCTTCCGTCGGCACTGGCATGATGGATAACGGATGGGCGTTCATGGTGTCGGCTTCCGGCCGTCTGGCTGGCGAAGGCTACACCGAAGGCACGTTCTATCAGGCATACAGTTATTTCCTTTCTGCCGAAAAACGCATCAACGCGAAACACAGTCTCGACTTCACCTTCTTCGGCGCTCCTTCCATGCGTGGCGGTTCGTCGCCCGTGGTACAAGAAGCCTATGACCTTGTCGGAACCAACTACTACAACCCGAACTGGGGCTATCAGACCTTGCCCGATGGCACGCAGGTGAAGCGCAACTCCCGCATAAGCACTTACCATCAGCCCATGGGCCAACTGACATGGTACTGGACGCCAACGTCAAAGACATCGTTCACCACGACAGCCTATTACTGGACCGGCCGTGGCGGACAGACCTCACTCGAATGGGGTGAAGCCAAAGACCCGCGTCCCGACTACTACCGCAACCTGCCGAGTTATTTCATCGAAAATGCGAACAGCACTCAGGAATACCTCAACCAGCTCGCCGCATGGCAAAACCAAGACGCCAGCGTATGCCAGATCAACTGGGACGCACTCTATGCCGCCAACCTCAACCACCTTGCCACGGTGAATAATGCCAACGGCACTGCGGGCAACACCATTACGGGATTGTCATCGAAATACATTCTCGCCGAACGCCGCTACGACAAGAACATGTTTGGCGCGGCAACCACTTTCTCGCATGAATTCACCCCGAATCTGCATCTCAACGGCGGCTTGAACTTCAATGTCTCGAAGACCCATTATTTTGAAGTCGTTGACGACCTTCTTGGCGGCGACTACTATCTTGACATTAACAAATACGCCGACAATCTCGAATCCGATGAAGTTCAGTATAATTTACTGAACACCAATCATGTAGCTCGCGTTGGCGACATCATAAGTTACGATTACCTCGCCAACAGGAACAGCGCTAACCTCTGGGGACAGCTGGATTATCTGGTGGGCAGGTTCGACCTTTATTTCGGCGCCGAGACGAGTTTCACTCAGATTTGGCGCACCGGCAACTTCAAAAACGGCGCTTTCCCCGATGACTCTTACGGCGATGCCGAGAAGAACAACTTCATCGATCCAGGTGTCAAGGCCGGAGCTATTTTCGCCATCGATGGGCGCAACTACATCGTCGGCAACGTCGCCGTCATGTCCGATGCTCCTCAGTTCCGTGATATCTACGCTGCTCCGCGTACACGCAATACATTGGTCTCCAATGATATAAAGAGCGAAAAGATTTTTTCAAGCGACTTGAGCTACCAATACCGTTCACCTGAATTCAAACTCCGCCTGACGGGCTATTACACTACGTATAGCAATCTGATTTGGAACAGAAGCTTCTATTGCGAAAACGTTTATCTCGGCTCCACCAGTGCAGGCAGCACCTATACCAGCGAGTTTGTCAATTTCATCATGACAGGCATCAAGGAACGCAGTCTTGGAGCGGAAGTGGGCGCTGAATACAACGTGTCGCCTACAGTGACTTTGCAAGCTGCTGCGGCCAATGGAACACACGTCTATGTCAACCGTCCTTCGTTCTCTGTTTATGACGACAACAACGCTCAGGCCTACATCAAGGATCAGACCGTCTATCTCAAGAACTATCACGTCGCCAATGGCCCCGAAACTGTCGCTTCATTAGGCGTCAAGTACAACTCGCCTAAATACTGGTGGGTAAGCCTTAACGCCAACTATTTCGACAACATGTATTTCGATGTGAACCCTTACAACCATACTGAATACGGCATGTCGCACTATGCTTTGGGCGATATCCGCATCGAAGACGTGCTGGCGCAGGAAAATCTCGGCAATGCTTTCACGCTCGACTTTTACGGCGGCATGTCAAAATATGTCAAAGGCTACTACTGCCTGCTGAACGTGAGTGTCAACAACCTTTTGAACAACAAGAACATCGTTCTCTACGGGTACGACCAACTTCGTTTTAATGCCAATGATCCCGACATGTTCCCATCGAAATATTCCTACATGTACGGACTTAATTTCTATATCAGTTTGACAATCAGAAAATAATAATAGTAACACATAAAATATCATGAGAAAATCATTTTTCAAAATCAGTTTGGTGCTCTTTGCTGTGACAGCGATGCTGTTCACATCGTGCAAGAAGGAGTATGATAATCCGCCAATCATCGATCTTCCAGTTGGCACCGTTTACACCATCTCCGACATTTTGGCCATGCCTTCAGGGACGGTCTTTTCGGATACGGCCTCTGTTTACGGCATCGTTACTGCCGACGAAGTGTCGGGTAACTTTTACAAGATGGCTTTCATTCAGGATCGCGCCAGTGGCGCCGCCCTTGAGCTTTATATGGACGCCACCAGCGGTGTCCGCATCGGCGACTCCATCCGCGTCTATCTGAAGGGCATCACTTACATGGTGTATAATGGACTTCCTCAGCTCAGCGGTTTTGAACCCGACGGACACATTGTGATTCTCGCCAACGGCAAGCCAATCGAGCCTGCTGTGACGACCATCGCTGACATCAATGCAGGTCAGCATGTTGGTGGTCTCATCAAACTTGAAAACGTGAAGTTCACTGAAAATACTACGTTCGCTGATCCTTCGACTTACGGCAACAGGACTTTAGTTGATCCTGCCAACTTGTCGCAAAGCGTGATTGTGCGCACCAGCAACTATGCGAATTTCGCTAACGACTCCCTTCCTCAAGGTACGGGCAACCTGATAGCGATTGCGTCCGTGTATGGCACGACGCATCAGTTGCTGTTACGTTCCGTTTCGGAACTCGATTTCGACGGCTACAATCCCGGCGGTGGCGGAGTTCAGGCTTTGCCATATTACCAGTCGTTCACTTCTTCGTTTGGCACTTATACGCCATTCAGCAAGACTGGAAGCCAAACTTGGGCGATTGATTATAACACGGCGACGATGTCGGGTTACGATAATTCCGTTTACTACGCCAACGAAGACTGGCTCATCTCTTCAAAGGTCTCTTTGGCTGACGTCAGCGCTGCCAAGATGACGATGACTTACATCGCCCGCTATTTCGAAACCATCAACAGTGACCTGACAGTGCAAGTCTCCACGGATTATGAATCGGGTGATCCTTCTACCGCTACTTGGACTGCTGCTCCGGCAACATGGACTTTGGGCTCCAATTGGACTGACTTTGCAACGACAGATGTCGATCTCACGGCTTTTGTCGGGCAGACGGTGACTGTGGCTGTGAAGTATCTCTCCACTGATACAAAAGCTGGCACCATCGAGATGCAGTCCATTGTCATTCAGGAAGGCAGTGGCGGCGGCGGAGGTGGCGGCGGTCTCGGAGGTTCCGGCACTGCTGAAGATCCATATACCGTTGCATCGGCCATAAGTCTCCAAAATCAAAGCACCACAGGTTGGGTTAAGGGCTATATCGTTGGTGCGGTGAAGTCCGGCATCAGTACGGTGGAAAGCAACGACCAGATAAATTGGGCGGCGCCTTTCGATTTGGCTACCAATGTACTTATCGCCGATAATGCTTCGGAAAATGATGTCGCCAATTGCGTCATCGTGAACCTTCCTGCAGGCTCCGCATTGCGTACTCAGGTCAACCTGATGGACAACTCGGGCAATCTGGGCAAGAACCTGGCGGTTCTCGGCACGCTGCGCACTTACTTCGGACAAGCCGGACTGCGTGACAGCGATGGCACGGAGAGTTCCTTTGTCCTTGAAGGCGGTGGAGGCGGCGGCGGAGGTGGTGGCACTGCCATCTTCTCCGAGTCTTTCGCCAGCGGTCAGGGTGCGTTCACCATCAAAGATGTGGTCTTGCCAAGCGCATTGACCTACGTCTGGTCTTACGCCTCGTCATACAGCTGCATGAAAGCCAGCGCTTATGTTAGTCAGAGTTACGAATCCGAAAGCTGGCTGGTGTCACCATCCATCAGTCTGGCAGGCGTGACATCGGCAACACTGTCGTTCAAGCAAGCAGTGAATTACAACCCCGATCCACAATCCGCCTTGTCTGTCATGATATCGACGAATTATACTGGCGATGTGGCAACGGCCACTTGGACAGCATTGAACCTTTCGGCTTGGCCGAGCGGTTCAGACTGGACCTTCATTTCCTCCACAGCCGACCTTTCGCAATATGCAGGACAGTCGGTTGTCATCGCCTTCAAGTACACGAGCACAAGCTCCGTCAGTGCTACTTGGGAGGTGAAGAGCCTTGTGGTTGAATAATCTGAAAATAGTGAAGAATGCTGATTGTCTGACTTTGTCGGCAATCAGCATTTTTTTATTGACAAGCCTGAAGTGAGTTTCAGGATGTGATTTTTTATGTTGCTTGTTGTAAAATAGGAATTCTGTCATGAATGAAGAATGTCTGATTTGTAAGGCTCCGTTGGAATATCTTCAGGAGAACGATAGATTTTTCGCGTGAACATCTCGGTGTGTCGATGATAGGCGAGGCGGGCATCTGCACATTCTCGGGACCCGCTGCCCATTCAATGCCGCCTCCGGCAAGTGATGATTTCCGTCATGCCTGATTTCCTTGACGGTATGGCGGGATTAATATTTCTAAATATTTGCTTATTAATTATATAGGCCAGTTGTAAGTCATCATCAACTGCCGTTTTTCTTCTGTTTTTCGACAAGATTATGTTGTCGAGAGGCATCAGGAATTGCCATTTCGACCTGCGAAAGGGTGGCAAGGTCTTGAAAAATCACATTTTCCATCCCAATATGCTTCACATTTTGTATTTTTGTCGTTTAATTCTTTTTACGTCAAATTAGGATGAAAAGCAGTTACAAGGAATATAAGTTTCTGAATCTTACGGAAACGGCTGATGAGATTCGCAAGTTTTGGGAGGAAAATGGCACTTTCCAGAAGAGTCTGGATAATCGTGACAAGGCTAACCCCTTTGTCTTCTTTGAAGGTCCGCCTTCTGCCAACGGCACTCCTGGCATCCATCACGTGATGGCACGCACCATCAAGGACATCGTTTGCCGCTATCAGACCTTGAAAGGCAAGTATGTCGTCCGCAAGGCGGGATGGGACACTCACGGTCTCCCCGTCGAATTGGGCGTGGAAAAGAAACTCGGCATCACCAAGGAAGACATCGGCAAGAAAATCAGCGTCGATGAATACAATCACGCTTGCCGCGAGGAAGTGATGAAATTCAAGGACCTTTGGGATGACCTCACACGCAAAATGGGCTATTGGGTGAATCTCGACGACCCATATATCACTTTTAACAACGAATACATCGAAACGCTGTGGTATCTGCTGAAACGGCTTTACGACAAAGGTTTGCTTTACAAAGGCTATACCATACAGCCATATTCTCCTGCTGCCGGCACAGGTCTCAGCTCTCACGAACTGAACATGCCGGGTTGCTACCGTGACGTCAAGGACACCACGTGTACGGCTCAGTTCAAAGTCATAGACGACGGCAACGCCATCCTGAAAAGCATCAAGGACAAAGCCACTGCACCCTTCAATGAGAACATCTTTATCCTTGCCTGGACGACTACGCCGTGGACATTGCCTTCCAATACCGCGCTTTGCGTCGGGCCAAAGATAGAATATGTCGCCGTCGAGACGTTCAACCCGTACAGCGGCATGCCGATGACCTGCATCATTGCCAAGTCGCGTCTTTCAGCCTATTTCAAGCCGGAAGGCGAGACGGCAGCTTTTGAAGACTTCAAGGCTGGCGACAAGATTGTGCCGTATCGCATTATCGCCGAATGTGTCGGAACCGACCTCCTTGGCATCCGCTACGAACAGCTCTTTCCTTGGGTTGACCCGATTTCGATGGAAGCTGATGGCAAGACCATCGTGAACCGTAAAGACGATGCCTTCCGTGTCATTCCTGGCGCTTATGTCACCACCGAAGATGGTACGGGTATCGTCCATATCGCCCCGACTTTCGGCGCCGACGATGCCAAGGTGGCTAAGGCCGCCGGCATCCCGAGCTTGTTCCTCGTCAACAAGAGGGACGAGACGCGCCCGATGGTTGACTTTACTGGCAAATACTGGAAAGTCGACGAGTTGCGTGACGATTTTGTCCGCGATTGCGTGAAAAGCGATTATTCGGCACATGCCGGTGAATGGGTCAAGAATGCTTATGATCCGCAGTTCACCGTCAACGGAAAATATGACGATGCCGCCGCCGACAAGGCCGAAAACCTTGACGTGCGTCTGTGCATTGAAATGAAAGCCGCCAACAAGGTGTTCAAGATTGAGAAGCACGTTCACAACTATCCTTTCTGCTGGCGTACCGACAAACCCGTGCTCTATTATCCACTGGACAGCTGGTTTATCCGCACCACGGCACTGAAAGACCGCATGATAGAACTCAACAAGACCATCAACTGGAAACCTGAAGCCACCGGAAGCGGCCGTTTCGGAAACTGGCTTGAGAATCTTGTGGACTGGAACCTCTCGCGCTCGCGCTATTGGGGCACGCCATTGCCTATCTGGCGCACCGAAGATGGCAGCGAGGAAATCTGCATCGGCAGCGTCGATGAGCTTTGCGCCGAGATAGAAAAATCCATCAAGGCCGGTTTCATGAATAGCAATCCTTATTCAGGTGGCGACTACAAGAAGTTTGACCTGCACCGTCCTTATATCGACAACGTAATTCTGGTGTCATCCAAAGGAATGAAGATGTTCCGCGAGCCAGACCTCATCGATGTGTGGTTCGACTCCGGCGCCATGCCTTACGCACAATACCATTACATGGGCAAGGAAGGCCAACTCGGCAAGGATGTGTTCCCGGCCGACTTCATCGCTGAAGGCGTTGACCAGACGCGTGGCTGGTTCTTCACACTGCACGCCATAGCTACTATGGTGTTCGACAGCGTTGCTTATAGAAACGTGATTTCCAATGGTTTGGTCCTCGACAAGAACGGCAACAAGATGTCGAAACGTCTGGGCAATGCCGTTGACCCGTTTGGCGCCATTGGAAAGTACGGCGCCGATGCTGTGCGCTGGTATATGATCACCAACTCTCAGCCTTGGGACAACCTGAAATTTGATGAAGATGGCGTCGATGAAGTGCGCCGCAAGTTCTTCGGAACCCTATACAATACTTACGCTTTCTTCGCCTTGTACGCAAACCTCGATAATTTCCGTTACGAGGAAGCCGACATTCCACTGGAACAACGTCCGGAGATAGATCGCTGGATTCTCTCCGAGCTGAACACGCTCATCCTGAATGTTGACGATGCCTATCGGAGTTACGAGCCTACACGTGCAGGCCGTTATATCCAGGACTTCGTGGATGCTTATCTCAGCAACTGGTATGTGCGCCTATCGCGCCGCCGTTTCTGGCGCAGCGACGATGCCAACGACAAATTGTCGGCCTATCAGACTTTATACACATGCTTGGAAGTCGTGGCACGTCTGTCGTCGCCTATTGCGCCGTTCTTCAGCGAACAGCTTTATCGCGACCTGAACAACGTCACTGGCAGAAACAAAGCCGAATCGGTGCATCTGACCGACTTCCCCGTCGCTGACGAGACACTTATCGACAAGGCCTTGGAACAAAGGATGGAAGCCGCACAGATGATTTCATCGCTGGTGCTTTCGCTGCGTAAGAAAGCCAACATCCGTGTGCGTCAGCCACTGTCAAAAATCATGATTCCGGTCGCCAATGCCGAGGTGAAGGTACAATTGGAGAAAATATCGCACCTCATCATGAGCGAAGTCAACATCAAGGGCATCGACTTCCTGTCGCCCGACAACAACATCCTCGTGAAGAGCGTGAAGCCGAATTTCAAGACCCTCGGACCGCGCTATGGCAAGCAGATGAAGCAGATTTCGACTTTCTTCGCCAACATGACTCAGGAAGAAATCCATGCGTTCGAGAAGAACAATGGCGCTCACCTCGATGTTGGCGGTGTCGATGTCGACCTCGTCCTCGAAGACGCCTTGATTTCGACACAAGACATCCCAGGTTGGACCGTCACATCACAAGACGACTTTACGGTGGCTTTGGACATGACCATCACCGACGAACTGTTGCAAGAAGGCCTCGCTCGCGAAATCGTAAATCGCGTGCAGAACCTCCGCAAGACGACAGGCTTCGAAGTCACAGACCGCATCGAGCTCCTTATAGAAAAGAATGACAAAATCAACGCTGCCGTTGCAAAGTTCAGCGAGTATATCTGCGCCGAGACCTTGGCCACCATCACCATGGTTGACCATCTGGACGACGTCGAAGATGACGAACTGACTGAAGGCATCAGCGTCAGACTGAAGATACAGAAAGAAAAATGAAAATGCCGGTTGCTATAAGATGAATATTGAGAGAGAAAGGAATTCTTGAACGGGATCCATCCGAAAGGCAATCATTAATTATAGTATTATGGACAACAACAGAAAAAAAATGGAAGAACCCAAGGTTCGTTACTCCGATGAGGAATTGGAGGAGTTCCGTGCGCTGATTCTCGAGAAACTGCAACAGGCACGCGAGAACCTTGAAGCGCTCAAGGCCAATATCGCTGGAGGCGAACACAGCACCGACGATACGGCGCCGACATTCAAAGTCCTTGAGGAAGGCTACTCTGTAGGCCAAAAAGAGGAGAATGCCCGTCTTGCGGCTCGTCAGGAAAAGTATATCAGCAACCTTGAATTCGCCTTGATGCGCATCGAAAACAAGACGTATGGCATCTGCCGCGTGACAGGAAAGCTCATACCCAAGGAGAGACTGCGTTGTGTGCCCATCACTACGGTGTGCCTCGACGCCAAACTGAAAGAGAATAAGAAGTGAAAAGCAAAGGAAATAACGGCTTGGCAAAGTCGTTTGTCGTTATCTTTCTCATTCTCTTCGCTGACCAGCTGCTCAAGTTCTGGGTCAAGCTTCACATGACTCTTGGACAGGATATCCCTGTCTTTGGGAGATGGTTCAGGCTGTTGTTCATCGAGAACAACGGCATGGCTTTCGGGTGGCTTGACGGAGGCGGCTTGAAACTGGCGCTGAGCATATTCAGAATCCTCGCCGTTGTCATCCTGCTCATCATTTTGGTGCGCCTGTCCAGGAAGAACACAAAATTCGGCGTGTTGTTCGGCATCGCCCTCATCATCGCAGGAGCCATGGGCAACATCCTCGACAGTGTGTTTTTCGGAAGGATTTTCAGCGCGAGCACTTTCACAGAAGTCGCCACCATGTTTCCCGATGGCGGCGGTTACGCCAACTGGCTTCATGGCCGTGTTGTCGATATGCTTTACTTCCCGATTATTGATGTCGCTCGCGACAATGCGACCTGGCTTCCATCTTTCTTATTCGGTCCTGACGACCATTTCATCTTCTTCAGACCCATCTTCAATCTTGCCGACTCAGCCATCACCATTGGTGTGCTGTATCTGCTGATTTTCCAGTGGAAAAACATCAAGAAACTCTGACACAATGAGGGAGAAGCTGCTGAAATCCATATCGGTACTTGCTGCAATGCTGGTGATGTTCGTCTCGATGGGATGGAACGTCAACTTCCATTATTGTACGGAATCGAACCACATGTCGGGGAGTTTCGGCGACGCTTCGAAATATTGTGCGCATTGCGCGAACCATCATCACGCGCACATGAACGAAAAGCAGTTTGCCGAACATCTCAAGGTGATTCATTTCGGCGAAAAGTGCTGTTGCGAGGACTTCAGCAGTAAGATACAGTTCAACGACAATTTTGTCTTCTCTCCCAACAAGCATCTAAGCACACAACTTCCATCCTTCGTCTTGCCTTTTGTTATTCATGTTGTTGACAACGATGTTTTTTCCGAATATATTCAGATTTTCACTCAAATAAAGATTCCGTCTTTACCCACCGGGCGACTCTTGCTCATATTCTTTTCGCAGCTTCGCCTCGATCCTTTCATTTCCTGATTCCCAGTTTTCTTAAACTGTGTTTCTGCAGCGCAATCGTGCTGTAGATTGTTATTATCACATAATATCAATTGTATAATTATCAGAAAATGAAAAATATAGGTTTTAAAATTATCATCATTACATGTCTGACGCTTTTTGGTTTGCAAGCCGTGGCGCAGAATTATGTTGAAGGTACTGTTTACGAGGAAGTTAATGGGAAGAAAACGCCGCTTCCTGGCGCCAACATCTATTGGAAGACCACGCAAAATGGTACGGTCAGCGACAGTCAGGGCCACTATAAGTTGGAACTGCATCCTACGGTTTGCTGTCTGGTATTCAGTTTTGTGGGCTATCTCAACGACACCGTGCATGGTTTCACCGAAGACAAGCCATATCAGTACGATCATGTCATGCTTGCATCCTTGAATTTAAGCGAGGTGGAGATTGCTGCCCGTCGCAAGGCTTCGTACGTCAACGAACTCGATCCCCATCATGTGGAGAGCATCACGAGTGAAGGCTTGCGCAGAGCGGCCTGTTGCAGTCTGGCCGAGAGTTTCGAGACCAATGCCAGCGTCGATGTGTCGTACAGCGATGCCGTCACGGGAGCCAAACAGATTGAGTTGCTCGGGTTGAGCGGCCTTTACACTCAGATGATGGCCGAGAACATGCCGAACTTCAGAGGCCTTGCTTCGGCTTTCGGCCTGAATTATGTCCCCGGAACCTGGATGAACGGCATTCAGATTTCCAAAGGCACATCGTCGGTGATCAACGGCTACGAGTCCATCAGCGGTCAGATCAACGTGGATTACAAGAAACCCGAAAATGACAATTGCGAGAGGCTGTTTCTCAATCTTTTCGGCAACACGATGGAGAATGCGGAATTCAACTTCAACGCGAGAACCAATGTTGGTGACAAAGGCGGTCTCATGCTGCTTGGACATGTCAACCACAATCATCTTCAGATGGATAATAACGGCGACTCGTTCCTCGATGACCCGATGACAACGCAGTACAACATCTTTGCCCGTTACAATTACGCCAGCGGCAAATGGTTCGAGGGCATGTGGGGCATCAAGGCGCTGAAGGAAGACCGCCAGAGCGGCCAACTCGACTTCGACCCCGAACGCCGTCTCGACCCCGCCTACGATGTGTATGGCATTGGCATCAGCACCAAACGCTATGAGGCGTTTTCGAAGACCGGATTCCTGTTTAACCGTCCCGAAACCAGTATCGGCGTCCAGCAGCAAGTGACCTATCATGACCTCACTTCATTTTTCGGCCGTACCGACTACAACGCCACGCAATTCAGTTATTACGCCAACGTGCTGTTCGCTTCCTTCATTGGCAGCGACCATCACAAATACACTACGGGATTCAGTTACTCCTACGACAGATACAACGAGATGCTCAACGACAGCACCTTCGGACGCACTGAAAGCATTCCTGGCATGTTCCTCGAGTATGTCTATAGCAGTGAGAAACATCTGAGCGTCATCGCTGGCATTCGCGCCGACCATCACAACGAGTACGGATTTTTCTTCACCCCACGTCTGCATCTGCGCTACAAGACCGACAACGAGATGACGTTGCGTCTGTCGGCAGGCAAGGGCTACCGTTCCCCAAATGTGCTTGCCGAGAACTCCACCATCCTTGCCTCGTCACGTGTCATCCGTTTCCTCGACACGCCTAAAATGGAGGAAGCGTGGAACTTTGGCGCCAACATCACAAAGAACTTCGATATCGGAGAGAAGGAACTGACGCTTCAGGTCGATGTGTACAGGACGGATTTCGTCAATCAGGTCGTCATCGACCGCGACGCCGACGCCCACAGCATCTACATCTACAACCTTGACGGCAAGTCGTATTCCAACAGCGCTCAGATTGAGGCAAACTACGAACTCTTCAGAAACTTCGATGTCACCCTCGCTTTCCGGTACAACGACGTGAAGATGACCATCAACGACACTTTGCGTGAAAAGCCTTTCGTGAACCGTTACAAAGGTCTGGTCTCCTTGTCCTATGCGCCAAAGACGTGGCAGTTCGACCTCACCACACAGTTGAATGGCGATACCCGCGTGCCTTCTCTTGATGGCAACGCCACAGCAGTCGAAGATGGTCAGAACATCGACCGTTCTCCATCCTATGTTATTGTCAATGCTCAGATTACAAAGAAATTTGGCAAGCAATGGGAAGTGTACACTGGCGGAGAGAATCTGACCAACTACAAGCAGGATTATCCAATTATCGCTTCCGACAATCCGTTCGGCGAGGATTTCGACGCTTCGATGGTGTGGGGACCGCTCAGCGGTGTCAGGGCTTATCTCGGCGTGAGGTATATCATCAAGTGATTTGTTGACGGTGTTTACCATCGGCAGACAGGCTTCTGATGAAAATTCGGGAGCCTGTTCGCTTTTAGATACGACAAAATGAAAAAAGCGCTATTTTTGCGCACTTAATCTTATACAGATGAAAAAGGTCATTTTAATATTGGTATTGGCGGTTTCCATGATGGCTTGCAAAGGCAAGCCTCAAAATCAGGATGAAAACCAGAATGGTGGAACAAGTCAAAGTACTGCCCCAAATGTTGAACTTCCTACAGCGGCGCCGTCTGTACCTGCAAATCAGGGACAACCGACAGTGAATGTCATCAATGCCGATGGAACCAAGACTCCTATCAAGATTGAGAATGGCAAGCCGTTGGATTTCAGTCAATTGGCAGGCGGACAGCAAAAAAGTTTTGGTGACGAGATGGCTTCAAACATCGATTCCATCAAGTTGATGGCAGAGAAGGGTGATGCCGGCTATCAGTATCTGTATGCCAGTTGCTACGACCAAGGATGGGGCGTCCAGAAAGATCCTGTCAAGGCTTTGCAATGGTATAAGAAATCGGCTGACCAGAAATACAAGGCTTCATATAATGCCCTCGGCAACATGTATAGGGTGGGCGACGGCGTGAAAGCAGACCCCAAGGCGGCTTTCGACTGGTTCAAGAAAGGTGCTGAAGCGAACGAGCCTCAATCCATTCTCAATATTGGCAACTGCTACTATTTCGGTACCGGCACGACGAAAGACGATAAAAAAGCGGTCGAATATTGGCAAAAAGCCGCCGATTTGGGTTACAGTCTGGCACTAAGTCAGATGGGTGACAGTTATTTTTACGGCATTGGAATGGATAAGAACTATTCAAAAGCCATCGAATACTGGACCAAAGCGGCCGACAAAAATGTCCCTAGCGCCCAGTTCCATCTCGGTTTGGCATATTATGAAGGCAAAGGCGTCAAGCAGGACAAGGCTCATGCCAAACTGCTCATGAGCAAAGCCCGCGATGGCGGCATGACCGAAGCGCAGAAGTTCCTCGACGAGCAATTCTGACTTGTCCTTCCTAACGGAGTCAACATCGTCTTGCAAAAGGCGATGGGGGACGTTTCCTTTTATTTACAGTTTTGCTTTTGTCAGTGCTGCGGCGCCCAAAATGGCGGCTTCGTTGTCGGGCAATTCCGAGGTTTTTATCTCCACGCTGCCGTCAAATGTGTACAGCAGATGCTTCAGGAACGATTCGCGCAACGGACGCATCAGCACTTCGCCGGCTCTCACAGGTCCTCCCATGAGGAATATGGCTTCAGGAGCGGAGAAAGTCACGGCATTCGATAAGGCGATACCAAGAAGATATCCTGTTTTTTCGAACACCTTGATTGCCAGCGTGTCGCCTGCTTTGGCCGCATCGCCAATCATTTTGCTGGTCAGATCGTCTTTGGCGATTTTGGAGAGTGGACCGTCATAATTCGGGTTTTCCTCCATCATCTCAAGCGCTGTGCGGCGAATGCCTGTCGCGGAGCAGTAAGTCTCAAGACAACCTTTTCTGCCGCATCCGCATTGCCTTCCTTCAGGGATGAGGATGGCGTGGCCAAGTTCTCCGGCGCCTCCTGTGGAGCCGTGGACGAGTTTTCCGTCGATGACGATTCCGCTGCCGATACCAGTTCCTAAGGTGAACATGATGAAATGCTTCATGCCTTTGGCGCCGCCATACACCAATTCGCCGTATGCTGCGGCATTCGCATCATTGGAGATGGTAACCGGAACGTCGATGTGCTGCCTGATGAGGCTTTGCAAGTCGATGATTCCTTTGAAGTTGAGATTCGATGCGTTCTCGATGCAGCCTGTGTAATAGTTGCCGGCGGGAGCCGCCACGCCGATGCCGTCAATAGCGTCGATGCCGTTCTTGCGCATCATGAGTTTGATTTTTTCGCAGATGTCTTGAACGTAAATGTTCACATCGCTATACTTGTTGGTGGGGAGATTCTCCTTGCCGACGCAGGTGCCGTCGCTACGCACCAGTCCTATGTCGGTGTTCGTGCCGCCAATGTCAATGCCAATGGAATAAGATGTCATGTCGTGTGTCTGATTTTATTGTGCTAAAATACGACAAATCATTCTTTGCAACGCTTTCTTCGGCGATTATTTCCCGCTGAGGCGATGAAAATGCGGCAGAAGGAAACATTTTACCCAAATCTTTCGTAATTGAATAAATTTTCTGAAATTTGCAAATTGAAAACACCCTTAATCATTTCGCCATGGCTGAGAACTTAGTAATCATTCCGACCTACAAGGAGAAGGAAAACATCGAGAAGATCATCCGTTACGTGTTTGACCTTCAGATGTCTTTCGACATCCTGATAATCGACGACAACAGCCCTGACGGCACAGCAGGCATTGTGAAAGGCCTGATGACCGAATTCCCTGACCGGCTGTTTATCCTTGAGCGCCCTGGCAAAATGGGACTTGGGACGGCTTACATCACGGGTTTCAAATGGGCTTTGGAGCACGATTACCAGTACGTCTTCGAGATGGATGCCGATTTCTCGCACAATCCCGACGATTTGTCGCGTCTGCATGATGCTTGCACCAATGGCGCCGACCTTGCCATAGGTTCCCGTTACAAGACGGGCGTCAATGTGGTGAACTGGCCTATGGGGCGCGTCCTGATGTCGTACTACGCTTCGGCTTATGTCCGCATGGTCACAAGGATGGATGTCCGCGACACCACTGCGGGCTTTGTGTGCTATACACGCAAGGTGCTCGATACAATTGATTTCAACAGAATAAAATTCGTCGGCTACGCTTTCCAGATTGAGATGAAATACACGGCATGGAAACTCGGTTTCAAAATCGAGGAGGTGCCGATTATCTTCACCGACCGCCGTGAAGGCCAGTCGAAGATGACAAAAGGCATTTTCCGCGAGGCCGTCTTCGGTGTTATCAATCTGCGTTGGAGAGGCATTACTGGAAAGATAAAACCGCGTAAATCATAATCGCATCGTGAATTATCTGATTAAGGATGCAACGGTCGTCAATGAAGGCAAGTCTTTTGTCGCCAGTGTCTTCGTTTCAGATGGCAAGATAGCCGACATCATCCGCGAGGGTGATTTCGATGCCGGTTCGGCGATGGTCATTGATGCCAAAGGCAAATACCTGTTGCCTGGCGTGATCGACGAACATGTGCATTTCCGTGAGCCTGGACTGACTGACAAAGCCGACATCTATACCGAAAGCCGTGCTGCCGTTGCCGGTGGCGTGACTTCATACATGGAGATGCCGAATACGGTGCCGAATGCCGTCACGCAGGAAGTGCTTCAGAAAAAGTATGACTTAGCCGCCGACAAGTCGTTGGCGAACTATTCGTTTTACATGGGCGCCACCAACGATAACATTGACGAAGTGGTCAAGACCGATCCTTCCAAAGTGTGTGGTATAAAGGTGTTTATGGGTTCGAGCACGGGCGGTATGCTGGTCGATGACGAAACCACATTGAAGAACATCTTCACTAATTCACCCTGTCTGGTCGCTGCACATTGCGAGGACGAAGGCATCGTGAAGGCAAATATGAAGTTTTACAAGGAACAGTATGGCAGTCGCGCCGCGGTGAACATGCACCCTTTGATCCGTACGGAAGAAGCCTGTTATGCGTCATCGTCAAAGGCTGTCGAGTTGGCCGAAAGATGCGGCTCGCGGCTTCATGTGACGCACGTCACCACAAAACGTGAGTTGTCGCTGTTTCGCAACGACATTCCTTTGTCCGAAAAACGCATCACTGCGGAAGTCACTTTCAACCATCTGTGGTTCAGCGACAAGGACTACGAGCGCAAGGACAACTTCATCAAGTGCAATCCGGCCATCAAGACCGAGAAAGACAGACTTGCCCTTTTGGAAGGCGTCGTGAATGGCACGATTGACACGATTGCCACCGATCATGCGCCCCATGGCTTTGACGAGAAATGCGCCATGTATTTCTCCGCTCCTTCGGGAATGCCTGGCGTGCAGCATTCGCTCTGCGGCATGTTGCAGTTCGTTGCCAACGGCGTGATGAGCGTTGAAAAGGTCGTGGAGATGATGGCACATCATCCCGCCATGCTTTACAATGTGTGTGGACGCGGTTTCATCCGCAAGGGCTATTACGCCGACCTTGTGATCGTCGATCCCCATAAGCCGCAGCGTGTCAGCAACGAGAATGTCTATTACAAATGTGGCTGGACACCGCTGGCTGGCGTCACGCTGCAGCATTCGGTGACACATACTTTCGTGAATGGAAACTTGGTATTTGAAGGCGGTGTCTTTCATGAAGACGACAAAGGCATGCGCCTGCTTTTTGACAGAAATTAAAAAAAATAAATATGATGAAGAAATTATTCTTGTTGTTCTTTGTAGCATTCGCCATGACGGCGTGTAGCAACAAACTTACCGAAAAGGTCGAGGCGCAATACGAATCCGGAAAGCCACAACGCGTGTCGTTTTACGACAGACATGGTTCCTGTGTGAAGGAAACCGAGTATTATGAAAATGGCCAGGTCAAGATGGAAGGCGAGATGCTTGATGGCAAACGCGAAGGCGCTTGGACAGCCTATTTCGAGGATGGCAGGGTGCAGAGCAAGGGCATCTTCCATGAAGGTTTAAGAACTGGCGCCGCAACGGTGTATCAACCCAATGGCAACCTTTATATGGAAGGTGAGTATAAGGACGGCAAACATTGCGGCAAATGGAAGTTCTATGACGAACAGGGCAACCTGCTTCGCGAGGACGACTATGGCGAAGGTGTCGAGGCTCAGTAGTCGCCTTTCAGTTTTTCGATGACCCTTCTTTCTTTCTTCGTGGGACGTCCCGCACCTTGGTCGCGGAACTCCGACTTGTAGGCTTTCATGAAAGTGATTCTCTCGTATTCTTCGGCCGGCGTTAGGTCGGCATAGACTTCCGGAATCTGTTTCGCCGCCACGCGGTTGTGGATGACGCTTTTCACCTGTATCACCTTGTGCAACTGTTCTATCTGCACCTGAATGACTTCGCCTTCCCTGACTTCGTGGGATGGCTTGACGGAGTTACCATTTATTTTCACCTTGCCTCCTTTGATGGCGTCAACGGCGATGGACCGTGTCTTGAACAGCCTTGCCGCCCACAGCCATTTGTCCATTCTTACGGTGCCGTCTTCTTCTTCGGACTTCGTCATGGTGAAGTAGGCGTTCGGTTATTTTTCTTTGAAAATCATCTGGATGGGCACCCCGTTGAAGTTCCAATTCTCGCGAATCTTGTTTTCGAGGAAACGGATGTACTGATCCTTGATATCCTTTGGCAGGTTGCAGAAGAAGATGAACTGTGGCGTGATGCTCTTGAGTTGCGTCACGTATTTGATGCGGATGTAACGTCCTCTTGACGCTGTCGGAGGCGGCACGGAACCGATGATTTCCAGCATGGTGTCGTTGAGTTCGCGCACAGGAATGCGGCGCTCGCGGTTTTCGTACACCTGATGGGCGGTTTCAAGGACTTTGTATATGCGTTGCTTGTTGATGACCGACGTGAAGATAATCGGGTAGTCGGTGAACGGAGCCGTCTTCTCACGTATCATCTGCTCGAAGGCGATGTGCGTGTTGGAATCCTTTTCCACAAGATCCCATTTGTTGATGACCATGACAAGACCTTTCTTGTTCCTTTCGATGAGGCTCAGGATGTTCATGTCCTGTGACTCGAATCCGTTTTGCGCGTCAATCATCAGTATTGCCACATCGCAGTTTTCTATGGCGCGGATGGAACGCATGACGGAGTAGAACTCGATGTCTTCCGAGACTTTGCTTTTCTTGCGCAGTCCGGCGGTATCGACGAGGATGAAGTCCATGCCGAAGGCGTTGAAGCGGGTGTCGTTGCTGTCGCGCGTGGTGCCGGCGATGTCGGTGACGATGTGTCTGTCGGTGCCCAAAAAGGCGTTAATCAGCGACGATTTTCCTACGTTAGGGCGTCCCACCACGGTGAAACGCGGCAGATCGGTATTGTAGTTCGTTGTGTCGCTGGGCAACAACTCGGCGATTTTGTCGAGCAGGTCGCCTGTCCCTGTCCCGCTCATGGCGGAGATGGGGTACGGTTCGCCTAAGCCGAGGCCGTAGAACTCGGAAGCGAATGTTGACTGATTGGGTTCGTCCACCTTGTTCACGGCAAGGATGACGGGCTTCTTCTGCTGACGCAGGATGGTGGCGACGTCTTCATCGAGGACGTGCAGTCCGTCGCGACCGTTGACCATGAAGATGATGAGGTCGGCTTCGTCGATGGCAAGTTCAACTTGTTTGCGGATTTCTTTTTCAAAGATGTCGTCGGAACCGATGACATAGCCGCCGGTGTCGATGACGGTGAATTCCTTGCCGTTCCAGTCGCTCTTGCCGTAATGACGGTCTCTGGTGACGCCGCTGGTTTCTTCCACAATGGCATTGCGCTGTTTGAGAAGGCGGTTGAAAAGGGTCGATTTGCCCACGTTAGGTCTCCCTACTATCGCTACGATGTTCGACATGGTCTTAATGAGATTTGTGGGCGCAAAGGTAGTGATTTTTTTGCAAGTACATAATGACTTGCCGCGCTTTAGGCTTCGTAGCCGAAGCGTTTCAGTTCGTCCTCGTTGTCACGCCAGTCCTTGTCAACCTTCACTATCAGTTCGAGATAGATTTTCTTTCCCGTAAATTCCTCGATGTCGGCGCGCGCCGCCATGCCCACTTTCTTCAGAGCGAGGCCGCCTTTGCCGATGATGATGGCTTTCTGCGATTCCCGCGTGGCGTAGATGGTGGCACGGATGACGATGCGTTTCTCGCTTTCCTCGTAGGAGTCCACATCCACTTGAACGGAATAGGGCACTTCCTGCTGATAGTTGAGCAGAATTTTCTCGCGGATGATCTCGGTGATGAAAAAGCGCATCGACTTGTCGGTGAGTTCGTCTTTCGGGAAATAGGGAGGGCAGACGGGCAATTTGTCGATGATGCTCTCGAACACGTTTTTCACGTTGGCGTTATGCTGCGCCGAGACGGGAAACACTACCGCTGCGGGCAGTTCTTTCTCCCAGTATTCCACAGCCTGCTCCACGCCTTCCTGGTCGGAGAGGTCTATTTTGTTGATCAGCACGAAAACGGGGATGTCAGTTCCCTTGAGCCGCTCGACGGTCTTTTCTTCTATGTTCTTGTCCGTGATGTCAACGACGAACAGAATCAGATCCGCATCGATGAGCGCCACGTTGACATACTGGTTCATGATTTCATGCATCTTGTAGGCAGGATTGCGGATGATGCCGGGTGTGTCGGAAAAGACAATCTGGAAGTCGTCGCCGTTCACAATGCCAAGAATGCGGTGCCTCGTGGTCTGAGCTTTCGAGGTGATTATCGATATTTTCTCCCCGACAAGTTGATTCATGAGGGTGGACTTGCCCACGTTGGGTTTTCCTATAATGTTGACATAGCCTGCTTTATGATCCATGATGAAAAAAATTATTGAAATTTCTTGCATTGCAAAGAAACAAAATATATCTTTGCACCGCGATTTGGAAGGAAAAAATAGTTTTTCCAGGTCGTTTCCCGATGCGGGGTGGAGCAGAGGCAGCTCGTTGGGCTCATAACCCAAAGGTCGTGGGTTCGAATCCTACCCCCGCTACTTGAGACGGATTGTTTTGCAGTCCGTTTTTTTTGTGCCTTATATAAAAAAAAAGCGACCGGCGTATTGCTGGTCGCTTTTGTTGTTTTTACAATTACAGTATCATTCCGCTTTTGTCAGAGGTCCAGTGATGGTGCCTGATGCGGTGAACGGTATTGGGGTGGGGAGTTGTGGGTGTGCCATCGTGCCGCTGCCGCTGAAAGTGCCGCCTATGGTGAGGATGTTGCCGCTTAGGGTGCCTTCAAAGGCTTCGGTGCTGGTCATTTTGAGTGCTATTCCTTCCGATGTGACGGTATCTAAGGTGGTGGTCACGGGTTCGAAAGTCACCTTGTCGCCATCTACGGTGCCAATCAAGGATGATGATTCGCCTTCTGCCGTGTATGTGGCTACGACTTCGTTGTCAGCAGTGCCTTCGACAATGCTCATGGTGATGTCTTCGCTCTGGTTTATTTCCTGATTGGTTACACCAGTGACTGCAATGGTGCCTGTTAGCGTAATCTGTCCGGAGTAATTGCCATAGAATTTCTCGGCGTCTTTTTCCTTGTTGCATGCTGAGAACAATAATGTCATGCAGCATAATGCTAAGATTGCTAATTTTTTCATTTTGTTATGTTTTTAATAGTTGTTATTATCTGTAAAGCACTCCTTTTACCGTTCCCGTGTAAGGGAAGGCGGCGATTTGGGTGAGTATCGTGGCAGTTATTGTGCCAAAAACGTTTCCGTCGATGACGAGATAATTGTTCTCTTCGTCAAGCGTTCCGGAGATTTCGATGGTGTGGTCCACTTGGGTTGTCAAGGAACCCAGGATTGGGATTTCGTTTTCAAACAAGTCGGAGACGGATGTGTTGATAGTGCATGGGTCAAACATCACATGGTCGTCATCGACTGTGCCGTTCAGAGTGAAATTCTGTCCGTAAGCAGAGCAGGTGGCGATGACTTCATCTCTCTTGTCGCCTTGGGCGATGGCAATGGTGAAGTCCGTATCTTCGACGTTAGTCTCGTAATTGCCTTGCACGTTGATTGTGTAGGTGGTAATGAGCGTTCCTTTGTAAGTGCCCACGAAACTTTCGTTTGCGGGTTTGATGCAACTGGTGAGTGACAGCACGATGCTGCACAATGCGATAATTACAAAATGTCTTTTCATAATAATGTGTTGATTTTGATAGATTGTCTTAATTTGAATTTTTCAACCGCCAAAAGTATATATTATTTGTGACAAGCGTGGTTTTTCAACAATAGGAATTATTTTTCGCTGTCGCAACTCTGTCCGTCATACTGCTGGACTTCATTGTATTTGTATACGAGTTCGATTCCGACTTGTTTGAACATCTCTTCCGACTCGGCGCAGTCGTGGTATTTCCTTTCGCAGACCACCCTGACAATGCCGCAGTTGATGATGAGCATGGCGCAAGTCCGGCAAGGTGTCATGCGGCAATACAACGTGCTGCCGTCCAGCGCTATGCCTCTTCTTGCGGCTTGTGTGATGGCGTTTTGTTCGGCATGCACGGTGCGGACGCAGTGCTGGGTGATGCGACCGTCTTCATGGATGACCTTGCTGAAGAGGTGTCCCACTTCGTCGCAGTGCGGCAACCCACGTGGCGATCCCACATAGCCTGTCACCAGGATTTGTCTGTCCTTGACGATGACGCAGCCGCTCCGGCCACGGTCGCAGGTGGCGCGTTCGGCTACGGTGTCGGCCAGATTCAGGAAATAATCGTCCCAACTTGGACGCACGTGCTTGCTTTCGTTTTCCATGATGCTTTGTTATTAGGTCTCTTATCTGTTTTCTATTTGTCCGAGAATGTTTTCCACCTGATGGTAAAGGTCTTCAATGGTGCCGTTGTTGTTGAGCACGAAGTCGGCCTGTCTGATGCAGGAAGAGAGATTCTGCTTGTTAGGATCGGATGAGTTCATCTCGCGTTTTTCGTTCATGACGAAAGTCTCGAAATCGACGGAGTCTGTCTCGGAGCCGCGCTTCGAGATGCGTTCGTAGCGTATTTTCTGGTCGGCATCGACGGCGAGCAGATAAAATTCTCCCTTGCTTCTGAGCGAAGTGATTTCGCCTGGGGTGCGCACGCTCTCGATGATGGCGTTCCTGCCGTTTTCAGAGGCGCGGAGGTAGAGTTGGTCGGTGATGTAACTCGGGCAATGTTTGGCGCGAAGGTCGTTGGCGACTTCCGTGAGGGTGTCGCGGTTCACTTCAAGGCCGCGGCGTTCGATTTCTTCGGTGATGAAAGCCCTTACGGAGTAATGGACAAATCCTTTTTCCTTGACGAGATAATCCACGATGGTGCCTTTACCAGCGCCCAAGGTGCCGGTTATGCCAATAATCATCATTTTACTGACATTGGCGCTTTCGGCATGGATGCCTTCTATCCATTTGCCAACCTCGACGGGATGGTAGGTTTGCAACTTGTCGATGAGCGTGGCGGGGTCATCGGTGACGATGATGTTGTCGCGATGTTCCTGGCGCACGAAGCCTTCCTTGACGGCGTGATTCGCAAAATGAAGCAGGCTGTCGTAATAGCCGTTTATGTTATATAATGCGATGGGTTTGTCGATGATGCGGAGTTGTCCGAGCACGAGCACCTCGAAGAACTCGTCCATGGTGCCGAAACCGCCAGGCATGGCGATGAAAGCGTCAGCCATCTCCTCAAGTTTGGTCTTGCGGTCGGCCATGGTCTCCACTTCGATGAGTTCCGTGATGCCTTTGTAACCCACTTCCATATCGACAAGGTAGGTGGGAATGACGCCAATGACTTTTCCGCCTCTTTTCAGCATCGTGTCGGCGATAATCTTCATCAGTCCGACGCTGCCGCCGCCATACAGCAACTCGCATCCGCTTTCGTAAAGGGCGTTTCCGAGGGCCTCTGCCTTCTGCTGGTAGATTCTGTCGTAGCCCATGCTGCTGCCGCAATAAACGCATATTTTCTTGCTCATTTTCATTAAATTTTTGCAAAGATAACTTATTTCCGAATTATTCGAAAAACAGATACTTTTGCAGTTCAATATTGACAGAAAAATGAAGACGAGATTAGGCATCATGGGTGCCATGGCGGAAGAGATTGACGAGGTGAAGACCTTGATGAAAGGGACAACAGTCCGTGAAATCGGCGGCCGTACCTTTTGCTGCGGCGACATCAACGGCATGGATTGCGTGGTGGTGTTTTCCAAATGGGGCAAAGTGGCGGCGTCCATAACGGCAACCATCCTCTTGCAGGAATTTGCCGTCACCCAACTTGTGTTTATCGGCACAGCCGGCGCCTTAGCCGATAACCTGAAAGTAGGCGACATCGTTGTGGCGAAACGCCTTGTGCAGCACGACCTTGACGCACGTCCCATAATCAAGCGTTTCGAGTTGCCTTTGTTGAATCGCATCTATGTCGATACTGACGCAAACCTTACTGCTATTGCTTTGCAGAGTATCGCTTCGCTGCTCGACAAAGGCGTGAACATGGTGATTGGCGACAAAAACGCTTCGGATTTCGGCATCACGAAACCTGCATTGGTGTCCGGTGACATCGCCAGTGGCGACCAGTTTGTCAATGATGAGGTGAAAAGACAATCCATAATTAACGAATTGCCTGACATACAATGTGTTGAGATGGAAGGCGCTGCCGTGGCGCAGGCTTGTTTCGAATTCAAGATACCTTTTTCAGTAATTCGCATCATCTCCGACACCGCCGACCACAACGCCCGTGTCGATTTCGGCAAGTTTGTCATCGAAGTGGCGAATGCCTATTCCAAAGCAATCATCAACGTGATGACGCAGCGCCTCGCGGCAATTTGAAAAAAGATTTTTCAGGACGTTTCCAAGCGGATAATGGCGTCGAACATGTCGGCTCCCGTTTCGATGATGTCGTCGGGGAAGTCGTATGCCGCATTGTGAAGCGGGGGTTGTTCGTATCCTGATGCGAGTCCGAAAAATCCTATGGGACAGGCGTTTGAGAATCGTCCGAAATCCTCCGACCAAGGGAATGGCTCTCTCAGATATCCGACATTCAATCGGAGTGCTTTGGCTGCTTTCTCGATTACGCCGACATTTCTGTCGTCATTGACGGTGGCGGCGAAGGCTTCATGCATGGTGAAGCCGAAGTCGATGAGCCTGTTTTTGGCTTTCGACTGACAGAATTCTATGATCTGGCTGGCGAGTCTTTCGAGGTTGTTGTTGTCGTAACTGCGTAGTGTGAGCCAAATTTCGGCGTGGCCGGGAGCGATGCCGAAAGTCGCTTCGCCAAGGCTGGCGTGGGTGATGACGAAGGTGGTGAGCGGTTTCACATCTTTCAGCAACTCGCGTTTTTTCTCCAATTCGTGCATCATTATGGCGAGGATCTCCGAAGGGTTCCTGCCTGTTTCGGGCTGAGATGCGTGGGCCGCCTTGCCGTCGAGTGTGAGTTTCAGGCCGAAGGATGCTGCAGCGAAGCAGCCTTTGCGCACAAGTATGGTTCCTTTCTCAAATCCTGGGATGTTGTGCAGTCCGTAGGCGGCATCGGGGACAATCTGCTGAAACAACGGGTCATTCAGGATGGCTTTCGCACCTTGTCCGGTTTCCTCGGCAGGCTGAAACAGCAAGACGATTTCTCCTTTTTCGGGACGATGCTCGGCGAGACGTTGCGCCAGGGCGCAGAGAATGGCGGAATGGCCGTCGTGGCCGCATTTGTGCGATACGCCTTCATGCTGCGACTTGTAGGACATTGTGCCAGGTTCCGTGATGTTGAGCGCGTCGATGTCGCCACGAATCAAGATACGTTTCCCTGCTTCTTTCCCCTTGTAAACGGCGGCCAAGCCGTAACCTCCGATTTTTTCCATCTGACAGTCGGGATGGGTGTCCCTAATCCAGTCGTTCAGAATGGCGTTGGTTTCGGCTTCAGCCCCTGAAAGTTCCGCATGTGCGTGAAGTTCGCGCCGGAGTTCTATGATGCTTTTCATGGTTGCAAAATAAATGAATTGTGTTGAATTGCGATTCTGTCGCTCTTCTGTTTTCTTTTACAACGCCAATAAAATGCTTCTTTCGCGTTTCCGATTACCTTCATTATTTGCGTGAAATGCAAGAAGATGCACCTACTTCGATGTTTCTCACTCGCGCTACTGAAATTTGATTATTTTTGCATCGAAATTTTTGGAAATATGTCAACGGTACTGTATCCTTTCAAGTTCAAGCCGATTTACAAGGATAAGATTTGGGGCGGGCGCAAGATAAAAGACATCTTGAAGCAGGACTATGGCATGCTGCCGAATTGTGGCGAAGCGTGGCTGCTTTCGGGACTTTGGGACGAACAGAGCGTGGTGGCCAACGGCGACTTCGCCGGCGATGAAATCAACGACCTCGTCGAGACTTTCATGGGCGACCTTGTCGGCGAAGCGGTATTCGACCGTTACGGCGAACAGTTTCCCATCCTGATAAAAATCATCGACGCCAACGACTGGCTCTCCGTTCAGGTGCACCCCGACGACGAACTTGCCGAAAAGCGCGAACTCGGCAATGGCAAGACCGAAATGTGGTACGTCATGGATGCCGACAGAGATGCGGAACTTATTGACGGCTTTAATCAGGAGATAGACAAGAAACGCTATATCAAAGTGTTGAAGGACAATACATTGCAAAGTGTATTGAATTCCGAAACCGTTCGTGAAGGCGATGTGTTTTTCATTCCGGCAGGACGTGTCCACGCCTTGGGACCCGGAATCATGGTGGCGGAAATACAGCAGACCAGCGATGTGACTTACCGCATCTACGATTGGGATCGCCTCGATGTGGCTGGAATGCAACGCGAACTTCACATTCCGCAATCTTTGGAAGCCGTGGATTTCTCCATTCCTGAAAACTACAAGACACCTTATAGAAATCTGCTTAACGCGACGGTGCCAGTTATTGATTCACAGCATTTTGTGACCAACATCCTGCAATTCGACGGTGAGATGGTGAAGGACTATTCCGACATCGATTCCTTCGTGATTTTGTTATGCACGAAAGGAAAATTTTCCTTGAATTGGGAAAATGGTTCGGTATTTGTTATGGAAGGGGAGTGTGTTCTTATTCCGAATGTGGTGAACAAGGTGACACTTGATGCCGACAACTATGCCAAATTGTTGGAGATCTATTGTGCAGTAAACGAATGATAATCAGTAAATAAACAATAAAGAAAATAATTAAAATCAAACCTCAATGAAAAAAATAGCAACATTGGTTTTCATGGCCCTGCTGATGGGCGGACTTTATGCCCAGCAGACCACTGATCTTCCGAACGTCACACTTAAAGACCTGAACGGAAAGTCGGTCAACATCTCGAAATTGTCGAACAACGGGAAACCTATCGTCATCACTTTCTGGGCCACATGGTGCAAGCCTTGCATCAAGGAACACGACGCCCTGAGCGATGTTTATGCCGATTGGCAAGAAGAGACGGGCGTGAAGATTTATTCCGTCTCCATCGACGACTCACGTTCCGCATCACGCGTAAAGCCGCTTGTTGAAGGCAAAGGCTGGGATTTCAACGTGCTTCTCGATGTCAACAGCGACCTCAAGAGGGCGATGAACGTCAGCAATCCGCCTCACACATTCCTGATTGACGGCAAGGGAAAGATTGTCTATCAGCATTCAGGTTATGTCGATGGCTCTGAGAACGAACTTTATAAGGAAATCAAGAAGATCTCGAAAAAATAACAACTTACACTTATGCGTAGGCTTATACCTTTATTAGTCCTGGTGTTCAGTGCGCTGGGACTTTCGTCGTTTGGACAGGGCATCGACCTCGGTGCCGCCAAAGTCAACGGCAGTTTCCAACTTGACGCCCAATATTATGGCCTTGACGAAGGTCTGGGTATCACGGAAGATTATCTCAATGGTCGTCGCGTCGGCATCAACGGATTCGGCAAGGTGAACTACACCTTGGGCGACTTTTCTGCCGGTCTTCGCTACGAGGCCTGTCTCACCCCACTTTCAGGGTTTGACTCCCGCATGCAGGGTCTTGGCCTCGCCAATGCTTGGGCAACTTACGACAACGGACAGATTGGCGTCACCATTGGCGACTTCTACGAACAGTTCGGCAGCGGTCTGGTACTGCGTTCCTATGAGGAATGGACATTGGGCTACGACAACGCCCTCAAAGGCATGCGCGTGGTCTTCCGTCCTGTCGATGGCGTGACGCTGAAAGGCGTTTATGGCAGCCAGCGGTTCTTTTGGGAAGATTACAACAGCAAGAAAGGCATTGTCCGCGGCTTGGATGGCGAGTGGAACCTGAATCAGAGCATCACCAGTCTTAACGATGCAGGTCTGCGTGCCACTGTCGGCGGTAGCGTCGTCAGCAAATACCAGCCTGACTATAACGCACTCTACAACCTTCCTGAGAATGTCGCCGCTTTCGCTGGACGCACCAACCTGAGTTATGGCAAGTTCGATTTCTCGACGGAATATGCCTACAAGATCAACGACCCGTCTTACATCAACAACTTCATCTACAAAGAAGGTCAGTCCTTGCTTGCCAACCTTTCCTATTCGCAGAAAGGCCTTGGCGTCGTGCTTCAGGTGAAGCGTGTCGATAACATGAGTTACAAGTCGGATTATGCCGCCGAAGGCAGCGTGCTCGACATCAACTTCATTCCGCCAATCAACAGAATCCACTCCTACAGCCTTTCATCGCTTTATCCGTATGCCACACAGCCAAACGGCGAGATGGCAGCGCAGTTCCAGGTGAACTACAAGATACCGAAGAACAGCAAGTTAGGTGGAAAATACGGCACAAGCCTTTGCTTGAACTACAGTCAGGTGAACGACATCGTCCGCAATTATGTCGATGGCACTACGGGCTTCAGCGATGCTAACGGCACACTGGGCTACACGTCACCATTCTTCGCCGTCTCCGATCACGTGTTTTTCCGCGACATCAACTTTGCCGCCGAAAGGAAAATCAACAAACATTGGAAGTTCAACGCCGAGTATGTCAACTTGTACTATGACATAGCCACCATTGAAGGCCACGTGGGAATGGAACCCGTTCAGACGCATATTGGCATCTTCGACTTGACACACAGTTTTGCCGAGAATCAGAGCCTTCGCCTTGAGTTGCAAGGACTCTGGGACACAGGAGATTACACTGAAATCGCTGACGCGGAAAAGACAAATTACAAGAAAGCCGGCAATTGGGCCGCCGCCACGCTGGAATATACCTTTGCTCCGAACTGGTTCCTCGCTTTGTCCGACAAATACAACTATGGCAATCCGGTTGAGGATTATAAGCAGCATTACTACACCGTTTCGGGTGGTTACATCAAGGATGCGACGCGTATTTCGCTCACCGCTGGCCGCCAGAACGAAGGCATGCTGTGCGTGGGTGGCGTCTGCCGTCTTGTGCCCGCCTCAAGTGGAGTGACATTATCAGTAACAACAAGTTTTTAATAGCCTAACATTATGAAAACATTGAGACATATAGCATTGACATTGTTCGTGGCTTTGTTCGCCATGTGTTCCTGCGACGTTGTAGAAGAGCCTTATTTTCAAGGTAATAACGATACGATATCTTCCGGCACGAAGAAAGTGTTGCTTGAAGACTTTACGGGCGTGCGTTGCGTGAATTGCCCTGCCGCCGCAGTTGTTGCATCACAACTGCAGGAATTGTTTGGTGACAAACTGATTGTGATGAGCGTTCATGCAGGTTTCCTTGCCAATCCTTTAGGACCATTTCCTGATTTTCGCACTTCCGAAGGAACGGAATGGTACGGCTATTTTGGATTTGACACCAATCCTGTTGGTACGGTGGACCGCGTATCCGCTTCTGGCAGTTACAATATAAATTCCGCTGCTTGGAGTGATGCTGTCAGTTCCGAACTGCTTGTAAAAGCCGTTTCGACGCTCAAAATAGAGAAGACTTATGATACGGCCACTCGCGCTCTTAACGTCACTGTGAGTGGTAAATTGTCGGAAGATCAGACGGATGACTGCAAACTGGTCGTCTGCCTTATTGAAAGCGGCATTGTCGGCTCACAACTGACACCAAGCGGCCTGGATTCGACATACGTTCACAATCACGTTTTCCGTGGCACGCTGAATGGAACTTGGGGTGAATCGATTGGTACCGCACCTTATGTTGCAGGAACCGAATTTTCGAAGACCTATTCTACCGTTTTGTCAAGCAACTATGTGTCAGACAATTGCGCAATAGTTGCATTCCTTTGCAGGGATACCGACAAGTACGTTCTTCAGGTGGAAGAGAAGAAAATAGCAGAATGACTCTTGGCTGTTCATGCTTTTTAATTCAGTAGAATATATCATATTTCTACCTGTTGTTCTGGCGCTGTTTTATCTGTTGCCACACAGGTTCAGGTGGATGATGCTTTTGGCGGCGAGCTGCATATTCTATATGTGGTTCGTCCCCAAATACATCCTCATCTTGTTGGTGACGATCCTGATTGATTTTTTCGCTGGCATCCTCATCGAGAACAATCACGAGAATCCGAAGCGAAAGAAGACATTCCTAATCGTCAGCATCATCTCGACATGTCTGGTGCTGTTTGTCTTCAAGTATCTCGGCTTCATGAACGAAAATCTGGTGAAGTTGTGCCAGCATCTCGGACTGAATTATAACAAGACCATCAACATCATTTTGCCCATCGGGCTTTCTTTCCATACCTTCCAGAGCCTGAGTTATGTCATCGAAGTTTACAGAGGCAATCAGAAAGCCGAACGCAATTTCGGAATCTATTCCCTCTATGTGATGTTCTTCCCTCAACTTGTCACCGGACCTATCGAACGTCCTGGCAACCTTCTGCGGCAGTTGAATGAAGAGAAGAAGTACAACTACGAGAACATCGCCGCCGGCATGAGGTTGATACTTTTCGGCCTTTTCATCAAGATGGTCGTTGCCGACAACCTCGGCGCCTATGTGGATCAGATTTACGAAGCGCCAAAGACTTACAATTCGTGGAGCGTCCTTCTTGGAATGTTTTTCTACTCGTTTCAGATTTATGGCGATTTCTTCGGCTACTCCACCGTTGCGTTGGGAAGCGCCAAACTGATGGGCTTTGACATCACTGACAATTTCAAGAATCCGTATCTGGCAAAGAACATCGCCGATTTCTGGCACCGCTGGCACATCTCCTTGTCCACGTGGTTCCGCGACTATGTGTATTTCCCGTTAGGCGGCAGCAGGGTCAAGTTTTCCCGCTGGGCTTTCAATATCATGGTCGTTTTTGTCCTCAGCGGCATCTGGCATGGCGCCGCATGGACTTTCATTCTGTGGGGCTTTGCCCATGGCCTGCTTCATATTATCGAGAAGTTGCTGCTGCGCGTGGTAAAGATTAAGGAGCCCGACGGCAAGGTGGGGAAGTTTCTCCTATACGCGTTCCAAGTGCTGAAGACCTTTGTGTTGGTGACCTTCCTCTGGATGATCTTCAGGGCAAAGGATTTCAACAATATGAAAGAGATTTGCCAGTCTTTGTTCCAGAACTTCAATGTCGGCAAATCGCTTTCCATAGATCCGAGGACTTGGCTGTTTCTCGCCCTCTTCATTCTCATCGACGTGCTGCTGTTCAACACCCGTTTCGACAAATGGTGCGACAAGATGCCGGGCGTGCTGAGGTGGTCGATTTATTTTGTGCTGATTTTCATGGTGCTTGCTTTCTCCAGCGTCAATTCTTTCCCATTCATTTATTTCCAATTCTGACGCCATGAAAAAAATGCTAATTAACATCGGACTGCTTCTCGTTTTCCTGATTGCGATGAATTGGATTTATACGAAATGTTTCTACAAAAAGGACTTGCAGCAGTATTCCAATTTCGTCGAGAAGTCGTGGGAAATGACTGCCGACAGTTGCGACATCGTCTATATTGGAGAGTCGTCCAATCAGATGGTTGGCGATACTGACCAGGATAAGAGAAGGATCAGCGAGTTCGTCGCGGGGTATTACCCAAAATTGAGGCTTGGCGACATTACGCGTCCTGCAGCCCATGCCGAGATTTATTACTATCTGCTGAGCAGCATTCCTGAGCCGTCATCGGTCAAGACAGTTGTTGTGACGATGAACCTGCGTTCGTTTGGCGCCGATTGGATTTATTCCAAACTCGAGACGCCGCTGCAAAAGGAAATCGTGCTTTTGAAACATTATCCGCCACTGTACGACAGATTCCTTCTGGGTTTCAAGGGCTACGACATCAAAACCGATGCAGAACGCATGGAAGAGGTGCATTATCATTGGAAACATGATTCCTTGAATTTCCCGTACCATTTCAAATATTCAAACACGGCGGACTGGGACAAGGGCATGGCCTATCAAGGCATTAAGGATAAGGATGGAAATTTCAGCCAAAGCCTGACCGAGTTGGCCTGCCACTACATCAAGTCGTACGGTTTCCAGATTCGCGACGACAACCCGCGGTTGAAAGACTTTGACGCCATCGTGCAACTGGCTCACGAACGCGGCTGGAACCTTGTTTTCAACATCATGGCGGAAAATGTGGACCGCGCCAATGAACTGGTCGGAGGCGACTTGATTTTCCTGATGAAACGAAACAGGGATTTCCTGATTAATCGTTACCGGAATCAGATGGGGGTAGTCGTTGTCGATAATATGAATGCCGTGAGGAACGAGCAATTCATCGACCAGAATTGGACTACCGAGCATTATTATGAAGACGGACGCCGCATTATTGCCCGTAATGTCGCCTTTGCGCTCAAGCAGTTCTATCCCAATGCTTTCGTCGATTGCTCCATCAATATGTCCAATCCCTGCCACTACCGCAACGAATGCGAAAGCCCCAATAATTGGTCTCAGACTTATACCATCACTTCGGAACAGCATTTTTCAGGTTCATGTTCATCAAAGGTATACGACAAATGGCCATATAGCCTGACTTTCGAGAAAAAGACCGGCGAAATTTGCCAAGGAAAGTCGAAAATCAGAATCTCGATGCAGGTGTTTTCCAAACAAATCAACGACAGGTCCAGTCTGGTGATAGAACTTGACAAGGAAGGTGAAGTGCCTGTCAGTTTCAGGTTCCCCGTCTCCGATTATTACGAGACAAGTGGAAACTGGGATTTCATCGACTTGACGCTCCCGATAGATGACAGTTTCTACAAGGCTGACCTTGTCAAGATTTACGTCCACAATCCGACCGAGATGCCGCTCTATGTCGATGATATCAACATCGAGTTCGAATAGGGGAAGGAATCGGCAGTGATGTCGGACAAAAATTGTTTTTCTTTCACTGCGGATAGATAAGTTAACAATTTGATTATCAGATAATTATTTGCAATCATGATATTTTATTTCTCAGGTTGTGGCAACAGCCGCTGGCTGGCCGAAAGTTTGGCCGAATCTATTGACGACAAGGTCATTTTCATTCCCGACGAAATGGACAAGGATGCCGTTTATGAGTTCCGTCAGGATGAGCGGCTTGGCTTTGTGTTTCCCGTGTATGCCTGGGCGCCGCCGCGCATCGTCACTGACTTTGTGAAGGCGATGCGTTTCACTGGCGAGCCGTCCTACGTCTTTATGGCTTGCACTTGCGGCGACGAGACCGGACTTACGGAAGTCCTGTTTCGTAAGACGTTGAAACAGAAAGGTTTGAATCTTGACGCCGCCTTCAGTTTCATTATGCCTGAAACGTACATCAATCTTCCTGGTTTTCAACTTGATACCATTGAAAATGAAAGTCGCAAGGTCGATGCCGCGAAACTGCGATTGCCCATGGTTGCTTCGCGTATCAAGGAATGCGTGTCATGTTCCGATATGAACATAGGAAAGGCTTCGTGGCTGAAATCACGTTTGGTGCAGCCGATGTTTCAGTGTTTTCTGATTAGCGACAAGCCTTTTCGTGTCGAGTCATCCTGCATCGGCTGTGGGAAATGCGCCGAAGCCTGTCCGGTAGGCAACATCGTCATGAAGGATTCAAAACCGCTGTGGGAACATCATTGTGTGGGCTGCATGGCTTGCTACCATCATTGTCCGGAAAATGCCATCAGGTTTGGCAGGCAGACAATAGGCAAGGGGCAGTATTACTACGGAATGCGCCAGTAATACGTCGTTCAAACTGTTATAAATCAGAATATTATTGTTGTTTTTTGGCAATCACTTGCTGTCACTGCATCTTTTCACTTCGGTCACTTCCAAGTTGTCGCCATTGACGACGAAACGGATGTCGTAGCCACCGAAACCAAGTCCGTACTCGCGTTGTGGGTTGTCCTGATATTGAGGACGCGGGTCCAGCGCAAGCACTTGAAGCAGATTCTCGCGCAAAGGCTCGGGTATTTGTTGCAGATGATTTTCAGGAAAAACTACTTCCAGGATGTGATTTGTGGCTTGCTGAGCGAAGCCGCCTGTCGCTTCGGGGTGACTGTCGGTGTAGGGCAGGTAAGGTTTGATGTCGTAGATTGGCGTTCCGTCCATTAGGTCGGCGCCTGCCACATGGAGCACGGGGCCAAGGGCGGCATCGTATTCTATCCCTTCAAGTTTCACGGATGAAAGTCCTATGGGGTTGGGACGGAAAGGCGAACGGCTGGCGAAGACGCCGACACGTTTGTTGCCGCCCAGCCGTGGCGGTCTCACCGTTGGCGACCATTCTTCGCGCACGGCTTCAGAAAAATGCCAGAGCAGCCAGATGTGTGAGAACTGCTCTAATTCCCTTACTGCATCGGCGTTGCGGTATTCTGGCTCGAAGACAATGCTTCCTTTCAGCGTCTCGATGATGCCGCTTTGTCGCGGAATGCCGAACTTGGTAGGGAAGTCCGTGTGTATGTGTGCTATGATTTTCATGATGGCGCTTTTACATGTAACATCTCATGCTTTTCTCAATCCAGTATTCGAATTGCGGGCCTTCGCACTGCAAGGCTTTCATTTTGCGGTAAAGCGGGACGCCGTCACTCACATCGTGCCATAAGTCGGTGAAAACCAAATCGTAATGTTCGTTTGGCATAACCTTCTCGGCGTAATGGAAGGCGTCGTCACGGACGATGATGACTTTTTCGGGATGGCTGAACTGTGGCAAAATATGCTGTCGGAACAGCGCGATGATTTCATCGTCGTTTTCCACTGCGGTGATGGAACGGACTTCGTCCTTATTGGCCACCATGTAAACATAGTAGCCTAATCCCAGTCCGTAGGTGAGCACGTCGCCGCGAGCCTTGTCGATGGGGTCTTTCATCGTGTTGATTTCGTTCGGGATGGTGGTCATCCAGATGCGTCCGTCGTGAAGGATGGCGGGGTAGGGAAACGCCGTGGCGAAAAATCCGATTTGTGGTATGACGTCGCCGTTGCTGTTTATCATGAAATCGTCGCAGACAAAGGCTTCGTAGGGTTTGTAACTTTCATATTTCAACTCGCAACGACCTTGTTTGACGTTCGGAATCCGAATGTTCCGATAGAAAGTGTTGTTTTCGTATTCCTGAACATCGAGTTGGTGCACCATCTCCGTGAAGTAACGGTCGAAGAAGCGGGCGTGTTTGGTTTTGTCGAGGTCGAGGCCAAGGGCGCTGGCGAGAATCAGTGCGAAAGCCTGTTCGGTGTTCACGCCGCAGGCGGTGACGGTCTCGATGCCGGACTTGGTGACGTAAGCAGGATCTTCATTCAGGAATTGGCTTAACGCGCGCAGCAGTTCGAAGTTTTCATTGCTGATTTTCATCGTGTCACATGGTGCCAAGCACAAACTGGAGTGTGCTTCTGCTGCTTTGTTTGACGAAGACGCGCTTGCCTTTGATGAAATCGTTTTCATCGCCGTTTCTGTAATGGCGTATGGTGAAAAGTTGAAGGCCGTCGTTGTATTTCACAAGAAATCCGTCGGTGAGGCATTCGATGAGTTGGCTTATCTTGTCATTGTCCGCGTCGAAGCAGAACGACAGCGTCAAAGCGGAGGTCTGGATCATGTTGGAATGGATGTGCAACTGGTCGCAGACGCTGAAGATGACTTGGAGGTTGTGCTCGTTCATGAACGAATAGTCGCGCGGGCTGATGCTGACAAGCATCTGCTTGTCTTTCACGATGAACGAAGGCACGGTTTTCTCTTTTGGCTTGTTGCCGTCAATCAGGGTTGGCTCGCTGTCGGGGTTGACAAAAGACTGTATCTTCAGACGTATGCCTTTGTTTTGCAACGGCTTGATGGTCTTCGGGTGGATGATGGTGGCTCCGTAGAAAGCCAGTTCTATGGCTTCGGAGTAGGCTATGTGCGGAATCTTCACCGTGTTGGGAAACCGTTTTGGGTCCGCGTTGAGCAGTCCGTCGACGTCTTTCCAGATGGTGACTTCTTCGGCATCGAGGCAATTGGCGAAGATGGCGGCGCTGAAGTCGGAGCCTTCGCGTCCCAAGGTGGTGGCGCAACGGCCTTTGTCGGTGCTGCCAATGAAGCCTTGTGTCAGGCAGACGAGGCCGCGCACGTGTTCTTCGTTGAGTTTCACGATGTTCAGCCGTGTCTCGTCCCAGTCAATCGATGCCGAACGGAAACAGGTGTCCGTGACGACGTATTTGCGGGCGTCGAGCCAGCGCGTGGGAATGCCGCTCTCGTTGAGATAGGCGGCGATGATGGTGGTCGAGATGAGTTCTCCGTAACTTACCGTCTGGTCATACTGGTAATCGTAATCCTGGCCTTGTTCGGCGAGTTTTTCATAAAGTTCGACGAAGAGTTCCGACACTTTCTCGATGACGGCATCCACTTTGTCTTTTTCGAAAAGGTTCGTGATGATATTTTCGTGATATTCAGTAACTTGCTTCATGTCAGTAAATTCAGGCGTGGATGACGCCTTCCTGAAATTGGCCAGTATCGACTCAAGCATATTCGTGGTTTTGCCCATGGCGGAGACCACAAGCATGATGTCTTCGTCCTTGTATCTGGCAACGATGTCCTTGAGGTTGCGCACGGCATCGGCATCTTTCACCGAGGCACCGCCGAACTTGAATATCTTTCTTATCATCTTGATAGAATATGAATGCAAATTTACAAAAATTCAATCCCGCGCTTTTGCGAAGCCTGTTTTTTATGATTTTGCTCTCGGTCGCGATTCATGCTTTCAAAGGTTTGCGGCAGCATCGAAAGCGGACAAAAAAATCTTCGGTTTTGCAATAAATTTATTAAATAGGAGTTTAGCACACAAAGAAAAACTATTTTTGCACGCTTTTTTAGAAGCCAATATTTTTGAAAGCGAATATAATAGAACAAATATAATACTACTGAAAATGATTGAGACAGACATTCGTGAATTAAACGAAAAGATTCAGAACGAAAGCCAGTTTGTCGATTTGATAAACTTGGAAATGAACAAGGTAATCGTTGGTCAGAAACACATGACTGAACGTTTGCTTATAGGTCTTCTGGCCAACGGACACATTCTTCTTGAAGGCGTTCCTGGTTTGGCTAAGACATTGGCAATCAATACAATGGCAAATGCCATTGACGCCAATTTCTCGCGTATTCAGTTCACTCCTGATTTGCTGCCGGCCGACCTTATCGGCACGCTGATTTACAGTCAGAAGAATGAAGAGTTTGTCGTCCGTCGTGGTCCTATCTTCGCCAACTTCGTGCTGGCAGACGAAATCAACCGTTCTCCCGCCAAGGTGCAGAGCGCGTTGCTCGAGGCCATGCAGGAACGTCAGGTCACCATTGGTGATGAGACTTTCCCGCTGCCCGACCCGTTCCTTGTCATGGCTACTCAGAACCCTATCGAGCAGGAAGGCACCTATCCGCTTCCCGAAGCGCAGGTTGACCGTTTCATGCTCAAGGTCGTCATCAATTATCCCAAGAAAGAGGAAGAGAAACTTATCCTTCGTCAGAATATCAGCAACAAGACGACCAAAATCAATGCTGTAATTCGTCCCGAGGACATCATCCGTGCCCGCGAACTCTGCCGTGAGATTTATCTTGACGAGAAAATCGAGAATTACATCACCGACATCGTCTTTGCGTCACGTTTCCCGTCAGATTACAAACTGAAACAGTTTGCCAACATGATCAGTTATGGCGGTTCGCCGCGTGCCACTATCAATATGGCATTGGCTGCCAAGGCCTACGCTTTCATCAAGCGTCGTGGCTATGTCATTCCCGAAGACATCCGTGCCGTGGCCCCCGACGTGCTGCGTCACCGCATTGGCCTGACCTACGAAGCCGAAGCTGAGAACATCACTACGGAAGATATCATCAACGAAATTCTGAACACCATCGAAGTGCCGTAATCAGTGGAGAGATATTGATTCTGAACACAGATTAAAGGCAATGAAGCTATGGAAGCTACAGAAATATTCAAAAAAGTTAGAAAGATAGAAATCAAGACGCGAGGGCTGTCGAACCACATCTTCTCGGGTCAGTACCACAGTGCCTTCAAGGGGCGTGGCATGACCTTCAGCGAGGTGCGCGAATACGAGTACGGCGACGATATCCGCAACATTGACTGGAACGTCACCGCCCGTTTCAACAAGCCTTTCATCAAGATTTTCGAGGAAGAGCGTGAGATGACGGTCATGCTGCTCATCGACGTGTCGGGGTCGAATGACTTCGGCTCGCACGGGCAGTCGAAACGTGACCTGTCGGCTGAACTCGCTGCTGTCTTGGCTTTTTCCGCCATACAGAACAACGACAAGGTCGGCGTCATCTTCTTCAGCAGCAAGATTGAGAAGTTCATCCCGCCTAAGAAAGGAAGTTCGCACATCCTGCGCATCATCCGCGAGATTGTGGACTTCAAGCCGGAAGAGTCGGGAACGGACATCGGCGAAGGTTTGCGTTTCTTGACAAGCGCCATCAAGCGCCGCACCACGGCTTTCCTGATTTCCGATTTCATGACCGACAAGAGTTTCGTGAAGGAGATGCAAATCGCGGCGAGGAAACACGACCTTGTGGCGTTGCGCATCACCGACAAACGCGAAATGGAAATACCTAAGGTTGGCCTTGTCAAGTTCAGGGACAACGAGACCGGCAAGGACATGTGGGTTGACACATCGAGCAATGCATGGCACGATGCCTACGCCAAGATGATTCTGCATAGGGCGGCGTCGCTCAATCACACCTTCACCACGCATGGCGTCGATAATGCCTTGATTTATACCGATGAAGACTATGTAAAACCATTGATGCAACTTTTCAAGAAAAGGGAGTCACGACTATGAAAAGACTGATTTTGTTGTTATTGACGTTCGGATGCTTGATTTCAAGTTCCTTCGCCCAAGACGTGATGGTCTCCGGAAAAGTGCAGTCCGATACCGTTTCGGTTGGCAAGCCGTTCACATTCAACATGATGATGAAGGCGCCTTACGGTTCAATCGTCGATTGGGCTGATTTTGCCGCCGACACTTTGTCGGAACATATCGACATCATCAAAAGAGGAGAAGTCGAGAGGACTGCCGATGCCGACAGCAACATCATCGTTCAGCAGCAACTGACCTTGATGACTTTCGATACAGGATACGTGCAGGTGCCGAGCGTCGGGCTTGCCTATTCCAGTTCCTTGGCTGGCAATAGCCGCATGATGGCTTTCACAAAGCCTCTTACGCTTTATTCCACCACCATTGCGGTCGATACCACCTTGGCCTATAAGCCCATAGTGCCGCCAATAGAACAGCCTCTGAAATTCAGAGACATGTTCCCGTGGCTGCTTGGCTTGCTGTTGCTTGTCCTCGTGGGATTTCTGGTCAGGTATTTCATCATCCACAGGAAATCGAAACAAGGCGAGAACGGAAACCAGACATCTGGCACCGTCATTCCGCCATACGACAAGGCCATTGGTGACCTTGAGACCTTGCGCCAGCAGAAACTCTGGCAAGTCGGCAAGGTGAAGGAATATTATTCAGGTCTTACTGACATTGCGCGCGAGTATATCGAAGGCCAGTTCGGATTGAATGCCGTTGAGATGACCACGGATGACATCCTTCAGGAAGTCAAGCCGTTGCATTTCGATGACACGATTTTCAACAAACTGAAGGAATGTATGGGTCTCGCCGATCTTGTCAAGTTCGCCAAATGCGCAACCACGCCTCTTGAAAACGATACTGCCATGAACGACATGACGGACTTTGTGAAGGAAAGTCATGCCCAGTATCAGGAGCGAATGGCAAAGGAGGCCGAAAAGCAGGCTCAGGAAGCCATGGCTGCCGGAGCCGCTAAAGAAATGAAGGAGGAAAATGGAGATGTTTGAAAACATTGAATTTGCCAATCCCGGATTTCTCTGGGTTCTAACCATCATACCGCTTGCCATCGTTTGGTATGTCTTGCGGCAAAAGAAACAGGAATCGTCGCTGCGGTTTTCCGACACTTACGGCTTCAGCAAGTTGCCGAAAAGTTGGAAAATCTATGTGCGTCATATCCTTTTCGCGTTGCAGATTGCGGCTCTGGCTTTGCTCATCGTCGCTTTGGCGCGTCCGCAAAGTTCATCCACCAACCAGACATCGAACATTGAAGGCATCGACATCGTCTTGGCGCAGGATGTCTCGGGCAGTATGCTTGCCCGTGACCTCAAGCCTGACCGTCTGGAAGCCTCCAAGAAGGTGGCCGAGGATTTCGTCTCAGGTCGTCCTACCGACCGCATGGGCCTTGTCATCTTCGCTGGCGAGAGTTTCACCCAAGTGCCCCTCACCACCGATCACGGCGTCATGCTCGACATGCTGAGCCAACTCAAAAGCGGTCTCGTTGACGATGGCACCGCCATTGGCGACGGTCTTGCCACGTCAATTAACCGTCTGAAAGACAGCGAAGCCGTTTCAAAAGTCATCATTCTTCTTACCGACGGTATGAACAATGCCGGTTCCGTTGATCCTTACACGGGTGCTGAAATGGCGAAACTCTACGGCATTCGCGTCTATACTATCGGTGTAGGCTCTTATGGGACAGCGCCTTATCCGGTGCAGACTCCGTTTGGCATACAGTTCCAGCAGGTTCAGGTCGAAATCGACGAGAAACTGTTGCAGACCATCGCCGACGAAACCGGTGGAAAGTATTTCCGTGCGACATCGAATCAGAAACTTGGCGAGATTTATACGGAAATCGACAAGTTGGAACGTTCGAAGATTGAAGTTACCGAATTCAGGCATCTGCATGAGGAGTATCCTGCCTTTGTGGCTTGGGCTTTGGCATTGCTGCTGCTCGAATTCATATTGCGTAAGACGGTTTTTAGAACGATAACAGCATAGGAACTATGGAAAATGTATTAAGATTTGAGCATCCTGATTATCTCTATGGCCTGATTATCATACCATTACTGATAATCCTATATATCGTTATCCGTTTATGGCAGGACAAGGAATTCAAGCGTTTCGCCGACATCGAGATGCGCGGTTATCTGATACCGAAACGGTCTAACTCAAGAGGCATCTTCAAGTTCACGGCTTTCCTGCTGATGGTGGCTTCCTTGATTTTGGCCTTGGCCAATCTGCAAAGTGGCTCGAAGGTGGAGAAAGTGAAACGCGAAGGCATAGATCTTTTTCTTGCACTCGATGTTTCCAATTCCATGAATGCGCAGGACATTGTTCCGAGCCGTCTCGAAAGGTCGAAACAGGCCATCAATAAACTCATCGGCGATTTGAACGGTGACAGGTTGGGCGTCATTGTCTTTGCCGACAAGGCATTTGTGCAACTGCCCATCACAACGGATTATTCCGCGGCAAAGATGTTTCTTTCAACCGTTGATACCAAGACGGTGGCCTCCCAGGGCACTGCCATTGGCGAAGCCATCAACTTGGCCATGAAATCGTTTGCTGATGACAAGAACAGCAAAGCCATCATCGTCATCTCCGATGGCGAGGATCACGAAAATGATGCCGCTGTGGCGGCCGCCGAAGAAGCCGCAAAGAAAGACGTCAAGGTCTATACCATAGGCATGGGACTCAACGATGGCGCTCCCATTCCCGAATTGAACGACGTTGGACGTCAAGTCGGCTACAAGAAAGACATGATGGGCAACACCATCATCACGCGCCTTGATGAAGACATGCTGAAACGCATCGCCACGGCGGGCAACGGACTTTATGTCCGTGCCAGCAATTCCAATGTTGGCCTTGAGCGGATTTTCGACGACATCGACAAGATGGACAAGTCCGAAATCGAAACCAAGACCTTCTCCGATTACGAAGATCAGTTCCAATGGTTTGTCGGTCTGGCCATAATCTTTCTCCTGCTGCAGATATTCGTATCGTCAGGAAAGAAAGACTGGGAGACGAAGTTTAACCTTTTTGACAACAACAATGAAAGCAAAAAATAGAATACTCTTACTTGTTCTCCTGTTTTCGGTGTTATCCCTCTCGGCGCAAAACGATGAGAAGATGATACGGAAGGGGAACCGGCAATACAAAAAAGGCAATTACACTGAAGCGGAGGTGAAGTATAAGAAGGCTTTGGAGGGAAATCCCACCAGTGCCAACGCACAATTCAACCTTGGCGACGCCTTGTATTCACAGAAAGACTATGACGAGGCCTACAAGACCTTCCAGAAAGTGCTCGACATGACGCCTGATGCGAAACTTCAGTCGAATGCCGCCTTCAATATGGGAAACTGCTATCTTGCGCAAGGCAAGTACTACGATGCTTTCAACACTTATAAGATAGCCTTGAAGATCAATCCCGACAACGAAGACGCCCTCTACAATCTTGAGTTTTGCCGCGCCCATCTTGTGAAGAGTCATATTTACATAGCCTCGAACATACAGCATGGTTCTGTCGCGGCTGATAAGAAAATGGCGTTTAACGGGCAGATTGTCAAACTTACATCCAAATCCGAAGATGGTTTCGCCCTTGCATCCTATGTCGTTGTCAAGGCTGACAATTCCGAAGTCAAAGTCGATGTGAAAGGCGACAGTTTCGTGATGCCGAAGTTCGACGTCATTGTGTCGGCCGAATTCAAGCAAGCCCACAGGATCGATGTCGAGAAGAACATCCCTCATGGCAGCATCTCTGCTGATAGGGATAAGGCTATTGAAGGTCAGACCGTTACGCTGCGGTCCAAACCCGATCATGGTTATCGTGTTGAACGCTACAAGGTTTATAAAACCGGCAGCGTCGCCGACACGGTGCACGTGAGCGACACGACGTTCCAGATGCCAGATTTTGACGTCACGGTGACGGCCACATTCCGCACAGCCCTTCATATCTCGATTGATTCGACCCTTCACGGCAAGATTCAGGCCAGCGACACCCTCGCTATTCCGGGACAGAATGTCGGCTTGGTGGTGAAACCCGACCAGGGCTATCAACTTGACGAACTCCGTGTCGTCAGCGACAATGACCCCAACACATCTGCTCCCGTCTCTGACGACAACGTGTTTCAGATGCTGAATTCCGATGTCACCGTAAAGGCTACCTTCACCAAGGCGAAGTCATACCACCACATTGTCATCGACACCTTGACCAAAGGCGGTCGTGTCATGACAGATGTCACGAAGGCGACGTTCCGAGAGTCTGTCAAGTTGTCCAACACACCCGAACCGGGCTATAAGTTCAAGGAGTATTCCATTACACAGAAAGGCGACACATCTGTCAAGGTGAAACCTCTTGGGAATTTCTTCACGATGCCTGACTTTGATGTGGTTGTCTCCGCTACCTTTGAAGAAAACAAGGACGATAAGCAGCAGCAACAACAACAGCAGCAACAGCAGCAACAGCAACAGCAGCAGCAGCAGCAACAGCAACAACAGCAACAACAGCAGCAACAGCAACAACAGCAGCAACAAGACCAACAGCAGCAGCAACAGGCACAGCAACAGGCGCCGAAGCAGCAACAGCAACAGCAGCAGCAACAAGGAATGTCGAAAGAGGAAGCGATGAGGATGTTGCAGGCTCTTGAAGATCAGGAGAAAAAAACGTTGGAGAAGGTGAACGAACAGAAATTGCGTTCCCAACCGAAACGTCAAACCGATAAAGATTGGTAATATTGCATGTCGTTGTTAATGACGCGTATATGTTTTGCACGATTTTTGAATGGAAATAACACACATATGAGAAAGATAAAGAGTTTGTTTTTGACATTGGGTGTCATGTTGCCCATGATGATAATGGCGCAGGAACCTTCTCTGAAAGTCTCTGCTAAGCAGCAAGTTGCTGTTGGAGAGTCGTTTCAGGTGGTTTTTGAAATGAACGCCGAAGGGAAAAATTTCACGGCGCCATCGTTTGAAGGCTTTACCAAGGTGGGAGGTCCGTTCTCTTCATCGAGTTCGAGTGTCCAGATGATTAACGGCTCGGTGTCGCGCACCGTGAAGAATACCTATACCTACATGCTTCAAGCCAATAGGGAAGGCACGTTCAGAATAGGCCCCGCTTCCTACGTCGTCAAAGGTGACAAGATTTCAAGTTCGTCAATAGAGATTAAAGTCGTTCCTGATGATGGATCCGGCTCATCGCGGAAATCATCGCAAGGCTCTCAGTCGGTGACCAGTTCCAGCGATCCTTCTGTCAGCGGCCGTGATTTGTTCCTGAAGGTAGTGCCTTCGAAGAAGTCGGTTTATCTGGGTGAGCCATTGGTGCTTACATACAAGATTTACACCCGTGTTCCCGTTTCATCCTTGTCGGTGGCGAAGATGCCTGCTTATGCCGGTTTCTGGACCAAAGATGTCAGCGAAGACAACGGCGGCGCTTTGCGACAGACCTCGGAACTCGTCAATGGCGTTGACTATCAGGTTGCCGAGATTCAGAAGATCGTCATCGTTCCCCAGAAGGTCGGCGGACTTCCGATAGAACCCATGACCATAGAATGTGTGGCTCAGATTCAGACGAAGTCGAGCGGACAGAGGAGCAACGATCCATTCGAGGCTTTCTTCAACGATCCTTTCTTTGGACGCGGCTTCACCAATATCACCAAACGGCTTGAGTCCGGTTCAATCAACATCACGGTGAAAGACCTGCCTTCGTCGGGGAAACCTTCAAGTTTCCAAGGTGCCGTGGGCAACTATAACTTCAGCGCCGATATCGACAATAATCAGGTGAAGACCAATGACGCTTTCACGCTTACGGAGACGGTTTCGGGAAGCGGCAGTGTCGATCTGATCGAGATGCCAAGGCCGGTCTTTCCTCCCGATTTCGAAGTCTATGATCCCAAAATCACTACATCCATAAATGCCGATGGCTTGAGCGGCACGAAAAAGGCCGAGTTCCTCGTCATCCCTCGTCATGCTGGCAATTTCACCATCCCCGCTGTCGAGTTCTCGTTCTATAATCCGTCAAGCGGAAACTACACGGAACTGAGGTCGAAGCAGTTCGACATTGCAGTTGCAAAAGGTTCTGATAAGGATGACGACGGTTCCCTCTATGCCACTTCGCAGGAAAACATCACCTATCTGGGAAGCGATATCCGCCATATCATGACGGGTAATGCTGGTCTCAAGGCGGGTGGCAGATACTTCTTCGCATCGCCGGTTTATTTTATCCTCGCGGCTCTACTGCTGGCGCTTTTCGTTGCTTTGCTATTGTTCGTCAAGAAACGCGCCGCCGACAGGCAGAACGTGACATTGATGCGTAACAAGAAAGCCACCAAGGTCGCCAAAGGACGCTTGAAAAATGCGTACGGTTTCCTCAAGAGCAACGACCAGAATCGTTTCTACGAGGAGATGTCACAGGCTTTGTGGGGATACATCTCCGACAAGTTGAGCATTGAACGTTCGGTGCTTTCCATGGCTACCGTGCATGATGTCATGGTGGAGAAAGAAGTCCCTGAAGATCTGACCAATCGTTTTATCGATGCGTTGAACAGTTGCGAATATGCCCGTTTCGCCCCAGGCGATGAGGGGAAGAAGATGGACGATTTGTATCAGTGTGGTATCGAGGTTATTACCGAAGCGGAAAAAATCCTAAAATAATCATGAATAAGATGAAAACCAGATATAAGTTTTTCGTGACAGTCTTGATGCTGTCTCTTGCATTCCCGTTGGTGGCGACGGCTCAGACGGATCCCGACAGTTGCTTTGCCCAAGCCGAAAAGGCCTATAACGGCGGCAAGTACGACGTGGCTCTGGAAAACTACAATGCCATCCTTGAGCAAGGATTGGTGTCGGCGCCGCTCTATTACAACATGGGCAACACCTATTATAAAATGAAAGAGTATCCTAAGGCCATCCTCAATTACGAGCGGGCTTTGAAACTCAATCCAAGTAACGACGACATCAAGACGAACCTTGAGATTGCCAGGCTGGCAGTGGTCGATAAGATTGACCCTATACCCCAGTCCTTCATCATCAGATGGTGGAATGGGTTGAAGAACTGTTTTTCGGCCGATGGCTGGGCGACAGCGTCTTTGCTGCTCCTCGGCTTTCTTCTGGCATGCCTGTTCATTTTCCTCAGAGCCAAGAGGATGGCGTTGCGTAAGACGGGCTTCTTCGTGGGTCTGCTGGCGGCAATTCTGTTGGTGTTCTCTGTCATCTTTGCATTTCAGAAAACTGATGAGATGAAGCACCCGGATCAGGCCATTGTCATGAGTCCTACGGTGACAGTGAAGAGTTCTCCGAACGCTACCAGCACCGACTTGTTTGTGCTTCACGAAGGCTCCAAAGTTCAACTGCTTGATGAAGCCGACGGATGGAACAAGGTCAAGATTGCGAATGGCAGTGTAGGTTGGCTTCCGACAGAATCGATGGAAGTCATCTGACGGAATTATCCATGTTTTACAGATCGCTCTGATGTTTTCGTCAGGGCGATTTTGTTATAGGATGAGGAAAAATCATTTTGGAATGAGGATTTTTTTTCAGGAAACTGAATTTTCTTTGAGAGATTATTCTATATTTGCAACTTATTATTGTATTAACAGATTTCGAAATAGCAATTAACGGAATAACAATCAATACTACGTGATATGAAAATGAGATTTTTACCTTTCAGCTTACTTTTGGTAATCATGATCTTAGGCCAGTCAATGTCATTTGCTGGCGGTCGTGGACATTATGTCCCGCGTGAAAAAGGAACGGCTACAGCGGCGTCTTTCATGAATGATCTTCGTGCCAATCAGAACACAGGTCTGATTGATCCAGCATTGATGATAAAGGCTGCTCAAAGCTCCAAAATGAATTCGAAGGACGGCAGTGACCTTTACTGGGTCAGCATGGGCCCTGACAACTTCGGTGGCCAGACAACGGCTGTCGTTTTTGACAACAGACCTAACAGTTTCGGCAATCCTTCCGGAATACTTTACATCGGCTCCAAGGGCGGTGGTGTTTACAAATCATACAACAATGGTACCACCTGGCATCTGGTTGACAATGCGAACCTCATGGTCAGCTGCATGGTCCAGGATGCTGACGGCACCATCTATGTTGGTACGGGCGACGGCAACAACGCTGTTAACTACAACGGCCTCAGCCAGATTTCCTATACAAACAGTTTCGTTGGTTCCGGCATCTACACCATCATCGATGATAAATTGACTCAATTGCCCAGCACCGCTCCAACAAGCAGCAATGGTGTGACACAATGGAGCTTTGTCAACGACTTGGCTATTGACGGCAACTATCTTATCGCCGCCACTGAATCGGGCTTGAAATACAGCACCGACAAAGGCGCAACATGGTCTGTCGCTAAAGACGATCAAGGTGCTGACATCACAGGAAACGTCAACCAACTTGACGTGAATTCCGATGGCGTCATCATCGCCTCCATCGATAAGAAAGTCTATATCGGCACGGTCAACTCGATGACTTGCCACTCGGCAACAGCACCAGCGACCAACCCTGAAGGCTATTACACTACTCTTCCAGCAGCAGCAGGCATGCTCGACATCGCCGCCGCTCCGTCGAATGCCAACGTGTTCTATGCTTCCTGCATCGCCACAACAGGCATCCACTCATCTTTCTATCTTTCGGAAGATGGCGGTAGCACATGGCGTGTCATCCTCCCGGCTGTCACCACCAATCTGGGTCACAATGTTTACCAAGGTTTCGGTCTTATCGACCACGGAATTGTCGTCAACCCGTCAAATGCTTATGATATCTTCGTGCTCGGCTATAATCTTTGGGAACTTACCAAAGTTTCTGAAAACGGTTATTACATCGCCACGCAACGCACCGATGGTTCAACCTATAGCATGACTTCTGCACAATACCTTCATGTGGGTCTCCACACCATGGTGTTCAATCCTAACAATAATGCCGAGTTCTATGTAGGAACTGACGGTGGCGTCTTCAGATTCAAAGGCGTTGAAGATACTTACTTCACCTTCTACAATTGCAACCGCAATTACGTCACCACACGTTTCTTCACTGTTGCTCCATCAGGCAAGACGACACGCGCCATGGGCGGTGCCATCGATTTCGGTTCCATTCTTATCAATGGCGACGAAAACACGAACAATCTCAGAACCGGAACTCAGGTTTACCCGAATTCATCCGGAGCCTTCAGCTCGACCTATCACGGTGGCCCTTGCGCTATCTCTCTGATCGACCCGAACTCCATCTTCGTTTCGATTGTTGACGGTGGTTTCTATCGTTCCGAAACAGCCGGTGTCGACTACGACTTCGCTAACTTCACAGCGAATCTCTCGTTCTCGAACTCATCGTTCCGCACCCCGATGCTCCTTTGGGAAAGATTCAACGATCCAACGAATCCTGCCACAGTGAAATACAAACCTACAGAAAACATGACCGCTGGTACCACGGTGCAATGCCAGAGCAACAATAAGAGTTATCCATTTGACTATGTTCTTCCTGTGAATGTCGCCGCTGGTGACTCCATCTATGTGCATGATCCCGTCAGCGCCAAATTCTTCATTGCCGGCACTGATGCTATCTATTTCACAAGAGAAGCTGTCCAGTTCAACGTGGCACCTACATGGTGGAAGATCTCAAAGCAGTCACTCGGTTTCGATGGCGATCCTCTTAGCATGGCCATTTCAAATGATGGTGACAATCTTTTCGTTGGTATGAAAGACGGTGTCTTCTGCCGCCTCTCCAACCTCAATGCAGCAATTGACACGCTTACCTGCTCCATCGATTCTTCTACGTTCGCTATCACCACCACGGTTATCGACCTGCCTACCGACGGACAATGCGTCACTTCAGTGGCTGTCGATCCTAACAACGCCAACAACGTTGTCGTCACCTTGGGCAATTATGGCAACCAGCAGTATGTCCTCTACTCAAACGACGCTTTGAGTGCAGCTCCTACATTTGTTTCCAAACAGGCTAACCTGCCTAAGATGCCGGTCTATTCCTCAGTGATTGAAATGACCACAGGTAACGTGATTATTGGCACCGAACACGGCATCTACATGACCGACGATATTGCCAATCCTAACTGGGTTGCTCAGAACGACCCGATGGGCGATGTGCCTGTCCTCGAACTGAAACAACAGCTCGTCTATCAGCCTGACCAGTATTCATACTATGTCGATAATGGAGTTACGTTCCAGACTGTTACCGAAGGTGTCAAGAGCCAAGGCGCCATCTATGCAGCCACCTACGGCAGAGGCCTCTTCCGTTGCGAGAATTATCTGCAGCACATCGGCACCAATGTTGACGATGCTCCTGTTGCTTCAACCAACGTCAGCCTCTATCCGAATCCTGTCCAAGACCAGGCTAAACTCGGTTTCGAACTTGCAGCCAAGGCTTCTGTGAGCTATCAGATCTTTGACATGGCTGGCCGTATGGTCAAGTCAGTCGAATTGGGAATGTATCCCGAAGGCTCACACGAAATCAATGTCAACGCCAACGGTTTGTCAAACGGAGCATATATCCTCCGTCTCTCAAAGGGCGACAGCACTTCGAATGTCAAGTTCCTCGTTTACTAATAGGAACTGCAATTATCTATGACAAAGGGAGGCAAATGCCTCCCTTTGTTGTTTTCTGTCGTTTCTGCCTTGATGTGCGTGATTTGAACTTGGTGTATATCGTCGAATCGATTCGCTCACAATTGCGATTATTTTCGGCAGATGTCGAGCAAAATAATGTTTCGGATGTTGTTTTAGGAGATGATTTTGTCGTGCCTGTTGCGGATTATGGCAACAAGTCTATGTTGTTCATGTTGCTCCGCAAAAGGCGTAGAGAAGGTCAATATTTGTTGAATTTCGATCCCCAGCGATACGACAGATAGAAAGTCATTATGAATCTGTCTTTCGGGTTGTCTGCCATAAGCGATAAGCCTGTCGGGAAGACTTCCGCCATAATGCCGGTTTCGATGCACTGGGCGGTGCTCTTCGAAGTCCCGAAGTCGAAATTCAGCCCTCCTTTGGCATGGATGCCGGGCACGAAACTCAACTCGTTGATGCCGGTCTTGAATGGCGCCCTGCCTATTATTTCTATCCAGGTATCACTCGATTCGAATGTCTGGACGTCATTGACTTGTTCGTAAGTCCCGCTCCCGGTTGGTTTTGCGACGACCACGGAATAGTAATAGGGTTTCTGTATGGCGAGCGAAAGACCGCCTTCGTAGAGCCATCGGAGTTCCACGCCGCCCCAGTAGGGCTTGCCGAAAATTCTGTTCTGATTGGCGAAACCAGCCCGAAATGCGAAAACATCGTTCAGTTTCCCATAGACGTACGGCTGCGCGTTGAATTGGTAAACGTTGATGCTCTTTATCTGTTTGAGCGGGCGCAAAGTCGAGAAGCCGAAATCCCATTCGGTTGTGCGGTAAATGCTTCTGATTCTGCCGATTTGAAAGCCGACGCCGACTCCCTGGGTGTGAAGCGTCGCGCTTATCGTGTTCTGATGGCTGTACAGGATGCGTTCTTCAACAGGTTTTTCTGTTTCCGAACCTATGTCGATTTCCTGCGCCGCAATCATCAAAGGACACCCTAAAAGCCATATTGCTGAAAACAGCCATCGAACCGAGCGCTTCATGGTGTCGTGAATTAAGGAAAGAATGCGATTCCCCGACTAATCAGTAGCGGGTTTCCTTCTGATATTTCTGAACTTCACCGTAAGCAGGACATGATTTGTTCGACTTGCATGAGGTGAGGGCGATGCCTGCAAAAACGGCGATCAATAAAGCAATTGCAATTTTCTTTTTCATCTGAAATTCAATAATTTGTTAAACTATTGTCCTATATTTAGTGCAAAGTAACAACTTTTTATTGAAAATTGCCCATATTTGCATGAAAATTCGTCTGATATGGAAGTGATAAAGCCTGCAATAGAAGATGGTTGGTATCGTGTTCTGCGTCAGCAGTTCGAGTCGCCGTATTTCGCCAATCTGAAGTCTTTTCTTCTGGATGAGAAAAGCCATTATGCCGTTTATCCTCCTGGTAGCCTGATATTCAACGCATTCAACCTCACACCCTTCGATAAGGTCAAAGTCGTGATACTGGGTCAGGATCCGTATCATGGGCCGCATCAGGCTCACGGATTGTCGTTCTCCGTCCCCGATGGCGTTCAGTTTCCGCCGAGTTTGCAAAACATTTTCAAGGAACTGCACGACGACCTTGGCATCCCAATAGCCCATTCCGGAAACCTTGAGAAATGGGCGAGGGAAGGCGTGTTGTTGCTCAACGCATCGCTCACCGTCAGGGCGGGACAGGCGGCTTCGCACTCGCGTCATGGCTGGGAAACCTTCACCGATGCCGCTATCAGAGCGTTGTCGGCCGAACGTGAACATATCGTTTTCATTCTGTGGGGCAATTACGCCATCGCCAAGGAATCGCTGATTGACACATCCAAACATCTGGTGCTCAAGTCAGTGCACCCGTCTCCATTGTCGGCCAGCAGAGGGTTCTTCGGCTGCCATCATTTCTCGAAGGCGAATGCCTACTTGCAACAATATGGAATACAGCCCATTGATTGGGATTTGAATAAGTAACAAGCATATTTTTCTGATATGAATCAATTGGTTTTTGCGACGAACAACAAGCACAAGTTGCAGGAAATCCGTGAAATCATGGATGGAACGCTCGAAATATTGAGCCTTGACGATATCGGTTTTCACGAGGACATCGTCGAGGACGCAGCCACCATACAAGGCAATGCCAAAATCAAGGCCGACTGCATCACGCAACGTTTCGGACTGGATTGTTTTGCCGATGACACAGGTCTTGAAGTGGAAGCGCTGGACGGCGCTCCTGGCGTTTATTCGGCACGTTATGCCGGCGAACATTGCAGTTATCAGGACAATGTCGACAAGATGTTGTCGGCCTTAAAAGGCGTGAAAAACCGCAATGCCGCATTCCGTACCGTTATTGCCTTGAACATGAATGGCGAAACCTATTATTTCGAAGGCAGGTGCGATGGTGTCATCACCGAACAGGAGCATGGCGCCGGTGGCTTCGGCTATGATCCGATTTTCCTCCCTGACGGCTACGAGCAGACTTTTGCCGAGATGTCGCCGGAAGTGAAAAACGAAATCAGTCACCGAGGTCGTGCCACCCGGCAACTGATTTCGTTTCTAAAGACCCGTTGTCGCTGATAGGGCTTTTGGTCCTATCGCCGATACGTCTCAGATTTTTTCCAGAATCATCTGCATGGCTTTTGCCAGCCCGTCTGCGTTACGGCCTCCTGCCGTGCAGAGGGTCTTCTGTCCGCCGCCGCCGCCTTGAATCTCTTTTGCGGCTTCGCGGATGATTGCCGTGGCGTCAAGGCCTTTGTTCTCTGCATATTCTTCAGGAAGCAGGAGGCAGAGTGATGGTTTTCCGTCCACCAATGAGCCTAAAACGGCGATGGTGTTCCCGTCAATCTGTTTCAGCATCAAGGCGATGTTCCGGAGTTGGTCGATGGTGCAGTTCAATGTGTCGAACACAAGACGGCATCCGGCTTTCTCTTTTGCATTGTCGTGCAGTTTTTCAGCGATGGACTGTGCCTTTTCCTGCATGAGTTGTTCCACTTCCTTTTTCAGTGCCGAGTTCTGCTCCGACAGCGATTCCACGCTCTTCACGACATCTGCAGAGGATTTCACGACTTCGCGGATGTGCGAGAGTTGTCCAATCTGGTTGTCGAGATAGTCTTCGACCGCTTCGCCTGTGATGGCTTCGATGCGGCGCACGCCGGCAGCGATGGCGCTTTCAGAAAGGATTTTGAACATGCCGATGTTTCCTGTTGCGGAGGTATGGATGCCGCCGCATAATTCCATTGAAAAGTCCTTGTCGAACATGACGACACGGACTTTGTCGCCGTATTTTTCGCCGAACAGCGCCATGGCTCCCATCGATTTGGCTTCTTCAACGGGGATGTCAGTCAGTGTCTGGTTCGGGATGTTTTCCCTGATTTTACGGTTCACAATCTGCTCCACTTGATGGATCTCTTCAGGAGTCATCTTTGAGAAATGACTGAAGTCGAAGCGCAGACGTTGGTCGTCAACCATGGAGCCTTTCTGTTCCACGTGCGAACCCAGCACCTGTCTTAATGCTGCGTGCATCAAGTGTGTGGCGCTGTGGTTGTTGGCAATGCGCTGGCGCCGTTCTTTGTCAACGGAGGCGGTGAATTCCATCTCAGGCGACTGCGGAAGTTGTTCGGTGATGTGTATGATGAGGTTGTTTTCCCTCGTGGTGTTTACGATATTGATACTCTCCTCGTCAGACGACAAGGTGCCAGTGTCACCAACTTGTCCGCCCATCTCGGCATAGAAAGGTGTCCGGTCGAGGACGATTTCAAAATGGGTGTTTTTCTTTGTCACCACTTCCCTGAAACGAAGGATGTGGCACTTGGTTTCCGTCTCGTTGTAGCCTATGAAATCGGTGGGACTGTCGGATTCGTTTACAATCACCCAGTCGCCGTTGGCTTTCTCGGCTGCTTTGCGTGAGCGGCTCTTCTGCTCTTCAAGTTTTATGTTGAAGCCCTCCATGTCAACTTCCAGTCCTTTCTCCTGCGCCATTAGGTTGGTGAGGTCGATGGGGAAGCCGAAGGTGTCGAATAGTTCGAAAGCAAAGTCGCCGTTGATTTTCTTTTCATCAGGATTCTGGCCAATGTAGGTCTCGAAGCGTTTGATGCCTTGTGACAGGGTTCTCAGGAAAGATGCTTCTTCCTCACGGATTACCTTGCCCACAAGTTGTTCCTGTGTCTTTATTTCGGGGAAGTTGCCACCCATTTGGCTGACGAGGATGGGAAGGAGTTTATACACGAATGGATCTTCGAAGCCAAGGAAGGTGAATCCGTAACGCACGGCGCGGCGCAGGATGCGTCTGATGACATAGCCGGCGCCATTGTTGGAAGGAAGTTGTCCGTCGGCGATGGCGAAACTCACGGCGCGCAGATGGTCGGCGATGACACGCATGGCCACGTCGGTCTGTTCTGCTTTTCCGTATGCAACGCCCGACATCACGGAGAGTTCCTGAATCAACGGCTGGAACACATCGGTGTCGTAATTCGAAGTTTTACCCTGAAGCGCGCGGCAAAGGCGTTCGAAGCCCATGCCAGTATCAATGTGCTTTGACGGAAGTTCCACCAACTCGCCGTTAGCCAGTCTGTTATATTGTATGAACACCAGGTTCCATATCTCGATCACTTGTGGGTCGTCTTTGTTGACCAGGTCGCGGCCTGATATTTTGGCTCGTTCCTGCTCGCCTCGCATGTCAATATGGATTTCGGAACATGGACCGCAAGGACCGGTTTCACCCATTTCCCAGAAATTGTCTTTCTTGTTGCCATAGATGATGCGTGACTCATCGACATGCTCCTTCCAGTATTCGAAAGCTTCCATGTCGGGTCCCTGATGGTCTTTCTCGTCGCCTCCGAAAACGGTCACATACAGCTTATCCTTGTTGATGTGAACCACTTCGGTCAGGTATTCCCATGCATAAGCTATGGCTTCTTTCTTGAAATAATCGCCGAACGACCAGTTTCCGAGCATCTCGAACATGGTGTGGTGGTACGTGTCGTGCCCCACTTCTTCAAGGTCGTTGTGCTTGCCGGAGACGCGCAGGCATTTCTGAGTGTCGCTGACACGTTTCGACTTGGGGGGCTGATTGCCCAAAAACACGTCCTTGAACTGGTTCATGCCAGCATTGGTGAACATCAGCGTAGGGTCGCCTTTGACGACTATAGGTGCTGATGGGACGATCATGTGATCCTTAGACCGGAAGAAATCCAAAAAGCTGTTTCTAATTTCGTATGCGTTCATTTATAGATGATTATTTGTACTCAAAATCGATTTACACTCCAAAAAGAAATGCAAATTTACTCTAAATTATTATTTTTGCACAATTCATTTTTAAAACTCACGTTAAAAACAGAATAGAAATACCAGATGCGGAGTCAGAAATACATCTTTAACCACAAGACGCTCAGGTACGAGAAGTTCAGGGTCCCGACCAAGAAACGTATCGTCCATGTATTTCTGTATTTACTCTCTATCGCTGCATTTTCTTTCCTTTTCACGGTGCTTTTCTTTGGCATCTTCGGTTCGCCGCGCGAGCGTATGCAAGCCCGCGAACTTGAATACATGAAACTTCAGTATGAGATTCTCAGCGACAAGATGGTGGAAATGGACACAGTGCTCGCCGATTTGGCGCATCGCGATGATGACGTTTACCGCGTCATTTTCGAAGCGGACCCCATTCCTGAAGGCCAGCGCAAAGCCGGTTTCGGCGGCGCCGACAGGTACCAGAATCTGTATGGTTACAAGAATTCCGACTTGGTCGTCAAAGTCTCCAAGCAACTCGACATGATTGCCAGCCAACTTTACGTCCAGTCGAAATCGTATGACGAAGTGTTCAACATGGCTTTGAAGAAAACGGAGATGCTGAAGGCCATTCCTTCCATCATTCCGGTTGACGAGGCCGATATCAAGCATATCTCATCCTTCTTTGGCTATCGTCCCGACCCGATTTACAAGGTCGCGCGATTCCACAGCGGCGTTGACTTGTCGGCTGATTTAAACACGCCTGTCCATGCTGCCGGAGACGGAACGGTGCTGGAATTGGAAAGCACGCAGTGGGGCTATGGCAATATTATCACCATAGATCACGGATATGGCTATAAGACGCGATATGCTCACCTTCAGAAGTTCGCCGTTGCAACAGGACAGAAAGTCAAGCGCGGACAACTGATAGGTTATGTCGGCAGCACGGGCAAATCCACCGGAGCGCACCTGCATTACGAGGTGCTGAAAAACGACGTGCCTGTCGATCCTATGCACTTCTTCTTCAAAGACCTCGATGCCGACGAGTTCGATGAAGTTCGTCAGATGTCGGCGCTTCCTCTGCAAACAATGGATTAGTCATGGAAGAGAATACCGGAAAATATTATTACAGCATCGGCGAAGTGGCCGATATGTTTGGCGTCAACACGTCAATGATACGCTATTGGGAGAAGGAATTCGACGTGCTTCGCCCGCGCAAGAACAAGAAGGGCAACCGAATGTTCACCGAGCGTGACGTGAGGTATATCCACATGATATATCATCTCACCAAGGTGAAAGGCTACACTCTCGCTGGCGCCAAAATGGCACTGAAAGACAAATTCAGCGAATATGAAGAGCGTATCATGCTGCTCGACACCCTCGACAAGATGCGTTCCTTCCTGCTTGGCCTCGACAAGGAAATGGCCGAGAAACAGAAAGCAATCGGAAGTGGCAATTAAGATTTCTGCCGAAGGCGGAAATCGTTTCAGTATGTAAGGGGAGATGCGTCAGAAAAACCCTTGCAGGATTTATATCTCAGAAAGTGAGCGCCATCAGAAATAGCGTTTTCCAATCAGATAGTTTTTCACGTAATCTTCCACGCCGTCTTCAAGCGATGTGAAGGGCTTCGTGTATCCGGCCTTGCGAAGTTTGTCCATCTTGGCTTCGGTGAAATATTGGTATTTGTCACGGATGTCAAGAGGCGTGTCAATATAACTGATGTTGGGTGTCAAGTCCATGGCTTTGAACGTGTTGCAGGCCAAATCGTTGAAAGAACGAGCCTTGCCTGTGCCGACGTTGTAGAGTCCGCTCTCGGGTTTGTGTTGCATGAGCCATAGGATGACGTCGGCGATGTCTTTCACGTAGATGAAGTCGCGCAACTGTTGGCCGTCGCCGAAATCCGGTCGGTGGGAACGGAAAAGTTTCACCATTCCGGTTTCGTTGATTTGTCCGAAGGCGTGAAGGATTACCGAAGCCATTCTGTCCTTGTGATACTCGTTGGGGCCATACACGTTGAAGAACTTCAGTCCCGCCCAGAATGGCGGACAGTCGCTTTGGCTAAGAATCCATTTGTCGATTTCGTTTTTCGAGATGCCGTAGGCGTTCAAGGGCTGAAGTTTGCCGACTATCTCGTGGCTGTCGTCGTAGCCATACTCTCCTGAGCCGTAAGTGGCTGCTGAGGAAGCATATATCAAAGGTATCCGATGCGCTGTGCAACGACTCCAGATGCTCTTCGTGTAGTTCACGTTGAGTTTGTCGAATACGGCGGAATCCAATTCCGTGGTGTCGGTTCGGGCGCCCAAGTGTATGATGAATTCGATGTCGTCGTGATGCTGTTCAAGCCAGGCAGGGAATTGCTCTCTGTCTGTCAGCATCGTATATTGCTTCGAAATATAGTTCGGTTGTTTGCGGGTCTTGCCGAAGTCGTCAACCAGCATCAGGTCGTCATGTCCGGCTTCGTTGAGTGCTCCAGCAATTACGCTGCCGATGAATCCTGCTGCTCCTGTGATTGCTATCATGCTGTGATTATTGTAAATCCCTTGATCCCATATAGTTGCGCCATTTTTCAAGGACGCTGGTCATATCCTTCGGGAGTTCCGATATGAATGACATGGCTTCGCCCGTTGTGGGATGGATGAATCCTATCTCTTTGGCGTGTAGCGCGTGGCGAGGTATGAGTTTGAAGCAGTTGTCGATAAACTGTTTGTACTTCGAGAACGTGGTTCCTTTGAGGATGATGTCGCCTCCGTACATGGCGTCGTTGAAGACGGGATGACCGATGTACTGCGAATGGACACGGATTTGGTGCGTGCGTCCCGTTTCGAGGCGGAATTCGTTCAGGGTGACATAACCGAAGCGTTCAAGGACTTTCCAATGTGTGATGGCTTCTTTTCCGTGGTCGCCATTGGGGAAGACGGTCATCTTGCGCCTGTCGTTGACGCTGCGTCCGATGTTGCCCATAATGGTGCCTTCGTCTTCGTTGAAGTCGCCCCAAACTAACGCGTTATAGCGCCGGTGTATGGTGTGGTTGAAAAACTGTCGCGCCAGTATGGCTTGCGCCGTTTCGTTCTTGGCGACAATCATCAGTCCTGTGGTGTCTTTGTCGATGCGGTGCACCAGATAGCCGAAGCCGTTTTCCACGGGCTGGTTGGTCTGTTTGAAATGGTAGGCGAGGCCGTTCAGCAACGTGCCGTCGAAGTTGCCGTGACCGGGATGCACCACAAGGCCGTCTTGCTTGTTGATGACGATGACGTCGTCGTCTTCAAAGACGATGTTCAATGGGATGTCCTGCGGCACGATGGTCACTTCTCGCGGAGGATAACTGAACACGATAGAAATCACGTCTTCGGGCTTGACTTTGTAGTTTTGCTTGACGGTTTTCTCATTCACCATGATGTTGCCGGCTTTGGCAGCCTGCTGTATCCTGTTTCTCGAGATGTTCTGGATGTGGTTGGTCAGGAAGGTGTCAATACGTTCCATAGCCTGGCCTTTGTCCACTACGATGCGGAAATGTTCGTATAATTCTCCGCCTTCTTCCTCGTTGTTTTCGCTTTCTATGATGTCTTCTAATTCCTCGTTCATTTGCTAATCATGAATTTTTTGCTGATGACCTTGCCGTCTTCCGTGGTGATGCTGATAAAATACAAGCCGTTGTCGAGTTCCGAAACTGAAATCTCAGGCTGGAATGATGCTCTGTAAAGCATTCTGCCCATAAGGTCGAAGATGGTTGTGGTGGCTTGTGCTTGTTGTTCCACGCCGTCGATATGCAGGATGCCGTTTGTGGGATTGGGATATAGCCTTATGGCATCGTCGTGGTGTTCTTCAGCAGCGTAGAAGGCGTCGGGACCTACCACCGGTCGGATGGCGAGCGAGCCTGCAAACTGGCTGTTCTGCCACGAGCCGCTGGTGTTGTAGAAGTTATACTGATGGTTGTCGTTTGAGCCGTCGAATCCGATGTTGATGGCTCCTGCGCTTTGCTGCTCGATGCCGATATAGAACACACCGTTGACATAGACTCTGTCGGGAAATTCGTAGTAACTGAAACGGTAAGGCTGGCCATCCCATTCGGGAATCTGGTTGTCGAGAGAGTAAAGTTCGTCGCCGGGGCGGCCGTTGTTGTCCTTCCAGACAATGATGTTGAATGGCTGGTTGTTGGCGTCGTTCAGCGTGTGGTTGAAGAGCAGTTGCACGCCTCTGATGGTGTCGTATGCCGACACTTCGAACTTGACGGCGAAACTGCCGTAGGCGGGCTCCACGCCATATCCCAGTTCGGGAATGCCGTCATCGTATGCGTAATAGTTGTAGAATCCTTGATGATAGACCATGGAATCCACCAAGGGCGGGTTGCTGGTCGAATCGCTGATGTAATGGCGTATCAGGAAGGATGTGGTGTCGCGGTCGTAGTCCAACGCGAAGAGTTTCGCGACATAGGGACAGGCTAATGCGGCGTCGTCACCCGAACAAGCCAGAAAGCCCGATTCGTTGTACGGATCGAGGACGGTTGAACCTCCGTCGTAGCCAAATTCCTGATTGCCGTTGACTTGTTCCACTTTATAGTAGTAATGGACGTTATGCTGAGCGTTGTCGAGATTGGCGATGTACAATTGCAGTCTTTCGCTGATGGCGCTGGTGGGGTTGGTGCGGTATTGGCGGTAGGGCATAGACCTGTATCTGCTCAGGAAGGATGGCGTCTGGCCTGAGAAGGTGACCTTGGGATAGTTGGTGTCGTGCATGGTGCGCCCTCTGTTGAGATAAACGAGGTCGATGTTCCAGATGTCTTCGTTGCCGCGTTCGGTGGGATTCGCCGAACTGACGATGCTGGCGTAATTGTAGAACCGGAAGCAGAAGTCGGGAGAGAAATAGTTCAGGTTCGTGATGGGAATCATCACCTGCTTGAAGTAGTCGCCGCCATTGTCAGCCATGAAAGATTCGAGACTTTGTCCGGCAGCGCTCCAGATGTGGTGCCATGTCGTGTCGGTGACGGTGTAGAAGATGGAATCGCATGGTATGGAGATGACGTTGTCATCGCCAGAGACCAGCGTGTCGGGGATGACGGTGAAAAATGACGTGTAGCATCCGTCGCCGAAGGCAAAGATGGTGTCGCCGGGAAATAGCGTGTCGTTGCTGACGTGTGCCAGTATCTCATCCACGGAGTAGTCGTTGTAGCCGAGGCCGAAAAACTCCTCATGCTGTGCCGTGATGCCGAATTCCAGCACCAGAGAATCGTGCGATTCAGGGGCGTTGCCGTAGCCTTGAGGCTGGTAGCGGAAACTCAGATAGAGTGAGTCGGCAGGGGTCAAGGCCTTGGCTTCTGGAACAAAGACGGAGTCAAGCCTGATACGCACCGAGGTGAGGCTTTCGGCCACAAAGGGGTTGCTGATGGCATTGCTGTAAACCGCTCCCGTCTCGTCAAGCACATCCAGAGTGGCGGCTTTCCTGTTGGGCGGAAACATCGGGAATCCGTCATTGACGAAAGCAAATCTGTCGCACCATTTCGTGGAGTCGGGATATATGTTAGCAGTGCTGAAGTCGTCGAAGAATGGTAGCGTTGTCACATGGTCTTGCGCCGCCTTGGTGGACAAGGCTTTCGCCGTGCCGCGCTGAAACCCCGTCAGGATTTCCTGGCCGTAACAGATGTTGGCGAGCAGACATAGCGTGAAAGCCACGCATAGTGATTTAGAATTCGTCTTCATAGTCGTTATTTGATGAGTTGACTGCGGTGTCGCCGACCATCTCGAGCGAATCTGTCAGCGTGGGCATGTTGAAGATGGAGTCTTCCATCAGCAGTCTGTTCATTTCCTTTTTAAAGTCGATTTTTCTGTCCGATTTATACCAGAGGTTCACGGAGGTGCCGGGCGCCACCACCTTGTTGAAAGGACCGGGTTGCATCTTCACGACGCACATGTGTTGTATGCTGTCCAGTTCCTCGTAAGTTGCATGTCCCAGATTGAGGCCCGCAAGGTTCAGAAGCCGTTTGGCTTCTTCGGCATGTGCGCCGATGAGGTTCGGAATCTTCACGTTAGCGTGATCGTCGCCGATGCCGACCTGCAAGGTGATGCCGCTTCCCTTGCCGATTTCGGTGCCAGGCTCGATGACCTTTCCTTTGAACATTTGCTTGACGATGGCGTTCTTGGCAAAATATTCCACATAGACGAGTTTGTCCACTTCCAGTCCGCTGGCTTCCAGCAGGTTGATGCCTTGCCGCAGTGAGAGGTTGTTCAAGTTCGGCATCGTTGTCTTTTCAGGCGTATTGGCCACCACAATGCAATACACGTTACGGCCTCTCTTCACTTTCGAATCGGGCAACGGATCCTGTTGCACGATGGAACCGGGTGTCTGTCCCTTGGGATACACGCTGTCCACAACGATGAAATTTAACTTCCTCGAGTTGGATTTCATCACTTCATTGATGTCCTGACCGATGAAGTCAGGCATGGCGAATTCCTTTCCGTGGCGTGTGCATCCTCTTAGCATTATGGATGTTAGCCATAACATCACAAGACACAACAGTATGATGATGATCAGGTTGACGTAGAATTTCTTTTGCGTGAGAAACTGTAAATGTCCCATACTTTGTTTAATTTAGCGGCGTTATTATAACTTGAATTTAGTGCAAAAATTGCACTGTTTTCAAACTGACAAAGATAGGTTATTTTTACGAATTTATGACAAGGGAATCTTCCGCCATATAAAGTGCCGGAGGATTTGAAAAACTATAAGAGATGAAAAATGTTGCTATTGTTTGTGGTGGCGATTCCGGTGAGTTTGAAATCTCCGTGAAAAGCGCTCAGGTTGTGAAGAGAAATCTTGATCCTGAAAAATACGCTTCTCATGTTATCGTCGTCTCGAAGAAAGGATGGTACTGTCAACTTGATGACGGCACTCGTATTGATGTTGACAAGAACGATTTCTCCGTCATCGACAAGGGGAAGAAAGTCGTATTCGACGTGGCTTTCAATGCCGTTCACGGGATGCCGGGCGAAAACGGCCCTCTTTCCGGATACCTCGAACTGATGGGCATTCCATGCACATCGTCCGACCAGACGACATGCGCCCTGACCTTCCACAAGGACTTCTGCAAGCGCGTCGTGGCGTCTTATGGCGTCAAGGTGTCGCCCTCGCTGATTGTCAACAAAGGGGAGGACTATGACGCAAAGAAGATCGTCGCTGAACTCGGCCTGCCGCTGTTCATCAAGCCTACCTGCAACGGCTCCAGTGTTGGCGTGTCGAAGGTGAAAACAATGGATGATTTCATTCCTGCCATGGAGACCGCCATGAACGCGGGCAGTCAGGTGATGTGCGAGAAGTTCGTCGATGGCCGCGAGTTCGGCTGTGGCGCCATGCGCGCCGAAGGGCGTATGATGGTGTTCCCGCTCACCGAGATCCTCAGCAAGAATGAGTTCTTCGACTACGAAGCAAAATACACTGCTGGCAAGTGCGACGAAGTCACACCAGCCAATGTCGATGCAGCCATAGGTGACGACATCAAGGCCACTACGGCGCTGCTTTACGACAAACTCGAATGCAAAGGCTTTGTCCGCATGGATTACATCCTCAGCAAGGAAGGCCTGTTCTTCATCGAGGCAAATATCGTCCCCGGAATGTCGGAGGCGAGCATCATCCCGAGCCAAGCCAAATGTATGGGCATCTCTCTTGCCAAACTGTTCGACATGGCCATTTGCGAAGCGTTGAAAGACAAGACTGGCGAACGATGAAGAAGATCTGGAATTATATCAAGCCTCTGGCTGGATTGATCCTTGTAGGGCTTCTGGCTTATTTCTTCTTCGATCTTTTCGTATATTTTGTGATTGCCGCCGTGCTGTCATTCATGGGACGGCCATTGTGCAGCCAAATCAAGAAAATCAGCATCCGGCGCTGGCATGTGCCTGATGGCCTCGCCGCTTTTCTCACCATCATCTGCATGCTCATTGTGTTTGGCGTTTTCATCTTCGCCATAGTCCCTCTCATCGTGAAACAGGCCGCTATGGTCAGCAAAATCGATGTCAACTCTGTCGTTGGCTTCTTCCAGGAACCCATCAACAAGGCTTACGAATGGCTGATAAGCATCGGCGTAGTTGAGTCGGGGTGGAATCTGACCGACGCAATCACACTGAAACTCAAGAGCCTGCTGAACATCACCAACGTAAGTTCGCTGTTTGGACGGATCATTTCAATGACGAGCAGCATTGTCGTCGGCATCTTTTCCGTGATATTTCTGCTTTTCTTTTTCCTCCGCGACTCTCACATCCTGCGAAACATCGTCATGGCGCTGACTCCGGAGAAACAGGAACTCAAGATGGGCAAGGTGCTCACCGACACGCGTTATCTGTTGTCGCGTTACTTCCTTGGTCTCTTCCTTGAAATGGTGTGCATGATGACGCTTGTCACGCTATTTCTCACCATTCTCGGCATCAAGAACGCTTTGCTGATTGGGTTTATCGTAGGCATCCTCAACGTGATTCCTTATCTTGGCCCGCTTATTGGCGGCACTTTGGGCACCATTCTGGTTGTCATCTCCACGCTGAGCATGCAACAGTATGGCTTGCTGATTCCAAATGTGGTGAAGGTAATCGCCTCTTGCATCGTGGCCAACACCGTCGATAATATGTTGTTGCAGCCCTTGATTTATTCCAAGAGTGTCAAGGCGCATCCGGTTGAGATTTTCCTTGTCATTCTGATTTCAGGCGAAATAGGGGGCATCATCGGCATGATTGTGGCCGTTCCGCTTTACACGGTCATTAGGATTGTTGCCAAACAGTTCTTCGGCGAGTTGAAGTTCGTCGGCGCTCTTGTGAAAAGCCTTGACGAAGACGACGAACATCATGATGACGGCTCTGCTGTTGAGGCTGAGCCTGTCGTTGCAGACGGCGGTAATGGCAGTGCGTCTTAAGTCTGGCGGATTTCTTTAAATATAAAAACGGCATGGTGTGAAGACGCCATGCCGTTTCTGTAATACGATATAATTCAAACAATTATACAGTCAGGATATCTTTCGATTTCAGTTCGGTGAGTTCGTCGATTTTCTTGATGTATTTGTCTGTAAGTTCCTGAATCTTTTCCTGAAGGAGTTTCGATTCGTCTTCGGAGATAACGTCTTTCTCGAGTTTCTTGGCTTCGTCATTGGCGTTACGGCGTATGCCGCGGATGCAGACTTTAGCATCTTCGGCGGCGTTCTTGGTGCGTTTGACGAGGTCGCGGCGGCGTTCTTCCGTCAATGGAGGAACGGAGACACGAAGCAGTTCGCCATTGTTGATGGGGTTGAATCCCAGATTGGCGTTAAGAATGGCTTTTGAGATGTTTCCCATTGAAGATTTGTCAAATGGAACAACCACGATGAGGCGTGCGTCGGGACAACTGATGTTGGCCGTCTGCTCGATGGGCACTGTGGTTCCGTAGTATTCAACCATAACGCCGTTCAGCATGGCCGGTGTGGCCTTTCCTGCTCTGATGCCCTGAAACTCTATCTCAAGGTGCTTGATGGTGTTGTCCATGTTTTCAGAGGTCTCGTCTAAGACGAATTGAGAATCTTCTGTCATTTTTCTTTTCTATTTGGGGACAAAAATAATTGTTTTTCTTTTTTCTCAGCGATTTTGACTGATTTTAATGCAAAGGGTCATAAAGTCCGGTCAATGCGGGGTTCTTTTTCGAGAGGTAGAGGCCGTATCGGTTTACGGTCAGTTCCGACTTCCCTTGATTCCAGATATAGGTCTTTATGGTCTTCCCTTGTGGCGTCAAGCCGTTTTCAAAGCGTATGCCGTCTACTATGGTGTGTTTGCCGGGACCGAAATTGCCGTCTTCGGCATTCGATCCGTGCCACAGTATGATGGAATCGGTGGCGGCGTCGTGAACTTCGATGACCATGATGCAAGATTTCACGCTGTCGCTGCAACTGAAGTCGGCCACGATGCCGAGAATGTCAGTGCCGGTGCCGATGGAGTCGCCGTTGATCTCGACGGCTTTGCCCCATTCCTGATGGTCGTATCGTATGGCGGTGTCGCCTATCGGTTTCAAGGCGTTCGTGCTTCCTTCAACAGATTTCTTGCTCAGCGTGAGGTATCTGGACGTGAACCACGTCTTCTCGCGCATCACGTAAGGATATTCTGCGATGGCTTGAACTTCCCAGTTCGGGTCTGCCCAGTCGGTCCACCCGAATCCCATCATGGATGTTGTGTCGTTTTCCATCCAATTTCTGAAATCGCAGACCTTGTTGTTCAGGTCGAAGATGATGCGCCGCTCAACGTTGGTTTGTTTCTGATAGAACTCCGCAACGCGGCTCGATTCGCTGTGCGTGGCGAAACGGATGTCCTTAAATTTCTCATTGTCACGCTGCATCTCGACGGCTATTTGGTCAAAGCCTTGCTTATACATCAACTCGTAATGATTTCTGTTGATAATCAGCGACGTGGCTCCTACAAAAAGCAGAACTGTGACGATGATGGCGGTTTGCGCCATAGAAGTCGTGTTGTTTCTGAATAGGGAGAATGCCGCGATGATGACGAACGGAAAGCAGAACAGGAGTGTGCTTTTCTGGATGATAGGCTCGCGTAAGACCGAATAGAAGTATGCCAGCGCAAAGATGATGATGAACCAGGCGAAGGCAATCCAGCGGATGGGATACTTCCGCTTGTTGACTTTGCTGACGATGATGGGCAGCAGTATGACGATGCCAACACAGAACATGAACAGCGTGGAGTAATTCATCGTGTAGCGGATGAAGTCGATGAGGAAACCGTTTTGCGGCTTGCCGAGCCATCCTCCCACGCCACCGTTCAGGAACAACTGCCGGTAGAATATCGGCAGGTTCGGGCTGTAAACCAGCAAGGCAGCTAATCCGCTGATAAGGTATGCTTTGCGTCTTTCCTTGGGAATGAAAAACAGTCCGGTGAGGAAAATGAGACCTGCCTGCGCTGTCGAGAAACTGTGCATGAGTGCCGCCAGCCATGCGGCGATGGCGAACCACACGTAAGCGCTGACTTTCGGCTTGTCTTCCTGAAACACGATTTTGTACCAGAAATAGGTCTCCAAGAGGACGAAGAACAGTCCGAAGGAATAGGGCCTTGCTATTTGGCTGTAGAAGATGGTGAACTGGCTGACGGCGAAGAATGCCGCTGAGAACAGCCCCACCTTGCTGTTGAACCATTGCCTTCCGATGAGATAGATGAGGAAGATGGATGCGACGCCTGCCAAGGCGAAAGGCATCTTGACCCAGAACTCGTTCCAGCCTACGATTTTTGTCCAGTAGTATAGGAAAAGTTGCACTCCCGCTGGGTGTGCGTCAACGATGATGCCATTGACGAACAGGTCGCGAAGGTTGTCGTACTGTGTGCGGAACAAGGCGCTGAATTCATCGTGCATGAACGGCACCTGTCCTAATTTCCAGAAACGGAACGCTGCGGCGATGGCAAGGATGATTCCGAGAAGGATGTAGTCGAATCTGTCGCTGGTCTTGTTCCTCGTTTTTCTCAGATGATATTTGCGGGTTCTCGCCTGTTCCATTGTGTCGGGATTGTTATTCTTTTGTCACTATGGTGCCGATGTTTTCGCCGTTGAGGACTTTCATTAGGTTGCCTTTGGTGTTCATGTCGAAGACGTACATCGGCATGCCGTTTTCCTTGCAGAGGGTGAAGGCGGTCATGTCCATCACTTTGAGGTTGCGTTCGTAGGCCTCGTCGTAGGTGATGTGTTCGAACTTCGTCGCTGTCGGGTCTTTCTCGGGGTCGGCGGTGTAGATGCCGTCAACGCGGGTGCCTTTCAGGATGATGTCGGCCTTGATTTCCACGGCTCTCAGCGCGGAGCCAGTGTCGGTGGTGAAGAAAGGATTGCCGGTGCCGGCAGCCATCACCACGATGGAACCTTCTTCAAGAAATTTGATGGCCTTGGCGCTGGTCATGGTGTCGGCGATGCGGTCGATGAACAGTCCCGACAGCAGGACGGCTTTGGTGCCTTGTCCGATGAGCGCCTGCTGAAGCGCCATGCTGTTGATGACGGTGGCAAGCATGCCCATGTAGTCGCCTTGGATGCGGTCCATGCCTTGGCTGGCGCCTTGTAATCCGCGGAAGATGTTGCCTCCGCCGACAACGATGCCAATCTGGACTCCTGTCTTCGAAGCCTCGGCAATCTGTTCCGCATAGTCTTTCAAACGGTCAGGGTCGATGCCGTACTGTTGGTCTCCCATCAGGGCTTCGCCACTGAGTTTCAATAGTATTCTGTTGTATTTCATGATGTTGTACCTTGTTGCCGTATTTATCTGCTCGCAAATTTATCAAATAATGTTGTGCTTTTGGCGATTACGGCGTTTTTTCTCTTGTTTTCCAATTTGGATTGAAAATACAGAAGCCGCCATACGGTGTTTGCCGTACGACACATTCTGCAACGCTGTTGCTGCTATTATTATTCGAAGGGATATTTCTGCCAATAAAAAAACTGCCCGATGAAAGTCGGGCAGTAAACAATAAACTCAATATAAAAACAATGAATTGCTTTCTTATTCAGCGTTCTCGAATCTGCCGTGGCAGTTCTTGTACTTCTTGCCGCTGCCGCAAGGGCAGGGGTCGTTGCGGCCGACTTTCTTCTCGGCGCGGATGGGTTGCGTTATCTGCCTTTGCTGCGTGTCGCTGTGCGATTGCGTGAGCATGTCGTTGCGCTCTTCTTTCAGTTTGGAGCGGTCGATGCCATGAGCATGATGTTCGCGCACGTTGTTGGCGTCCTGTAACGGGATGTCAGCACGCATCAGGAATGAGATGACGTCTTCGTTAATCTTTTCAACCATCGTCTTGAACAGGTTGAACGACTCGAGTTTGTAGATTACCAGCGGGTCTTTCTGTTCGTATGTGGCGTTCTGCACGGATTCCTTGAGGTCGTCCAGTTCACGGAGATGTTCTTTCCAAGCGTCGTCGATGAGTCCAAGCGTGATGCTCTTCTCGATGCAGAGCGAAACTTCGCGGGCGCCGTTGTCGATGGCCCTTTTCAGGTTGACGATGACGTTCATGCCGTGTTTTCCGTCGGTGATCGGGATGGCGATGTTTTCGTATTGCGTCTGTCTATCGTACACGTTCTGGATGACGGGCATGGTCTTCTCGCCGATGATGCGCGATTTCTCGCGGTAGTGTTCCAATGCGACTTCGAAGAGTTTGTCCGACAGGTCGTTTATTCTGCCTTTGGAGAATTCCGATTCGGTGAACGGAATGTCGTTGATGCCCATGGTGGACAGCAAGGCCATCTGCAAACCTTCGAAATCGTCGTTATCCTGATATTCGGTGATGAGTTTCTCGCCGAGGTCGTACATCATGTCGTTGATATCTACCGAAAGGCGTTCTCCGAACAAGGCGTGACGACGTTTCTTATAGATGACTTCGCGTTGCGAGTTCATCACGTCATCGTATTCCAAAAGGTGTTTACGCACGCCGAAATGGTTTTCCTCGACTTTCTTCTGCGCCTTCTCGATTTGCTTGGTGATCATCGGGTGCTGGATGACTTCGCCTTCTTGCAGTCCGATGCGGTCCATCACGCCTGCGATGCGTTCCGAACCGAACATACGCATAAGGTTGTCTTCCAGTGACACGAAGAACTGCGAACTACCAGGGTCGCCTTGACGTCCGGAACGGCCTCTCAACTGGCGGTCAACGCGTCGTGACTCGTGACGTTCGGTGCCGATGATGGCCAAGCCGCCGGCTTCCTTCACGCCAGGTCCCAACTTGATGTCGGTACCACGGCCTGCCATGTTGGTGGCAATGGTCACCGTGCCAGACTGTCCGGCTTCCTTGACGATTTGGGCTTCCTTGAAGTGCAACTTGGCGTTCAAGACGTTATGCGGGATGTTCTTTCGTACCAGCATGCGGCTGAGCAACTCGGAAATTTCCACAGAGGTCGTACCCACCAGCACAGGACGCCCTTTGTCGATGAGACGTTGAATCTCTTCGATGACGGCGTTGTATTTCTCGCGCTTGGTCTTGTACACCATGTCCTCGTTGTCGATACGTGCTATGGGGCGGTTGGTCGGGATGACCACGACATCCAGTTTGTAGATGTTCCAGAACTCGCCGGCTTCCGTCTCTGCGGTACCTGTCATACCTGCGAGTTTGTGATACATTCTGAAGTAGTTCTGCAGTGTGATGGTGGCGTAGGTCTGCGTCGCGGCTTCCACTTTGACGTTTTCCTTGGCTTCCACAGCCTGATGCAGTCCGTCAGACCAACGGCGGCCTTCCATGATACGGCCGGTCTGCTCGTCAACAATCTTGACTTTGTTGTCGATAATGACGTAGTCCACGTCCTTCTCGAAGAGCGTGTAGGCTTTCAGCAGCTGTCTCACCGTGTGCAGACGTTCCGATTTCTCGGAGAAGTTACGCATCAGTTCAGACTTGCGCATGACTTTCTCGTCGTTGCTAAGTCCCATCCTTTCCATTTCGGCGATTTCCGTGCCGATGTCGGGCAGGATAAAGAAGTTCGGCTGGTTGTAGGCGCTTGTCAGCGTGTCAATGCCTTTTTCGGTGAGGTCAACGGTGTTCAGCTTCTCGTCGATGACGAAGTAGAGTTCGTCGTCGATGAAGTGCATGTTTTCGTTGTTGTTCTGCATGTAGAAGCCTTCTGTCTTTTGCATCAGCGCTCTCATGCCTTCCTCGCTCAGGAACTTGATGAGGGCGTTGTTTTTTGGCAGGCCTCGGTAGGCACGGAAAAGCTGGTCGGCGCCGCGTCTCTTTTCGTCGTCGGTGGCGTTCGGCTTGGTGAGCAACGATTTGGCTTCGGCAAGGATTCCGGTGACCAGACGTTTCTGGTTTTCGTATAGGTTGACGACGTCAGGTTTCAGGTTGTCGAATTCCTGTATGTCGCCGCGTGGCGTAGGCCCAGAGATGATCAAAGGTGTACGGGCATCGTCAATCAACACGGAGTCAACCTCATCGACGATGGCGTAGTGGTGTTTGCGCTGCACCAGCTCGTCGGGATTGCTTGTCATGTTGTCACGCAGGTAGTCGAAACCGAATTCGTTGTTGGTACCGTAGGTGATGTCGGCCAGGTATGCCTTGCGTCTTGCTTCGGAGTTGGGCTCGTGCTTGTCGATGCAGTCCACGGTAAGGCCGAGGAACTCATACATGGCGCCCATCCATTCGGAGTCACGTTTTGCCAGATAGTCGTTCACGGTGACGACGTGTACGCCTTTGCCTGCCAAGCCATTCAGATAGACGGGCAGGGTGGCCACCAAGGTCTTGCCTTCACCAGTCGCCATTTCCGCTATCTTGCCTTGATGCAGCACGATGCCGCCGATGATCTGCACGTCGTAGTGCACCATGTCCCAAGTGACCAAGTTGCCGCCAGCCATCCAGCTGTTCTTGAAGTAGGCCTTGTCACCCACGATGCTGACGTGATCGTATTTCGATGCCAGCTCGCGGTCGAGGTCGGTGGCGGTGACTTCCACGGTTTCATGATTGACGAAGTATTGCGCTGCCGCTTTCACGACAGAGAATGCCTCAGGAAGCAGGTCGTTGAGAGCTGCCTCGATTTCATCAAGTTCACGCTTTTCCAACTTGTCAACCTGGTCGTAGATGCTTTCCTTTTCGTCGGGATCCATGTCGGGTTCAGCCTCGACTTTGGCTTTCAGATCCTTGATCTCGGCTACGGTTGCAGCGGTCTTGTTCTTGATGTATTCCTTGAATTCTATTGTCTTGTGACGCAATGCGTCAATGTCGAGCTTTACAATGTCATTGTATGCTTTCAGCGTCTTCTCCAGGATGGGTTGAAGCTCGCGGTTGTCACGCGTAGCCTTGTCGCCGAACAGTTTCTGTAAAAATCCCATTTATGTCTGTTTTTTGAGCGTTTTCTTTCTGCTTGTATTGCAGATTTTTCCAAATGTACAAATATTGTGCAAATGTAAGGTAAAATTCCCAAAGCAGACAAAAAGTCAGACGATTATTGTAATGGCATGACGATAACATCTTGCATCATACATTATTAAGGCTGTTTTTTCGCAATGATGCAACGCACTGTCAGTTTCCGCCTGCGCGGATGATTATTTTCTGAGCATTCAGACCGAATATGAGAAAAGATTGACCTATCTTTGTGGAGTGGAACAGGCCGTTTTACGGATTTGGCGGTTTTGTGCTCACGGAGACAGGCAGATCAGATTGGAAAATGCAAAAATCCATAGAATCTAATGAAAAAAGAAAACGCAACGGTGAACGATCACCTTTCAGAGTGTACGACGATTATTGTTGGTGAGCGGATGACCGATGACGGTTCGCGCATCCTTGCTCGGTCCAGCGACTTCGACGCCATGATGGCCATCAACTTCGAAGTCCATGAAGACACGAAGTTCGGTCCGACTGAATTTGTAGCGAAGGACAGCAAGGTTCGCTGCCCGCTTCCGGCCGAGGCATTGGGCTACACCGCCTTGCCCGACTATCAGTTTCCTGGCGAATGGGGTAGCGTCGGCTATAATTCCGTCGGCGTTGGCATGAGCTCGACGGAGACCATCTTCAGCAGTGAAAAGGCATTGTCCGTTGATCCTTATGTGGAGAATGGTCTTGCTGAAAACTGCACGTTCAACATCGTGTTGCCTTATATCCGCAGCGCCCGCGAAGGCGTGGAGCGGCTGGGCAAGCTCATCGAGCAATACGGTTCCGCCGAAGGCTTCGGCATCGGCTTCATCGACAGCCGCGAGACGTGGTATCTCGAGAACGCCTGCGGCCACCGCTGGCTGGCATGCCGCATGCCGAACAACTTCTATTTCGTCACAGGAAACCAAAGCCGTTACCGCGACTACGACCCGTTGGACAAGGACAACTTCATGGCATCGGCCGACCTTATCGAATTCGCCAAGAAAAATCACCTTTATGACTCCGCAAAGGAGCAGTTCGATTTCCACAAGGCCTATGCCCGCGACGAGAAACTTGACACCACCTACAACTATCCGCGTGTCTGGGGCTTGCAGAAGATGTTCTCGCCTTCGATAAAGAACGACGTGAAGCGCAACACTTTCCCTGTGTTCGCGAAAGCAGACAATAAAATCAGTATCAGTGACTTGCGCACGGCTTTCCGTTTCCATTATGATGGCACGGAGCACGATCCGTATCTTCACAGCAACGGCAAGGAACCTTACCGTCCGGTGTCCATATTCCGCACCACGCAGACCCATATTCTTCAGGTTAGGGATAATCTTCCTCAGGCAATCGGCTGTCTTACCTATGTGGCAATGGGCATGGCCGACCTCGGCATATTCCTTCCCATCTATCAAGGCGTGAAGTCTTTTCCGAAACCTTATTGCATCGGCAATGGCCATTCTGACAGCAAATCAGCCTATTGGAAGTTCCGCAAGGTGATGACGCTTGGCATGGTGAACTATAATGCCTATGCTCCGATTATCAAGGAGGCCTATTCGCGTCTGGAAGCTGAAAACGACCAACGTCAGAAGGAGATGGAAGCCGCTTATCTGAAGCTGTACAAGAAAGAGCCAATGAAAGCTCAGGATATGTTGCAGCAGTTCTCCGACGATGTTTTGTACAAGGCTTTGGAAGTGGCCGACAGTTTGCGGGAAGAGCTTTTCACCCGTTTGGCACAGGACATTCAGAAAGAATACCTCTTCCACGGCGCCTGATGACGCTGATGGTCGGGTTAGGCTGTCCTCAGTGCTTGCTTCTCTTTGTGAAGTGAGTGTTGTGTACGTTTCCCGCTGACGAAATCATTTCCGGTAGAGGCTCCTGACGTATTTTTCCAGATTTTCACCTGGTTCGGGAGCGGGTGCTATGCCGATTTTGGTGCCAGGCTTGATGAGCACATACTCCGGGAATGTCCTGACGTCGTAACTTTCAAGAATCATGATGCTGTTGCCGAGGCTGAGCAGCGGCCAACCGTATTTTTCTTTCTCAAACTGACTTTGATAAAACCGCATCTTGTCCTTTGTGGAGATGGTGAGAATCTGAACGGAGTCCTGCCACTGCTGGTGAAGTTCCTTCAGCACCTTGAACTGCTGGTTGTTGACGGCGGAATAATCATCGACGAACTGCAGCAAGACGAGGTCTTTGCCGTAGTCTGACAGTTTGGTGGTTTTGCCTTGGCTGTCCTTAAGTTCGAAGTCGGTTGCGGGAGCGCCGTTGGCGAAACGCTTGAGTCTGGCGATGGTGTTCGCGGCAATTTCTTTGTGTTCGCGGTATTTGGTGCTTTTCTGCAAGGTCTCGAGGTGCGCCATCGCTGGCTTTTCGTTTCTGCTGTCCGCGTTATACACTTTTTCAAGGTTGTAGATTGTAATCAGTTCTGCCAGACGCGGGTTCCTGGCAAGGAATGGGTCTTTCAGCAGACAGACCTTGAATGCTTGCGGACTGGTGTGGAAGGCGTCGGAGATTTCCGAAATGTCGTTTGCCGACCTTTCAAAATAGTTGGCGAACAGTTCTTTGAAAAGGTCGATGTATGCCGGCTGTGTATAGAGGACGGGCTTGCCGTCGAAGCATTTGCTGATGACTTTTTTGCCTCCGTCGGCATCGATGGCCATCTGGATGGAAGCGATTTTGTATCTGTTGTAGTCTTTCACATAGTCCGACTTGATGTCGGGCATCTTGCGGCTGATGGCGGCGTTGATGGTGTCGAGGTAGCGGTATTGGCGCTGGCGGTACAACTGGGTGAAATGATTCAGGAGAAAGTCGTTGATGATGTCTTCCGAGAAGGTCATCTGGCGGAATACGCCATGGTCACCAGCCCTGCGGATGCGCAATGTCGGCAATTTCTTGTCGAAGTACGAAACGGCTTCGTCCTGCTCCGGAATGATAATGTCCACATCGAAGGTCGAGTTTGGGGTGATGTACATGTCAACGCTTTCGAGATCGACGAATATCTTGGCAGGAATGGTGTTGTCCACTGTCGTCTCGAGGATGAAGTTGCCTTTGGCGTCAGCCGTGATGCGGTCGGCTTCGTTGCCTTCCCAGTTCAGGAGGTCTTCGTAAACGAAGAGGCGCACCAGCGCATTTGGCTTGTTGACGCGTCCTGTGATGGTGACATTTTGCGCTTCCGTCACCGCCGCAAGACCTGACAGCAGCGAAAGGATTATGATTTTCAGAAAGAGTTTTCTCATGCCCGCATAACGTCGTCCGTCATAGATTATTGTTTGTCTGTGAGCCTGTTATGGCAGGACGACCGATAATTAATGTTCCAGTTTCACCTCTTTGGGAATGAATTTCGAGACGTCGCCGCCGTTGTTGAAGATGTCTCTCACCACGCTCGATGAGATGCCTACCAGTTCGCTCTCGGTGAGGAGGAATATGGTTTCCAGTTCGGGATGCAGGCGCTTGTTGGCGTGACCTATCATGTTCTCATACTCGAAGTCGCCGCCGCCGCGCAAGCCTCTGATGATGAACTTGGCGCCGACTTTCTTGCAGAAGTCGGCTGTGAGGCCCTCGTAACTCTCCACCTTTATCGTGGGATATTTTTCAAACACGGCTTTGGCCCACTTGATCCTGTTTTCCAAGGAAAACGTGGTGCGTTTCTCACTGTTGACGCCTACGGCGACGTAGATCTCGTCGAACAGCGGTATCGCTCTTAGTACTATGGATTTGTGCCCCAGTGTGATGGGATCGAATGAACCTGGGAATATGGCTATTCTTTTCATTTGTTTGTTTTCCGCTGCTTGTACAGGGGATAGGACGTGCAAAAGTAGCGTTTTTTATTTATGCGCCTTACTTCGTCCCTAAAAAGTGGAGCGCGTCGCCATGTAGCAGACGCAATCCGTGTCACTCGGCGATTCGTTTCATTTCTTCTCCGAGACCTTCACTGATGGAACGGAAAGTGTTTTTCAAGAAATCATCCAATTCCGCTTTGCCTGTCAGCCTGACTTCGGTGATGCCTTCCTCGCTCTGGGCTTCCGGACAGAAGCCGTCGCTTGTCCGCATCAGATACCATCGGGTGCGTTTCAGCCTCCATTCGCCTTGGTAATCGTAGCAATGCCAAGTGGAAGGCAGTTCTTTCGTGATTTTCAGCGCTGCGATTCCGGTTTCCTCTTCCACTTCGCGCATGGCGGCCGCTTCGGGCATTTCGTCTTTCTCGATGTGACCTTTTGGGAGGTCGGGGATGCCGTTGCGTTCAATGGTGACTATTTTTCCTTCAATCACCACCAGTCCGCCTGCGGCGGGAGCCATTCTGAAGCATTGCCGAAGGGCGTATGACAAGGGGCTGGCGCCGATATTGTCGATATAGATGTCGCCGCCTGAATTGTCCGATAGCCATTGCGACAGAAACTTTCCAAAAATTTCCGATTCGTATTGTTCAGATTCTGGGATTGTTGCGTCGAAGTCGAGGCTGTTTTCATCGATGGAAGGGAAAATCAGTGACTTTTTTTCGTGGAAAATTGTGTACATTTGTAGCCCGAAAGTTTTGAAAACGAACTACAAAATTAAGATTTTATGACATATAGTGATTCCGCGCTGACGTTAGCGTTGCATTTATTGAAGATTAAGGCCGTGAAACTTAGTCCCCAGGCTCCTTTCACATGGGCGTCAGGACTTAAAAGTCCCATCTATTGTGATAATAGGGTTACGCTCTCTTATCCCGTTGTGAGGACCTATATCCGTCAAGAATTTGTGAATTTGCTGCTTGCGAATTTTTCCAAGCCCGATGTCATTGCCGGTGTCGCCACAGGTGGCATCGCCCAAGGCGCTCTCGTCGCTCAGGAACTCGGTTTGCCTTTCGTCTATGTCCGCTCGGAGAAGAAATCGCACGGCATGAACAACCAGATTGAAGGCGTCATCGAGGCTGGTCAGTCTGTCATCGTCATCGAAGACTTGGTTTCCACAGGAAAGTCGAGTCTCGCCGCTGTGGAAGCATTAACCGAAGCCGGAGCCATAGTCAAAGGCATGCTGGCCATTTTCACCTATCAGATGAAAGTCGCTGAAGAGAATTTCGCTGCCAAAGGCTGTTCCTTATATACACTCACGAATTACGAAACGCTGATTCATAAGGCAGTAGATGAGAATTATGTCAGCGAGTCCGATTTGCGTTCCCTGATGGAATGGAAAAAGGATCCGCAAGCATGGAGCGATAATATCTGCCCGATAACCGACGCCGAATAAATGACTTTTCACAGCCTTTGGATGCCGTCGCCTTGCGATGCCGGACGTACTTTCCGCTTCTTCAGCAATGTCGATAACTGGCAGTCGCTGATGCCTGAGCAGATTGTCGACTGGTCGGGCGACTACGACACTTGTTCCTTTACCATCAAAGGCATGACGAGCCTGTCGCTCAAGGTGGAAGAACGTGTTCAGGACAGCCTTGTGCGTCTTGTCCCGACGAGCAAATTGCCTTTCAGTTTCGACTTGAAAATGTATTTCAGGCAAACGGGGATTCTGCCCGAGGTCATGGTGGCCATTGATGCCGATTTGAACGGCATTTTCGAGATGATGGCGAAAAAGCCCTTGCAGAATCTTGTCTATGCGATGGGGGAGAAAATCCCCGCCTTGTCGTTTAAGGAATGAATTTTATTTCCTTGATGTCGCAAACATATCGCTGACCGTCCTTGTCAACGAGTTGCAGTTTTCCGAATGTGTCTATGCCAGTCATGAATAACAGCAAGACTTGTCCGCCGATTTCGTAATGGTTCCAAGTCTGGTAACGGTATAGGCGTTTCAGATAAGCGGCTTTTGTTTCTTCAACGTTCTTGTAATCAGCGAGTTGACTTACGCGTTTCACAATGGATTCGGCGAACAGGGGCAGCAGTTCATTGCAGTCGTATTCATTTCCGGTGATCATGCGCAGCGAGACGGGACGTGTAGGCCAGTCCTTGAAATGTTCCTGATTCACATTCAATCCGATGCCCGCTATCGACATGGCCATTTTCTCTCCGCTGATGGTGTTGCTTGTCAGTATTCCTGCCAATTTCCTGCCTTCATAGTAGATGTCGTTGGGCCATTTCACGTTTAACTTGTCGTTGGGCAGCATGGTGTCGAGCACTTCGAGGATGGCGAGGGGAACGGCTTGCGCAAGGATGAACTGGTTTCTGGCTTCCATGAAACTGACGTCAAGGGCTATCGAGAAGGTCAGGTTCTGGCCTGGAGCGCTCTCCCAGGTGTTTGTCCCCATGCCTTTTCCCGAAGTCTGTTCATCGGTGCTGACCACCCAGTTGGCGGTATCCTGACGTTTCTGTTCTTCCTGCAGAAAAACGTTGGTCGATGCTAAGGATTCGAAATGTAAATACTTGATTTCCATAAAGAAAGGAAGGTAACCGTTTTTGCCGATTACCTTCTTTTATTATAATGATATGATGAATTACAGGACGATGATTCTCGACGAGACGGAACCGGCATCGCCAGTGGTGCGGATCATGTAGATTCCTGCGCCGTATTGTCTCATGTCGATGATAGCCGAATCCTTCATGGCAGCGCTGTACACCAGTTGTCCGGTGGCGTTGTAGATGCTGATTTGGTTTTCTCCAGCGGCTTCGATGTTGACGATGTTTTCCGTAGGATTAGGATAGATGTCGCATGAAGTCACTGTCTGTTCGGCCGTGTTGAGGCTCACTTCGTAGGAGAATTCGTTGCTTTCGCTGTAGGTGAAGGCTCCGCCGGAGAACAGCGTCATATTGCCTGATCTCATGCCGTACAAGCCGTTTCCGTCGGTCAGACCGTCGCCGCCAGCATCGTAGATGGTGAAGTCGTAGCAGTCGTCGCCAGGGATTGCAAGAGTTTCGTTAATCATGGTATTGGCAGTGGTGTAAGGGCCGCCGGAGAGCACCACGGCGCCTGTCGTCATGCTTTTCACTTCCCAAGTGGTTTCCTGCGGGTTGTTGTCGGTGCGGATGGTCAGTTTGATGACGGTGCCGACATTAGCCGGCGAGCCATCGAAACTCAGTGTCGTGGTGTTGTTGCCCATGGCTTCGTCTTGTCCGCCGTTCACTGTTGTCAGGTTCACGGTAATCTCGTTGTCTTCGAGGACGTCGAAATTGATTTCGCCAAGATTCACTTTTTCCGATTTGAAGGCCGTCAAGGAACCTGTCCAGTTGATGGTCTTGGCAGTAACGCCATTCACGGAGACTTCAATGGTGGCGGAAGTCAGGGTTTGTGCCCCGAAGTTCGACAGCATGACGTAAGGCTGGACGATTCCGCTGCAGTTGAGCGATTTGACGTTGGTGATGTCGCTCACGCCGCCTTCGTTGCTGAAGAATGGGGTAATTTCGTCGCTCGCCTTGCAGGCCTGATAGACTTCCTTGGTGGTCTGGTCTTGAATCCATGCCACTGCCGAAAGTTGGTCGTTGTTATATACGTTTGCCAAAGCCCATTTGAAACTGTAAGCGAAATAATCGCCGGCTTCCATGCTGCCCAGCGGAGTGCCGCCTGATGTTGGCAGCAGTTTCTTCATGACGCTGTAGAAGTCTTTTTCACCATTGCTTCCTGGGGCGCTGGTGTAGTGGATTTCTTTCTCAATGACGCCCACCATCAGTTTTGGCGCACCGCTGACGGCGGCATCGGCCATTCCCATGATGTTCACGGTGATGGTGTCTTGGCTGGCGTTGAGTTCGGTTGTCATGCGCATTCTGAATGGTGACGGAATGGCAGCCCAGGTGTTGACAGCCGATTGTGTCAGGCCTGAAGGCACGTCGCCGAAGCGTATGCCATCGACTACGGTGTGGGGCACGGCGTTGACAGCATAAACGCTTTTGCGGGCGTTGTTGTCAGTAGGGTTGTGCATATACATCGGGTCGTTTGCGCCTGGCCAGTTCATGTGGTACTTGATGGCGGCCACCGTGTTCGGGTTGGCGTTGATCAGCGCGTCGAGAGCAGGATTCTGCGATGCACAAGGACCGCAACTCGTGTTGGTGAAACATTCAAACATAAGCATGCGTTGGTTCTGCGCATTGGCGACTTCCGGAAGAAGGGAAATCATGCAAGCAGCGATAACAAACAGTAGAATTCTTTTCATTTTATTAGATGTTTTGTTGTTGACAAGAATAATTGCTAATTCTGGCGCCAAAATTAGATATTTTTCCACATTTGGCACGATTTTTCTGATGAAGTAAGAAAAAGTCATTATTTTTGCAGTGAAAATCCGGAAATAGAATAAACATAATAATTATGAAAAAACTGATACTTAGTTTAGCATTGATTGTCGCCGTTGGTTTCGTCTCGGCACAGTCACTCACGTTTGTGTCGCCCGACGGCACCACGACTTATACTTCAGGCCAGCGCATCGTATGTACGGATGCCAATGCTTGGGGCGAAATGCAAGTTGAACTGAAAATGTCGAACAACACGGCCAACCCCATGTCTGTCATCATTTCCAGAGAAACTGTGAGTCTGGTGAGCGGCACGCTCAATTACTTCTGCTGGGGTCAATGCTTAGGACCGGAAGTCAACATTTCTGACCCTGTTGCAGTTCCAGCCAATTCAGTCTCCACTGACGCTGCTTCGTTCCATCAGATGCTCGATGTCAATGGAACAGGCACCAATACTCCTGGCACTTCAGTGATGGTCTACACGGCCTACGACCGTAACGATCCCACTAACATGACCGTCTTGGAAATATGGTTCGCCTACAATGCTCAAAACGTCAATGAGAGCGCTGTCAGATGCGATCTTGGCGCTGCCTATCCTAACCCGGCCAAATCGACGGTGCGTTTCGACTACAACATTTCCAACAAGGACAACGCCAGCATCGTGGTGTACAACCTTCTTGGCCAGAAAGTGAAGTCACAAACCATCTCTGGAACACAGGGACAAGCCATCATCTCCGTTGACGACATGCAGGAAGGAATGTATTTCTGCAACCTTATTATCAATGGTAATGCAGTCAAGACTGAAAAGTTTATCGTGAAGAAATAAGCGGTTTGTCCGCAATCAATACGAAAGGCGTAGGAGCAATCCTGCGCCTTTTTTTGTCACCTGTTCAGACTTTCCGCGATTTGTTTGCGTAGTTTCAATCACTGACTTGATGCGCCAGACGCCTTAATAATTGCTTTTGGTGCGGTTGGTTTTGGCTGCTGATAATGAATACGACAGGTGTGTAACAATTCGCCGTGCTCGGATGATTTCCGTGTCGACCAAAAATGAGTGAATCCGTCTGTGAAAGGTCACAAAAAAGGCTGCCTGAAAGAGCAGCCTTATAATACATAACAATTATGACAATCGTATTGTGCAGTCTTTATTTGGCGAAACTGACGGCGCGAGTCTCGCGGATGACTGTTATCTTGATTTGGCCTGGATAGGTCATTTCGTTCTGAATCTGTTTCGACAGGTCGTAGGCGATGCGGTCGGCTTCGGCATCCGAGACTTTGTCGGCACCGACGATGACGCGCAACTCGCGGCCAGCCTGGATAGCGTAGGTCTTCACCACACCAGGGTAGGTCATGGCCATCTCCTCAAGTTTGTTGAGGCGCTGGATGTAGGCTTCCACCACTTCGCGGCGTGCGCCGGGACGTGCTCCTGAAATGGCGTCGCAGACCTGCACTATAGGGGCAATCAGCGTTTCCATCTCTACTTCGTCGTGGTGCGCTCCGATGGCGTTGCATACATCGGGTTTTTCCTTGAATTTCTCTGCCACTTTCATGCCCAGAATGGCGTGAGGCAACTCTTCCTCTTTCTCGGCTACTTTGCCGATGTCGTGGAGTAAGCCGGCACGTTTGGCAGTCTTGGGATTCAGTCCTAACTCGGCTGCCATGGTGGAACTGAGTTTGGCCACTTCTATGGAGTGCTGCAGCAGGTTCTGTCCGTATGACGAACGGTATTTCATCCTACCTATCATCTTGATAAGGTCGGGGCTGAGGTTGTGGACACCAAGGTCGATGACGGTACGTTTGCCGGTCTCGACGATTTCCTGTTCCACTTGTTCTTCCACTTTGTGGACGACTTCCTCGATGCGTGCAGGGTGGATGCGGCCGTCGGTGACCAGTTTCTGGAGCGACAGACGCGCAATCTCACGGCGAACGGGGTCAAAGCCTGACAGCAGGATGGCGTCAGGGCTGTCGTCGATGATGATTTCCACTCCGGTGAGTGATTCGAGGGCGCGGATGTTGCGGCCTTCACGACCGATGATGCGGCCTTTGATTTCGTCATTTTCGATGTTGAAGACACTGACGGTGTTCTCTATGGCTGTTTCAGCGGCAGTGCGCTGGATGGTCTCGAGGACCACTTTCTTAGCGGCTTGGTTGGCGCTCATCTTGGCGTCTTCCGTGATTTCCTTGACAAACACCATGGCCTCGGACTTGGCGTCGTCCTTGATGATTTCAATGAGTTGTTCCTTGGCTTCCTTGGCCGACAGACCTGAAATGGTCTCCAGTTTCTTCGACTCTTCTTCGTAAACGCGGTCTAACTCGGCCTTGCGTTTCGACAAGGCTTCCTGCTGGGCGGTGACATTCTGCTGAAGGGTCTGGATTTCCTTGCTTTTGCGCTGGATTTCCTCGACTTTCTGGTTGACCTGTTGCTGCATCTGATTGACTTTGCTTTCCGTCTTCTGAAGTTCGCGCTTGCGGTCGTTGCAGGCTTTTTCGTGTTCGTCTTTCATCTGCAGGAACTTCTCTTTGGCTTGCAGGATGCGGTCTTTTTTCAAGATTTCGGCCTTTTCCTTAGCCTCTTCAAGGTAAGCGTCGGCTTCCTTGGTCACTGCTTTTCTCAGCAATGTGGTTGTAATAAGATAGCCAACCGCCAGGCCCAATACAAGGGCTACGATCGGAATGATGATGATTGATGCGTTGAGTAATAACATTTACACTCTCAGTTTTAATTCGGAGTGCGAAAGAGAAAAAATCTGTCTGTCCTTGGGATACTGTAAACCCCAAAATAATACGCTTGTGGCCACCGTGTTGCGCGAACGTCCACCGGCATCGAAATGCTCCCTCGTGAAAGGGATGAGGCCTGTTTTTACAGAGCACGAGTAAACCGATTGTGTTTTAGAAACTGTTGAGTTTACCTGATGCGTTGGGCAGACAGATCTAATTTTTCAAAGAACGGTAGTCCGATATTCTTTTCAGGACTGAGCGCTTTCGTCAAGCAAATTATCCAACTCTTTCAGTTTTTGTTCCAGATGTTGTCCGTTAAAGGCAAGATCAGTCTCGTATTTCACTGTGGACGTGGCGAATTGCAGTGCCGTCATTGCCAGCAAATCCTGCTGGTCCTTGAAGGTGTAGTGCTTTGAAAAAGACTTCACCTTTTCATTTATCAAGGCCGCCGCCCGTCTGACTTTCTCTTCGTCTGAACGTGAAACGGTCAATTTGTACGGCCTGTCAACAATGACAATGTTTATCGTAATATTATCCATTTCGCGAACTGTCCGTCTTACTCTTTACTGTTCAATATCGAAACGCACTGATCTATTTCCTTTACCAAAGCCTTGACGAGCTTTCTTCCTTCTTCTATTTCCTTCTCGCTTCCGAGTGCGTTAACAATAGTATTTTTATTTAATTTATCTTGCAACTCCCGGTTGGTTTGCTTCAGCGCATCGTTTTCGTCACGCAGCGCATCGTTTTCGTCAACCAGCCTCTTGTTTTCAATGGCCATCTGGTTCTTCACATCAAGAAGCCTCCTGAGTTTCACCTCTATCTCAGTCAGTATGATGCTTGAATCTGCCATTTATGCAATTGACTTTAGAATTGTGGCACAAAAGTATAACTTTGCGTTGAGAATTGCAAGTATTTCCATAAAAAATGACATTTTATCATCGTCGGATTGCCATTCGTCCTTGCCGATGCCGTCATATTTTTCTCACAGTCACTCATGTCGATTATTTTGCTACTTTTATCTCGTCAAATTTTTGTGAAGAAATGAAAAAGTGCTCGATTGTCTTTCTTGTTCTCGTCTTGGCTCTTTCAGCATGCAAGTCAAGGGAAACCGCGCTGGTGTTCGTCGAATCCACCGACACTCACGGCTGCTTCGATGGTTTTGCCAACGATGCCGCCTTGATTCGTCATCTTCGTGACAGCATCGGCGACAAGGCTATTTTTGCCGATAACGGCGACAACCTTCAGGGAACGGTTTTCCAATATTGTTCCAATCACGATGCCGCCCATCCGAATCTTAACTCCGATTTTTTGGATTATTTCCCTTATGACGTGGCTGGCGTTGGCAATCACGACATCGAGGCAGGTCGCAAGGTCTTCGAGAGGACTTATGCCGAGACCAGTGTGCCTGTGGTTTGCGCCAATGTCATCGACGAATCCACTGGCGAGCCATATTTCAAGCCTTACATGGTCATCAAGCGTGACGGATTCAAGGTCGCTGTTCTGGGATTGCTCACGCCTTATGTCGTGACGTGGGTGCCTGAGCGCCTTCGTCCCGGTTTGCGCTTCGACCAGATTGAATCGAGTGCTGCGAAATGGGTGAGCATCATCCGCGAGAAGGAACATCCCGATTTGATGGTCGGTTTGTTCCATTCGGGATGGGAACCTGTCAATGGCGCCACTGCCGACTCGGTTCTCGGTCTTGAAAACGCCACAAAATGGGTCGCGGAGAATATTCCCGGCTTCGACATCATCATGTATGGCCACGACCATCGGAAAAAGGTTGACTCGCTGTTGTGCAAGAATGGCAATATGGTCTATGTGATGAACTCCGGCAGCCGCGCCCAAGGCCTGGCGATAGCCGACGTGACACTGAAACAGGGCAAAAAGCCGTCCGTCAAGTTGGAATGGATTGCGACAAAATCGCAACCTGTCGACAGCGCCTTCGCATCGATGGTGCAGCCTTATCTTGACAGGGCTGATGCTTATCAGTCGCGTGAAGTGGCACAACTGCCTGTCGACATCTCCAGCAACGACGCTTTAAAAGGGTCGTGTCTCTGGGTTGACGAGATACACCGCTGTCAGTTCGATGCCGCTGCTGCTGCTGGCGTGCATGCCGACATCTCCATCGCCGCTCCTTTGGGCAGGGACAAGACGCTCAAGGCGGGCATGCTGACAGTGAAGGATTTCTTTACATGGTATCCGTTCGAAAATTCTTTGGCGGTGCTTTCGATGACGGGTGCCGAAGTGAAGCGGTTTCTTGAATACGCCTACACGATGAAGAATCCGATATATAATTTCGACTCCGGCGCCGGTATCATTTATGAAGTGGATGAAAGCAAACCCGACGGGGAACGCATCCGCATCATCAGCATGGCTGACGGCACTCCGTTTGAGCCTAATAAGACTTATCTCGTCGTCATGAATTCCTACCGTTCCATGGGCGGTGGTGGCCATCTGATGAATGGCGTGGGCTGGAGTCAGTCCGAAATCAAGAATCATGTAGTGTGGCAGAACGATATGGATTTGCGTTCGGTGTTCATCGAATGGGCTTCGAAAAAACAAATTCTTGACGCCGAGCCACTGAATCAATGGAAGATAAACAACTGATTGTCTGAATTATGGAAATGAAAGAGGGATTTCTGTACTATCTGTGGGAAAACCGCTTGCTGACAGGCGCGCTTGCCACTGCCGACGACGTTCCTATTGAAGTTGTCAGCACCGGATTTCGCAACAAGGACTCTGGCCCCGATTTCCTTGAAGCCAAAGTGAAGATAGACACGACGCTGTGGGCCGGCAATGTCGAGATGCATGTCAGGACATCGGACTGGTTCCGCCATCAGCATCATCTCGACAAGGCTTACGATAATGTGGTGCTTCACGTCGTGTATGAAAACGACATGGATGATTCCACGATTCCCGTGCTGGAGTTGAAAGGCCGTTTCGACGAGTCGCTTTACAGCGCTTACCAGCGTTTTGTCACAGCCAAGGGATGGATACCATGCGAGAAAACCATAAGCAAGGTGCAGCAGTTCACATGGCTTTCGTGGCTCGACCGGATGGTGGCTGAAAGGTTGCAGGACAAGGCCGTGACGGTGGCCAAACTGCTTGATTCCAACACTTCAGACTGGGAGGAAACCTTCTATCGGCTCATGCTTCATTATTTTGGACTGAAGGTGAACAACGAGGCGTTTGAGTATCTGGCTTGCATCTTGCCGCACAAGACCTTGCAGAAACACGCTTCGGACATCACGCAGATTGAGGCGATGCTGTTTGGCTGTGCGGGCTTTCTCGACCAGGATTTTGAAGATGAATATCCTTTGCTGCTCAAACGCGAATATGCGGTCATGAAAGCCAAGTTCGGACTGCTTTCCATGCCTGCCGACCGATGGAAGTTCATGCGCATGAGACCGAGCAATTTTCCTACGCTTCGGCTGGCTCAGATTGCGCAGATAGTGCAAAGGAACGGCAATCTGTTTTCGAAAATCAGGGAAGCCAAGGATATTGATGAAGTGAAGGCTTTGTTCGACGTGCAGACATCGCCCTATTGGGAGACACACTACCGCTTCGACTGCCTCTCCGACAAGAAAGTCAAGCATCTCGGCGATGCCGCTTCCGATGTGCTGATGATTAACGCCGTAGTCCCGTTGCTGTTCTGCTATGGCAAGGTTTATGACGACCAGGACATTTGCGAGAAGGCGATAGGATATTTGGAACATCTTGACAGCGAGAACAATACCGTCACGCGTCACTTTGCCGCCTGCAAGATGCCTTCGGGTAACGCCATGCAATCGCAAGCCATGCTGAATCTCTACAATTCCTATTGCAGGCCGCGCCGTTGCCTCGAATGTCGCATCGGCAACGTCTTGTTGAAGCAATGAGTTCCGTCAATGAAGAGTGATTGTGTATGATTTGACGGTAGGTAAGGTTTCCGGTAGAATGATTATTCGTTTTTTCAGATTCTTTCGCCAAATAATATTGGGGAATTCCTTATTATTGCAACGATAATTTCAAGATTATGGAAAATTCTAATGATATGGAAAACGAGAAATTCGATTTGCCCGAAAATGCTCATCGTGAGTTGAAGCCGGGTGAGGTTTACGAACCTATCCTTTCGAAGGAGAAGAAGTACAAGGAAGTCACAGTGTGGTCGGTGGGCATAGGTCTGCTGATGACCATTCTGTTTTCGGCTGCTGCGGCATATCTTGGCCTTAAAGTGGGTCAGGTGTTTGAAGCCGCCATTCCTATCGCCATCATTGCCATCGGTTTGTCGGGCCTTGCGCGGAAAAACGACGCCTTGTCGCAGAACGTCATCATTCAGTCTATCGGCGGATGTTCCGGCGGTGTGGTGGCTGGCGCCATCTTCACGCTGCCTGCTTTGTACATCCTTCAAGGCAAGGGCTACGCCATCCAGATTAATTTCTGGCAGATTTTCATCAGTTCGTTGCTTGGCGGTATTCTGGGCATCTTGTTTCTGATTCCGTTCCGTAAGTATTTCGTGAAGGAACAGCATGGCAAGTTCCCGTTCCCTGAAGCCACTGCCACGACTCAGGTGCTTGTCAGCGGGCAGAAGAAGGGCAAGGATTCCCTGCTTCTCGTCGTCAGCGGTCTGATTGGCGGTTTGTACGACTTTATCGTCGCCACTTTCGGTTGGTGGTCGGAGACCATCACCACGCGCATGGTGACTTGGGGCGCTGCGGTGGCCGACAAGGCCAAACTGATGTTCAAGGTGAACACGGGCGCCGCCGTTCTGGGTTTAGGCTATATCATCGGACTGAAATATGCTTTCATCATTTGTTGCGGCTCCATGCTCGTCTGGTTTATCATCATCCCTGGCATGAACCTCATTTGGGGCAACCAGATTATCGACCTTATGAATACTGGCGTCATGCAAACCATAGGACAATTGTCACCTGAACAGATTTTCAAGGACTATGCACGCCATATCGGCATCGGCGGCATCGCCATGGCTGGCGTCATCAGCATTATCAAGTCGTGGAGCGTCATCAAGTCATCTGTAGGTCTGGCTGCCAATGAGTTCAAGGGAAAGAAAGGCGTCAAGCAGCAGGAAGACCGCACCCAGAGCGATATTTCGATGAAAACCATTGTCATCGGCATTATCGTGGTGCTCGCCATCACGTTCCTGTTCTTCTGGTTCGGCGTGGTGCATAACCCCGGTCAGGCTTTGATAGGCATTCTTGTCGTTGCTGTCGTTTCGTTCCTGTTCACGACGGTGGCCGCCAACGCCATCGCCATCGTGGGTTCCAATCCCGTGAGCGGCATGACGCTGATGACACTGATATTGGCATCTCTCGTTATGGTGGCTGCCGGATTGAGTGGTCCCGAAGGCATGACTGCCGCTTTGGTCATTGGCGGGGTGGTGTGCACTGCTCTTGCCGTGGCGGGCGCTTTCATCACCGACTTGAAGGTCGGCTACTGGATTGGCTCGACGCCGAAGAAACAAGAGATTTGGAAATTCGTCGGCGTGGCTGTCGCTGCTGCCACCGTGTCAGGCGTCATCATGGTGCTGAACAAGGCTTACGGCTTTGTTGGCGACCACGCTCTTGTGGCACCTCAGGCCAACGCCATGTCGGCTGTGATTGAGCCGATGATGTCGGGCGGCAGCGCACCTTGGCTTCTTTATGGCATCGGCGCTGCTATCGCATTGTTACTTACGTTTATCAAGGTTCCGGCTTTGCCATTTGCCTTGGGCATGTTTATCCCCATCGACCTGAACATCCCGCTTCTGATTGGCGGTGCCATTTCGTGGTTTGTAGGCTCACGCGGCAAGGATGAAAAACTGAATGCAGCCCGCAACAACCGCGGCACATTGATTGCTTCCGGCTTCATCGCTGGCGGCGCCTTGATGGGTGTGGTGAGCGCAATCTTGAAGTTCTGCAGTGTTGACCTTGTGGCGAAGACTGCTGACGGCAGCCCGTTCTCCGAGACTTCGTTGGCAGGCCTCATTGCTTTGGTGATGTACATCGCCCTGATCATCTACATGATTTGGGACAGCAAGCGCGCCAAGACAAACGACTGAACATAGACGGCTTCCGTTGCCTCGTGGTGAACGTTGAGTGGCGTATTCAATCGTGGCATTTCTTTTCGGATTGCGTTACGATGATAAGCCAAACGGCATCATCATTGACATCGGGACGATGATAAACTTATGTTGCAGACAACAGTTGAAAATTGTAATTTTGTGTCACTATTAATCAAAAATAGATAATGGAAAAGATTCTTGACAGGTTTTTGAGATACGTCTCTGTTGAGACGACCTCGGATGAGAATTCATCGAGTCAGCCCAGCACCAAATGCCAGTTCAAGCTTTTGGAGATGCTTCGCGACGAACTTCTGGCCATGGGCCTGCAGGCTGAACTTGACGAATATGGTTATGTGATGACATCCATTCCCACAAACATCAATAATAAAGATGTTCCGGCCATCGGCTTTATCGCCCATGTTGACACGTCTCCAGATGCTTCTGGGAAGAACATCAAGCCTCAGATTGTGAAGAACTACGATGGCGGTGACATCATCCTGAACGCCAAAAAGGACATCAAGCTCAGCGTGGACGAATTTCCTGAGATGAAACAGTATAAGGGACAGACAGTAATCACTACCGACGGCACCACTTTGCTTGGCGCCGACGACAAGGCTGGCGTGGCCGAAATCATGCAAGCCGCACTCTATCTTACAACACATCCTGAAATTAAGCATGGCGACATTAAAATCGCTTTCACTCCTGATGAAGAAATAGGTCGTGGTGTCGCCAAATTCGACGTGAAAAAGTTCGGTGCCAAATATGCCTACACTATGGATGGCGGCGAGATTGGCGAACTTGAGTATGAAAACTTCAATGCCGGCAGTGCAAAGATTCACGTTCAAGGTTGCAACATACATCCAGGCTATGGAAAAGACAAAATGGTGAATTCCATGCTGATTGCCATGGAGCTCAACGCCATGCTGCCTGTCGAGCAGCGCCCGCGCTACACGCACGGCTATGAAGGATTCTTCCACTTGACCGAAATCAACGGTACGGTGGAGGAAACAACTTTGTCCTACATCATCCGCGACCACGATAGTGAGAAATTTGAAGCAAAGAAGACGCTCATGACGGATATCGTCAAGTTCCTCAACAAGAAATACGGCAATGTGGTCAAGTTGACGCTCAAAAACCAGTATTACAATATGCGTCAGGAAGTGGAACCCCATTTCCATATAGTCGAGAAAGCCATCAAAGCCATTGAAATGGCTGGCGTGAAACCCAAGGTGCAGCCTATCCGTGGTGGCACTGATGGCGCCAATCTCTCGTTCATGGGATTGCCATGCCCAAACATTTTCGCGGGAGGCCACAATTTCCATGGGAAGCTGGAATATGTGCCGCTCGAAAGTATGGAAAAGGCGACAGAGGTCATTTTGAACATCGTGCGTCTTTTTGCCGAGTGACTAGGTTGGTTTTTTAATAGTTTGATGTTATGACAATTATGAAGGTGTGGCAACACACCTTCTTTGTTTTTAATTTGCATAATTCGTACTATTGTTGCAACTTTGTCGCCATGAACGAAGGAACATCATCTTTGAGGAAATACAAATGGGCTGACATGACGAAATTTACCTTCGCATTGCTCATTCCTTTTCTCCATGTCGAGTTTGGCGATCCGCCTGGCATTGAGTTCATTGCCCAGTATTTCTCACGGCTCGGCGTGCCGTTTTTCTTCGGTTTTTCGGGAATGATGCTTGCAAGGTCTGTGGAAAACCGAGGCCGTAAGGCGGCATTGCGTCATTATCTGCGCCGCATTGCTCTGCTCCTTCTTGTTTGGTTTATCATCGATTCCTACTATATCGTCACGGGCTTCATTGGCTGGCATTGGATTGACATAGTGCAATTTATGGCTTTCAAGACGCCCGGTTTCCTTTGGTTTCTTGTCTCGATGCTCGTGGCGTCTATTCCATTTTGCCTGATCAGGAATGATAAAGCGCTTTATGTCAGTGCGTTGCTATGCTTTCTTGTAGGGATGAGCTCAGTGAGAGTTATTCGTGGCTTTTTGGCAGTTTCGATGCTTACAACCGTATTTTCCTCACTTCGCGTAACGGTCTTTTCTTTGCTTTTCCCATGATGTGCGCTGGCAAGCTGGCTTATTCCCATCGCATGACGAAGTGCAATCCCTGGCTGTTTCTCGTGCTGACACTATTGCTGTTTGCCGAGATTACGATGGTGGGAGCTAAAGCCATGCCTGGCGCCGACCGCAGCCTTTATTTCATGTTTCTTCCCTTCGTATATTATCTGCTGCGCTGCCTTGTGCGCATCGATGATGTTTGTCCCTTGTCGTTCGACACGACGTTCTTCGGCGATGTCAGCGTGCTCATCTACCTGATGCAGTTTAACTTTATTTGCACCGCAAACCTTATAATCGCTCCTACGGGATTTGACGCTAAACTTCTAGCCTGGCTGACTTATGCGGCTATTGTCATTGTTCCCTGCCTGTTTTGTCTCTCAAAAAAAACAATTTCTGTTTGAAGCGACTTTTTTTGTATGATATTTGTTATTCAAAGTTGGTTTATTAATTAGAATCATTCCATTTTTCGTCCTTAACACTATGAACCCGTTGATGTTCACAATCTGTTAATCCCAAGATAATTGAATAAGGAGAGAAAAGGGTTATTTTCGCGTAAAAATAGATGATGACATGTATCTTAAAATTGAGTCAAAGGATGTTGATGATACGTTTAACACACCCATTGTGCAACAAACATCATTTTGGTCGCATGTGAAAGAACACCTTGGAGTCAATTCGCGAGCTTTCGACTTTTCTATTCGTAATAGCGATCTTTATGCCAATGTGGGCGGTTATTCCTATACGCATGCAGATTTTCTCATGTTCATACAACATCTTAACAACGAAGACTATATCGCATATTTTCCTTATGGTCCCGAGGTTGAGCCTTCGGAAGAGAATCAAGGGCGATTTCTTGAGGAGCTTTCTGAGACCTTGCGCTATTATCTTCCAAAAAACTGTGTGTCTTTGCGTTATGATCTGAATTGGCAGTCCCATTGGTGCAAGAAGACCGATTATGATGAAAACGGCATCTGGCTTGGCGCTCCTGAAGTCCAGTATCAGGAGTTTCAATTGAATTACGGCACTGAAAACCATAATCTTCGAAAGTCAAACACCAATATTTTACCCATTAACACCATTGTGGTTGACTTGTTTCCAGATGAAGAGATCATTTTGTTGAAAATGAAGCCTAAAACGCGTTACAATATCAAACTTGCCTTGAAGAAAGGAGTCGAAGTGCATTCCGCAGGCATTGGAGGCCTTGATGTATGGTACGAACTTTATAAAGAAACTGCCATTCGTAACGGTCTACATATCAACGATAAAGTTTTTTTCTATTCCGTCTTTGCCTCGAAGTTGGAATCTGAAAATGATGATGTTCTTGTTGATTTGCTGGTGTCTTATTACGACAATAGGCCTTTGGCTGCCATGTTTTTGCTGGTGTCTTGTCAACGTGCCACTTATTTGTATGGTGCTTCATCCTCGGAGCGTCGCGATTTGATGCCGACTTATGCTTTGCAATGGAGGGCTATGCAGTTAGCCAAGTCATACGGGTGCATTGAGTACGATATGTTTGGGGTCGCTCCTAATAACGATCCGAGTCATCCAATGTATGGACTATATAAGTTCAAGCAAGGCTTTGGCGGCACAATCTACCACCAGTTGGGATGTTGGGATTATCCTTTCGACGAGGAAAAATACAATTTTGTCCGGGCTATGGAGATAAACGCACTAGGTTATTATATGAGATGAGATCAAATGCTTTCGCTTGTGACGTTTGGTGTCAGCCTGCTTTTCGAAATATCTGTTTCAGAGTGTTTGGACCATATACGAGACCCTTACACATATATATGTATACATGTTTCACGGCTTTGCCGTTGCGTTCGATGTCGAAAGTGCCGGCGGGTACAATTTCATGGAAATTGACCCAGTTATAGATGAAGTTCGGGTCATTAAAGTAATGACTATCAGTAATATACCAGTAGTTTTCGCCTATGGTGAAGCCACCACGTTTCTCGTTGATCCATAGGTATTTGTGAATCTTGTCCAAAGGTCCGTATCCTAAGACTTTCATACCCAACGGGCGAGCCACGTAATAGTCTATGTTCGCCATTGGAAACCAGTTGTATCCAATGATGGCGTCATTCTCCGTCATTTCGCCTTTGACGATTTTTTCATCACGCAAGGTGGCGAATTTGGTTTCCAACTGACGCCAGCCATACATGTCGAGGGTGAAATCGTTTTTGCCTAATTCAGTTCCTTTCGAATGCCGGTCAAGCGGGATGAATCCTGTCTTGATTTCCGCTGCGCCAATGACAACGGCGAGTAACAAAAATGTCATGGAAGCAATTATGGGTGCGGGAATCTTGAAATGATTGTCGGTAACGGCGTTTTTGTCGTTTAACCAGCAGGCGCTCAAAAAAATGAGAAGGTTATATGCCGGAGCATTCCAATGGGGTAAGGTTTGTCGCGTCATCGAAAAGAACCAAAATACAAAAATCAGCGGTAGCGAGATGCAAAGTATCAGGCGGCTTGATGACTTCTGCAGATTGAGTTTGTGTCGCGCCAGAGCGATGATTGCCAGCAAGACGAGGACTACGTTTACGGGGTTGTTGTATATGAATTCCCCGCCCAACTCGGTGCCCAAGAAATTGAATTTTGGACTGCCGAAAAGACTTACTCTTTCGCCGTGGAAAAGGAAACTGACGAAGTCGTAGTTGAGATTCCAGATGAGGATGGGTAGGCAGAAGATCGCCGAAATCAGAATGGCGCCATACAGGTATGGGTTTCTTAGTTGCTTTCTGTCGAAAATCAGGATGTAAAGCCCGGCACCAATCCAGAGAAAAACTCCTGTGTATTTCGAAAGCATGCACAATCCGGCAAAGAGTCCGGCAAGGAGAATGTTGTTGTTGTTGTTGTTGTTGTTGTTGTTGTTGTTGTTGCCGCCGTCAGCCTTGAAGAACCGTGCAAACATCCAGAAGGCAAGCAGCCAGAACAAGTTTTCGGGCGTGTCGGGCAGGATGAAAATGCCGGTGATGACGAAAGCGTAGAGGGATCCCGTGTAGAGCAAGGCGGCGTACAATCCCGTCTGGTCGTCTTTGATTTCTTTGGCAATCCGGAACACAAGATAGGTGTTCAAGGTCATGACAACAATGGATGCCAAGCGAATGCAAAACTCACTGTCGAAACGAAGGTTCAGCGTGAAAAGCTGTATCATCCAACCCACCATCGGCGGATGGTCGAAATGGCTCAAATCGGGATAGAGCGCGTAAGTCCAGTAATAGACTTCATCGTTGCCGAACTCGATTGTAGCGGCGAGAATACAACGGATGATAGCGCTTATGGCAAGCAGTAGAACCAATATCGTTGCGCTATGCCGTTTATTGCATTTCATTGCCGTTGTCTTTGTCTTGTTCGTTGTCCTGTTCTTTTCCCTTCTCTGGTTTTTTCACGATGATACGTATGATGGCAAATATCATGAAAACATAGACTGCCCACAACAGGCAACTCCTGAAGTAATTGACGGAGTCGAGACGATGATCTTCGGGTGTGGCAGACTGATGTCGCGTGATGGGATTCAAGAAGAAGAAAGTGAGACGGGGAAGTTGAAGTTTGGTGCGGACGTAGGTGTCCTCCGGCTGGATGACATAAAAGGCTGTGTCTACGTTTTGTTGGGTTTTCAGCACTTTCCCATTTTGGCCGATGAATTCGGCAAACTCGATGTTATCCGCCGAGGTCTGCACGAAGAGCGTGTCGCCAGAAAGTTCGCAGCGCGTGAGATGGGGAAGGAGTTTCATCTTTTCCGCCTTACACTCAAAGGTTGAGTCGTGATAGATGAGAAAATCGACGCCGTAAGCATTGCCTTGTTCAAGGGCTTCATAGACGTGTTCCGCCTTCATATCGTCTGTGTTGATCATGGTGAAGTTTCTTCCTACTTCGTTAGGATTCAATACGTTATGTGAGTCATCATCGCCAATGATATAGACTCGGTGACCATGCGACAAGGCCATGTCCCAGTATTCAATCGACCATCCGAATGGGTTAAGTGCTTCGAGCAGTCGATAGTTGCTGAGATATTTCATGTCGTTGATGCGGTAGCCTTTCGTGTAGGATGCGTGAGCGGGTACGGCAAAGCGGCAGCGTTCTCCCAACTTGTTGATGGTGTTCTGCTTCATGTCGAGATTCTGCATGAAGGGATAGTCGATTCTCCAAACCTTTTCGGCGCCGATGCAGAGTTGGTGCGTCTTGTGAAAGATGCCGTAACCGTGTTCGTAAGCCGGAATATAGGTCTCTTCGCCGCTGCGGTGGTCGTTGATGTGCATATAGTCGGAGATGCCGTAATGGTCGTATCCGAGTTGCGAATAGATGCTGTCGATGTCTGATTCCTTGCTCAGTCTGCCGTTGGTGATTCCTAGAAACTTGTGCGAGTGGGAATGGAAATTGTATTTCTTCCAGTTGTCGGGATTCATGTTCTGGTATGGATTGTAGAGATACTCTCCCGAGAACGGCTCCGGCTGCTCGAACGAATAACTTGGGCATAGCAGGTATATGGCGAGGAAAAACAGCACGAGCAGTCCCAGTATGCCAGTGATGCCGATGACCAATGCCCGCAGAAACTTGTTGTGTATTTTCTTGAACATCCGATTTCTTTTATGGTGCAAAAATAACGAATCCTTTTGACAAAGGTTGCGTGGCTTCACCTGATATATGGCAAATAGTATTAAATTTGCACCCAAACAATGTGAATCTATGCAAATGGAGCCTAATCCACAGGATAACATCATCAGCGAAGTCACCAGCAAGGAATATGAGTACGGTTTCGTCACAAACATTGAGACGGATTTTGTCCCCAAAGGTCTTAGCGAAGACATCGTGCGGCTCATCTCCAAGAAGAAGGAAGAGCCAGAATGGCTTCTTGATTTCCGCCTGAAGGCTTACCGTCACTGGCTGACGTTGAAGCAGCCTACTTGGGGCCATCTCGATTTGCCGCAGATTGATTATCAGAATATTATATATTATGCTGCACCGCATAAGCGTCAGCAGAAACAAAGTCTTGAGGATGTCGATCCTGAACTGCTTGCCACCTTTGACAAACTCGGAATCTCGCTCGACGAGCAGAAGAAGCTTTCCGGCGTCGCCGTCGATGCCGTCATGGACAGCACTTCCGTGAAGACCACTTTTCAGGAGACGCTGTCGAAGCATGGCATCATTTTTATGTCGTTCAGCGAGGCGGTCAAGCAGCATCCCGATTTGGTGAGAAAGTATCTAGGCACTGTCGTTCCCTGCACCGACAATTTCTTTGCGGCGCTTAACTCGGCAGTATTCAGCGATGGCTCGTTCTGCTATATTCCGAAAGGTGTGCATTGTCCGCTTGAGCTTTCAACCTACTTCCGCATCAATGCAGCCAACACGGGCCAGTTTGAACGCACCTTGATTGTCGCTGAAGAAGGAGCTTACGTCAGCTACATGGAAGGCTGCACAGCTCCGCAGCGCGACGAGAACCAGCTTCATGCCGCCATCGTCGAAATCATCGCCGAGACGGATGCCGAAGTGAAGTATTCCACGGTTCAAAACTGGTATCCTGGCAACAAGGATGGCAAGGGCGGTGTTTATAATCTCGTCACCAAGAGAGGCTTATGCCGCGGCGACCGTTCCAAGATCTCTTGGACTCAGGTGGAAACCGGTTCTGCCATCACATGGAAATATCCCGGCTGCGTCCTGAAAGGTGACAACTCGGTGGGCGAATTCTATTCTGTTGCCGTGACCAACAACTATCAGCAAGCCGATACCGGCACCAAGATGATTCATCTTGGCAAGAACACGCGCAGCACCATCATTTCGAAAGGGATCTCGGCAGGTCATAGCCAAAACAGTTACCGTGGTCTGGTGCGCGTAGCTCCCGCCGCCGTCAACGCGCGGAACTATTCGCAATGCGACTCGCTGCTGCTCGGCGACAAATGTGGCGCCCATACTTGGCCTTATGTCCAGTGCGGCAACGAATCGAGCATTCTAGAACACGAAGCCACCACGTCGAAAATCTCCGAAGACCAGCTGTTCTACTGCCAGCAACGCGGCATCGGTACTGAGAAGGCAGTCAGCCTGATTGTGAACGGCTATGCCAAGGATGTTCTGAACAAACTGCCTATGGAGTTCGCCGTCGAGGCGCAGAAACTACTGGCAATAACACTGGAGAACGGAGTAGGATAATAAGAATGTCCGTGAAGGATTGAGACTTTGGGAATTCTTGTTTCTTTCTGAAAACGGCTCCTGACAATATAAGGTTAATAGATAAAAATGATACAATATGTTGCTGAATATTAAAAACCTGCATGTCTCCATCGGAGGCAAGGAAATACTGAAGGGCTTGAATCTCGGCGTCAACGAGGGCGAGGTGCATGCCATCATGGGACCAAATGGAACGGGGAAGAGCACTCTGGCGGCTGCTGTCACGGGACGTGAAGGCTACGAAGTCACAGAAGGCGAAATCTGGTACAAAGGCAAGAACATCGTTGGAATGTCGTCCGACGAGCGCGCCAACGAAGGCATATTCCTGAGTTTCCAGTATCCCGTCGAAATACCGGGCGTCAGCATTCAGAACTTCATGCGTACCGCCGTGAACTCGAAGCGTGAGTACAACGGATTGCCTCCCGTTACCACACTTGAATTCATGAAGATGATGAAGGAAAAACAGGAGATGGTGGAGATTACCGAAAAGCTGCAAAACCGTTTTGTCAACGTGGGCTTCTCGGGAGGTGAGAAAAAGAAAAACGAAATCTTCCAGATGGCAATGTTGGAACCAAGTTTGGCCATCCTCGACGAGACGGATTCCGGCCTTGACATCGACGCCCTGCGCATTGTCGCCAATGGTGTTAACCAGCTTCACCGTCCCGATAACGCCTTTGTGGTCATCACACACTATCAGCGCCTTCTCGAATATATCGTCCCCGATTTCGTGCATGTCATGTACGATGGCCGCATCGTCAAGTCGGGTGGCAAGAATCTTGCCGTTGAACTCGAGGAAAAAGGCTACGAATGGATAAAGGAAATGAATATGTAAAGCGATGAGCGATAACATGAACAAATTAAGTCTCTGGCGCTTTCTCGTCGATTATTACAAGACTAATGCCGCTTTGCTCGCTGCTGATGACGCCAGCAAGGTGAAAGCCATGCGCGAGGAAGCTATCAGGCGTTTTGAGACCGAAGGCTTCCCCAATAACAAGATGGAAGGCTGGCGCAATTCCAAGATAGTGGACGCCTTGGATGCTGATTATGAGGTCTCGGCTTCGGTAGCCGACAAGGAAATCAAGCCGTTCTGCTGCGAACTTCACAGCCTCGAAACCGACATCATCATGCTGTCAAACGGCAGTTTATCTGGTGACAAGCCATTGCAAAAGAAGGACAACGGCGTCATTTTCGGTAGCACACACGTCGCCATGACGCAGTATCCCGAGCTGTTCAGTCGCTATTTTGGCACCTGTCACGGCAAGGACATCAACGGATTCTACGATGTTAACACCGCCTTATGGCAAGATGGCTATTTCATCTATGTGCCGAAGAATGTCACGGCAGAAAAGCCCTTGCAAATCATCAAGCTTGTCGATAACGATCACAATCCTTTCGTTCAGACCCGCAATCTTATCATCATCGAACAAGGCGCTTCGGCGCAACTTATCGACTGCGACGATTCCCTTAACCAACAATCCAGTCTGATTAATTCCTTTACCGAGATTTATGTGGCTGAAAACGCACATCTCGACAAATACAAGTTGCAAAATATCAACGATAACACTATCTTGTTGAATACCAATATGGTGAAGTTGCATGCCGACAGCGTTTTCCAGTCGAACACCATCAGTTTCAATGGCGGCATGATTCGCAACAACATCCATGTCGCATTGGACGGACAAGGCGCCGACGCCAAGGTTTACGGCCTTTATCTGATGGACAAGCATCAGCATGTCGATAATTTCCTGAAGGTTGACCATAACGTGCCGCGCTGCACCAGCGAGGAGAAGTTCAAAGGCATCATCGATGACGAAGCCACTGCGGTCTTCAACGGTCACGTCTATGTCGCTCCCGATGCACAAAAGACGGATGCGCATCAGAACAACAGCAACATCATCCTTACCGACCGCGCAAGGATTGACACGCGTCCTTTCCTCGAGATTTACGCCGATGACGTGAAATGCTCTCATGGCACATCCACAGGGCAACTCGACGAGGAAGCCATGTTCTACATGCAGCAACGCGGCATCAGCAAAGCCAATGCGCGCATGCTGCTCATGTATGCTTTTGCCGCTGAAATCAGCAATCACATTTCCATCGAGACCTTGCATGAACGCATTGACGACATGATCAAACGCCGTTTGCGTGGCGAGTTGTCAAGTTGCGAGAATTGTGTCCTGCGTTGCAGCGAGCCGAAGGACTACCATTTTGAGATTGACGAAAGCAAACTGTAATACGCCATTCATTTCCTAACCTGCACGATGTCTCTGCTGTCGCAACGGCAATCACATCGGTAGTTGTCGGCGTGGATGTTGAAAAATGCGTAACTTTGTCACGTCCAAAACGAACATCATCTTGAAAACATTCGACATAAGCGAAGTTAGAAGCCAGTTTCCCATTCTTGACCAGAAGGTTTACGGCAAGCCGCTGGTTTACTTCGACAATGCGGCCACCACTCAGAAACCGATTTGCGTCATCGAACGCGAACGCGACTACTATCTCCACGAGAATTGCAACATTCATCGTGGCGTGCACTATCTGAGCCAAATGGCGACGGAGGCTTATGAGAATGCCCGACTCACTGTGGCGCAGTTCATCAATGCGGCGGAATCCTGCCAGATTGTCTTCACGCGCGGTACTACCGAGTCGCTGAATCTTTTGGCCACATCGCTCGGACAACTGCTTGTGGAAGAAGGCGACAAGGTCATGGTTACGGCCATGGAGCATCATTCCAACATGGTGCCTTGGCAGCAGATGATTATGCAGAAACACGGCAAGTTGCTTGTCGTTCCCATGGATGAAAAAGGCGTGCTCGACCTGAACCGCTACACCGAACTGTTGAAAGAAAAGCCAAAGATTGTCGCGCTGACGCAGGTCTCAAATACGCTTGCCACGGTCAATCCTATCAAAGACATGATCAGGATGGCGCACGAATACGGCATTCCTGTTGTCGTTGACGGGGCTCAGTCCATTGCGCATCAGGTTATCGACGTCCAGGATCTTGATTGCGATTTCTTCGTTTTCTCCGGTCACAAGATGTATGCTCCTATGGGCATTGGCGGCTTGTACGGCAAGAAGGAATGGCTCGAGAAGATGCCGCCTTATCAGTTTGGTGGCGAGATGGTCGATACGGTGAGTTTTGAGCAGACTACTTTCAACAAGTTGCCTTTCAAGTTCGAAGCGGGAACGCCAAACGTCGGCGCTGCTTTAGGTTTGGCCGAAGCCATCCGTTTCATCGAAAGTTACGATAGGGTGCAAGTGGCTGAGCATGAACGCGTTTTGCTGGATGCCACTGTCGAAAGGCTGTCGGCTGTCAAAGGCATCCGTTTCATCGGGCAGGCTCCTGAACGTAGCGGCCTTGTTTCTTTCCTAATCGACGGCGTCCATCCTTATGACCTCGGGACAATCATCGATAAGATGGGCATTGCGGTGCGCACCGGACATCATTGTGCCGAGCCTGTCATGACTTTCTTCGGCATCCCTGGCACGGTGAGGGCTTCCTTCGCCATGTACAACACCATCGAAGAAGTTCAAGCCTTCGGCAATGCCGTGGAGCGTGCCGCTGACATGCTGCGCTGATTTGCTTTTGCTTCCATTGGCCTTCATATTCCGCTAAAATCAGTATTTTTGCAGTTCGTAAGGCATAATCCTTATGATTTGAACAATGACTATAAAGGAAATACAGGATTCCATAGTGGAAGATTTTTCCATGTTTGACGATTGGATGGACCGCTATTCCATGCTCATAGAAATGGGGAAGGAATGCCCTGTCATCGATGAACATCATCGCGACGAAAAGCATCTCATCAACGGATGCCAGTCGAGGGTGTGGCTCAATGCCGAACTGAAGGACGGCAAGGTCTTCTTTACCGCCGACAGCGACGCTGTCATTACAAAAGGCATTATCTATCTGCTAATCAAGGTGTTTTCGGGACAAACGCCTTCCGATATTCTTGCCGCCGACATGTCTTTTCTTGACCGCATCGGACTTAAGGAGCATTTGTCTCCAACACGTTCTAACGGTCTGCTCGCCATGGTGAAGCAGATGATGCTTTATGCGGAGGCTTTCAAGTTGCAGGAGGAAAAGTTATGATTCAGGAAGATCGTGATAAGTTAAAAGATACCATTATCGCCGTACTCAAAACCATCTACGACCCTGAGATGCCCGTGGATGTCTGGACGCTTCATCTCATCTATGATTTGGATGTGGACGAAGAAGGCAATGTAAAGATCCTCATGACGGTCACGGCACCGAATTGTCCTGTTGCCGAAGTGCTTCCCGACATGGTGAAGGAGAAAGTCCAAGCCATAATGGGCGTGAGGAATGTGGATGTGAAACTCACTTTCGAACCACCTTGGTCGCCCGAAATGCTCTCCGATGAGGCTAAAGCAGAACTTGGTCTCGATGGCAGCTACGGCGATTTCAGCCCGATGGATTTCTTGTATTGAACGCGGATAGCAGCGAATCGCTATCCAGGGAAGAAGCATTAGTTATCAAACTCACTGATGTCTTTACAGCGTGTCGTAACCTTTGATCAGGTCGTTGGCCATGCCGAAGAACATCAGGGCAATCTGGTTGAAATCCAAATTCAAGTCTTTGCTCAGTCCGATGCGGTCTTTGAAAATGGCCACGTTGTACCATTGAAGGCATTGGAAAGCACGATGGAAGTAAAGCCGTTTCAGTTCTTCGCTTGTAGGCTTGTGTCCGACGTATGCTTCTAACAAGGCAAGCGCTTTGTCAAAACCGGCATTGCCGTAACAGGCGATGTCATAGAATGGATCATTCATGCCGGCAAATTCCCAGTCGAGGACGTAAAGCTTGTCACCGCTGATGACGAGGTTGGTCGGCTGATAGTCGCAGTGGCAAGGCACCAACTTGACATTGACGTTTGTGCCGTTCATCATCTCAAGACGTTTTCTGAGCTCCTCGTATTCCTTTCCGTGTTTGAAACCCGTTTCGTGGCAGTAGCGTTCGTCATCGTCGAGTCTGCCGAAAGCGTTGTAATCCTTGAACTGCATGTCGCTGCCATGGATTTTCTTCAAAGCCTTGACTGACATCTCGTTGTATGACACGATGTCGGTTTCCGACATGATGGTTCCGTCCACGTAAACGGCGAGTTTTTCTCCTGTGGCGATTTCAAGATACACGGTCTCATTGTTCACGCCAAGTTTGTTTACTTCTTGTATGGCTTGCCATTCGTCGGTTCTGTTGACGAACTTCTCTGCATACTTGCCCGGAACACGGTAGGTGTATTTCTTGTCATGGCATTCCACGACATAAGTGTAGTTGCTCATGCCGCCTTCCAAGCGTTTCACGATTCTGGTATCGTGGGTCTGCAATATGGCGTTTACTCTTGTGACAATGTATTCTTCAATGTTCATTTCGTTGCTTTCGTTTTCTTTTGGGAGTGCAAAATTAATCTATTTCCTTGTCCTTTTCATGCTTTTGATAAAATTCCCGATTTAGCGTTGGCAGTATTCCCATTATTTGTAATTTTGCTCGCTCAAGATGGGGGTTTAGTTCATCTGGTAGAACGTCAGGTTCGCAATCTGAAGGTAGCCGGTTCGAGTCCGGTAACCTCCACAATCTTGGAAAATTGAAAAACAGCTTTGGCATCCGCCAGGCTGTTTTTTGTTTTCTGTCTTTATGAAATTCCATTGTTTCCTTTGATTCTATTTTCACCAAAACAAGAAGGGCGGCCCTTGTGGGTCGCCCTTCTGAATTACGTATAACCGAATGAGGGTTCCGGTGGGGCATGCGCCCCACGGAGCCTTCAGGGGTTTTATCTGAC